>NZ_DATCQT010000031.1:0-12147 GCF_036569345.1 Clostridium sp.
TCATCCCATATATTTTATCCACAGCTAAGCATAAAAAAATGATTGTGGATAAGTAAAAATTTTAGGAAATATTTTTTTTTACATTTTTTGGTGGAGGAGTTTTGGATTAGAATATGGGGGACTTTTCACTTGACAAATACAATAAGCGGATTGAACGCGAGAAGCGTGATTTAGAGCATAGAGACTTAATATTGAAGGTGTTTAATCGAAGGGGCTATAAAAAAGGATCTAGATCTATTAAAATGACTTTGAATAATGAATTTAATATTATATATAGTATAAAACGTATCCGTAGGATTATGAACAAATATGAAATAATATGTCCTCATAGAAAGGCAAATCCATATAGAAGAATTGCTAAAGCAACGAAAGAGCATAGCGTAGTAAAAAATATTTTGAATCGTGAATTCAAGCAGGCTACGCCAGGAAAGGTTCTGCTTACTGATATAACATATTTACCATACGGTAATAGTAAAATGGCTTACTTATCCACAATTAAGGACTCCTCAACAAATGAAATATTAGCATATCAAACTTCAGATAGAATAACACTTGATATAGCCTTAAATACAATAAAGAATCTAGTTAAAAACAGACGAGTAACGTTAACAAAAGATGCCTTTATTCATTCAGATCAAGGTAGTCATTATACAAGTCCAACATTTCAAAAGCTACTAAAAAAGCACAAATTATCACAGTCAATGTCGCGTAAAGGTAATTGTTGGGACAATGCCCCTCAGGAATCATTTTTTGGACATATGAAAGATGAGATAGATTTAAAGTCCTGTACTACTCTTGAAAATGTTAAGAAAATGATAGATAGGTATATTACATATTATAATAATTATAGATACCAGTGGAACTTGAAAAAGATGGCTCCTGTACAATACAGAAAACATCTCTTAGCTTGTTAGCACCTTTTTTTAGTGTGTCCTTGACATAGGTACCAGTTTATTCATACCTTTCTTTTGTTATATCTCTTTCTCGAGCATCTCTAATAATTCATCAAATCTTCTTATAGTATCTTCTAAAGGTTTTGGTGTTGACATATCTACCCCAGCCTTTTTGAGTATATTTATTGGATAGTCACTTCCACCACTCTTTAGGAATTCTATATATCTTTCTACAGCACTTTCTCCCTCGTAAGTTATCATTTTGCTGAAAGAATTAGCTGCTGCAAAACCTGTAATATATTGATATACATAGAAATCATTATAAAAATGAGGAATTCTTGCCCATTCCATATCTATGCCATCATCTACCACCATATCTTCTCCAAAATATTTTACGTTTAAGTCATGATAAATTCTACACATATCTTCTGGAGCTAATGGACAACCCTGTTCAATCTTTTCATGTGTTATTTTTTCAAACTCTGCGAACATACATTGTCTAAACACCGTAGTTCTTATTCCTTCTAATTGTTGATTTATTAGGAACAATCTTTTCTTCTTATCTGTCTCATTTTTAATCAAGTAATCTATTAATAAACATTCATTAGTAATAGACGCAACCTCCGCGCAGAATAGTTCATATCTCGAATATATATATGGTTGATTCTTCCTTGAATAATAAGAATGAATAGAGTGACCCATTTCGTGAGCTAAAGTTGATACATCATTTAATTGATAGTTATAATTTAAAAGCACATATGGCATACTGTCATAACATCCCCAAGAATATGCCCCAGAGCGTTTACCCTTGTTTTGAAATACATCTACCCAACCATCATTAATTCCTTCTTTAAATATATCCAAATACTCTTGTCCTAGTGGTTTAATACCCTCGAGTGCTATGCTAACAGCATCTTCATACTTAATATGATCCTCTTCTGTTTCAACTATTGGCACATATAAATCATACATATGAATTTCATCTAGCCCGAGCAGCTTCTTTTTAAGGCTTACATATTTATGAAGGGAAGATAAATTGTTATTTATAGTATCCACAACATTTTGATAAACCTCTACTGGAATGTTATTTGGCTTTAGTGAACTTTCTATGGCTGATGTATAATTTCTTGTTTTTGAATTAAATATAAAATTCTTTATTGAAGATGTTAAAGCTGTTGTTAAAGCATTGCTAAATCCTTTATAGGTTCCAAATAATGTTTCAAAAGCATCTTTTCTTACTCTTCTATCCTTAGATTTTATGAAACTACTGTAGTTTCCTTCCGTGAATTCAACCTCATTACCTTTTTCATCTTTTATATTTGGGAATGTCATATCTGCATCTGTAAGCATTGAAAATATATTTCCTGGTGCATTTAAACAATCACTAACAGAGGCCAAAAGCTTTTCTCCCTCTGCACTTAAGGTATGAGCCTTCTGATCTAAAATATCTTTTAAATAAAATTCATATACTTTTAACTCTGGCAACTTATTAATAGCCTCGTCTACAGCTCCCTCTGATAATGATAATAGTTCAGGTATAAAAAATGCTGTAAAACTAGAAACCTCCGCACCGTATGCATCAATTTTATTTTTAAGCACTTGAAACTCTGCTTTAGCTGTATCCTCGTCCCCTCTTAGATGTGCATATACAAGCAATTTATCAAGAAGTCTTTCAATTTCTACATTGTTTTCTAAAAATGATAATAAATTTTCAGCCGAATCCAATTTTCCTGAAAATCTTAACATCTCTGGAGCTTTAGTTTTTAGAATTTCGAAATCTTCTTCCCACAACATTGAACTCTTATATAGATTTTCAACCTTCCACTTGCATGCACTATCAATTTCATCCCTTGTTTTAAGTTTATTACTTTCGCTCATTAAATCTTCCTTCTTTCATCTCATAAATTAAAAATCTATTAAAGCAAATTATTAATTTACATATTTTAACTATAGTATCATATAATACAAAAGCATTCCATAATTTATACTACAACTATATTTCTGCAACCATTTGACCTAGCTATTTCTCCCAATTCATTCATGATTTTCGCATTAGGTGTATAACTATTTACAAGACCTTGCCGCGCGCCTAGTTGCCTATATTTAATAAGTTTATATCTTATATCTGGATTTAAAGATGCCATAAGTTTACTAATTTTATCTACATTATTATAATTGTCTATTACTTCTGGTACAATCACTGTTCTAATTTCATAAATTTTATTTAAGTTCGCTAAATATTTTACATTTTCTATTACGATAGTATTTCCTGTGCCCGTAAGTTTTATGTGTTCCTCATTATTATAAGATTTTATATCAACCATTGCCATATCCATAACATCTACTAGCTTCTTATGCTCCCATAGGGGCACCGACCCATTGGTATCCACAAAACATGTTAAGTTCATCTTTTTAACTTCTTTAAATAAAAATGTTAAAAACTCACTTTGGAGGGTACACTCACCACCTGAAACTGTAATTCCAGATATGAATACTTTATTGTTTTCTATTTTTAGGAGCACATCTTCTACGGTCATGTTTTGTGCTTTTGGGGAGCTAAATCGCATACAACCTTTTATACATTCATCACATTTACTACAAATTGTTTTATCCCATACTACATGAGGCGCCTTAAATTTCAGTGCCTTATAATGGCAAGCACTCAAGCATTTAGCGCAGTTATTACAAACATTTATTGTCTCTGGATTATGACAATAAAGACAGTTAAAATTACACCCTTGCAAAAATATTGTTGTCCTATTTCCCGGGCCATCAACAGAGCTAAAGGGAATAATTCGGTTTACTAGTCCCTTAATCATTTTTTCTTATCTTCCTCTCTAGTACCCTATTATTTTTAACTGAGCCAAGTCCTAATGCAACTGTATCCTGAAGCACCTGCTGACCTGCATCTAATTTCTCCATGTCTGATCTTTTCACAAGATATCCAGTAATTCTTATTACATCACAATCAGAAGAATACGCTGAAAAATATCTCATTTCATTTTTAAAAGCACCTTTAATAATATCCAGTATATATTGTGGGTTACTTTTAACTGTACTATCAAAAGCAAATACATCACCTATCCCCGATGGAAAGAACTTATGGAATTTAGCTGCCTGCACTATATGCTCTGGAAGTTCAGGTTCATCCCCAATTGGAATCCTACATCCTGGACTTATTCCTATATCAGTTTCAATGCCTACCTGAGCATGTAGTAAATATTTCCCCTTAGTTACAGTGCAGTTAGGATCATTGAATTTATTAACTTCGTCTTCAAGTTTCTCAATGATTTTATAGCCTAAAGTATTTGCTATATCACTATGTCCAAATCTGTTTTCTAAAATAGATGCATCAACAAAATTATTTACGCATTCAGCAAGTCCAAACATTCCAAACATGCCTGTAAAGTTATCTTTATTAATTAAACCTTCTTTTACTAGGAAATTCGTCTCAAAGAAACCGCTCTCCTCCACTAAAAATCTTATTCGCTCTTTCATATAATTAGCCATTTTTTCTATCGCATCTGGTAATATTACATTAATAAATTCATCTTCATTTTCTGCTTTTTTAGCAAGCGCTGCTAAATTTAATCTAGATAGTGTATAACTTCCTCCACCTATTGTAAGTCCATTATAACAACTCGCTATAGCATAGTTTCCATCAAATTCTTTAGAGAACATTTCATGGTTTGCAAAACTCGGCTTTGCAGTTATTAAAGTTGTATTAATACAATCAATAGCAAAATCATCAGACGTCTCAGTACTATATTTTAAAGTTAAGTTAGGGATTGCATTTTGCAGTTCTCTCTCTGCTCTTAATATTAATCTTCCAGCTCTCAAATCTCGAGGTCCTATATTTGCATGACAAAAAGAATCTGTTATGGTTCTATCTATATGCGTTAAAAATAATTTTATAGCATGAAAAGCTTCTTCTTCATTTACCACAAAGGGTTCCAAAAGAAAGTCAATATTTCCTATATATACTGGAAATGAAGTAATCGATGGTACATGCCTGTATAATATCAATAAACTATTTGTAGCCTCCCAAATATCCTTCGGTGGTTCTAATGCCAAAAATTCACTACCGTTTTTCATAAATCTCTCGTAATTAGGAACTATATACCTAGGTCTATAAGGTGCATGCCCCTCAAAAAGATCACAAATTATCCCCTCATCACGAAGCTTTTGAGTATCCTTTTCAATATTTAGAACATCTATACTATCCTCAGCTGCTCTAGCAAGGGTTAATACCTTTTGCTCATAAGTTAATGTTCGATTTTTAATAATCTCTAAAATGTTGTCCATTGAAACACCACTCCATTTAAATTATTTTAACCACATTTTCTCAAGATAAGTCGAAATGGGTTGTTTAACATATACGTATGTTAATTTATATATGTTGTTAATAATATTTTACATTCAATTATACGTTTTTGCAAAGATTTTCTTGGATATTCCATTTCAGATTGGAAATACTATTAATTGACGTTTGTATAAATATACCGGGGCATATAACCCACAGAGAATAGTAAGGAGGTTTGTATATTGTGCTCAGAAAACTTATCTAATGAACAATTTAAGAAGTTAGAGGATTTTATCAAAACTGTATCTAATGACCGTAGTTCTTTAATTGAAGTCTTACATAAAGCGCAACAAATATTTGGATATCTCCCTAATGAAGTTCAAGATTTCGTTGGGGAAAAACTACACGTTCCAACTGCCTCAGTTTATGGTGTTGTGACCTTTTACTCGTACTTCACTACAGTTCCTAGAGGTAAATATGTTATAAATATATGTACTGGAACAGCTTGCTTTGTACGAGGATCTGCAGATATTTTAAGTGAATTTGAGAGAAGACTTAATATAACTACTGGAGAAACTACACCTGATAAAAAATATACTATTGAAACGCTTAGATGTATAGGTGCCTGTGGACTTGCTCCAGTGGTAACAGTTAACGGAAAAGTTTATGGTCATTTCAAAACGAATGATGTAATTAAAATTTTAGAAGAGTACTCAGAATAGGTGATAAATATTAATTAATAATTGTTATCTACTTAATAAACAGCGAGGAGGACTTAACCTTGAATAAAATCAATTCTTTTAAAGAACTTACAAAAGCCCATGAGGATTTTATGCAACTACTCAAACTTAGAAAATTCTCTCATGGACAAGAACTAAGCGTAGAACATACTAGATGTAAGCGGGAAATATTAGTTTGTGGTGGAACCGGTTGTCAATCTGCTGATAGTGCACTCATTATTGATAAATTGAATGAAAAGATAAAAGAGGCAGGCTTAGACAAAGAAGTAAAAGCACATATAACTGGTTGCTTTGGTTTTTGTGAAAAAGGACCAATTGTAAAAATAGATCCTGATAATGTCTTTTATATTCAAGTAACACCGGATGATACTGATGAAATAGTACAGCAGCATTTGCTTAAAGGTAATGTAATTGACAGGTTATTATACGAGGAACCAACCTTGAAACGAAAAGTTAAAAGGCAAGATGAGATGTCTTTTTATAAAAAGCAATATAGAATTGCACTAAGAAACTGTGGCCTTATAAATCCTGAAGATATACGCGAATCAATAGCGCAGGAAGGTTACATGGCCCTTGGCAAAGTTCTTACTACTATGTCACAAGATGATATTATTAAACTAATCTCTGATTCTGGGCTTCGAGGACGTGGTGGCGGAGGTTTCCCTACAGGTACAAAATGGTCTTTTGCTAAGAAATTTGAAGCAGATCAAAAATATATTATATGTAATGCGGATGAAGGAGATCCTGGTGCTTTTATGGATCGTTCAATACTAGAGGGTGATCCTCATAGTGTTCTAGAAGCTATGGCTATCGCTGGGTACGCTATAGGTGCGTCCCAAGGTTTTGTCTATATAAGAGCTGAATACCCACTGGCCATTGACAGACTTAAAATAGCTATTAATCAAGCACGCGAATGTGGCTTTTTGGGTAACAATATTTTAGGAACTGACTTTAGTTTCGATATAAAATTAAAATATGGTGCTGGTGCCTTTGTTTGTGGAGAAGAAACTGCTCTTATTAACTCAATTGAAGGGTATCGTGGAGAGCCTACAAATAAGCCCCCATTCCCTGCTCAGAGTGGTCTTTGGGATAAACCCACCAGTGTTAATAATGTAGAAACCTTCGCCTTAATACCTGCCATTATAAATAAAGGAGCAGACTGGTTTAGCTCTATTGGAACAAAAACCTCAAAAGGAACTAAGGTTTTTGCTCTTGCAGGTAAAATAAATAACGTTGGTTTAGTTGAAGTTCCAATGGGAACAACTCTTAGGGAAATCATATTTGATATTGGTGGTGGCATTAAAAATGGACGGGAGTTTAAAGCTGTTCAAACTGGTGGCCCTTCTGGTGGATGCATTCCTGCATCTCTTTTAGATACCCCAATAGACTATGAATCTTTAAATTCCATAGGTTCTATGATGGGTTCTGGTGGAATGATTGTAATGGATGAAGATAACTGTATGGTGGATATTGCAAAATTCTATCTCCAATTCACTTTAGAAGAATCTTGTGGTAAATGTACACCTTGTAGAATAGGAAATACTAGATTGTATGAACTAGTGGAAAAAATAACCAAAGGTAAGGCTACCGAGCAAGATATAGACACATTAAAAGAGTTAGGTCAAATAATTAAAGACACTTCTCTTTGTGGTCTTGGTCAAACCTCTCCGAATCCTATTCTAAGTAATCTAAGGTATTTTGAAGAGGAATTTATATCTCATATAAGAGATAAGCACTGTCCTGCTGGAGTATGTAAAGACCTATTAATGTATGAAATCACAGACAAATGTATAGGTTGTACTCGTTGTGCCAAAATTTGCCCTGTAACTTGCATTCATGGAGAAATTAAAAAACTACATGTTATTGATCAAGATAGATGTATTAAATGTGGTTCATGTTACGAAACGTGTCCAGTAGACGCCATAATACGAAAGTAATACTTAAGAGAGGTGATAAATTTGAACTTAGTGACTTTAACAATAAATAATATAAAAGTAGAAGTAGATGGTGGTACATCCATTCTAAAAGCTGCCGAAAGCATTAATGTCCATATACCAACTTTATGTTATCTTAAGCTTCATGATGGCAGAACAGTTAATGACCCAGGCTCCTGCAGAGTATGTGTAGTAGAGGTAGAAGGACGCAGAAATTTAGCTCCTGCCTGCTCCACACCTGTAGCCAATGGTATGGTTGTAATAACAAATTCTATTAGAGCCATAAGATCACGTAGAGCAGTAGTTGAGCTCTTGCTTTCTAATCATCCTAAAGAATGCTTATTATGTGAGAAAAACCTTAAGTGCGAACTACAATCTTTAGCCTCAGAATTGGCTATTCGTGAAATTAAATATGTTGGTAAAATGTCTCATTATGAAACGGACAATTCCAGTTATTCTATTATAAGAAACCTGGATAAATGTATCTTATGTAGGCGTTGTGAAACTATGTGTAATGAAGTTCAAACCTGTAGAGTTTTGTCCGGAATTAATAGAGGTTTTACAACCAATGTAGCTCCTGCTTTTAATGCACCAATAGCTGAAACAAACTGTACTTTCTGTGGTCAGTGCGTTGCTGTATGTCCAACTGCTGCCTTAACGGAAGTAAATTTCACACCTAATGTATGGGATGCTATAAATACTAAGGATAAAATAGTTGTAGTACAAACTGCGCCAGCCATTAGAGCCGCCCTTGGAGAAGAATTTGGTTTAGAACCTGGAACTCTAGTAACTGGTAAAATGGTATCCGCTCTACGTGCCCTAGGATTTGATTATGTCTTTGATACAGATTTTGCAGCTGATTTAACTATAATGGAGGAAGCTAGTGAATTTGTACATAGGTTAGAACACGGTGGTAAACTACCTATACTCACAAGTTGCTGCCCAGCATGGATAAACATGTTAGAACATGATTATCCTGATATGCTCGATATCCCCTCTACTTGTAAATCACCACATGAAATGTTTGGTGTTATAGCTAAAACATATTTTGCGGAGAAAATGAATATAGATCCTAAAAAAATGGTTGTAGTCTCTGTTATGCCTTGCCTTGCTAAGAAATATGAAGCTGCAAGAGATGAATTAAAACACGATAATCTAAGAGATGTAGATATTGTAATAAGCACTAGAGAATTAGCAAAAATGATTAAAGAGGCTGGCATTGAATTCACTACATTAAAAGATGATGATTTTGACAATCCACTAGGAGAATCATCTGGAGCTGGAGTTATATTCGGAGCTTCCGGTGGAGTTTTAGAAGCAGCTGTCAGAACTGCTTATGAGTGGATTACTGGTGAAACAGGTCCAGCATTAGAATTCCACTCCATTAGGGGTCTTGAAGGCAGTAAAAAAGCTACCGTTAAAATAAATGGAATTGATGTACATGTAGCAGTAACAAATGGTTTAGGTAACGCAAGAAAACTACTTGAATCCATAAAAAGTGGTGAATCCACCTACCATATAATCGAAATTATGGCATGCCCAGGTGGTTGCATCGGTGGCGGTGGCCAACCATATATTCACGGTGATATTGATATACTCAAGAAGAGAATCGAGGCTATTTACAAAGAAGATGACAATAAAGTTATAAGAAAATCACATGAAAATCCTTCTATTCAAAAACTATATAGTGAATTCTTAGGTGAACCTTATGGTGAAAAGGCTCATGATTTATTACACACTCATTTTGTAGATCGTAAATATCAAAAAATGAAAAGATATGAACCTAAAAAATAAGGGTGCAACCTATGAACTTTCTCCTACGGGACTTGCAATAAGAGATTGAAACGTGAAATTCCATTTAGAATTCTAATCTTTTGCGAATATAAAATTCTCTACCTCTGGGTCGTTCTCTGGGGGACATAACAATTATTAATTGTTATGCACTCACATTCGGCGTCCTGCCTCAGGTTCGCTAGCCTCACTTCCTGTGAGGCTCACGAGAATTTTATATTAGCAAAACAAGAATTTCTAGATGGAATTTCAATGTTTATGCTCTTCTTATTTCAAAACACGCAGTGTAAGGTCACTTCCGGAGAAAGTTCATACCATTATGCTAACAAAAGCGTACCTCGTAGTAAATATATCAAAGAGCGAACGCGATTTTGTGCTCTTGTGTAGCTGGTAAATAAAATAAATCTTACAATCCCCCATCGAAGTTAAACCATCCCTACCACATATACTTCGTCTTACAATATCCCCTTTTAAAAGTCCCTTGACCTTGCTCATTATATTGCATAAAATCCTTTTTCATATATTATGCTAACAAAAGTATATATTGCGCAAGGATGCATTTGAACTAGCCTTAGTAATTCTTAATTTATTTTATTTACAGATGCGTTAAAAAAAGTACATGTTTGAGCTTAAGCGAGTTTGTACTTTTTAGCGGCTGTAAATAAAATAAATTTTAGAATTCCTTGGCGCCGCGAAAGCATCCCTAGCAATATATACTTTTGTTCTAGCATAATCTATGAAAAAGTGTTTACCTTAAATATGAATGTTAAGCCATTTTATTACATCCGCAATTACTTCTTCTTTATTTGTTTCATTAAGCATCTCATGTCTTCCATCTTTATAAAGTTTGTATGTTAAATCCTTAATTCCATGTTTTTTATAAGTGTTAACAAGTCTTAAGAGACCCTTACCATTTTTTCCTACGGGATCTTTGTCCCCTCCGAAAATATAAACAGGTAAATCTTTAGTCACATTCTTGATTTCCCTATGATTTTCTATACTCTTTAGGCCCCCTAAAAAATCACAGAAAAATCCAGCTGTGAAAACAGTCCCACAGAATGGGTCGTCTATATATTTATCTACTTCCTTGTTATCCCTACTGAGCCAATCAAAGTCTGTCCTATTTGGTTTAAAAGAGTTGTTATTACTTCCAAAAATCAATTTAGCTAATTTATTACTTTTTCCACTTCTCCCAATTTTCTTAATCTCCCCTTTTGCTATCATTCTTCCTATGTCTAAAATAATACCCTGTGCTCCGCAAGTTCCTGTAATAATAACACCTTTTAATTCATTTCCATATAAACAAATATATCTTTGTGCTAAAAAAGATCCCATACTATGCCCAAATAAAAATATAGGTAAATCCATATTTTCTTCTTTAATTCTATTTTTTAGTTCATGAGTATCTTCAACCATTGAATTAAAGCCATCATCGCCTAGGTCTCCTAGCTTTTCCACTGTACCAGCAGTTTTCCCATGACCTCTATGGTCATTAGCATAAACAATAAACCCATTATCTGTTAAAGACCTTGCAAAACTTTCATACCTTGCCGCTGTCTCTGCCATTCCATGTGCTATCATAACTACTCCTTTTACTTGTACATTCGAATCAGGTAGCCATTTGTATACGAATACCTCTAAATCACCCTTATCCTTAAACTTGAAATTTTCTAATTTCATAAATCCATCCCCCGTATTTACATTTTTATATTAACTTTTATCTTATATTTTTCTAAATTATAGTTTAGTAATTCCTTATAAATATGTAATTATATATATTTTAATGTTAAAATGAGTTAAAACAAAAAAACCACACTAATCTAGTCTATTATATAACAGACCTTCTAGTGTGACTCACTTTTCTATTATCTATATTTCATGTTTACTCTCACTAAAATTATATCACTAAAATAACTATTTGGAAAGTAAAATTATGTTTTTTACCATATTAAACTTTATTTCTCCAAAACCTTATAATTTACATCTATATATTTATCTTTATCGTAGAAATTCTCTGCTTCTCCATAAATTCGTACATTTGTAGATACAGCATTTAAAGCAATATATTTTGCAGTATTTACAGCTACATCAATAGTTTTATCTACTACAACCGCGGTTACTGCTGCTGTTACTTTTAAAGTTCTAAGGGTAACTCTAGAAGCTACTCTGCTATACTTTCTGCTATTAATAGCCAATTTATCTTTTCCTGATATCTCCGCTATAGAAGATATAACATTACCAGTTAAATCTATTCCATATCCAGCAGTATTTCCAACTAATTTTCCCACACCATATATTATCTTTCCTGCAATTGTCATAATTATCACCACACCTATACTCTTAATCTCTTAAGTAAACACAGGCGTTACCGCCCATGCTCCTCGACGGAACCGTACTTGCCCTATTAAGGCATACGGCTCTTCACATCATATTTGAATCACCTATAGAACAAACTAACATTAATAGTTGGTTCTAATAATGGAAAA
>NZ_DATCQT010000032.1:0-2722 GCF_036569345.1 Clostridium sp.
TGGTTGTGGTATACCACAACCATCCGATTGCCGACGATTTTTTTGTTTTTTTATAAATTATTTTTAGACCTTGATAAAAGCTCATTAAAATATCGAGAAAAAAAAGTTTAGTATATTGACTAAACTTTTAGATAATATTTCAATTTATGTTCAAAATTACATCATAATGTAGAAATTTCAGGAGAATAAGCTTTCTCAATATCTTTGAACCGATATAGCTCTTTTCCCTCCCGCCCTGTGATTACGACGTTTAATAAGAAAAGTCACTTTTCTAAAAATTAAAAATGAATATCTGAAAATTCCACTTTTACGCTTTCCTTTTTGCTTGATATTTTATTACTATGTATCACGTTTCCATTAGATATTCTTCTTGAAGGAAGCTTAACTATAAACTTACTTCCCTTCCCAACTTCACTTTCGGCATAGATGCATCCAGAATGTAGTTCTACAATTGACTTAACCAAACTTAATCCTATACCTGTGCCTTCTGTATTTCTTGATAATGATTTATCTACCTGTTTAAATCTATCAAATATTAAATCCAAGTTCTTTTCTTCAATGCCAATGCCATTGTCATTTACTGATATTTTAACAAATTCATCCTTAGCTTTAACATCAATAAATATTTCATCATCTTTATCTGAAAATTTTATCGCATTTGATATAAGATTTAATACTACTCTCTCAATTTTTTCTGGGTCGCAGGCAATAATTTTTTCTTCTATATCTGTATCGAAAATAATTTTTATACCTTTACTATCGGTAAAATTAGTTACAGACATCACTATATCTTCTACAACTTCTACTATATTGTTATTTGATAAGTTCAATTTAAAAAAACCAGTTTCAATTTTTGATGAATCAACTATATTATTAATAAGTTTGGATAATCTGTAGCAATTTTGATTCATTGATTTAATATATTTAATAACTGAATCTTTCATTTTATCTAATGAACCACTATTGCAATGCATGTTAAATAACTGCACCGTAGCAGACAGAACATTTAGAGGTGTTTTAAGTTCATGGGATATATTAACGATAAATTCTTCCTGTGCCTTTATTGCTTCTCTCATAGTTTCCAATTGTTCCTCTTGTTTCACTTTAAATTCCTTTAATTGTTTTATCTCACTATTTTGTTCTTTAATAATTTTCCCAGCTGATACTATTTTTTCTACCATTACATTATTATAAGCATACTCCACGATATAGCCCCCATTTTTTCAATATATCCTTTAGCTTTATGATTATAAAATTAATAAATCAAAATTAATTCAACATATACTCTTATTACTATATATTACCATAAATTGGGTTGTTTTGATATGGTATAAATCCTAATTGTTACAATATATTCAATAAAATTAAAAATAACATCAACAATTATGTCAGTGCTTATATGAGAACTTATTTTTCAACACGAACCCAGCTTAAGCCATTGAGTTTTACAATTTTTATTTTTTATAAATTGCGTTAGAATATTACATATCATTTATAAAAAAATTACAGATAAATATCTGAAAATTCCACTCGTACACTCTTATTTACACCTCTCATTTTGTTAGTATATATCATATTTTCCTGAAGTACCTTTCCTGAAGGAAGTATAACTGTAAACTTACTTCCTTTCCCAAATTCACTTTCAGCATATATACTACCACCATGTAATTCTACAATTGATTTAACCAAATTTAACCCAACACCTGTACCTTCTGTATTTCTTGACAGCGATTTATCTACCTGCTTAAATCTATCAAATATCATATTTAAGTACTCTTTTTCAATGCCAATACCATTATCTTTGACTGATAATTCAACAAATCCATTCTTATCCTTAATACCAACAAATATTTCATCACCTTCATCTGAAAATTTTATCGCATTTGATAAAAGATTTAACACTATTTTCTCTATCTTTTCTGTATCACAAGCAATATTTTTTTCTTCTATATCCGTATCAAAGATAATATTTAAGCCTTTACTTTCTGTAAAAGCAGTTACTGACATCACTATTTCTTCTACAACTTTGACTATATTGTTATTTGATAAATTTAATTTAAAAAATCCCGTTTCAATTTTTGATATATCAACTATATTATTAATAAGTTTGGATAACCTATAGGAATTTAATTTCATTACGTCAATATATTTAATAATTGAATCCTTCTTTTCATCCAATGAACCACTATTACAATACATATCAAATAACTGAGCTGTTGAATAAATAACATTTAATGGTGTTTTAAGTTCATGAGCCATGTTAACTAGGAATTCTCCCTGTATCTTATTGGCAATGACTAACTTTTTATTGGCAATAATTAGTTCCGCTGACTGTTTACCTTTCTCTCGTTGAAAAGCGAGTTCCTTATTGGCAATAATTAACTCTGCTTCCCTGGCTGCTTTTTCTCTGCTTAGAAATGCAATCTTTTTATTAGCGATAATTAACTCTGCTGCCCTATCTGCTTTTTCTCCGCTTTGAAACGCAAACTCTTTAATAGCAATGATTAACTCCGCTGCCCTGTCTGCTTTCTCTCTGATTTGAAAGGCAAGCTCTTTATTAGCGATGATTAACTCCGCTGCCCTGTCAGCTTTCTCTTCACTTTGAAAGGCAAGCTCTTTATTAGCGATGATTAACTCCGCTGCCCTGTCTGCTTTCTCTCCACTTTGAAAGGCAAGCTCTTTATTAGCGATGATTAATTCCGCTGCCCTGTCTGCTTTCTCT
>NZ_DATCQT010000033.1:0-1628 GCF_036569345.1 Clostridium sp.
TATTTATACTATACATTAATAATACATTGTAAATGTATTATTAAAATGAATTTATTAAAATAAATATTATTATTGTATTGTTATTGTATTATAATGTAAAAAGCAGATTGAGAAGTAACCCATATATCCACCGGAAAGAAAACGATGCTTTCCCATTTGTATTTAATGTTAGTGGAACTTAATAGTCCCTTTGTATTCCTCGATAGAGGGAATCTAAATATAACTACAATAGTAGATGGTAAGGGATATTGGCATTGTCGTTAAAAGGTTACTTGACATTATATTGGTAACTTTATATACTCTGATTATAAGAATTAATATGAGGATAAAATATATATGAGCGTAAAATTACATTAATGGGAACAGAAGATATCATAAAAGATACTATAGAAAAGCCTATAGATAATTAGAGTCTATAATACCGATTCATATGATTTTAAGGTTAATGTTCCAAAAAAACTGATCAAAAAAAGGAAACTGTACCGGCAACAACTCCTACAGGAATTGCGAAAGTATTGAAATAAGAGGTCTCTTCCAGAAACATGTCTGTCGGAGAATACTTTAGTACATTATTTATAACAGCATTAAAATAAACAAAATTAAATAGTGGAGCTTAATAGCGATACTATAAACTCATTTCAACATCAATGTAAAGTTTAACATTCTATTTTTGTTTTTCAATTAGTACGATACGACGGCTTTAAAAATGGATTTAATTGTACCGATGGAGAACTTCCAAAAGGTAAGAATAAGGTCAGTAACTTCACTGATTATGATCAATGTGAGTACAAGTTTGATGAGTTGGAAAAGGATTTGCAAGGTTGGTAAAAGTACAGCTTATTTTCTAATCTGAGGTAGCTGAAAGAGTCAATTAAATTTAATTAAAAAATTGCTAAAATTTAATAAGAATTCAATTAAACACTTAGCTGTAATATGTAGTAATGTACTGAGACTCTTAATAATAGTAATATAGATTTTGTAAGGCGAGAGATTCACCAGGGACATATAAATTTATATTGAAAAAATTAACGAAAAGTAACAGATTATAGGTAGGATAAATAAAGTTAACAACATAGTACGTGTTATGATAACAGTTTTAAAAGAAGATTGGCAGATCTCAAAGGGTAAGACTAAAGTCTCAACTTTTAATGATTATGAGCAGCGTGATTATGATTTCAAAGAGTCAGAGAACAGATTATGGGTCTAAACTTATAGTATAGTGTATAAGAAATATAGTTGGAGGTGGTTAATACAATGAGTGATTTAGGTAGTGTACGTAACAGGCAATCGACAAAATTAAACAGTACCAATATATTAAAGATTATGATATTAGATTTTTTGATTAAAGATGGGAGCTGCTATGGATATGAATTATCAGCTAAGATAGAGGCTTCAATGAATAACATGTGGAAACCGAGTAATGGTTTAATATATCCATTACTTCGTCAGATGGAGGGAAACATGTGGTTGAAGGGTTGGTGGGATGTTCCTGATAAAAAGACTCGCAGAAATTATAGAATTACAGATGAAGGGATAAAGCATTTTAATCTTATAAAATTAATATATAAACCATTATTAGATGAATCTCTTGCTATTACTCAAGGGGTATTAAATAAGATATATATTGA
>NZ_DATCQT010000034.1:0-3808 GCF_036569345.1 Clostridium sp.
ATACCTTCAAAACATTAGAGGGTATACACCTATGCAAGCGGGAATGTTGATGCTGCCTGCCGCAATAGTTACAGGAATTATGATGCCTATAAGTGGAAGGTTATTTGATAAGTTTGGAGCTAAATGGTTAACAATTATAGGTCTTTCTATATTAACTGTGTCTTCTTATTTTTTAAGTAGGCTTACATTGGAAACATCATATAATACTGTAATGATGATTATGATGGTAAGAGGTATTGGAATGGGGCTTGCGATAATGCCTACACAAACTGCAGGAATGAATGCTATTCCTAGAGAACTTACAGGAAGGGGAACAGCACTAAACAGTACCGTTAAACAGGTTTCAGGTTCCTTTGGAATCGCTATATTAACTACATTTTTAGGACGTAGAGAAGCTTTTTATGCGGTAAGGGATTCTGGAATAAACCAAATAGCCGTAGCAGCTATAAATGATACATTACTAGTTGCAACTCTAGTATGTTTTGTAGGAATAGTTGTTGCATTCTTTATAAAAAATAAGACTGTAGGTGTTCTAGAAAAGAAAAAGAGCAAAATAGAAAGGCATGAACAAGAATTAGTTGAAGAAATTCTTAGTGAAATATAAAAATAAAATCCAGTAGAGAGCTCTTGTTGCTCGCTACTGGATTTATTTTATTAAACTCACTAAATTTTGAGTAACTTAATTAACTCTTCTAGTTCCTCAGATAAAACTTTTGCAAGCGTAAAATCAGTATCTTTTAAAGCTAATTCTATTTTTGTTTCAACTAATTTTTTCTTTTGTTCAATTTCTAAATAGTCTTTGTCAAAATGATTAGCATAAATCATCTTTCTAAATTTTCGCATACTCATTTTTCGAATTGTCTTATCTTCAATCATTAAAACAAAATCCATACAGTTTACTACAGAATAAAAATCATGAGAAACCATTAGAATCGCACCTTTATAATTTTCTATGGCTTTTTCCAGTGCTATTTGTGAATAGGTGTCTAAATGACTTGTCGGTTCATCAAGAAGCAACATGTTTGCATTACTAGCAGAAACTTTAGCCAGTTGAAGTATATTTTTTTCTCCACCAGATAAAGACCCTATCTTTTGATTAATGTATTCTTCTTCAAAACCATAGTTTGAAATATATAATTTAATCTCTTCATAAGTTTTAAAACCAGCATCGAAAAACTCTTCAAGTATCGTATTAGACTCATTTAGTGTTTTGCCTTGAAGTTGAGATAAATAAGCCACTTCAACGTGTTCATTTATCTCAATAGAATCGTTATTATTTTTAAAGATTTCTTGAAGTAAAGTCGTTTTCCCGGTACCATTTGAACCCACAATGGCTACTTTATCAGTGGATTTAATTTCAAAGTTAACATTTTCTAGAAGCATATCATCAAAGGCAACACTGTAATCACTAACTTTTAAAGCAATGGTTTCGACCATTTCATTATCTGTAACTAAACTAATATTCGGTTGTTTAATATCTACAAATGGCGCTTTAATTCTATTTTTCTCTAATCTTTCTTGAATTTTAACTCTAGCATTTAGAATTTTCCCTTTAGAAGATTGATTATACTCAGTTGCCATAAATCTTAGTTTTTTTATTAACTTCTCGTTTCTCTCAAGTTCTTCATTGTCAGTAACAGCTAGTTCTTGTAACTCAATTTTAGTTTGAAGTAATGAGAAGTTATAATCAATATAGCTTCCATCAAACTCTTGGAGCTCCATGTTTTCAAGATGCAGAATTTTATTAAAACAATGATTCAATAGATATCTGTTGTGTGTAATAATTAACATTGTTCCTTTATGTGAATTAATTAGATTTTTAAGAGCATTAAGGTTTTCAAAGTCTAAAAACACATCGGGTTCATCCATAATCATTAAGTCTTGACTATTTAGCATTTCCTTAATTACTTGAATAAGCTTGAATTCCCCACCACTAAGTTCAGATATCATTAGATCTTTATACTTGATTAAACTTGCAAGATTGAGGTTTTTATTAATCTCGTTTTCGAAATCATCCCCATTAATTGCATCAAATGCATCTAAAGTTTGTTGATACTTTTCGAGTAAAGAATCAATATCCGAAGATGTTTCCATTTCGCTGCAAATAGATGTTATTTCATTTTGTAGTTTAATAAATTTTTCCCCTATATATTCGAAAACTGTAATTTCTTTTATTTCGCCAATTTGTGAGAATTGACTTACATACCCAATTCTACAATTTGGATCCATCTCTAACTTACCGTCGAACATATATTTTTCTGGATCCATAATTATATCTATCAGCGTACTTTTTCCGCTACCATTTGTTCCTATAAAAGCACAATGTTGACCATCTTCTAATGTAAATGAAATGTTATTATATAGATCCTTTTGCGGAAATGAGTAGGACAAGTTATCAACTTTTATCATATTATTACCTCTCTTTATCACTAAAAAAGAGCCTATAAAAATAAGCTCTTCAATATATTCTTTTCTCAATTGCAATTTTACACTTACTTTTTATATAGTAAAGACATTCTACTGAGTTTACCATTGATAGCATAACACTTTTTACAACTAAGTTCAATCAAGATTTATTTTCTACCCGATGATTCTTCCAGTATATCTATTGTTTTTGTTAAGGAATCGGTGAATTCTTCATCAGAAGAATTTTTGAAGATAAGCAAATCATCTTTTACACACGGATCATCCAAAGAAATAGGAACATCAAAATTGATCCCTGCAATATATTCATTCCAATGCGCAAGTTTCCACGTATCCCTATCAGAATTTCTCTCAATCATTCTTTGCTGCGTTACTTCTATTGAAGTTTCTACCCAAATAACTACTAAAGATGCGTTTTTATCTTTTAATATTGCTTTTAGATTTTTGATATAGTTTAAAT
This sequence comes from Clostridium sp., assembly GCF_036569345.1. Classification (GTDB taxonomy): domain Bacteria; phylum Bacillota; class Clostridia; order Clostridiales; family Clostridiaceae; genus Clostridium_AD. The sequence continues at coordinate 2,885 of NZ_DATCQT010000034.1, forward strand.
CTCGTATTTCTTTTGTAAATGGTGCATTAATTAGCACAATATCATCATAATTCAGAGCTTCCATTGCGAGTTCTACTATTGTTTCGTATTCATAATCACGTATATTTTCATTAAAAAAATCTGAGCTTCTATTATATTCTTCACCTGCTACAACAAAAATCTGTTTTGATAATTTTATGAGTGTATCTTTATCAAGATAGACAACATGGCGTAATGCCTCGGCAAGCTTTTTTGCGATATAAGTTTTTCCACTTGCTGGTGGTGATGTTACTAAAATCAGTTTTTTCACAACAATCCTCTCCTAGTTAAAAAATTTAAGTCTGAAACTTTTTAAACTTGTTCAACTTTTCATGTTCACGTTTATTATACCTCTTTTTTTCTGTTTTATAACGCGGAAACTGTTATGATAATGTCTGTGCTAAAAACAAAGCTGACACCTTATGAAAAAAGATGTCAGCATGTGAAAATTTAAAGCTAAAAGAATTACTGCTTTGAAGTTGCACCCGTTAAATCCGCTACATTTTCTTTTGTAAAGAATCCATCAAACCCATTGTATCTGTAGATGTATTCATTTACTAAGAATGTATTTTTTGATGGGTAACTAAAGGTTTGTTTTAAACCTTCCTCAGGAGAACCTATTAATTCTATTAAAAAGTCCATTCCATTTTCCTTTAACATTTCAAAAGTATATTCAATATGTTCTGTATGGAAAGCAAGATGATGCACTCTTGAACCATAATAATGTACAAATTTTTCAGTAGGGCCTGATTCTTCATCAGCTATATAAGGCTTAATTCCAGAGGTGAATACCATAGCAAAATGGCCATCTATAACTCTTGCCACTGATGTAATAGAATTCATGGATTTCACATATATTGCAAAATCAAAATTGTAATTAGTTAACTCCATAAGTTCGAGTATTGC
>NZ_DATCQT010000035.1:0-13211 GCF_036569345.1 Clostridium sp.
GTTACAATTGAGTTGTTAAACATTTATGTTTTCTCCTTAGTTATGTTTTGTGTAGTGACTTAATTATAACAGGAGAATGCATAGATGTTTTTCTTTTTTTGATATATGGAAATTGGTGGAATCATTTTCGCTCATTTATAGATTATACCAATTTATAATAACATAAGCAATTTCATTATCATATGCGTTTAAAATTTCATACATTAACGTTAATGCTGGGATCACAATTAAAAAAAGCATTCCATTAAATTTTAATGAAATGCTTTTACCTAATATTATCTAACTACATACCTTTATCTTATGAATACATATTCTACATCGGAAGATAGATATTCATTGTAACCATATCTACTTTTGTGTAAATAGTTATTACCTTTATTGAATTTACACTGTATTCTGTTAACATCAAAAACTAATTAGGAATAACTATTACTGATACTTTAGCATTTCTAACAACCTTACTCGTTACAGAACCAATTATTCTATATAAACCTTTTTTATTACACTTTGTCATTATTATTATATCATGACTATCTTTTTCAGCCTTTTTTAATATTTCATCTGCAGCATATCCCATAATTGAATACTTTTCAACGTCATAACCTTCCAGTTCCTTTATCGCTGTATTTAATACCAATTTACTTTCCTCAGCTAAATAGTCAAATTCATATGGATTTGAATCTGGCGTCGAAACTATCATCTTGTTAGTTAAAATTGTTTCTACTACATTCATTAATGTAATGGAAATATCATCCTTATTAAAGAAATCTTTTAACCAATTAATAGAATGCAAACTTCTTTCCGTACCATCTAATGGAACTAAGATTTTTAATTTTTTCATATACAACGCCTCCTTATATTACTTATATATACATCATAACATGTAAATAAATAAATGTGTGAAATTACTCATATCAAATAGGGTTTATATTTAAGAAACCTATTATCCACACTCCAAGGTGTTCGTTTTAAATTAAGATTAAACTACCATTTAATATAAACAGCAGGCTTAATTAAATCTTTTGGCTTTTCATCCATTAATATGAAGGCATCTTTGATTTTGTCAAAGCCTTCAAACTTATAATTCAATAACTTCTCAGGAGCAATTCGCCCGTTTTTAATTAAATTAAGCATTTTCTCCATTCTGAGTGCACCCCCAGGGCAAAATCCACCGCGGATTGTTATATCAGACATACCTAAACCCCATTGATATGTTGGTATGTTGAATGTATCACTGCCATCATAGAAATTTACATTTGCGACATTACCATTGTTCTTGACAATCTGCAGTGCCTGATTCATTGAAGTTGCATTTCCACCAGCAATAATAACACAATCTACCTTGCCGCCTTCCAAAGCCAAGATCTGTTCTACAACATCTCCACCTTTATAACTTACGATATCAGTAGCTCCATACTCTTTGGCAAGTGCAACGCAATTAGGTCTAGTACCAATTGCTATGATACGACCTGCACCTCTCAGTTTAGCACCAGCTACGGCCATCAATCCAACCGGACCGATACCAAACACTACTACTGTATCACCGAAATGAACATCAGCCATTTCAACGCCATAAAAACCTGTTGACATCATATCTGTAGCCATAAGCGCTGCATCAACTGACACACCTTCGGGCAATAACACCAAATTTGCATCAGCATTGTTCACAGAGAAAAATTCTGCAAATACACCGTCTTTTGATAAAAGAAATTTGAAACTGGTCATTAGACCTTCATCATGAGCATTATTGGCGTTTTTCTGTTGAAGTGCAGTTTTTTCCCAGTTTGGAGTGCAACATGGAACAACCACAATGTCTCCTGGCTTAAAATTCTTAATCATATTGCCTACTTCCACAACTTCTGCTACTGATTCATGCCCAAGTATTACATTTTTTAATCCACCTGCGCCACCATGCATTGCGTGGGTGTCTGAAGAACAAATTGCGACTGCGATGGGCCGTAGAACAGCGTCCATTGGACCAGCCACAGGCTTGTCCTTTTCAATCCAACCATGTTTACCACTTTCTATTACAGCATAACCTTTCATTTCAACATCCCCCTATTTTTTTATTTTCAAAAAATTCAATATATTCTGTAAACTGTGTAGTTCTATTTTAACATATTTTGTCTAAAAATACAATAATAAGTTGAACTTACTCTTGCCTATGATCTTTTCAATCTAATATATAATGCGAAACATTATAAGTTGATGCAAATGCTCCTGCTATAGCTACTGTACTACTTGCTGTAGCTATTACAGCAACTATTTGAGTTGCAATTTCAATTACCTGATTTACTGGTTCATTCCATTTATCGCCAAGTATAGACAAGAACCCAAAGATTAAAACTAAAACAACCATTATTGGATATGAAATCCAATAATGGTTGTTTTAAAGAAATAAGTTAGATACTTAAGTTAAATCTTGTATTTTACTTTGAAGTTCATCGTAAGAAATTATTCTAAGCTCGTATTGTTTCCTTGTATTTCTTATAGCTTCAAAGTTATCTATTTTCTTTCTAAACTTCATGAGTTTCTCATCATATTCTTGCTCTGACATAATATTCATTGCTAATGCCTTATCAAGTGATTCCTTTTGTAGTTTAAATTGCTCTTCTAATTGAGACTTTTCTTGGAGTATTACTTGATCTTTTAATCTCTTTTCAATCTCGATCAACTCTTTTTTAAGTTCATCTTTCTTTTCAAGTTTAGGTTCCATAAATTTAAGAATATCACTTACATCAATTCCAGGCATCTCGTTTGTTTTTAAAACATATTCAACATATTTCTCACCTATTTGCTTATATGCAGCATCTAGTTCCCCATCAATTGATATGATTTCAGTTTTAATATTGTTCAGTTTAGCATTTTCCCTTGAAGCAGTGACAACGGTGCTTACAGCAGCATTGGCAGCTTTACTTAAAGATTCAGTTGTTGCTTTAGTTGCAGCTTTTAAATTGTCAAAAAGACCCATTTGAACTTCCTCCTCTATTATAGACAATACAAAATAAAGATATTGCTGAATTTTGCATATTCTTATATAATGTATAATTCTACATCTTCTAGAAAATACCCTTCTTAATTATTTAGTATTTCACACAACTTTTGTAAATATTTTTAATAAACGTAAATAATGATTTGCTTCTCGTAATGTATGGTCAGCCAATAAAGGTATTATTATGGACTTAATTTTACACTCTACCAATCCTTGTGTACCTTGTGATTTAAATTTAGCTATTTCTATAGTTGCTTTAAGGCTGTCCTGCGTTACTTTTGAAATTGGAATTACTTTATCCATCGCTTGTTTAGACTCTTTTGTCAAATTATCAAACTCAATTCCAAAGTTATTTGCCATATTTATAAGTTCATTTTCAGTTGGATCAAGAAGTCCACGAATGAATTTCGAATGCTCAGCCATAATTCTATTCCAGAATGATTCTTGCTCATACATATCCCTCTCCAAATTAATTTCCTCACGGTTTTGAAGCCTTTGAACTAACTGAAGATAAAATTTTGCTTCTCTTAATATGTGATCTAAAAGTAAAGGGTAGTTATTTGTAAATATCCTACAAGATAAAACATTGGATAAAACCATAGTCTTAAATTGCGCTAACCCATTAATTAATTCCATTGCTCTATTATTAAGCATAAATACTCTTTGCGCAAGCATAGGATTGCCTATCATTAATGCATCATTTCCCATTAATCCCGCTTCCGCTTTTGTTAAATTAGTTGGTATATTTACCCCCGTGAAATATGCTGAAGCCATCTCAGCTTTTAATGTATAAGGTGTTATTACTTCACCAGACTGTAATACGCTTGAACTTACAACACCATTGGAAAGTGATATAGCGTCTCCTAAAAGTCTGTCAAACTCCATTCTGAAGTTATTCGCCTGCTGTATATAATTTGAGTCCTTTTGTGTAAAACCTATTGCTAAAAAGAATGAGTGTTCCTTCATGATTCTTGCAAAAAAAAGATGTAGCTCAAGGGATTGTCGTATAAATTCAGTACTAGATATCATGGTTAAATCTCCTTAAAAATTTTTATTCGTTATCATTATATTAATGTGTATAATAAAAGGTTACTTTTTATTATATGTATTAAAATAATAATGATAAATTAAAGAGTGATAAATAATTCTATCACTCTTCCGGTACATTTCTTTTATTTGTCTACATTTTTGGGTATAGATCATTATCTTTTAAGTGTTGCATAGTTCCTTTCTAAAACTCTACCCTATAGGGTACATTTTCTACCCCCTTGAGTGACTCTTTATACTATAGTTTAAACTTGTTTATCTCCTCTACCAACTTACTTGATGCATCTACTATATTTTGCGCACTAGATGTTACAGTATCAGCAGCAATTGTAAGTTCCGAACTTGCTGATGCTATTTCTTCAGCTGAGACTGAATTATCTTCGGCAACTAAACCTATAGCGCCTAGTTTTTTAATTACCTCTGCTGATTCGCTACTTACAGCTGTTACACTCTTAGCTGCATCATTTATATTCGGTACTAAAAGCTCAACATTACTTATTATATCCTTAAAAGAATTTATTGCCTCCTGTATACTATTAATTTCAGTGTTGAAGTCATTAGTAACTGTAGATGTTAAACCTACTAACTCTAAAGATTCTCCATTTATAACACCCAATAATCTAGTTATTTTACCTGCCGATACCTTGCTTTGCTCTGATAACTTTCTAACTTCCTCAGCTACAACCGCAAAACCCCTGCCCTGCTCTCCTGCTCTTGCTGCTTCTATACTCGCATTTAGAGCCAATAGATTAGTTTGATCAGCTATCCCATCTATCATACTATTTATTTTACTGGCTGCCGCAACACTTTTACCTAAGTGATTCACTTTAACCTTCATAGTACCAAAAGACTTGTTTATAGCTTCTAAAGAAACAGCTAAAGCTTCAAGTTCAGTATTACTCTTCACAGCCTTGTTACTTATCTGTTCCGAAGATGTATTAGCCGAGTCAATTAAGTCAACAGATGTTTTCAATGTTACCTCAAAAGACACTAAGGAAGCATTTACATCTATTAAACCCTCTGATTGCTTACTTGAACCTTTTGCAACTTCCTCGATTGAACCAGAAACCTGTTCCATAGATGCTGACAATTCTTCAGATGTTGAGGATAGAGTTGCCGTTTCATCATTTATTGAATAGCTTATATCTTTTATACCCGTAACTACTTTCCTTAAACTTGCCTGTATTTCATGTATAGACTTTGCTAATGAATTTAATTCACCAGTACTTTGTACAGTTATATTACTAGATAAATCGCCTTCAGCTATACGTTCCGCTTCTGTTGTTAAATCAAGTATTGGTTTAAACATTTTAATAGCTACAAGACCAGCTAAGAAACTCATTATTAATAATAACAATACTCCTAATAGAATTATTTTGAAATTTAATGATTTGGCATTACTATCGAGAATTGTCCCCGTTGTTACAACTATAGTGTTCATTTCTGACATGTTTATTGTTCCAACTAGAGCTATTTTAATGTCTGGAATTTTAACTACAACTGCTAATTTAGGCTCATTATTGTAAGTGTACTTGATTGCTTTTGTTAACACTTTGTCACCTACTATAAAGTCTTTTATTTCCGGAATAGGAACTACTTTACCTATTAAATCTAACTTATCCCCAGCCTTTTTATTGTAATCTATAGGATGGTCTAATATAATACCATTATTATCTGTTGTAAACACATAACCCTTTTCACCTATTTTTACATCCCGTATACTACTACGTATAGCCTCAGCATCTACATCTATACCAATAACCCCCAGTAACTTACCTTTACTATCTACTAAAGTTTTAGTTACAGATATAGAGGTCTCATTACTACCAGTCCCAATATAGGCATCCGACCAAGCTATTTTACCTTTATTATTTACCGCATCTTTGTACCATTGCTCATTTCTAGGATCATAACCTTTAGGTAGTGTATTTTTATTGTTACTACTTGAATAAAGTGTCATTTTACCATCGGGTGTTCCTAAGTAAGCATACTTTATACCATCTACTCTTGTTGCGGCATTCTCTAATGATTTTTTTAACCAAAGTACTGTAGTATCAGTACTTGTAGCAGATGGTACAGTAACTGTTGCAGCTGTAGCTGTATCTGGCTCTATGACTAAACTTTGCATTACGCGCTCATACACTAAAAATCTATTTCTTATTGCACCGCTTGTCGCTTCTACTTGTCTTTGTATACTCTGAGTCTGTAATTTATCTACTTCGCTGGCTAACCCAGATGCTGATTTTTTAAATGTGCTATTTAGACTAAACATAGTAACGGCTATTAAACAAATTAAAGTCACAGCCACAGTCACGGCTATCATTGATGCCATCTTAAAGTTTAAACTCTCATGTAACTTAAAATTCTTTTTGTTATTCCCCATGAATTTTATACCCCCTTCTGAACTTTTACAAACATGATAACAATATGTAATTTCGATTGCTATAATTCCATTATTCTACAAATAAACCAAATACCCTCTATAATATATAATTTCCTTTTGTAACACCAATAAAAACAACACTTTAGTATTAGCCTCAATTATGTTCGTATTAAAAAAATGACAATTTTACAATATGCTATATGCTTTTATTAATATCTCCATACACAAAATGGCTTAGTTAATCCTAATTATTTTATAGCTATATTACTTAATAACCATAAATAAACCAAAAAAAATAACACCAACAATTATGTTAGTGCTTATATAAAAGCTCATGTAAATTACCCAATTAAAACTCCTCCGTTATTCCATATTTTCCCTCTGATCATCAATTTATTTTATCAATAACTATTGGGTTAAGTTTAACGTCCGGGGTTGGTATAAAGATATTCATGTGTGCAAAAAATAACTTAAACACCATAGAAACCTAAAATCTAAGTTTCTATGGTGTTTGAGTTCTAAGTACCTATTAAAATTCATACCTATCTGGGTATTCTTCATTACCTTCTATTTTCTCTGAAATTAATTTTAATACTAGTTTTTGGGCATTAACATCAAATAAATCCATTTGATTATAAATAATTGATGCCATCTCATTGATTACTACTTCCTCACTAATATTATATGATTTTTTATCCAAAGTTACTCTAAACCCCTTTGTCTTATTGCCTCCAGAGTTTTTATAAAATTTTTCATCCCACATTCCTTCTACCTTGTTTCCTTCATAATCTGTTATACTTTTTTGCATCATTAATAACCCCTCCTTCTAATGTAGCTGTTTATTCTCTTATTATAATTTTTATATGCTATTCCCTCATTTTTTATTCTTGTTTTTGTACCTTCAGTTACAGAACCTAGGTTACAAACTCTACCATATATCAATAAAAGATATCTTCTTGTAATTTTATATAAGAAACAATGTAAGTATAAATGTTGTTAATATTGTGACTATACCTTGAAGCAGCGTGGCAACTGTTTGAGTTTTGTATGCAGTCTTTACATCCATTCCTCCAAATTGTGACACAACCCTGAAATAGCTATCATTAACATGGGACACCGTCATTGCACCAGCACCTATTGCCATAACTACAAGAACCTTTGCGATCTCAGTTGTGAAACCTAAAGCAGGCAAGATTGGGAATAATAAAGCTGATGTGGTAACCATTGCTACAGTTGAAGACCCTTGTGCTGTCTTTAAAGCAGCAGCTATTATAAATGGAACAAAAATCCCTATATTTAAGGACTGTAAGCTTTGGCCTAAATAATCTCCAATTTTTATTTCCTTTATAACATTACCAAGAGCTCCACCTGATGCAGTTATTACAAGTATTATGGCTGCGTCCTTAAGTGCTACCCCTACCCAGCCGTTTAGTGTCTCTTCATTAAGCTTTGGAACTAGCATAAATGCAAATACAACACCTACGAATAATGCATTTACTAAAATGCCTTTAAGACATAACACTACTTATTGTATGTAATAAATTATGTTGCATTATCTAATATTTTATTTTAATCTTATTAACATAGTTCGACAAATTTCCTCGATTTCCCTTCAAAATTTGTATAATAAAGTAAAAGTTCCAAGATATAAATCTTACAATTTGACCTCTACAATAACATAAAAAAAGCCAGCAGATAAATAAATATCCACTAACTCTATTTCTCTAAGCTATATCAAATACACTTGTAACAGTTTATTGCCTTTAATACATCATGTGAATCTACAAATTCATCTCTTTAAGCTCCATTTCTTCTGTAAGTTTTACTATTTCATCAATTATATTTCCTATATGCTCTATAGTATCTAATAGTGGTTTTTCTGTTGTTATATCTACTCCTGCCATTTTAGCAAGTTCTACCGGTGTTTTAGTTCCTCCTGCTTTTAATACTTTTCTCCAGTCATCTACAGCAGGCTTACCTTCTTTTAAAATTCTGTTACTCACCTGCGTAGCTATGGTAAGTCCAGCACTATATGTATATGGATAAAGTCCCATATAATAATGTGGCTGTCTCATCCATGTAAGTTCTGCACCATCAACGATTCTCACAGAATCTCCCCAGAATTTTTCTAGAATACCCTTTTTTATTTCATTAAGATTAGCGGCTTGCACACTTCCACCTGCATCTATTACTCTATAAACTTCTCTTTGATAAGCAGCCTCTAATAAATGAGTTACAAAATTATGGTAGTAAGTTCGGCTAATCATAGAAGATAATACCCATCTCTTAAATCTAGGTTCATCATTTGTTTTCATAAGATAATTTGACATAAGCATTTCATTCATAGTAGATGGTGCTTCTACAAAATATAATGACGGCTGCGCATTAAAAATATTTTGGTTTTTGTTAATTAACGTAAAATGACCTGCATGGCCTAATTCATGAGCAAGAACAAATACTTCCTTCATTTTTTCAGACCAAGATAGTAAAATGTATGGATGACTACCATAAGGAGTAGCACAAAATCCACCTGTTGATTTCCCTTTGTTTACAGCGAAGTCGATCCATTTTTCATCATAAGCTTTCTTTACCATTTCCACATAATCTTCACCTAATACTGATAATGCTCCCTCCACATATTTTTTCGATTCATCCACAGATATGATTGGCTCATAAGTTGGGTCAACTTCAAGCTTTAAATCTGCAAAGGTCATTTCGTCAATTTTATGAATTTTTTGGAGCAATTTTGCATATTTTCTCATATGCGGTGCTAACTTTTCCATGATTATATCTATTTGTCTATCATATAATTCCCTCTCAACCTGTTGAGGAAATAACAAACTATCTATAACAGAATTAAAACCTCTAAGCGTCGCTAATGTTTTTTCCTTTTGAACATGAGTTTGATAAAGTGCTGCTACTGTATTTTTATATTCTCCGAGTTTTGAAGAAAATGCTTTAAAAGCTGCTCTTCTAATTTTAGTATCAGTCTCATACTCCCATCCATCTTCAAAAAGTACATAACTAAGAGGATATTCAGTGCCATCCACACTGAAATTTTCAAAATCCATATCACTTAATTTAGTTGTTTCATATGTGGAATAAGCAGAATCTAGTGTTCCAGATAAAGCGGATAATACCTTCTCTACTTCCGGGTGTAATGAATATTTTTTTAATCTTTTTATCTCACTTAAATAATGGCTATTTTCTTTTGATTTCTCAATTGCTTCATCTATTATTTTTTCATCCACTTCATTAATTTCGCTTGCTACAAAACTTAGTCTACTTTCAATATTCGCTAATATGTTTATAGACTTCATATATCTAGCTTGATTTTCTACATTAGATTGATCCGTAGAAACCTTAAGACTTGCATAAGTTGAAATAAGGTCTTCACTTTCCATTATAATTCTCATTTTATCCAAACAGTCATTTATATAACTAGCGTTGTTCAATTTTTCTTTATAGTTTTTTTCTATTTCTATCGTAAGCTCTTCTAAACCTTTTATAGCTAAATCATACTGTTTCTCTGTTAGGTATAATGAAGATAAATCCCAAGTAAGTGACTTGTCTACATCCTTTCTTTCTATTAAGGCTGTTTTCATACTATAAATCCTCCTTATTTAGTTAGATGCTGTTTCCAAACACATTAATATACATAAAATGTATTACATATATATTCTATATCAGACTTATGAATTCCTTTAAAGATGCCCATACAAAGTTTCTTTCGTGAATCTCTAACAAAAAGTATTGATTTTATCCTAATAAAGTTGTAAAGTGTAATGATATAACAAATTTGCTAAAATTATAAATCAGAAAGGAATTGTTTAATTATGAAAACAGAATTAGAAAAAAAATTCGGGCTTGTTACTGCTATAGCGATGGTTGTTGGTATCGTTATAGGTAGTGGCGTTTTCTTTAAGGCAGAAAAAGTATTAACTGCAACTGGGGGAAATCTTTCACTAGGTATTTTGGCTTGGGTTATTGGCGGTATTATTATGATTTCTTGTGCCTATACTTTTGCTGTAATGGCAACTAAATACGAGAAGGTAAATGGTATAGTAGATTATGCAGAAGCTGCTATGGGTGAGAAATATGGATATTATGTTGGCTGGTTTATGGCACTAATTTACTATCCAACATTAACATCAGTACTAGCATGGGTTTCAGCTAGATATACTTGCGTATTATTGGGATTCCCAATTACAGGTGGAGAGAGTATGACTATTGCCTGTCTATATTTGATAGGTAGTTATGCACTAAACGCATTATCACCAATTTTATCTGGTAAATTTCAAGTTAGTACAACTATTATAAAACTCATTCCACTGGTTTTAATGGCTATAATTGGGACAATCGTAGGTATCCATAGTGGTATGACTATGACTAATTTTACAACAGTAGTAAAAAAGGTAAATACTGCGAATGCATTATTTACAGCAGTTGTTGCAACCGCTTTTGCATATGAAGGTTGGATTATTGCTACAAGTATCAATGCTGAATTAAAAGATGCTAAGAAAAATCTTCCACTTGCTCTCGTTGGAGGCACTTTTATAATTATGATTGTTTATATTCTTTACTACATAGGACTAGCTGGAGCTGTAACAAACGAAGTTATGATGAAAGGCGGAGAAGCTGGAGCTAAATTGGCATTTCAAAAAATATTCTCCTCTGCAGGTGGTACTCTAATATTTGTATTTGTTATTATTTCTTGTCTCGGAACACTAAACGGATTAATGCTCGGATGTACTCGTGGTATTTATTCATTAGCAGCAAGGGGCTTTGGACCAAAACCAAAAATATTCAAACAAATAGATAGTGAGACTAATATGCCAACAAATTCATCTATACTAGGACTACTTCTTTGTGCTATATGGTTATTATATTTCTATGGTGCTAACTTAACAAAACCTTGGTTCGGATTCTTTTGTTTTGATTCATCAGAATTACCTATAGTTACTATTTATGCATTATATATTCCTATTTTTATTATGATAATGAAAAAAGAAAAGGATTTAAGCTCATTTAAAAGATTCATAATGCCTACTATTTCATTAGCAGGATGCGTATTTATGATAATTGCTGCTTGTTTTTCTCATAAAATTGCAGTTGTTGCATATCTAATTGTCTTTGCAATTATAATGGCTATTGGTTCTTTGTTTTCAAAAAAAGTAATTATTGATTAGGAGCTATTATATAATTAAAAGATATAATTAAAAGATATTATTAATGAAGACAAGCCTCTATGCATGGCTATTGATATATCATATTAACAATAAGTAAAAGCCATTTCCTTTCAGAAATGGCTTTTACTTTTTTCATCTGGTAAATACCAATTCTACCATCGAAGATAGATATTCATTATAACTATATCCCTCTTCATTAAACTCCTTAAGTTCATTTGGCGAAATAATATTATTTTCAATAATAAAGCGGCTCATAAGTCCTCTTGCACGCTTTGTGTAAACAGTTATTCCTTTGTATACTCCATTTCTATACTCCTTAAATACTGGTGTTATAACTTCTACATTGAGTTTACTAATATCTATCACTGTAGAATATTCCTTTGATGCTAAATCTATTAGTATATTATCGTTTTGCATTTGTATTTCTCTTTTGAGATAAGTAGTCAGCTTACGATTCCAAAAGCTATATAAATTATTGCCTCTCCTATTTTTCATCTTAGTTCCCATCTCTAACCTATAAGGTTGGATTAGATCAAGCGGTCTCAATATGCCATATAAACCTGAAAATATTCTTAGATGTTCATCAGCAAAAGATAACTGCTGCTGACTTAAATTTTCTGCACTTATTCCTTGATATACAGCACCATCAAATGCTAATAAAGCCTGCTTACCATTTGATAAATCATGCTCTTTTTCCCACATAATATGCCTCATGAAATTCTGCTCCGCAAGTTTACTATTTACTTTCATTAATCCTTCCATTTCTGGTGGAGAGTATTTTATAAGTTCTTTAATTAAGGAACTAGCCTCGTTAATAAACATAGGCTTTGTATATAAATTAGTATTAAGCGCCCTTTCCATTTTCAAAGTTTTTGCTGGCGATAATATTGTAATCATTAGTAACTCACCTCGGCATAATTATATCATAATGTATTTTAAGGGATCCCCTGTTTAATTTAGAAATCCCTTTTACCATTTTATATATTTCTTTTATTTTTATATTTCACTAAGAATCTCTTCAACTAATGCTTGTTCATACCTTTCTATTTTGCTCTTTTTCTGTTCTAGAACACCTACAGTTTTATTTTTTATAAAGAATGCAACAACTATTCCTACAAAACATACTAGAGTTGCAACTAATAATGTATCATTTATAGCAGCTACAGCTACTTGCTTAATTCCAGAATCCCTTACCGCATGAAAAGCTTCCCTATGACCTAAAATTGTAGTTAATATAGCGATTCCAAAAGAACCTGAAACCTGTTTAACGGTACTGTTTAGTGCTGTTCCCCTTCCTGTAAGTTCTCTAGGAATAGCATTCATTCCTGCAGTTTGTGTAGGCATTATCGCAAGCCCCATTCCAATACCGCGTACCATCATAATCATCATTACAGTGTTATATGATGTTTCCAATGTAAGCCTACTTAAAAAATAAGAAGAAATAGTTAATATAGAAAGGCCTATAATTGTTAACCATTTAGCTCCAAACTTATCAAATAACCTTCCACTTATAGGCATCATAATTCCTGTAACTATTGCGGCAGGCAGCATCAACATTCCCGCTTGCATAGGTGTATACCCTCTAATGTTTTGAAGGTAT
>NZ_DATCQT010000036.1:0-12299 GCF_036569345.1 Clostridium sp.
GAGGAGACTAGCACTGTGCAATTTTCAGAGAATATTTATATTCTCATCTGGTGATTATGGCATGAAGGTAACACCCGTTCCCATACCGAACACGAAGGTTAAGCTTCAATGCGCCGATGGTACTGCAGGGGTGACCTTGTGGAAGAGTAGGTTGTCGCCGGGTAATAAAAAAACACTAAGTTTAACTTAGTGTTTTTTTGCGTAAATATAATTGTTACTATGGTATTTAACTTATAGTCTAAATCTAGTTCTGTTTCACATTTCTCCACTTACTCCAGTAATTAGTTTTTTCATAATATGACCTTTATCTTAAATATTCACCAGAAGTTATATTATTAAGCCACTCTTCATTTTGTAAATACCAATCAATTGTTTTCCCTATTCCTACCTCAATGTTGGTTTGTATGTGCCAACCTAATTCTTGCGTAATCTTTTTTTGGTCTATACCATATCGCATGTCATGACCTTTTCTATCTCCCACATAAGTAATTAGATCTTCATTAACTTTTTTATCTTTGTTTATATTTATATAATTTATGATTTTTTTAACTATTTGTAAGTCATTTATCTCGTTATGTCCACCTATATTATAAACTTCACCGTATTTTCCATATTTTATAACTATATCTATAGCGCTACAATGATCTTCAACGTAAAGCCAATTTCTTATATTCATTCCTGATCCATATATCGGTAGGTTTTTATGTTTTAAGCAGTTGTTAATTATTAAGGGTATTAATTTTTCAGGAAATTGATATGCTCCATAATTATTTGAACATCTTGTTATATTGATAGGCATCTTATAGGTATCAAAATAGGCTTGAACTATTAAATCAGCTCCAGCTTTACTTGAAGAATATGGACTATGTGGAGCTATTGGAGTAGTTTCAATAAAATATCCTGTATCTACAAGAGAGCCGTAAACCTCATCCGTGGATATCTGCAAAAATTTCTTTTCTTCTTTAAAAGTATCACCTGTTAACCATGCACTTTTGGCGGAATTTAGAAGAGTAACTGTGCCTAACACATTAGTTTTAACAAAAGGTTCAACATCATTTATACTTCTGTCCAAATGGGTCTCTGCTGCAAAGTTTACAACGTAGTCAATATCATTATCTGAAAATATATTTTCGACTATTTCCTTATCACATATATCCCCACGAATAAAAGTATAATCTAAATTGTTTTTTAAATTTATTAAATTTTCTAAATTACTATCATAAGTCAATTTGTCCAAATTTATTATTTTTATAGCAGGATGTTTTTTAAACATATAGTAAATAAAATTTGAACCTATAAATCCACATCCACCAGTTACCAAATAAGTTTTCATATATATTCAATCCCCTTTATACTAAACTTTTATTTCTATATTTTTGAGCTTTTTTGATGTTTATCTTTGTCTGATAAAAATATCTATTCTACTTCGTCTGTTGATCACTTACCTTTTTTAGAAAAGTCTTTATTTATTAATATATTGTAGTTAGTACAAATTAGTTCAAAACATTATTTTAGTTAATTCTTTACCGTAAGGTGTATCACTAATATAAATAATTATAAAAGGTAAAACACCTAAAAACTTCTTCATAATTATGCACTTTCTAATTGTTGTTTACATAAGTTATAGAGTGCATGTAAACTGAATTTTTTAATTAATTATGGTGTAGAAATTTAATGTAAGTAGTAATACCTTGCGGGGGTAATGGATTTAATGATTTTATGCGTTAGGTACAAAGGACAAATGATAATGTAGTATTTCATGGATATGTGCTGAAAAAAAGAGAAAGGGTGATAAGCGGTTCTATCACTCTCTCATTGTAACGGTTAAGAAGATTTTTCTAGAGCTGTTATTATTAAAGGTTTATCTTTGTTAAATTCTCCAGCTATAGATTGTCTAATAGTTTGAATTTCATCATCAGGTATTCCAGGTATTTTTTCTTTAATTAAAGTTTCAAACATAGCTACCTTAAGTTGAACCTTATCTCCAACTATTTCAGATAGTCTAAAATGTTCTTCAACTATATTCCAAATATCCCAAGCAATAGATTTTGTTTGCTGATAATTTGTTAGACCTATTTTAGCCACCAAATAGTCAACAATTTTGGGTGTAAATTTAACTAATTCCTTACCTGCATAAGCTAAGAATCCTGTTAGAGACGTGAATAGTATTGGATAAAATATTGATAAAAAATCATTCATTTTATATTAACCTCCAATTTTTATTTAATATAATCTACTGCCACATAGCCACCACTTGTACCAAAATAAATGCTATAGAAATTGCCAACTTTTTTAGCAATTTTAACGGTATCATTTTTTTTAAGTTGGCCTATAACCTTATACCCTTCTCCTGCACTACTTCTAACATTCAAAACACTTGCGGTAACTATACCAGTTGTTTTTGGAGTAATTACTGCTTTAACCAAATTCCGGGCTACTTTAGGTGCTACTATAGGGGTTGACTTTGGTGTTAAGAATATAGCATCATTAAATTCATTCATATCAACATTCCCAGTGATACCTACTACAGTGCCTTTTTCTGTATATTGGTGTCCTGCATATTTAGTAGCCATAACTACTCCACCATAATTAGCAATCCATACTGAAAGGTTCTTTACTGTACTGTTAAGATTATCTCTATAAAAGTAATCTCCTGTATAAATTCCAACTTCTTTATTCTTGGATATAAGATAATCCGCAAATTCTCTTGTTGCTTTACTTGCTTTTGCTATTGTCCACGTTCCCTCTACATCAATAATATATTTGCAGTCAGAAACTAATCCATTGATAGAATTTAAAAAGTGTTGGGCTTCAAGGCTTGGACTTTTATTTGTTAAATAATGATAAAATCCTATCTTAAGACCGTTCAACTTTGCGCCTTGATAATATTCTTTCAGCCTTGGATTTATATATTCAGTACCCTGTGTGGCTTTAATATATACTATCACGATGCCATTACCTTTTACTTTAGCAAAGTCTATAGATCCTTGATAGTTCGAGATATCTATTCCCTTGTAACTACCCATTAATATAACACTCTCCTGTTTTTTTTCATATAATAGACTTATTTTTTATAAAATTGGTATTACATCTTAGATCACTAGTTATTTTTCAATATAAATCGCATTACTTAACATTATAAGATGTTACCACTACAGTCTATGAGTACTAATAATAAATGGTTACACATAAATGACAGACATTACTTAGTTCTTTTGATAAGTAATAAGGAACAAATAACATAAATGTTGCTAAAAATATCACAATAATAATTGATGAATCACAATATTAATAGTTTGCATTAAAAAATATAGAAATCAACAATAATCAATAAACTCATAATACAAAAGCAATTAGTTTAAATGAATAATAATGCTAAACTCCTTTTGAGATAATTTAAAGGAATGTAGCACTTGAATGTTTTAATTAAGCTTTGATACTTTTTTGTGAATCAATTATTGTTTGATATAATAATATTATTATTACATCAATAATTTGATCTTTTTTCTCCTTTATATTTTTATTGGAATAACAAATAATTTTAAGGTTTGCTAGAAGTTCAAATATAGTATTGTTATCATTTTTGGAGAAACTTTCAATATAATTAGTTGGAATAGTATCTTCAGCGTAGAGCTTATTCGATTTTTTTAAAGCTAACTCTACAAAGGTTATTACCTTACAATATAATATATCTGAATTATTAATATTATCATTAGTTTCATCTATAAGCATAATTTGGTCAATAATAGATTTACATGCATCATATCTAATTTTTAAAAATATTTTCATATATATATCTTCTAAATTAGTAATTTGCGAATTTATTATATACTGAATATCAGAAAGTTCTTTCTCCTTGTCTCTTGATTCTTCTAACATATTTTTCAATAATGGTATTTTTAAGGTCTTTATTAATAAAGGCAAAAAATTTGTGGGAAAAGGTACTCCTAATAATGTTAAATTTCCTAGAATACTTACACTTTCTGTAATTGCTAAAAAAATAATAATTATCTTAGATAACATTGTTGTAGTTACTATTGGATTAAGAATAAGCTCTAATAATCTAACTGTAATCACGGAAACTGCATAAGTGATAATTTTTCTAATACATTTTCGTAATCCTGTACTAGAAAATCTTTTATATTTTATAGAAGCAGCTACTCCTGTAAAAGTATCTAAAATAATAAGAACCAAAAGAATAATATATGAAGTCTCCATGCCCATAAAAATTTGAGTAAAGAAACCTAACATTCCAAATATTCCATATAATTTTAGTAAGGTGTCATTTTTGTCCATTTGCTCATCTCCATATTTTCAAAAATCTAAAAAATCACACAAATAATAAAAATACTATTTATCGGTATAATATATGCCGAATTAAAGAAAAACGATATAGCTCATGACGGTTTTTAAGCGTTTTAATTATTGTCACATTAAAACAATAACTTCATATATTATAAAGGGATGAGATATCCTCAAAATTAAATTCAAGGAGATGTTCTGATTGGCAAATAACGTAAGTTTTGATACTCCGCCTTCTAGTACAAATTATGATGTAGCAACTACAGGAACTGTTGCTGGGTGGTCTACCGCTCGTGTTATGGTTACACTCACAGTTAGTGGTACTAATGCGGCAAGAACTTCAACGCAACAAGTTTTTTATAGAGAAAAAAATTATAATAATACAGCAACCTCGACTGCATCACATGTTAGTGATACCCTTCGTTTAGCTATCACACCAATGTTGCATGCTAACGAGACAGTAGCAACTGTTGTAAACTTTGGTTACTAAAATTAAAATTAAAGATTAAAAAATATGGAAACATGGAGTCATTGACTCCATGTTTTGTTAGTAAAAACTATAATATTGATTTATATTAGATTTATATGAGATAGAAAAAAGTGGGGTACAGAAGTGTACCCCACAATTTTTATTAGATCTATTTTTTTAGTATATCTAGTCCAACTGAATCATATATATCAAATTCCTTTATGGAACGTATTATTTCCTTTTTAGCAATATCAATATATCCATAATTATTGTAAAGTTTCCCAAGATAGAGAAGCGCAAAATCATTATTTATTAAATTAAGCAAGTTTACGGCTATTTTTAATTCATCGAATTTATTGTTTATAATCAGTATTTCACAAATTTCTAGTATAATCATAATATACTCGCTTTCATTTTCATCTTCTGATAACGTAGCTGTTGGTTCATTTGTGAATAATTTTACTAGCTCAGAATATACATTCAGTAGTTTTTTATTATATTCGGATAAAGTCTCTTCTTGAAAACTACGTACTGAAGATGATGCAAGATCATAATTGTTGTCTAATATGCTACCTAAAACCTTATACATTAATAAATGCACGTGAATAGGGGAATTTTCATCTATCGTGTCCATATTAATGCATTCATCAAAGGCATTAGCTCTAACAAAACATTTAGCGGTTAACATTGTAAGATTTTCGGTAGCAATTCCCAATTTTGCACATTTTTCAATATACTCTAATGCTATTTTATAGAATCCTTCATTATAGAATATATCTGCAATAATGGCATAGGAACTCGGAAAATCCGAAAACAAACTTACCAAAATAGACTTAAATTCATCAAGAGGTGTGTGTTTTTCTTTTAATATATGACATATGCAATAAAAAGGATCTATGAAATCCGGGTTTGATTTTGTAGCTTCAATATAATAATTATATGCAGCATCATAATCATTAAGGCTCATATAGGTATTACCTAATTCATAATAAGCTTTGAAGCTTCCACTTCCATAGAAAAACTTAAATTCAGAAGATGGTTCCCCAAGTTCAATGCATTTTTCCAGAGCTTTTATTTGAAGTGTAGGTTTGCCTAAATCTTTATAGACAAGAGATTTAAAAAAATACAAGTCGGTAAACTCAGGATAATATTTAGCAGCAATATCTATAAAGTTTAGTGCATCATTGTATTCTTGTATATTATAATTTGAAATAATTATTCGTAGAAGCAATATAGAACTAAACCCGGTACTAGGATCAAAATTTTCATAAGCTTTATAATAATATTCAAGAGCCTTTTTTACTTCACCTAAAGATGTATATTCATTACCTAGATTAAAGTAATTAAATTTATTAGTGGGTTCTTTTTTTATTTGTTCATTTAAAATTGTAATATTCCGGTTTCTTTTGTTTTTAGAGGTTATGATTTTGTTCAAATATCCATAATGGTGTATTTTTATAGAGCTACAAATTGTATCATATTTACCTTGTGCATATACTAACTGATTATGAATTCTACCCTCATAGTGAATTTCACGGTTATTTTTAAACATTCTTGGGTTTAAATTAACGGTGATACAATTATTATCAACAATATCTCCGTAGTAGCTTAATGTCTCAAAAAAATAAAGTGTATTTTCATCTAATTCATTATTTAAGAATAACTTTAAATTTTCTTTATATTGGGCACGTAATTCATCGTCTGCATCTAATATTAATATCCAGTCTTTAGTAGCATATTTTAATGACTCGTTTCTAGCTTCACTAAAATTATTATTCCACTTAAAGTAATAAACTTTAGCACCATAACTTTTGGCAATTTCTACTGTCCTATCGATAGATCCTGTGTCAACAATAATTATCTCATCAACAACATCTCTAATACTTTCAAGGCACCTTGGCAAGTATTCTTCTTCATTTTTTACAATCATGCACAGACTTACTTCATTTTTCATTGTATTTCCCCCTAATTTCAGTTAACAATTATGAGTACAAAAATTAGTACTTCTCTATTAATCATTAATTGAAAACGTCGCTATTTTATTGTACTAAAGCAAAGTTTAATTTTTTGCTCGGTACATAATATGCATAGTTAAATAAGGGTGTACCTAATTCTATCTATCCTTTATAAGATCCAGAAAGACTTATAGTTTCAGTATCTCCTGGATTTTCTTGGGGAGTAACAGCAATATTATAAAATTTGTCTATTGCAAGTGGAGTGCAACTTGCGGAATTATCATATTCATCAGTAACATAATAATTATCAATATGACCAGTACCGCTTCTAGTTACCGATAGAGTTACAATAATTACATATATTGAGAAAGGAGCTGCTATTCCCGTAACTTCAACTCTTCTTATTGTTGGTATTGGGGGTATTGGTGGATTTGGGTGGGGGGGACAATTGCAGGGATAATATATGACCTTCATTGGAGTGCTATTTTCATGTATTATAATGGAATTTTTAATACTATAAACTACTTTTATAAATGGAGTTAGATATTTATCATTACATATTGCTGAACCAAATTTAGCGATAAAATTATTATTTTTTTTACATAAGATTATACCTTTATTAGATGCTGGATTCCTAAGCCATAGTGATACAATCTTTGTGAGATTGGCTGTAACTGATATTTTAGATGTTAGTGGAAATAGGTTGCCTTCAATAAGGGTGTTAATTTCCGGTGGATTATTGTACGTAGTGTAGGTACTAAAGTAGTCAAACAGTTGATATATATAAATACATTTTCTATTGTCCTTATAGAAATTATCAGTTTTAAATAACACAAGTTCTGCATTGGATATTTCAGCATTACTGGGTATTCTGGAAATATCAAAAAATAAGAAACTAGAATAAGTATATAACCCGTCAGTTCCTACAGTTATACTGTCTTCATTGATATTTCCATCAGGAATTTTATTTGTTAATGTAAGACTTTTAATTGATGGTATTATAATGCTTTCCAAATTAACACGCCCTTATATTTTATTACTATGCAGCGCAATCAAAGTTTTAGAAGTAACTAACACCTTGTATATAACTTTAAGAGATTTTTGGCTATTATATTTGAATCATGATACCTTTCCACAAAACCTCTACCGTCTTCACCTATTTTTTCTAGCATATCTTTATTTATAATCAGATATTCAAGCTTATCTTTTAAATTATCCGGATTAGCGGAAATAATGGGTAACTCTTTAGGATATTTATCTTTCATAGGATCACTAATATAACATATTACAGTTTTGCCCATAGCCATAGCCTCAATGGCGAGTAAACCATAGGACCCTATACGCAACTGATCAATAACTATATCTGCCTCTTCATATATTTTTTTTGCCTGCGTATGGGACATACCTTGGACTAATTTAAAATTAAAAGTGTACTTATACCTTAATTCCTCTATTACTTTTAGCACTGATTCAGTACCTTTTATTTCTGGTGAGGTTGGCGCATGTACAATGCATAACTCTTTCTTTTTTTCTTTATTTTTTATGGCGTATTTTTGGATATCTATAGCTTGTTTTATAAAAAATACATTTTTATAAAAGTCCTTTACGTATTCATATAATTCGCCATCTGAAACTATACAGGTATCTATACATTTACCTAAGAATTCAAGTCTATCAGTTATATCTTTCTCATTTGTAACTTTTACTTTTACATATGGATTGTATTTTGACGCTACGGAATAGAGCCTAACATCTGATCCCCAATGTTGCATAAATGTTTTTTTACATAAATCTTTAAGTAAAGGTAAATCAGAATAATTCATAGTAAGGCTTGTTCCAAAATGAAAATGGAAAATGTTGTTCTCATTTATTAATTTTACAGCTAATTCTTTACTCAATCTGTCGCGTGTATTATTGTCTACTGACAATAAATCTAAATTATAATCTGATTTATAGTCTAAGTAACTAGGATAGTAATTTACAGATTTGGCATCTACACCCTTTGCTTGTAGTGCTTTAGTAATAGTATACATTTGATTGGCAATTTCCATGGTTCCATGAATTATGCTTAATGATTCCAATTTATATCCCCCCGTGTATATAAGATATTTTTGAATTTTTAATAAGTAAAGTGTTTAATATCTAACTATCTATTAATATAAAATTAAATATAATTATATAATATTCTTCTTTATGGGATATGTTCTTATACAATTAATGTAATTTTGTGAGAAACGACTAAATGATTTAAGGAATATTCTATAACCAGAAGCAATAAAATATTGTTAACAGATGATATCAAGTATACAATGACGAAATAATACAATTGATTACATCTGAATATTTCTAAAGGGGATTTTGGATAGCTATGTCTAATAAAATCTTAATAACAGGCGGAACAGGATTTATAGGGGGAAATTTAATAAATTCAATAAATACTGAAAATCATATTATAAATATAGGAAGAAATAAAAATTTGATATGTGATAATATTCTTTGGAATTTAGAGGATAAATTGGATGGTTTATTCCTCAACAATGTGGATATTATTATACATTGTGCTTCAATAGTAGGTAATCAAAATATTAGTAAATCGAAGTATATAGATATTAATGTAAAATCAACTTTAGAATTATTAGAATTTGGACTGAAAAATAACATAAAGAAATTTATTCTAATATCCACTGGTGGTGTGTATGGATTTAGTAAAAAAACACTTTTTGAAAATGATATCTGCAATGCAAAAGAAATATATTCATTAAGCAAATATTTTTCTGAAAAATTATGTGAATTATATAAAGATAAAATATCTATTGTGATTTTAAGATTATTTTTTCCATATGGAGAGGGACAAAAGGGGAGACTAATTAGTAATTTATGTAATGATATTTCTAAAAAAAAGAAAATTATGCTCAGTAAAAACGGACAGCCTATAATTAATCCAGTACATATTGCTGATGTCGTAAATATTATTAAAAATATTATAGAAAATGATTTAGATGGGACATATAATATCTGCGGTAATGAGTTTTTGTCTATAGAGCAAATCTGTAGAAAAATTGCAGTTATACAAAATGTAGATGATGTTCAGTTTACGTATGGTGATAATGATGTAGATAATTTAATGGGAAGCGGCGAAAAAATACGCAAAGCATTAAATTATAATATGCAAATAAATTTAGACGAGGGACTTAAAACATTCCTAATGTCATCAAAAAGATAAGGAGGAATTTAAAATGCAAAGTAAATTATGGACAAGTGAAGGAGCTGGAATTCCAGAAAAGAATAAGCTTAAAAAGTGCGGTCAAAATGTAATAATTGAAGATGGTGTGAGAATATTTTTTCCCGAGAATATTGAAATAGGTAATAATGTTTATATAGGGCACGATACTATATTAAAAGGTTATTATAACTCCATCTTGAAAGTTGGCTCTAATACATGGATTGGTCAACAATGTTTTATTCATGGTGCAGCAGGTGTTACCATTGGTGATAATGTAGGAATTGGGCCAATGGTGAAGATTCATGGAGCAAAACATAAAGAAACAAACGAAGATGTTCTAATATTATTTTCAGCACTAGAATATTTGCCAATAATTATAAAAGATAATTGTAATATTGGGATGGGTGCTTCAATTCTCCCAGGTGTAACTATTGGAGAGGGAAGTAAGATAGGATCTAACGCAGTGGTAAATCGTAATATTCCAGCATTATCTATTGCTGTTGGGGTACCTGCAAAAGTAATAAAAAAAAGAGTTTAAAAAATCAACATTATTATATAACCTTTTGTTGCGGAAATAGGTAATATAATAATGTTGACGTGATGTTGCTTAATGTACGATATGTGAGATATCTAGTGTATATTGTACTTAGTTATTTTTTAAGACTTTTATACCATTCAATAGTTTTAGTTAACCCTAAAGTTAAATCAATTTTAGGACTATAACCTAATAATTCGACTGCTTTATTTATACTTGGCACTCTAAGTTCAACATCTACATAGCCTTTTGGAATGTATACAATTTCTGACTTAGAGTCAGATATCTGTTTTATTAATTGTGAAAGCATTGCAATGGTTATTGTTCCTCTGGGATTACCAATGTTAAAAGAATTACCTACAGCTGCCTCTTTATCAAGACATAATAATAAGCCATTAACAAAATCATCAATATAACACCAGGATCTAATTTGATCACCATCGCCATGTATTTGTATCTGTTCATTTTCTATTGCTCTTATTATAAATTGATGAACTGCGCCTTCACCGACTTGACCAGGACCATATATATTAAAAGGCCTAATAGTAACAGCCTTAAGGCCATATTCCTTATAATAGCTATGGGTTAAATGCTCTGCTGCTAGCTTACTTACTGAATAAGTCCATCTAGCTTCACCAACTGGAGCCAAGTTTGTTGTACACGTTTCATCTACTTTATAAGCATAAGACCCAAAAACTTCACTAGTAGAAAGAGCAATAAATCTATCAATATAGTTAGCATGGCGCTTTAAGACCTCTAAAATATTTGCGGTTCCTATCATATTTACTTTCATAGTGTTTACTGGGTTTTTAATAACAGTCTCTATTCCTGCAATTGCAGCAAGATGAATCACAATATTAGGATTGAAGTCATCTACAGCTTTTTTGAGTGATGAATAATCTAAAATATCACCTTTAATTAAATTTATATTTTTTTTCCATAGTAGTGAAGTATATTTAATAGAATTTCTTGTTAAATTATCATAAATTAAAATTTCGTTATTGTTATATAGAAGTTCAATTAGTTGAGAGCCTATAAACCCAGCTCCACCAGTTAAAAAGATTCTTTTATTTTGCATTTATTTATCTCCTCATTCAGTTAATATAAGTAAGAAAATTATATTAACATAAAATTTAATTGAATTCTTATATGAGCCCTTAAATATATTATATTTAATTATAAATTTTTTGTGATAGTTTTGAAAAAAGATTTTGGGATGAGTGAGAAATAGATCAATTATGTAATAGATGTTATAAATCAGTGGTAAAGGTGTACTTAGATCTTTGTAGAATGGATAACAAGAATATGATGTTAAATCTAGCAGGATAAAAAATGCTAGATTTTTATTTTGTCTTAGAAATATTGTAGGAATGGTAGATGTGCTGATACCTGGTAGAGTAATGTAAATTTTATTTATCAAATAAAATTAGTTGATAATATTTAGCCATGTGTATCGGAATGCGGAATATTGAATTATATAGATATATATGTAGGAATATGAAGATAATCTAATGAGAGAGTCGATGTTATAAAATTATGAATTTATTTATATGATAAAATACTTTTTGTCGTCACGAACGAGTGGCTTGGCAAATTAGATGTTAATTACAATTTAATAGTTTATATGAAAATAAATTATAAAAAGTAATTGACAAAACAAGAGATACCTAGTAAAATAGTAGAAGTCGTCACTTGATGGCAAAGCAAATTGGTCTTTGAAAATTAAACAGAGAAATAGGTAAAGAAATGAAATAATATTTTATTTTAACCAGTTAATTACTTTAGAAAAAAGTAATATTTTAGTCGTAAGACTAA
>NZ_DATCQT010000037.1:0-15453 GCF_036569345.1 Clostridium sp.
GAGATTTCCCATCACTCGCACGTAAGTGCGATGTGAGTAAGACTCCTGGAAGAACACCAGGTTGATAGGTTAGAGGTGTAAGCATGGTAACATGTTCAGCTGACTAATACTAATAAGTCGAGGGCTTGACCAAGATAAAAAAGTAACAAATTAATATTAATTCTGCGATATATCCTTCTTTCGAAAGAAAGAAGCAGAGTCGACCACCGTAAGGAAGGAGACTAGCACTGTGCAATTTTGAGAGAATATCTCATAAAGTATATTGACAAGATAATAATAGCTTGGTATACTTTTAAAGTAAGGATAATACCTTATAAATCTGGTGGTTATGGCATGAAGGTAACACCCGTTCCCATACCGAACACGAAGGTTAAGCTTCAATGCGCCGATGGTACTGCAGGGGTGACCTTGTGGAAGAGTAGGTCGTCGCTAGGTAATGTTCCGCGATAGCTCAACGGTGGAGCACTCGGCTGTTAACCGATAGGTTGAAGGTTCAAATCCTTTTCGCGGAGCCATTTTTAAAATAAATAAAGTACATAAAAGCTAGTTAATGGCTTTTTTTCTTTTATAAAAAATTATGTTTTTAGACACATAGAAAAGTATGGGTAATTTTATTATCCATACTTTTTTATGTGTAAAATTTATAAATAAAAATATATTATAACAATTACGCATATTTTACCTGAAACTACAAAACCTAATGTTAGATTTAGCAAAGAAGGGAGAAATAAATGTCTGAATATAGATTAGACATTCCTGGAGATATTAACTTAAGTGATTATAGTAGCATTCATGATTATATGGGTTTAATTGAGAGAAATGATAAGTTTATAATTACTTCAAAAATGAAAAATCCTGAAGAGATGAAAATATTATGTGAAATGTTAGAAAATAATTGTTTTAAAGTTGTAAGCCATGGCGATAAGGGTAACGGAGAGTATTATATCACATCCCAAAAGGAAAGATAATAATATCAGATTAGTTTAATACTTTAAAGAGAACAAATGTCGAAAGGTAAACTTGTGACATTTGTTCTTTAATTATATAGAAAACTAAAAAATTGTTTTGATATCATTTGATAATATTGACAACGGCAGTATA
Source organism: Clostridium sp. (assembly GCF_036569345.1). Taxonomy (GTDB): domain Bacteria; phylum Bacillota; class Clostridia; order Clostridiales; family Clostridiaceae; genus Clostridium_AD. Next base: position 1,102 of record NZ_DATCQT010000037.1, read on the forward strand.
ATATTTTTTTAATAAAAAAATATTGAATTTATTTAAGGTCAGTGATATGTTATAAAGAGGAATAAGATATAAAAAATACAATATTTTTGTATTTATAAACATTCATAGGGGGACTAAAGTGGAAAAGTTATTATTTATTACAAATAGAAGAAATCTGTGGAATAAATTAGATGAAAATTCTATAACATTAATGTTTGCAGGTGAAGCACCATATAAATCAGCAGATGAAACATATGCATTCACTCCAAATAGGAATTTTTATTATTTAACAGGTATTGATAGGGAGAAAATGATTTTAATGTTAGTGAAAACAAATGGCAAAGTTGATGAAACTTTGTTTATACAAAAAAGTGATCCTATTATGGCTAGGTGGGTAGGAGAAAAAATGCTTGGAGAGGAAGCAAAGGAAATTTCAGGCATAGAAAACATTAAATTTGTGGAAGAATTTGAAGAAATTCTTGGATCCATTTTGGATAGAACAAAAATAGATCATTTGTATTTGGATCTTGAAAGACAAGAGTTTAATATTTCAATGGCTACATCACAAAGGTTTGCCAAAGTTGTAATTGAAAGGTATCCTTATTTAAGAATAAAAAATATATACCATGAAATAGCTACTCTTAGACTTATAAAATCAAAAGAAGAAATTCAATTAATGAGGGAAGCTATAGATATAACGGATAGAGGCATAAAAGAATTAATGAAGAATTCTAAGGTAGGTATGAAAGAGTATCAAATAGAAGCATACTTTGATTTTATATTGAAAAGTAGTGGAGTAACAGACTATGCTTTTCAATCTATTGTAGCTTCTGGAGAGAATGCTACTGTACTACACTATGTGAAAAATAATACTGAATTACAAGATGGTAAATTAGTTCTACTTGACTTAGGGGCTCAATATAAATACTATAATGCAGATATAAGTCGTACATTTCCTGTTAATGGAAAGTTTACTAAAAGACAAAAACAAATTTATAATGTAGTATTAAGGGCACAAGAAGCGGTAACAGCAATTGCAAAGCCAGGCATAATGTTTTCAGTTTTAAACGAAACTGCTAAAAAAGTACTTGGAGAAGGATGCATAGAGTTAGGTCTTATTAAAGAGATTAGTGAATTATCTAGGTATTATTTCCATGGTGTGAGCCATTACTTAGGATTAGACACTCATGATGTAGGAAATCGTAATATGGAATTGAAAGTTGGAATGGTGTGTACTAATGAACCGGGGCTTTATATAGAAGAAGAAAACATAGGAATTAGAATAGAAGATGATTTACTTATAACAGAAGATGGCTGTGAAAATCTTTCAATACAAATTATTAAAACGGTAGAAGAAATTGAAGGATTTATGGCAAAATAGATTTTAGAAAGTATTTAAACCAACCTAAGTAGTAATTTTAAAATTACTACTTATTTTTTTCGAGAAAATTTATCTTCTTATTTTAGGAGGTATGCAATAATTAGGATAAAATTGGGCATAATTAAAAGGATAAGTAAATTCATTGCAAGTGAGGTGTTTTAATATGATGTTTAATAGATTTACAGAAAGAGCACAAAAGGTTTTAGTGTATGCTCAAGAGGAAGCAGGAGAATTAAAGCATGGTTATGTAGGCACAGAGCATATACTTTTAGGAATTCTAAAGGAACAAGATGGTTTGTGCAAAAAATCATTAAATGATATGAAAATTTCGTCTGAGGGGGTAAAGAAATTAGTTATAGAGTACGAGGGTGAAGGGGACGTAGAAATGCGAAGAAGCGAAATACCTCTGACCCCAAGAACAAAAAGATTACTTGAACTAAGTCTTTTAGAAGCGAGAAATTTAAATCATAATTACATTAGTCCAGAACATATTTTGCTGGCATTAATTAAAGAATCAGAAGGTGTTGCATATACAATTCTAGCTAATTTAGGAGCAGATTTTAGTAAACTAAAAAATGATATATTAAATAATTGGTGTTCTGAAGATAATAAAAAGGGAAGTTTATCAAAAGAAAAAGAAAAACTTGGAACACCAAATTTAGAACGTTTTGGTAAGGACTTAACTGAAATGGCAAGAGAAGGAAAACTTGATCCCGTTATAGGGAGAGATAATGAAACACAGAGGCTTTTAGAAATTTTATGCAGAAGAATGAAGAATAATCCTTGTCTTATAGGTGAGCCAGGTGTGGGGAAAACTGCTATAGCAGAGGGGCTTGCACAAAGAATAGCTTCCGGTAGTATTCCTGAAATTCTAAAGGGTAAAAGGGTTATAACTTTAGATATACCATCAATGGTAGCAGGCTCGAAATATAGAGGAGAGTTTGAGGAAAGGCTTAAAAAGGTTATGAATGAGATATTAATATCTGGAAATATTATTATATTTATAGATGAAATTCATACTATTATAGGGGCAGGAAGCGCTGAAGGGGCTATTGATGCTTCCAACATATTAAAACCAGCACTTGCACGTGGAGAACTTCAATGTATAGGTGCAACAACTATAGATGAGTATAGAAAGCACATTGAAAGGGACTCAGCGCTGGAGAGAAGGTTTCAACCCATAATTGTAGGCGAACCTAGTAAACAGGAAGCTGTTGATATATTAAAAGGTTTAAGAGATAAGTATGAAGCACATCATAGAGTTAAAATTACAGATGGAGCAATTGAGGCAGCTGTTAATTTATCGCATAGATATATATCTGATAGATATTTACCTGATAAGGCAATAGATCTTATAGATGAAGCTGGTTCAAAAGTAAGAATTCAAAATTTAACTGCTCCGCCAAATTTAAAAAGTTTGGAGGAGGAAATAGATAAAATATCAAAAGAGAAGGCTGATGCCATATCGGTTCAGGATTTTGAAAAAGCTGCAAATATAAGGGATACTGAAAAACAATTAAAAGATAAATTATATAATTCTAAAAACAATTGGAAAACACAAAATCAAGCCGATCAACTAATAGTTACTGAAATCGAAATTGCTAATGTTGTATCAAAATGGGTTAATATACCTATTGAGAAATTAACTGAAAAAGAATCTGAACGTCTATTAAAACTCGAGGAGGTACTTCACACGAGAGTGATAGGACAGTATGAGGCGGTCAAATCTATCTCAAGGGCTATAAGACGCGCAAGGGTGGGGTTAAAGGACCCGAAGAGACCTATAGGCTCTTTTATATTTTTAGGACCAACAGGTGTAGGAAAAACAGAATTATCTAAAGCATTAGCTGATGTTATGTTCGGAGATGAAAATAACATGATAAGAATAGACATGTCTGAATATATGGATAAACATACTGTTTCAAGGCTTATGGGATCTCCACCAGGATATGTTGGGTTTGATGAAGGTGGTCAATTGACAGAAAAGGTTAGAAGAAATCCATATTCAGTTATACTTTTTGATGAAATAGAAAAAGCTCATCCAGATGTAGTTAATATTTTGCTGCAAATATTAGAAGATGGAAGGCTAACAGATGGAAAAGGAAAAACAATTGATTTTAAAAATACATTGATTATAATGACATCAAATGTAGGTGCATCTACTTTAAAAAAACAGAAGTCTCTAGGGTTTAATATAAAGGGAAATGGTGTAGGATCTGAATATGAAAAGATGAAAGAAAATATAATGGAAGAGTTAAAACTTTCTTTTAGACCAGAATTTTTAAATAGAATAGATGATATTATTGTATTTCATTCACTCGAGCAGGAAGACTTGTATAAAATAGTAGAATTAATGCTCAAGGTAGTGAAAGAGCGCCTTAAACAACTTGAAATTAATATAAGTTTTGACGATGAGAGTAAGAAACATTTAGCTAAAGCTGGACTTAATACAACTTATGGAGCGAGGCCACTAAGACGAGAAATTACGAAACTCGTGGAAGATAAGCTTTCAGAAGAAATACTTAAGGGAAATATAATTAAAGGGGACAATGTTAGTGTTCTTATGGAAAATAATAAATTAATTTTTAGGACTTTACATATTTGATATTGTTTATATTTAGTAAAAAGTATATAATTAAAATGAAAAATTTTTTTCGAAACCACTCTTGAGTGGTTTTTTGATTTGTAAATAAATAATAAAATAAAAATATTAATATTATAGGCACAGATCCATTAAAAGATATTATAAGTAAGATTTTTTAATGATACTATTTATTAAGTAGGGAGAAAAAGATGAGAGAAGAGAAAAGCAAGGAACTAATGAATATCTTAAAAAGAATGGCACCAGGGACTTCTCTTAGAGAGGGACTTGAAAATATTTTAAGAGCTAAAACTGGTGGGCTTATTGTTTTGGGAGACGGTAAGGAAATATTAGATATTGTAGATGGTGGATTTAGAATAAATGCTGAATATAGTCCAGCTTATATATATGAGCTAGCGAAGATGGATGGAGCAATAGTCATAAGCAGTGATTTGAGAAAAATATTATATGCTAATACTCAACTTATGCCAAGTCCTACAATACCTACTTATGAAACTGGAACAAGGCACAGGACTGCGCAGAGAATAGCTAAGCAAGCAGGATGCGTTGTCGTTGCTATATCACAAAGAAGAACTATAATAACTGTTTATAAAGATGACATAAAATATGTTTTAAGAGATAGTGGTGTTATTTTAGCAAAGGCTAGTCAAGCTATTTCAACCTTAGAAAAATACGTTTCCGTTCTTGAGAGAGTTGTTAGTAATCTAAATATTTTAGAATTTCAAGATTTGGCTACCCTGTTTGATGTTATAACCTCAATACAAAGAACAGAAATGGTTATGAGAATAGTTGGAGAAATTGAAAGGTACATATGTGAACTGGGAAATGAGGGTAGACTAATATCAATGCAACTAAATGAATTAATTAGAAGTGTTGAAGAGGATGGAATACTATTAATTAGGGATTATTGCCAAAGTGGTATGGATTATATGAAAATGTATAGACAAATAGAAAGTATGAGTCCAGAAGAACTATTAGACTTAGATTTTATTTCTAGAATTATTGGATATATAGGTGTTCCTCTAGTGGATACCCTAATTTCTCCAAGAGGATATAGAATGTTAAATAAGATACCTAGAATACCTGCAAATGTTATTGAAAATTTAGTTAAGCATTTTAGGGAATTAAAAGCTACAATGGAAGCTTCTTATGAGCAACTTGATAGCGTAGAAGGTATTGGTGAAGCAAGGGCTAAGGCTATTAGAAATGGACTAAGAAGGTTAAAAGAACAATTTATGATAGATAAGCAAATATAGCACAAAATAAGGTTAACTTATTTTGTGCTATATTTTCTATCTCATTGTATACTTACCTAATGTACTAATTTTATTATACTCTTTTAAAAGAATGTCATATAAATTCAAGTCCAAAAGATTACATAGTGAGGTAATATAAAAAAGATTGTTTCCCAGCTCTCTTTCTATGACATCTCTACAGTTTTCACAAAGTGCACCCTGAACATGGTCAACATGTGAAGACTTGGGGGTGTCAAGGTCCAAATTTTCTATATTAGTAGGAGTATATTGCTTTGCTTCCACGTTAATACAGCCACAGTTAGTAATAGATTTTGCAACAGCTCTATTAACTCTAGCCTCAGATTCTTGAAGTTTAGTGATTATATCTAAAATACTTCTATGCCGCAATAGTGATTCATCCACAGAATTTTGGAAATTATCAAATATACAATCTTTCATTAAGTTCAACTCCTTGTAAATATTTTAATAACTGTACTATCTCAATTATAGGATTTACATCATGTTTTTGTCAATAAATTAAGTACGCATTTCACCTTATGAATATATAATAAATCAACAGGAGTTTTATTAATAGGGGGAATGTTATGTTAAATATTGGCCAAAAGATATTTATAGCAGATTATGGTGCTGGGTATATACAGAATATAGATATAAAAGAGTCAAATAATATAAAATACAAATACGTAAATATATATCTTTTATTGGATGATATGAATTTTATGATCCCAATAGATAAAATTGAAAACCATAAAATAAGAAACATTTTAACCAAAGTAGAATTAGAAATGATTTTAAGTACAATATCAAATGATTCTAAAGGAATAGAAAGCAATTGGAATAATAGATATAGAATTAACAAGAAAAAAATTCAAAGTGGAAATGCTCTAAAAATGTGCGAGGTAATTAGGGATTTATATTATTTAAAGAAGCAAGATATGCTTCCGCCAGGTGAGGTAAAGATTTTAGAAAGAGTTGAAGGAATGGTTGCCAGTGAAATAATGTTAGTGAGCGGGGTTTCTATGGAACAAGCATTGTGTAAAATAAGGAATTTAGTTTAACAATTTGTTAATTCTGTGACATATTTTATTGAAATACACAAGTTTATAGTATATATTAGATAATAACAGGATATAAATTCAATTAAGTGTTAATAATCTAAAAGGAGGTGAAGTTTTTGCTAAAAATAATATTAAGAGGACTTTTTACAATCATAGGACTTATTCTAGGATATTTAATAGGGGGTATGCTCCTAAGCACAAGCTATTTAGGTGGACTTAGTTATTTTAAAAATGGGGGAATTCAAGGACTAATATTCATTATTTTTTCTGCTTTAATTTTTGGAGCTATTTTATTCCTAATATCTCCTATATTCATATCTTATATAATGAAGTTTATGGATTATGTGGAGAAAAGCACACAAAAGATGCCAACTGCTCAAATTTTATTCGGTACAGGTGGAGCAATATTGGGCCTTGTAATTGCATCTTTATTTGCAGGATTATTTAAATACCAATCCCCTATATGGAACATTATTGCTGTTATTTTTACACTTATAATAGCAGCATTGGGAGCAGATATTTGCGCTAGAAAAAGTGATGAAATATTAGCTTTATTTACAAGCATTAAAAGAAAAGATGGGTACAAAGACAAAAAAACCAAGGGTTTTACTAATGAAAACCCAAAGGTATTAGATACATCAGTAATAATTGATGGTAGGATATTTGATATTTGTCAAACCGGTTTTGTTGAAGGACCACTTGTAATACCCACTTTTGTTTTAGAGGAACTTAGGCATATTGCTGATTCGTCAGATGGGCTTAAGAGGAATAGGGGAAGAAGAGGGCTGGATATACTAAACAAAATTCAAAAGGAATTAAATATTGAAGTTGAAATTTGGGAGAAAGATTTTCCCAATATTGCAGAAGTAGATAGTAAACTTCTGAAATTAGCTCAAGTTTTGAATGGAAAAGTAATTACGAATGATTTTAATCTTAACAAGGTAGCTGAATTCCAGGGAGTTCCAGTTTTAAATATTAATGAGCTTGCAAATGCAGTAAAACCAGTAGTGTTGCCGGGAGAAGAAATGAAGATTCAAGTGATGAAAGATGGTAAAGAATCAGGTCAAGGAATAGCTTATTTAGATGATGGCACAATGATTGTTGTTGAAGGTGGAAGACGTTATATCGGTGAAAATATAGTTGTTATTGTAACATCTGTACTTCAGACGGCGGCTGGCAGGATGATTTTTGCTAAAAATAAGGATTCTTTAGTTAAAAGTTAACATATTACGTAAGAGAGGTTTTTTATGAGTAGGAATTGTGCCATAATTATGGCGGCTGGTACGGGAAGGCGGATGGGTCAATCTATTAATAAGCAATATCTAAATATTAATAAACATCCCATTCTGTATTATACTCTAAGAGCCTTCTCGCAAAGCGATTGTATAGATGATATTATATTAGTTGTTGCAGAAGGTGAAATAGACTATTGTAGAGAAGAAATATTAAAAAAATACAATTTTTTTAAAGTAAAAGATGTAGTTATTGGTGGTAAAGAAAGACAAAATTCCGTGCTAAATGGTTTAAATGCTGTGTCAAATTGCGAAATTGTACTTATTCATGATGGTGCGAGACCTTTTGTAGACCAAGCTACTATTAAAAGAGCGGTCATTTTTGCTAATTTATATGGAGCTTGTGCTTGCGGTGTACAGCCTAAAGATACTATTAAGATAAAAGATTCTTCTGGATTTTCTCTAGAAACGCCTAAAAGAGAAACACTTTTTTGTGTTCAAACACCTCAAGCTTTTAAGTATAATCTTATATTAGATTGTCATAAAAAAATCAATGATGAAGGTATTAAGGTAACTGACGATACAATGGTTGCTGAGAGGTATGGTAATAAGGTATACCTTTATGAAGGCAGTTACAATAATATAAAGGTCACAACACCAGAGGATTTAGAAGTTGGGAGACAAATACTAGAGAGGTTTAACAGTTGACACAATAACATTTAATGTGTATATTATAAGTAACTATAAAATATTTTATACAAATAAATATTAGGCAATGATGAAGAATAGTAGAGACCAATTTACAGAGAGAAAATACTAGGTTGAGAGATTTTCAAAGGTTTTGAACCAGCTTTGGAGCTGTAGAAAAACTATCGGTAGTATATATCGGTAAAAATGAGTGCAAATTTAGGTGGTACAGCGATTTAACTCGCCCTAAAACAGGGTGAGTTTTTTATTTTTTTGTAAAACTATTATTTTGAAAATGATTAAATACTAAAAAAAAACAGATTAGGAGATAAAATATATAAGGAGGAATATTTATGAGATTATCAAAAATGTTAATTAGTACACTAAGAGAAGTACCAGCTGAGGCGGAAATAGCAAGTCATCAATTAATGTTAAGAGCTGGGATGATAAGAAAACTGGCCTCAGGTGTATATAATTATATGCCATTCGGATTAAGAGTTATAAAAAAGATTGAAGACATTGTTAGATCAGAAATGGAAGGAGCAGATGCACAAGAGTTATTAGCATCAGCCTTAGTTCCATCAGAATTATGGATAGAATCTGGCAGGTGGGATGCCTATGGAGCAGAGATGTTTAGATTAAAAGATAGAAATGAGAGAGAATTTTGTTTAGGACCTACACATGAGGAAGTATTTACAGATATAGCTAGAAATGAAATTAAATCTTATAAACAATTACCATTGAATTTATATCAAATTCAAACAAAGTATAGAGATGAGCGAAGACCAAGATTTGGTGTTATGAGATCAAGAGAATTCATAATGAAAGATGCTTATACTTTTGATGCAAACAATGAGGGCTTGGATATATCTTACAATAAAATGTATGATGCCTATAATAATATTTTCAAAAGATGCGGACTTACATGTAAGGCTGTAGAAGCTGATTCTGGCGCAATGGGTGGTTCGGGTTCAGCAGAATTTATGGTGAAATCCGAAGTAGGCGAAGATGAGGTTGTTTTTTGCAGCTCATGTAGCTATGCAGCGAATATGGAGAAGGCTCCAGGAACTCCAGATGTTATGGAAAAAGAGGAACTTAAAGAGCTTAACAAAATATCAACTCCAAATGTAAAAACTATAGAGGATTTAGAGAAGTTCTTTAATACTACAGCTAAAAAGTTCGCTAAAACCCTTATCTATAAAGCTGATAATAGAGTAGTTGCTGTTGTTCTTCGTGGAGACAGACAGTTAAATGAGACAAAAGTGAAAAATGCAATAGGTGGAGCACTTGAATTTGAAATGGCAGATGTAGAGACTGTAATGGCAGCAACTTCAGCAGTTGTAGGATTTGCAGGCCCAATTGGTATTGTGGCTGATGTAGTTTTAGTAGACGCCGAGGTAGTTAACATGTTTAATTTTATAGTTGGAGCAAATGATACAGGATTTCATTACGAAAATGTTAATTATGAAAAAGACTTTAAGGGTTTGGTTGGCGATTATAGAAATGTTATTGAGGGAGATAAATGTACTAAATGTGGGTCATCTCTTACAATTGCTAGAGGTGTAGAGGTAGGGCACATATTTAAATTAGGAACTAAGTATTCTGAAGCTATGAGTGCGACATTTATAGGCCAAGATGGAAAAAACAAACCTTTAGTTATGGGAAGTTATGGGATAGGTATCAATAGAACAATGGCAGCTATTATAGAGCAACATCACGATGAAAATGGTATAAATTGGCCAATGTCAGTAGCTCCATATCAGATTGTTGTAGTTCCAGTATCTATAAAAGATGAAGAGCAGATGAAAATTGCAGAGGAAATTTATAACAACCTAAAAGAAATAGGTGCAGAGGTTCTTATGGATGATAGAAATGAGAGAGTTGGAGTTAAATTTAAGGATTTAGATTTAATTGGAATTCCAATTAGAATTACTGTAGGTAAAAAGATTTCTGAAGGTAATGTTGAGTTTAAATTGAGAAATGATGGAGAAAATCAAATAGTTGAAATAAGTTCGGTTATTGATAGGGTTAAAGAAGAATTTAAGAATAATAACATAACATTTATATAAAGGAGAATAAGCATGGAATTTAATATGCTAAAGGGTAAATTTACAACAAATCAAGTTAAACAGTTAAATCCGTTAGTCCTAGCATTAATTGGAGATGCAATTTACGAGGTATTTATTAGATCTTACCTTATAGAAAAAAATAGAGATATGAATGTTCATAAAATTCATGTTAAAGCAGTTGAATATGTAAAAGCTCATGCGCAAAGTGAGTATATGAAATTATTAATAGAAGATTTAAATGAAGAAGAACTGAGCATATTTAAAAGGGGTAGAAATTCTAAAAGTGGAACCACTCCCAAAAATGGAGATTTGAATGAATATAAATGGGCCACAGGATTTGAAGCTTTAGTAGGTTTTTTATACTTAAGTGAAAAAAATGAAAGATTAAATCAGATTTTTGAAAAAGTAACAAAAATTAATTTAGGGGATGAGTAATTATGCTTAAGGTTAAATTAATTGAACATACACCGAATCCAGAAAAAGTCATAGCAGCAGCTGCTAAACTTTGTTATAGCGCTGTAGGGGTTGATGAAATAATGGAAAATTTGAATGAGAAAAAAACATATAAATTGCTTGATATGTTAATGTCTTATGGACATCATTCACCAATAGAACATGTTAGCTTTACTTTTGCAATTGAAGGGATATCTAGAAGTTTGACTCATCAATTGGTTAGACATAGAGTGGCATCGTATTCTCAACAGAGTCAGAGATATGTAAAGCTAGAACAATTTGAATATATAATTCCCCCAAATATTGAAAAAGATGATGGAGCAAAAGAAATATTTATAGCGTCTATGAACCGGGTCCAAGAAGATTATAATAAATTAGTAGAGATATTGTGTAAAAATGAATTAACTAATATTATAACAGAATATTTAAGTACTAGTAATTTAAAAAATCTTGAAGAAATTGATGAAAAACAATACAGGATGCTTAAGGGTAAAGCTGAAAAAAAGGCGATTGAAGATGCAAGATATGTATTTCCAAATGCTTGTGAAACTAAAATAATAGTTACTATGAATGCTAGAGAATTAATTCATTTCTTTAATCATAGATGTTGTAATAGAGCTCAATGGGAAATACGCAAAATGGCAAAAACAATGCTGATGCAGGCGAGAACTATTGCCCCTGAACTATTTAAATATGCAGGGCCTAGTTGTGTTAATGGCCCATGCCCTGAAGGTGGCATGAGTTGTGGTAAAATGCTAGATATAAGAAAAGAATATGAAACGAAATAGATAAAGCGAGAGAGGTATTTAATATGAGCGATAACAAAAAATATCAAGGAAATAAAGGCAACAGCAGATTTTCAAATAGTAAAGATGATAAAAGTGAAACAACTTTTAAGAGAGGTAAAGGTAGCGGACAAGGGACTAAAGAAAGTAGAGAATTTGTTAATAATAAGGACGATAAAAACAAAACATTTACTAGAAAACCTAAACAAAGCACCGAGAATGTAAAAGAAGTTAAAAAAACTAGGGAGAGAGGGGACATAAATCCTAAAAATATTAATGATAATGTGCAGGTTGAACCTAAAATTATAAGAGAAGATTTAATTGAAGGAAGAAATGCAGTTATAGAAGCACTTAAATCAGACAGAACTATAGAATATATTCTTATTTCTAAAGGTGATATGGTAGGGTCTATAAGTGTGGTGCTCGCATTAGCCAAAGAAAAGGGTATTGTTACGAAAGAAGTAGACAGAAGAAAGCTTGATCAAATGTCACAAACTTCATCACATCAAGGAGTTATTGCTGTAGTAACTCCATATAAATATTTTGAGCTAAATGACATATTTGATTGCGCAAAGGAAAGAGGAGAAAAACCATTTATAATTATATTAGATGAAATTGAAGATCCACATAATTTTGGTTCTATTATAAGAACTGCAGAGGTATGTGGAGCTCACGGTATTATAATACCTAAGAGGAAAAATGTAGGAGCTACACCAACAGTATATAAAACATCAGCTGGTGCAATTGAACATATGAAAATAGTAAAAGTAACTAATATAAATGCAACAATAGAACAAGTAAAAGAACGTGGAGTATGGGTTTATGGTGCAGATATGGATGCGGAAAATTATATTTTTGATACAGATTTAACTGGTGCGGTAGCTCTTGTCATTGGAAGTGAAGGTAGAGGTATTGCCAAACTAACAAAGGAAAAGTGTGATGTATTAGTGAAAATTCCAATGGTTGGGGAAATAACATCTTTAAATGCATCCGTTGCTGGTGGTATAATAATGTATGAAATTATGAAACAAAAAATCAGATGAGGTAAATTGTGAAAACAATTTTTGTTGATGGATATAATGTAATAAACAGCTGGCCCAATCTTAAAAAGATTAAAGAACACAGTTATGAGTCGTCAAGGCAGCAACTTATAGGCATTCTTCAAAACTACTCGGGATTTAAAGGTTATAAAGTATTTATAGTATTTGATGCACAAATGGTTAAAGGCAGCATCCAGAAAAAAGAAAGACAAGGAAATATAGTCGTAATTTTCACAAAAGAAGGTGAAACTGCTGATAGTTACATTGAAAGAATGGTGGATAGCATTGGACGAAAATCAGAGGTTTGCGTTGTTACATCGGACTCTTTAGAGCAGCAAGTTGCATTTCAAAGAGGCGCCATTCGAATGTCATCTATTGAATTTTATCACGAAGTAATGACTACCCAAGAAAAAATCAAGTTAAGCATAGAAAAAAAGTATTTAGGAAAAAGAAATTGGATAGAAGAGAGAATAGACGAGGAAACATTGGAAAAACTTGAAAAAATAAGAAGGAGTCATTGAATTTTCTTGACTATATAAATTGCTCTAAGGTATAATAATTTATATGTCACATGTCTGGTGTGGAGGGGATATTTGTTGGAAAAAATCATTAGAACTAGTGGGGATACTTTATGCTTTGAAGAAAAATTGGATGAAGAAGTAGTTATTGAAGCGCAAAATAGCAATGTTCGTGCACAAGAATATTTAATTAATAAATATAAAAATTTTGTTAAAGCAAAGGCTAAATCTTATTTTTTGATAGGTGCTGATAAAGAAGATATTTACCAAGAGGGAATGATAGGTCTTTATAAGGCTATTAGAGATTTTAAGGCTGATAGATTATCTTCTTTTAGGGCTTTTGCAGAAATATGTGTTACAAGGCAGATAATTACAGCAATTAAAACAGCCACTCGTCAAAAACACATTCCCCTAAATACATATATATCATTGAATAAACCAATATATGATGAGGAATCAGACAGAACATTGTTAGATGTACTATCGGGTGCTAAAATTACTGACCCTGAAGAGCTAGTTATAAGTAGGGAAGAGGTAATAAGCATTCAAAATGAAATTGGAGAAGTTTTATCGGAACTAGAGATGGAAGTTCTTATGTCATACTTAGATGGTAAATCTTATCAAGAGATTGCTTGTGATTTGGATAGACATGCAAAGTCTATTGATAATGCGCTACAAAGAGTAAAAAGAAAATTAGAAAAATGTCTGAGTAAAAGATAAAATTATATTGACAGATGGAGCAAACAGTAGTAAAGTTAATAACTGGTGTATAGCTTTAAGTTGTATGTCCGCGGGAGTAGCTCAGCGGTAGAGCACCAGCTTCCCAAGCTGGTTGTCGCGGGTTCGAGACCCGTTTCCCGCTCCAAAATTTAATGCCCATATAGCTCAGTCGGCAGAGCGTCACCTTGGTAAGGTGGAGGTCACCGGTTCAATTCCGGTTATGGGCTCCATAAATTATTAAGGCTTTACAATACACTAGGATGAGTTTACTAGCGCGAAAGTGTAATTATATAAATAAGGAGGAATACAAAATGGCAAAGATGAAATTTGAAAGAAACAAGCCACACGTAAATATAGGAACAATAGGGCACGTAGATCACGGCAAGACAACATTAACAGCTGCAATAACTGCTGTACTTGCAACTAAGGGATTAGCAGAAGCATCAAGATTTGACCAAATTGACAAAGCACCAGAGGAAAGAGAAAGAGGAATTACAATTAACACTGCACATGTTGAGTATGAAACAGAAAACAGACATTATGCACATGTTGATTGTCCAGGACATGCAGAT
>NZ_DATCQT010000038.1:0-29738 GCF_036569345.1 Clostridium sp.
AGACCAGCTAATTAAAGTCAAGCACAAATTTTAAAAAGCAGTTGATGATTTTGTTGCACAACAAAAAGACCATTTCGAAACACGAACAATGGATAATTTAGGTATTCTTTTATTCTAAATTATGCTACTTCCCTAGAATGATTTTCTAAATACATTCTTTGGTGTAATTTAGGATCTCTTAACTGGTAAGCTTCTTGGTTTTTCAAAACTGCAAATATGTATTTTATAAGCTTATGCATTATTGCAACTAGAGCGACCTTAGCTTTTTTACCTTTAAGATTTTCTTGATAGTATTTGAGTAAAACAGGGTTTGTAGGCTCTCCATTTCTTTTGCTTCTGATTGATGCTAAAGCAACTGCATAGAGAGCGCGCCTTCCAAAACGAGTACCTCGTTTAGACATTTTAACTCGGTCACCTTTGAAGTTTCCAGATTCATTTACAGCTGGATCAACACCAAAGAAAGCAACTAGCTGCTTAGGCTTTAAGAAGTTATCAATAGCACCTATTTCAGCAAGTATAGTTACAGCTGTGATATATCCAAGACCTTGAATAGACATTAATAATTCAGCATTTTTATTCAACGTGGGTGGAAGCTCATCGCTGTCTACAAAACTTTTAATTTCATTTAAAAGTTTAGCTATTTCATTATTAAGCGCTTCATATAGCGATATACAAGTCGTTATAGATATTGAAAGTCTTGGAGCCGATAGGCTTATATATTTAGCTGCAGTTGCGCATTCAATTAGTTTCTCATACTTTTTTTCAGCCCAACTAATGCCTTTCCTTGAACAAAGAAGAATTTTAATGATACCTTCCTTAGGGGCTGAAATAACTAGTTGGGGTGTTGGATACTCTTTCAAAATGCTTATTGAAGCATTGCTGCATGTATTAGAAAAAACATCTTGATACCCACTAAAAGCCATTGTGAGTGAACTGCTAAGTTTTTTCTTATAGCTTGTTCGATCATCCATAAGCTTATAGTAGTCATGGATCATTAATTTTAATGAGAAAACACTAATATCTGTATCACTTGAGACCTTAATATCTTCAAATTTTCCTAATCTGGCGATAGATAAAGAATCATTTTTATCATTTTTCACTTTTCTTATTTCCTTATTTTTGTTACAATTAGTAACGAGTGGATTGATAATAAATGTATCAAATTTATTATCCTTAAGAAAGTGGAAAAGAGTAAGGTGGTACACGCCAGTGGACTCCATGAAGAATACAGGCTTCATGGCATACTCTTCTTCTGCTTTTTTTATTTGCTCTAAAAAATAGTTAAAACCTTCAACAGTATGATTAATTCTAAAAGGTTTTCTAAACTGACTTCCATCGGGACAAAGGATTGAAGCAAAAGAAAATGCCGAAGCAACATCAATTCCAATAACTGTTTTGTTTAAATATTTTGACATAATAAATATCTCCTTTTATTCAAATTGAGTAGAGATTCCACTTCTATCAGTTAGTTTGCAACCTTGTTAGTGACACGGGTAATTCCAAAACAGGAAACCCAACCAGCTAAAACACAAAATACTCACTGATGGAATGATAAGCTAATTCACAAGTATAGGTATAAAAATACCTCTCAGGAGGTAAACATCTATCTTCTCTATTCATGAGATATTATAGCAGTGTGAGATAGCAATGTTAAGTTTCCTAATGGAATCTAAGGGATAAAAAACCAGAGTTAAAGATATGAATAAAAGTATGAAGTGAATAAAAATAAAGTGAACGTTAACTAGGATAAGTAAAGAAATTATTCGTTATATTTATGAGTGGTTTCTTATCAAACTTATAACTAGATTATACAAGGAGGATAATCTCAGTGCATGGTAAGCATTGTTCATAGTAGAATAGTGAATTTTGTGTACGGTCTTGAGGTTGATAGTAAAATGATGTGACAACACTATGGTATGAGATTTGTAGACTAAGTGTTTCGTTAGAGCATAGTCTAAGAGGTAAATAAAAAGGTACGATAAAAGTATTTATATAGGGTCGGTTTAATAATTAATAAACTATAATTGGACCAGTACGAGAGAATGAGTATTGCCTTAAAATTAGCAAAAGGTAGAAGGACAAAGGCAAAGGCCGGAGAGAAGGCTTGTGGCGTAGCTCCAATAGGTTATAGATGGAACAATAATAAGATAGTAGTAGATACTGCAACCGCAGCAATAGTTGAATTGATATATATAAAGTATTTAGAACTCCAGAGCTTAGGTAAAGTTAAAAACTATTTAGGTGATAATGGGTATACGACGAATAGGGGCAAGAGCTTTAGTAAACAAAGTATTAGTGATATATTAAGTAATGACTTCTACAAAGGGATTCTTACACATGGTGACATAAAAAAAGATGGCAGCCAACCTATAATAATTAATAAAATAGTATTTGGTAAAATTCAAAGTTTACTAAATAAAAATAGTAACTTATAAGATGGTAACATTACTATTTAAGCATTAATTAAATTTAGCTGAAATTTAACTCAAACATTGAGAGGGCACAAAGCCTTCTCTTTTCTTATATGGTGATCTTGGACATAGATATAGTAGTAGTTAAGGTCGCTGTATGGATTGATAAGTGCATAGAATATTAATATTATCAGCGTGGTTTTTGAATTGGGGCATTAGTTATTAATTTAATTGTTAAAGAGTAGGGAATTTAATAAAAGTGATAATAGAATCAGATTCAATAGAATGAGTAATAGAAAAAAAACCCACGCAGAGAAGGGGTAAAGGTGTGTTATATCTATATCTGAGAGTAAGACCTCATATATAATATTCTACAAAAAAATCATAAAAAAATAATAAACTATTAATGTTAAAGTATAACAATAAAAGAAATAAAGGGGAATTTAACTATATTATCGAATATATAGTTAAGTATGTAATAGGGTTAAAATAAACTATTATAAATAACATAGAGAGTAATATTAATATGAAATAAAAAAATTTATAGGCAAAATAGTGAGAGCTAGATATTGTATTTATTTCTAATTTTTTATTTTATTTTAAATAGTAATAATTATCATATTATGTACCTTTACAAGTGAATCAACGTATATTAATATTAGAGTATGAATATAATATTAATACGTTGTATGTGTAGAAGTAGCTTAATAAGTAAGAGTACCAATGTATTAATATATAGTGAAAGGGTAGTGATTAATACAAATGGATACATATGACTATATACCTAAATTAGTTAGAGCTTCGTTAGATCATGATGATAGAGCTATTAGAATGATTTCTACAACAGTAATGAGGAAAATAAAAATAATAAATCCAGAAGTTGCTTCTGAAATTGGAAAGGCATTAGATTATAATGCAATCGGTAGTTCGGCATTAAGAGGTGTGGGAATATCATCGTCTCCTATTGATAATGAGAATAGATCTGAACTTCTACGAGTAGAAGAACCGTTAAAAATAGATAAGCCTATATTTGATAGAAATACAAATCTATTTATCAGTGAATTTATAGAAGAAAGAGAAAAAAGTGAAAAACTGCTAAAAGAGGGTCTTTTTCCAACATCATCTCTTCTTTTTTATGGTCCGCCTGGAGTAGGTAAGACATATTTAGCTAAGTATTTAGCAGGCGAGCTGAATTTAAAGTTTGCAACATTAAATCTATCTGCATCAATTTCTAGTTATTTAGGAAGGACAGGTAAGAACCTTAAGAGTATTTTAGATTATGCAAAAGAAGAACCTACGTTATTGCTATTAGATGAATTCGACTCTATTGCGAAAACAAGGGATGATAATACAGAATTAGGGGAATTAAAAAGGATTGTAAATGTATTACTTAAAGAGCTTGAGGAATGGCCACATCAATCAGTGATAATTGCAGCAACAAATTTTCCGGAATTACTTGATAAAGCTATATGGAGAAGATTTGATATGAGTTTGAAAATTAACCTTCCATCTAAGGAACAAAGGTTACAGTTACTAAATGAAAAACTTATAAATGCGAATAATATCGACGAAAATACTATTAACACTATAGTGCAGATTACAGATAGTATGTCAGCTGACGATATGTGTAAGATTGTAGAAAGAGCCAGAAAGAGCAGTATATTAAAGGATGAAGATATAGTAAAAGCGCTTTTAAAAAGTGTCATTAATCAAAAGGGAAATGATGACATAAAACTTAATAAGAAAATATGTATAGAATTAAAAAATGAATGCAATTTATCTATATCAAAGATTGCTGATATTATAGGCAAAAGTAAATCCACAGTTCAATATTACTTGAAGAAAATGGAGGGATAGATATGAAAAAGGTACTGAGGCCTATTTTAACTAAAGGTGAGGAATATAATGAGGTTCCAGAAAAATTAAAAGGACCTCCAATTACAGATAAAAGACCAGTGTATAGTGTGGCTAAAAATAGATTATTACAAGAGATAAAGTGTATAAAAAATAAAATAAATACTATTCCCGAGACTTATATAATGAATGATGTAGTGCTCAGTTTAAGAATGAGAATTGATGGTTCTTCAAAAAGTTCACATCCTAGAAATTTTATTAAAGAATCAAACATTAGACAAGTTGGAACAAAAAAATGGAGTACTGAAGTGATTAATAAGAAAGAAGTAACAGAAACAAAGATTGGTAAAAGTATATTTATACTAATTAACAAAAATGAACTAGATAATTTGAGTAACACTATTCAAAGTGATTGTTTAGGAGAATTAGCTAAAGATAATATAAGAAGTATTGAAAAATTGTATATAGACGAACATTTAACAATTCTAAATTCATTTGATGAGAAGTGGGAAAAAGGAAGGATAGAAGTTATTCTTCATCCGTTTTTTAATGAAGAAGATAAAATGATAGCTCAATTTAAAAAAATCGTTATAGATAATGGTGGCAACGTAGACTCAATTAGATTAAAAAAATACGATGACGGGCCTATATTTATTTCTATGGTAGCAGATACTGATACTATTAAAAAAATAAGTCCATTTAATCCTTTGAGAGCTGTACACCCACTAATTCTAAGAAATATAGATACAGAGACTATTTCACAAGGGGAAGGTATAGTTCAACCTGTTTCGGATAATGAATTTGTTTCAGATGCTATTTTAGGTATATTTGATGGAGGTGTAACCACAAATCATAAACATTTAAACAGATATGTTACTGAGTATAATTTGACGAGTGTACCAAAAGCTGATGAATTTGTAAATCATGGTAATGCTGTTGTAGGGGTGGCTCTTTTTGGAGATTTGAAAAATATAACTATTGATAAATTACCCGTGCCCTCAATTAAGGTTGATAGTTTTAGAGTATTTCCTTTATATGATCCTGATGGATATGTTGATTTGTATGAAGTTGTCGACCATATTGAAGATGTAGTTTCTAATAGGCCTGATATAAAGGTCTTTAATATATCATTTGGTCCATGCGGTGCTATTGATGACGATATAATATCCAGATTTACATACTCGATAGATAATTTATCTAAAGATGGTAAAAGAATATTTGTTGTAGCAGTTGGGAATGATGGAGATCTAGATCACTGCTTGGGAAGAATACAATCGCCTGCAGATTCAGTAAACAATATATCAGTTGGTAGCTATTGTATTGACAACAAAACAATAATAAGGGCACCATATAGTTGCTATGGCGATGGAAGAGAAGGATCTAAGATAAAGCCTGACATAGTAGAATATGGGGGGGATGATGAGAATAGGATGCACTTTATTTCAAGTGTTGAAAATCAAAAGCTTTACAGCTATGGTACAAGCTTTTCAGCTCCAATTGTTGCCAGAAAATTAACTGAAATTCTAGGATATAGTTCAATTAAATCACCTTTGACTGCTAAAACTATCTTGATACAAACGAGTGAACATCCATCAGGTATACCGGATAAATTTTTAGGAAATGGAATTGTAAAAAATGATTATTTGGATATATTAGAATGCCAAAAGAATAAGGTTACAGTGATTTATGAAAGTAAGTTATTAAAAGCCAAAAGAGCTATACTAAATATTCCTTTTATTAAAGATTTAAGTTTTCACGGCAAAGTTAAAATTAGTTGGACAATATGCATTGCGACAAACATAGATCCTTTGGATAGTGATGATTATACAAATATGTGTTTGGAGGATACTTTTTATCCTAATATCCATAAATTTAAGTTAAGCCATCCTATAATGGAAACAACAAAAACTTTTCATGATATTAATGATTTGGTAGAAATGAACGAGTATATTCAACTTGGATGGAAGAAGCCATCTATGCCGATAAGTAGGTCTAATGCAAAAGGTAAGTATCGCACAGAACAAGAAAGAAGAGCAGATTTTAAATGGGACACGGTGGTTAAACGAACTAGTGGTGTCATTATGTATAGTGGCGTTGATGATCCATTTATTATACTACATGCATTGTCTAGAGATAAAGAAAACGTAAAAGAGGATTGGGTTAGATATTCGGCGGTTGTGACGATTGAGTATATTGGATGTACTGAAGATGCATATCAGAAGACGATATTAGAATATTCAAAGTTAGGACAGGCTAATATAACAAATATTAACGAATTAATTTATAATAATTAAATACCATATATTTGTGTATAATCATATTTTATTTTGACTCTTTTTTGCCTCTCATAGTTTAAAATAAACAGTGAGAGACAAGTATAGTTAAAAAAATAAAGCAAGTATTTAAGCCAGTTTAAGAACTATTTTAAATCGCTTAAATACTCACTTTATGAATCATTGGGTGAAGGTCAGGATACTGTCCGGCGATCATGGAAAGCAGCGACATTAATATTGTGGTAAAATTAGCCGCGGTGCACTGTGTAAAAAAAATATAAAAAATATTCTAACTAGAAAGGTAAGATTATATGTTTAATTTTAACAAAGGATTTGATTTTTGGAGTTTTTTATATGCAATAGGATTATTTATTACTTTTGCAGTAAGTATAGTTAGCCTAATATTTTCTTTTTATAATAATAAAAAAACTTTATTTATAAATACAGTTACATCAGAAAGAACGCGTTGGATTACTAAGCTCAAAGATTATTTAGCAGAGTTTTATTCAAGTATTCAATATTTCTCAATAAATGCTACTGATTCAATAGATAAGGTAAACGAAGTTAATATGCTTAGAATAAAAATCAAGCTATATTTAAACCCAATTGATGATAAGCAGTTGATAGTTTTAGTAGATGATTTATACAGATTATTAAAGAAGAGTAGAGAAATGAGTATGTATGGGAAAACTGACTTATTAGATGAAGAAAGAATTGTAAGATATAACGAACTTGAGATGAAATTAGAAGATTTAATTGATTCATCGCAAAAGATGTTAAAAGATGAGTGGGAGAGAATAAAAATGGAATCAATAAATGGATATAAAAATAAAAAAAAGAAACAAAAGATCGTGATTTTTGTAAAAGCACAACTAGTTAAGATAAATAGTTTCAATATATTTTTATATTGCATTATTGCTATTGTATTTTTTATTTTTGGGTCTTTACTAACTATGCATAATACAAATTTTGTTACGTTTATTATGATGCAAAGGGGAAATATAATTATTGGTATTATTACAGGTATAATTTCTAGTACAATCATATCACAATTCTACAAAAACAATGAGAAGAAAAGAACTGAATTACTTGAGTTTCAAAATAACAAACAAGAATATGAAAAATTTTTAGGAGTTATAAGAAATGAAATTGAATTATATAAGGATAATGATGATAAGCTACCATTAATAAGAATTTTGAATGAGCCTCATTGGTATAACGGATTTAAGGAAGAAAATCTCTTAGAAGAAGATAAAAATAATCTTGTAAAAGCATTCGAGTTGCTGAAGGAATTACAAACTTATTTAAATAACAATGAATATAATAAAGTAGAAATGGATAAATTTAGAAATAACCTGTTTAAGTGCCAGTTAAATATACTGAAAATGAAGGCTAACATACAATAACTATAACTTATATAGAATAATTTAATAGATATTTAGGGTATCATATTATAAATTTAATTTACTCTAAATATTTTGGTAAGTAAACATAAATATGGGATATATAAAGCATACTAACTAGATGCATTTGGTCAATTAATTAATTTCATACATAAATGTAAACTATTTTTATATTTTTAAAACTCTATGAATACAGTAATAATAAGTACTGGACTGAATAAGACAATGTTTTATTTTGCCCCTTATAGTTTGAATTAAATAGGCATTACTTAAACTTGGTTAAAAAGTAAAATGACTGTATGTAACGGATTGGAGCCTTTTTAAAACCAATTAAACATAGCACTTACGAACCAGCTTGTCGCAGGTTCAACTCCTGTCCGACGCACCATAACAAATGCAAGTACCTTAATGCTTTGGGTACTTGTTATTTTTTTGCTAATATTGAGTATACCTTAAAGGACTATTTTGGGACTAAGATCATAAAAATAGAGTGTTTTCATGTTAGTTAAAGCACCTTTGATAAATCGGTTTGTATGAAAAAAAGCAAAGACATTTATTATCCTTGCTTTTTATCCTGTATGTTTTTTTATTGAATAGATGGTCAAATAATAAACGTTGTATCTTCTTCCCATATGTTCTCCAAAGTAGAAAATATTTTTGAAATTCCTTTTTCTCTTAATCCAACAGCTATGATTAATGCATTTATTACACTAAGTGGGGCTACTAATGAATCAACAAAGGAAGTCATATTACTTTGTGCTATTAATGTATAGTTAGCCTGCGCCGCTAAGGGGGATAATAAACTATCTGTAATTACTACAATATTGGCATTTTTGATTTTAGCAAAGGATAGAGCTTCAATTGTTATTTTAGTATACCTAGGAAATCCTATCCCAATTACTATATCTTGTTCATCAACATTAAGCATTTGCTCGAATATATCACTAACGCCATAGGCAACTACCTTAACATTATCTAAAATAAGATTTAAATAAAAAGCTAAGAATTCAGATAATGCAGATGAGTCTCTAAGTCCAATTATATATATTTTTCTAGCTTTAAATAGTGAATCAACTATATCTTCAAAAGTTTGATAATTAATATTTTCTAAAGTAGCTTTAATATTTTCCATATCAGCTTTTAATACACACTTTAGAGCAGTTTCTTGGGTCATGTAGTCATTAGATAATTCAATTCTTTGAACAGTAGTTAATTTATTTCTAATTAATTGTTGAAGAGATTTTTGTAGTTTCGGATAACCATTAAATCCTAACTCGCTTGCAAATCTTACAACAGTTGATTCACTTACTCCTATACTAGTACCTAATTTAGCGGCTGTCATAAACGCTGCTTTATCATAGTGTAATAGAATATATTCCGCTATCAGTTTTTGGCCTTTACTTAAATGTGTAAACTTAATTTGAATAGATTTCATCAAATCTTGTTTGGTATTTTCCAATTAACTCAATCCTTTCTATACAAATACCGAATGTTTAGTTATCCTCGCATCAACTCTTGGTGGTTCTCTGGACCTGCTTTGATTATATTGAGGGGCACATCTTTAAACCTTTTAAAGTTTTGATTAAACTTTTCTACCAACTCATATGCCTTTTTATTATATGCGTCTTTGCTAACCCATGTACTCCTAGGATCGAGTATATCATTATCAACCTCAGGACATTCCGAAGGTACTAGGACTTTAAATATTGGATGTTCATAGAATTCTACACTTTTAAACTTATCTAATATAATGGCCTTAACCATAGCCCTTGTATATGATAAGTTAATTCTTTTTCCTTTCCCATAAACTCCACCTATCCATCCTGTATTTATAAGATATACCTCAGCATTAGATTTATCTATTTTCTCTCCAAGTATTTTAGCATAAACCGTTGGATTTAAAAGCATAAATGGTTCTCCGAAACAAGCTGAAAATGTTGCTTTTGGTGCCGTTATGCCTATTTCTGTTCCAGCAACTTTACTTGTATAACCGGACATAAAGTGATACATAGCTGCCTCTTTAGTTAGTTTACATATAGGTGGCATTACTCCAAAAGCATCAGCAGTTAAAAATATAATTTTACTGGGATTACTTCCTATACCACTAGTTTGAATATTATCTATATATTCTATTGGGTAAGCTGCCCTTGCATTTTCCGTAAATGTATTATCATTATAATCTGGAAATCCATCTTCATTTATTACTACATTTTCAAGTAGAGTTCCAAATTTTATGGCATCATATATTTCTTGTTCCTTTTCTTTATCAAGTCCTATTGTTTTTGCGTAGCAGCCTCCCTCAAAATTAAATACCCCCTTGTTACACCATCCATGTTCATCATCTCCTATAAGCTTTCTTTCAATATCAGTGGATAATGTTGTTTTTCCTGTACCTGACAATCCAAAGAAAATTGTTGTATTCCCATCAGTACCTGTATTTGCTGAGCAGTGCATTGGTAGTACACCCTTTTGAGGAAGCAAGAAATTCATTACAGAAAAAATAGATTTTTTTATCTCACCGGAGTATGCTGTTCCACCAATAAGAATTATCTTTTTAGAAAAATTTATTAGCACAAAAGCTTCAGAATTTATTCCATCTTCTTTCCCTCTAGCCTTAAAACCTGGAACCGATATTATATTGAATTCTGGTATGTGTTGTAAAAGTTGATCATCATTAGGTCTAATGAACATTTGGTTGGAAAATAGAGCTTGATATGCACATTCACATATAATCCTTATCGGAAGAGTATATTCCTTTAAAGCTCCTATAAACCCATCAAATATGAATAAATCCTTTTCCTTTAAGTAAGCTAACACATCATTATAAATTTTATCAAATTCATGTTCGTCTAATGGTAGATTTCCCTCTCCCCAATTTAATGTGTCATTTGTAATATCATCTTTTACAATAAATCTATCATTTGGAGATCTACCTGTGTATTTATCTGTATTTACTACTAAAGCACCATTATTTGATAAAACACCCTCCTTTTTTTTTATAGCAAATTCTATAAGGTGGGGTATGCTAATGTTTCTATATAAATTATTATAATCTGTTATATTTAGATAATCTAAATTAATATCCATTTATTAATTTTCCTCCTTATCAGTTAATATGTAATATGAAACAAGCTAATATGAAATTAACATTTTATATTTAAAAACATCCTTTATTTTAACTTACATTAATATATGTATAAGAGCATTTATTAATATAATTTAATCTCTTAAATCAGTTTCAGATATAAAAAATTATACAAAAGTAGTTAATTAGAGTATAATTTATTTATATACCTTCCTAATAAAAAGGAATTTAATTTTCATTAATATACACTTACAAAGCACTCATATTGTGTGAATGTACGACTGTTTTATTTTTGAGTTTCATGATAATATCATTTAAATTAGAATTAGCCTGAAAAACAAATTAATTTTCAGGCTAATTGGTTTTGTATTTATATGTTCTAAGGTGTTAGTCTAAGTGATATTCGCTTGAGTCTCACGATGATTTTTTATCATATGTTTTTTAGTTGTTGGTCCGAATATCCCGACGATAATCGCCCCAACTAACCATGTTCCTGCAATAAATATAAATACACTTCGATATCCATGACTCGTAAAAAGAAAACTAACAATGAGTGGTCCTATGAGATTGGATAATCGCCCAATTCCATAGGGGACACTCGTACCTGTTGCTCGTGCTTCCGTTGGAAATAATTCTGGTGAGTAAGAATATGCTAGGGAGGTATATGTTCTTTCAAAACAATTAACCATCAAACCGAAAATAACAATATATGCGGGTTTAAAGGTCATACCATAGAGAAGACCACTCGCGGCAATTAATACTCCTGTAATTGTAAGCAGCCATTTTCGTTCATATTTGTCAGAAATAACTGATGCCAAATAAGAACCAAGTGGAGCTCCCAGCGCACTTAACGCAACATAGGTGAGAGACTTTTCGATGTTGAATCCTTGTTTTGCCAAGAGAGTAGGAGCCCAGCTGGAATATCCGAAAAAGCCAATTGTTTGGACAATCCAGAGCACCGTTAGGACTAAAGTTCTTCTTAAATATTTACCCGTAAATAATTCGGAAACAGGGAATTTTTTAACCTTTACTTCTTCCTTAAAGTTTTCCGGTTCAGGCAAAACACCGTTTTCAATACTAACTTCAGCTTCAATATTCCTTAATATTTCATCTGCTTTATCGAATTCACCTCGACTTTCAAACCAACGAGGAGATTCTGTTAATTTTGGAATAAATAATAGGAATATCATTCCAAGTGAGCCCCAAAGGAAAACCAATCTCCAAGTCCAAGGAGCGATGGGAATAATAAATCTAGCTATCCATGTGGTTACAGGTGTTCCCATAATACCAATCATAATTGCTAACGATTGATATTTACCTCGCAACTTCCCGGGGAACATTTCATTAATATATGTGTTAGTTACAATTGTCATAGCAGCAAGTCCCATACCAGTCAAAAACCGGAAGACACCTAGAGATACAGGATTCCAGGACACTGCATTGAGTAAGGAAAACAGTGAGAAAAAAGATACAGTAGAAATTAAAGCTTTTCTTCTCCCTAATTTATCAGCAATACGCCCTCCAGCGATTGCACCAACAAACATTCCAAGAAATGAGAAAGAAGTTATATAGGCTATCACGTTTAATGACATATGCCAATTTTTCATAAGTTGAGGTGCAACGACAGCAAATGTGTTGGTATCTGCAAACTCAAAAAAATAGGCAAATGATACAGTATACAAGATGAATTTATGAAAATGAGAAATGGGTAAACGATCTAATCGATTTCCTGCATTTGAATGATTCATACTCACAATCCTCCTTTTTATTTTATATAAGTCTCACTTTCGTAATAGATAACTCCCTCTTTTTCCAATGTTGGTCTTAAGTTGTAAAAATCAAGACTTAATTCACCACGATTAATTTTTTCTTTAGTTCCTTCTTCCTTCAAAACACGTGCTTTTGAGGCAGCGAGTGTCAATTCTAAATCCGTTTTATGGACAACAACCACACCGTCATCATCTGCCATAATTAGATCCCCTGGATTAATTAGCATTCCACCACAATCTGCAGGGGCATTTACCCAACCTCCTTTAACCTTGTTATTTCCTTGTGAATAAATTGAACGTGTCCAAACAGGGAATCCAAGCTTTCGAAGTTGCGCTACATCACGAATTCCACCTTCTGTAATAAGACCTTTGACTCCACGTTTAATCAGAGCTGTGACAATAAGCTCCCCAACCATTCCAGCAATGCTCTCCCCAATTGTAGAAATCACAAGGATATCTCCTGGTTTACATACTTCAATTGCAGCATGAACCATTAAATTATCACCAGTTGGACAGGTAACTGTAACTGCAGGTCCACAAAGCTTAGCCCCCTGAATTGTTGGTCTAAGGTCATGACTCAAAAGTCCTTGTTTTCCTTGAGCTTCATAAATCGTTGATGTGTCCAATTGATTATATTCCTCCAAAATTTGTTGACTTGGACGAGTAATATTTTTAATAACATACTTTTCCATTATACAAATTCACCTCCAACATATGGGTAAAGTCTCATAAAACTTTCCGCAAACTTATAATCTTGAACTCCTGAAATTCTTCTAGCATGATTTCCTCTCATACCTGCCCTGTTTGTATAATATTCGATAAGATGCTTTTGAGCTGTAAAACAATTCATAGCTGCTTTTTTCTCCTCAATACACTCTGTTATATCAATAATTGTATTTGGCATAAATTCGCTAATTTCTGTCTGATGTGGTTCAAATCCGAATATTTTCATTTGTGTTGTATGTTTGAGACCTTCTATTTTAACTCCTGCTGAGGTAGCCATTACACTTGCCTGATGAACATATTTAGATATGTTTTCATGGTCTGGGTTAAAACTGTCTTTTGGAGCATGGGTTAGTATTATGTCAGGGTTTACTTCTCGTATCTTTCTAACCATTCTGTCTATTTTTTCTGCAGTAAAAACCATTGGATAATCTTCAAAATCCCAGAATTCAATATTCTTAATTCCTAATATTTTAGCAGCTTTTCCTACTTCTGCACTTCTCATTTTCTTTACATTTTCGGCTGTCTGGCCTTCAATTTTCCATAAATCATTTGATTCCCCTCTGACACCGTAGCTTAAAACTACTACCGTAACATTTGCTCCGTGTTTTATGTATTTTGCAATTACACCACCTGATCTCCATACAAAATCGGCAGAATGTCCGCTAAATACTAGCATATTTGTATTTTTATCCATCATTTTTCCTCCTATATTTTTTTATTATAAAATTTAAACCTTTTCATTTAAGTCATTATCCATAAGACTATGAACAAATAAGATACTTCTAAAAATCTTGTTTGTAGTCAATTGAAAATTCATAAAGAAAAGAATACGTGACATCGTTTTCAATACAATTATTATTCATAAGCCCATGATAAATAATGTTTCACTAAACAACTTGTTTCTACTCAACTAAAAATTTAGGATTTGTTCTAATCATATTATCAATATCGGTTATATTAAATCCATTATCCATAAGCTTATTAGCAAATATTTCTAAACCTTCATCAGGATAAACTCCTAAAGGTTGTCCTAAATCTGTGGCAAGTATACAATGCTTAGACCCAATAGTTTTAATTTGATCATAAACAATTTCCCAAGTTACCTTTTCAGTAGCTGGAGTTGTAAAGCAGTGTTCTATAAATGCCCCGTAATTTACAAGTTCCTTTTGCTGTTCCTTTTGTAAAAAAGTAGAAGGAAAGTCTGGATGAGTAATTATAATTTTTTTGATGTTCATTTCTGCAGCCGCTTTCACAACAGCCCTAACTTCTTCCCAACCAATGTGACTTGTAGCTAAAATCATATCGTACTTTTTAATAACCTTTAATACATTGTAGACAGACTCTTTAAGCTCACCTTTTTCTAGCAAATCGATAGCAGGTGAAATAACACCATCAGCTTCCATCTCCTGTTTAATTTTTGCCCAGTAAGGTTGCTTCTTAACTTTGCCTGATTTTAGAAAATTTAGCTCATTCTTTGAATCGACTGTAGGCATCCAAACAATTTTTGCTCCACTTCTGCCAGCCATTTCAACTGCTAGTGGATTTATACCACCCACGGAATTGTTTAGGCAGATTGCGCCAATGGCATTTACCTCTGGATATAGCTTTTTTATCAAAGTTGCTCTTTCAGAAGTACAAAAATAGTGGGATTTTATAGCATAACCTTTCATTCCCTTATCTTTAATCCTCTGAGCCATTTCCAAATCATTCATCTTTCTCGGCATAACATCAGGTGCTGAATGAACATGCAAATCATAAGCACCTGTTAGAATATTGTTTTCCATATTAACTCCTCCTTAAATTAAATCAAAAACTGATAATTTTTAGTTAGAATATCTCGTACATTAGAGATATGAATTTTAATGAATCTTCCAGATTCTAATACGTCATGTGCTTTAAGCGCATTATATATATTTTTATGCTCTTGTAACGAACTCATATTTCGACCTGGTACTAATATTGTTCTAAAATGATATCTTAGTACTTGAGTTTTTATAGAGTTTATTAATTGTACAGCTTGCTTATTTTTACAGGCAGTATAAATAATATTATGGAAGTGCAGATTGTAGTTTGAATACTGTACAAGATCATTATTTTTTATACACGCTTCCATCTTTAATAAAGTTTCACCTAAACAATTTAACTCTTCGTCAGTAATAATTGGGGCAGTCAATTCTGCTACTAATCCCTCTAATACTTCTCTTACTTGCAGGTAGTTTATAACCTCTTCTAATGTAAAAGATTTAACTTTAGCCCCTTTGTTCTCCTGAACATCTACCAGGCCTTCACTGGCAAGCATCAGCAACGCCTTTTTAATAGTGTTTCTGCTAACAACAATTGCATTTGCAAGGTTTACTTCATTTAAGTTCTCCGAGGGCTTGTACTCACCTTCCATAATTTTTTTCTTGATTATTTGGTAAGCGTGTTCAGTTTTTGTACCCATATAACCCTAACACCTCCTTCTAAGTTAATTTAATAGCGACTAAACTGTAGTTTATTTAGCGTGCAAAATTGTTCAACAATATTGCATGCTTTTATTTTATTGCTAAATGTAAAGCTTGTCAACTAAAAAATGCATTTTTTAATTTTAAAAAACAAATTCAGTCATGGCACTTTTTTATTTTAAAGGAAAATACTATTATTTAGCGCTATACTCAATGGTTGAAAATAAACAGAGTTCTACCTATTCAAGAATTGATGAAACTAGCTATAACTATGCTATATTCTACTTTATTTATTAGGAGGATATATGGGAATAAATTTTGAAAATAAAAAGATTGTGTTATTTCAAATTCAAGCAAAATTAAATCATTTACACTTTGGTTACAATATGCTATATTTTAATCAATTATCAGTCAAAAAGATTGTAAAATCATAGAAGTCTTGAATATTTGGGTGGAGAACTTGATAGATAGTAATAAAAGAGATGAAAAATCCTAAACAAAAATTTTATAACATAATATTCAAATATTACGAGGGGTAAGCAATGAGTAAACAAGAAAGGCTAGATAAGTTTAAAAAACAATTTGAGGATCTTGATGAAAATGAGGCTAAATTATTTGTAGGAAAAAACTCAGATTATTACATTAAGAAGTGGAGTGCATTTAAAGATGGGAGTAAGAAGTGGGGAATAAACTGGCCAGGATTTTTATTTTCTATATTTTGGTTAGGGTATAGAAAGATGTACCTAAATATATTCTATTTTCTATCTGTCCTTACTGGGATTGGTATATTACAGTATTTTGTTCCAGTGGATATGTTTAAAAGCACGGGAACAGTAATTGCTGTATTAGTAGGAGGTTCGGGAAACACTTTTTATTATATACATATGAAGAAAAAAATTGCTAAAATAAGAGAACAAAATCAAGATTCCTCTAATATAGATAAAGAAATTATGAAAAAAGGTAATGGTAGTTGGGGCGGGGTTGGAATAGCTTTATTAATGTTCATTGGATATATGTTTGTAGCTTTTATTTTAGATGGGATATTTATAGGTTTTTAGATTAACTGGTTTTCATTAGATATTATTTAAATTCACCTTTCTTTATTTCAGAAAGGCATGTTATTTAGATAATATAGAAAACATGATATATACAACATTGTATAAAACGAAGTAAATACTGTGTGCAGTTTGAAAGGTGATATTATGGAATGTAAGGTTTATAAATTGAATGAGTTAAAAGAGTATAAATATGTTGTAATTCTTTCTAAGTATCAAGGAAAAATATTACTTAGCCGTCATAAAAAACGTTCTACTTGGGAAACACAAGGAGGACATATTGAGAAAGGAGAAACACCACTTGAGGCAGCAAAGCGTGAATTGTTTGAAGAGTCAGGTGCTGTAAAATTTTCAATTTTGCCAGTGTTTGATTATTGGGCAGGAGATGATATATCGCGGGCTAATGGTATGGTGTTCATGGCA
Source organism: Clostridium sp. (assembly GCF_036569345.1). Classification (GTDB taxonomy): domain Bacteria; phylum Bacillota; class Clostridia; order Clostridiales; family Clostridiaceae; genus Clostridium_AD. The sequence goes on from NZ_DATCQT010000038.1 coordinate 17,444, forward strand.
GATATAACTGAATTATCTGATATTCCTAATAGCGAGATGAAAGAAGTCCAAACTTTTTGTAATTTGCCTGATTCGTTGACATACCCTAAAATAACTCCAGTGCTTTTTGACAATGCAAAAAAATTCTTTTAGGGCAAATTATTGATTATAATTAACTTTATATGATTAAATTTGTCCTTCTTTATCAAAGTTTATAGTTCTATAAACCTTCGGGTTCGGTAATCTGTTTCCTTGCTATTTTAGGCATTATTATTGATAAAATTAGTGATAAGGTAGCTACAACTATAAATAGTATAAACAGAATATGCAAAGAACTATTTATGGAAAGCTTTATCTGCTCATTGGTGACAGAAGACTTATATAAATTACTCGGGTCTACTCTTTTTATGCCTAGCTGAGTAAAGTATTTAATTATATATAAGTTAAATATACTTCCAAATACACTTACACCTATTGTTTGCCCAAAGGTCATAAGCAATGAATTGGCAGCGGTTGCAGCACCTCTTTTGTTATATTCCACGGATTCTTGGATAATTATAGTTAGGGTTGTAAAAGCTCCGCCAAATCCAAAACCCATTATGAAAACATATATTACTACTAATAATAATGAAGAATTTATATCTAACGTAGGCAGTAATATTGTACTAATAAGTAAAGCAGTATAATTAAAAATAGATAGAATATTATCCATTTTTCTTTTATAATATACATATGTAATAATGATGGGACTTGGTTCTTTGGCTCTATTTTTTCATATGTAGCTCAATTTTTAGAATAATTACTTTAACATTGTTGAAATAGAAACAAAAGTTTAATATAATATTGTTAATACATCAACGGGTGGGAGGACAGGCCATGAATAAAGAAGAACAGGTCATAATCGGTTTTAGGGACTTATTAAACAAGATAGTTTCGCTTAATAAGCCTAAGATGAAAGACAGTTTTAAGGGTTATAAGTCTTCTGAAGTACATTGTATCGAATACATTGGAAGAAATGTAGATTCCAACGTGACAAAACTTGCGGAATCTTTTTATATGACTAGGGGTGCCATAAGTAAATTAACTAAGAAGCTCATAAAAAAAGGTATTATCGAAAGCTACCAGAAAACGGATAACAAGAAAGAAATCTATTTTAGGCTTACTGAGCAAGGAAAAGTAATTAACAAAGTCCATGAGAAACTGCACAAAGAGTTTAAAGAGCGGGATAAAGCCGTATTTGAGCAGGTAACCGAGGAACAATTTGATATCATGCTTAACTTCGTTGCAAAGTATAGTAGGCATTTGGATGCAGAAATAAAGAAGCAAGGTGTAGATATAACAAATCGAAATGATTTTGAATAATGGGTTTGTACCAAAAAGTAGCCTAAAGGGGCTGTATCAGAACGCTGGAACATTAGCGTGTGATACAGCCTCCTTTTATTGTTGACAAGGAAACAATGAAGTGATAGAATGATTTTGTTGACAAGGAAACATAGTTACTCTTTTTCGAGAAGTGAGAATTTTAAATGTGTAAATTTAAATCAATCAATACATAATTTACAGAACAAACCTTGATATATAAAGAAAAAATCAAATAAGTAGTGTAAAAAAGTTTACACTACCCGAGAATTTAAGGAGAATCATTATATGAAAAAAACAGCAAATTATTATTTTGAACAAGCAACTATACCAAAAGCAATTGCACACATGGCAGTGCCCATGATGCTGGGGATGTCCGTTATTATGATTTATAATGTTATTGACGCCTTTTTTATTGGAAAGCTAAATAACACAGCAATGATGACAGCTGTCACATTAGCGTTACCTTTTACAATTATATTATCGGGAATTGGAAATATTTTTGGTGTAGGTGGTGGGACCTATATATCTAGGTTACTTGGGGAGAGAAAATTAGAAGATGCAAAAAAAGTTTCATCAGTTATTTTTTTCTTAAGTTTACTCGCTGGATTTATTTTTATGTTATTCGCGATACCTTTAATTCATCCTATTCTAAAAGTATTAGGGGCAAAAGGTGATACGATTTTGTTCACCAAAGATTTTATTATGGTTCTTATCATAGGAAGTCCGTTGGTAATTGCTAACTTTGCATTAGGACAAGTAGTACGAGCGGAGGGAGCTTCAAAAGTCTCGATGAATGGTATGTTTATAAGTGTTATCATAAATATTATTTTGGACCCCATATTAATTTTTACATGTCATTTAAATATTGTAGGAGCAGCAATTGGAACAGTTGTTGCGAATACATGTGCAGTATTGTACTATGTTTATTACCTTAGAAACAAAAGTTCTACTTTGACAGTTTCCATAAAAACATTCAAACCAACGCTTAGTATGCTTAAAGATATTTTTAAGATAGGAATATCCTCTTTCCTATTAGATGCATTTATGATTGTTTCCGTTTTATTGTTAAATAATTTTTCAGCACACTATGGCGACTATGCTGTTGCTGCATTTGGAATATCTCTGCGAATTGCCCAACTTGCTCAGTTTGCCGCTAAAGGGTTATATATTGGAGTTATCCCCTTAATTGCTTATGCATATGCAGCTAGGAATATAAAACGAATGAAGAGTATTATAAATATTACTGCAGCCTATATTGCAATCCTAACTATGGCCTTTTCATTGATAATATTTATTTTCAGAGAACCAATAGTACATTTATTTAGCCATAATACTTACGTAATAAACACTGGTATATACATTTTGATAGCTATGCTTATTTCAGCTTTGTTTTCTAGCATTACTGGTCTTTTTATAGCAATCTTTCAAGGAGCTGGAAGAGGTAAAGAGGCAACCATAATGTCTGTAGTGCAGGGAGCATTATTAATTCCTATTATGATTTTAGGAAAATATACTTTTGGTTTAGATGGAGTTATATGGTCGATGACTATAACAGAAATATTAACTTGCGCAATAGGATTATATTTATGGAGTAAACTTAAGCGGGATATTTCTATGAAGGAGTAAAAATAGATATATTAAATTAAAAATATAACAATTACGTAGCGCCAACCTTTTCGATCAATTACTTATTATTTTCATAATAAAATTTTAAAGCTTCTCCTATAAACTTAGTTGCACTACTATCACACTATGAATCAGTTGGTCACAGCTTCGACGCTTGTCCAACGCACTATAAAAATCCTACAAGATATAAATCTTATAGGATTTTTATGGTACATCGTTTATTTTAAAATACTCTCCAAAAGAACCCTTGTTCCTTCGCTTTTTGTTATATTACTCGCCTTGCAGAAACTTTCTAAGGATTTTGATAGTTCTTCGCTTATTCGCACATGAATTAATTCACTTTTAGAGTTTTCAATTTTATTTCTACCTCTTGGCATAATTATCACCTCTTAATATTTGTGTTACGTAATATAAGCTCGTGGATACTTAATTGCATTATATAATAAAATTACAAATATTACCACATATATTTATTAGTAATTGTAAAAATATTTTTATTCTTTAATTTTAAACTATAAATAATTTTATAAAGAATAATGATGTATAATTGAAAGATATATATGTTAAAATTATAGTGTTAAACATAATAAATAAAGTAATGTTAAATGTTAGCATAAGCATAATATATTATATACAATTAAGTTATTAGAATATAAGGAGATAAATATGGAAATGAAGAAGATAAGTGAAATAAAAAAGGGTGATAGGGTTGAAGGTTTTTATATTATAAAATCCGTAGATATCAAGGTATCAAACAATAGTAATACGAATAAGTATTTGGATTTTAATTTAGGTGACGCCACAGGCGATATAAATGCAAAACTATGGGAATGCAATGAAGAAATAGAAAATAAATTTAAACAAAACGTGTTAGTGAAGGTTAAGGGCACCGTAAATGAGTGGAGAGGAAAACTCCAATTAAAAATTGAAATGATAAGATTAACAGAGGAAAGAGATGAAGTAGACATCTGCGATTATATTGCAGTGGCGCCATATTCGCCAGAAATAATGTATAATGACATTTTAGATTATTTAGCAAAAATTGAAAATGCAGATATTCAAAACATAGTTACCAATATTATAAGTAATAATGAGCAAAAATTAATGCATTACCCTGCAGCGAAGTCCAATCACCATGCTATAAGATCAGGGCTTTTATATCATACAACCACAATGCTTAAGGCAGGAGAAAAGCTAAGTGAAATTTATACTTTTCTAAATACTGATTTATTATATGCGGGTATAATACTTCATGATATTGGCAAAATATATGAGATGAATGCTAGTGACCTTGGAATTGTAAGTGAGTATTCAGTGGAAGGTCAACTTATAGGACATATAGTTCAAGGTGTTAAAATGATTGAAACGGCTAGCATTGAGGTAAAAGCGGACAAGGAAGTAACAATGCTTCTAGAGCATATGGTTCTTGCTCATCATTATGAAGCTGAATATGGAAGTCCTAAAAAACCAATGATACCAGAAGCTGAAATGTTACATCATTTAGATACAATGGATGCAAGAATGTATGATATGAATAAGGCTTTAACAGAAACAAAAGAAGGTAAATTTTCTGAGAGAATAAGGTCACTTGATAATATTAATATTTATAAAAGTTTTGTTAAGAAATAGATAAATATATAAACTAACAGATAATTTATGTCATGATCAAATTATAAATACACGAACTATTATTAAAAATAAATTTTTATTATTCGCATTTTATATTGACTGTGTTATATTGCTCTGATATTATTAGGTAGTATGATAATTATTAATAATTGTTATTTACCCTACACGAATTCAGGAGGGATAACAATTGATAATTGTTATTTGCCCCAGACGCATACAGGAGGGAATATGGAATGAAAAATTTTTACGACGTAGTTATTGTAGGAGCTGGCCCAGCGGGCATATTTACAGCACTAGAAATTGCTAATAAAAAACCTGAACTAAGCGTTCTTATAATTGATAAGGGAAGAAATATAGAAAAAAGAAAATGTCCAGCTAGAGTTAATGGCAAGTGTGTTAAATGTAAACCTTGTGGTATAACATATGGATGGGCAGGTGCTGGAGCATTCTCTGATGGTAAGCTTTCATTAAGCCCAGAGGTTGGTGGAAGACTTCTTGAATATTACTCTGAAGATGAATCAAAGAAATTGATAAAGTATTGTGATGATATATATATGGAATTTGGAGCAAATGAGAAGGTTTATGGACTTAATACTGATAAAGTTGATGAAATTAAATATGAAGCAAGTAAGCACAATATTCGTCTTGTTGAATGTCCAGTAAGGCATTTAGGAACAGAACTTGCCTATGAAGTTTTAAAATCTATGTATCATCATTTAATAGATAATACAAACACAGAATTTATTGAACTCAGTGAAGTGGAAGAAATATTAGTTGAAGACAATAAAGTTACTGGAGTATTAGTAAATAATAAAGAAGGCATTCTCAAGGTTAATGCAAAGTACGTTGTAGCAGCACCAGGTAGAGGTGGCGCTGAGTGGGTTGCAAATGAAGCTAAAAAACATGACATAAAGGTTACGAACAATGCAGTAGATATTGGAGTAAGAGTTGAGGTGCCTAATTCTGTTATGGATCATCTAACTAAGGACTTATATGAAGCAAAACTTGTATATTATTCTGATACCTTTGGAAATAAGGTTAGGACCTTTTGTATGAACCCAGGTGGAGTAGTGTCAGCAGAATATTATGATGATAACAAGATCGCAGTTGTAAATGGTCATAGTTATTCAGATCAAAAACTTAGAACTACTAATACAAATTTTGCAATGCTTGTATCTACTAGCTTTACAGAGCCATTTGATCAACCTATTGGTTATGGAAAATATATAGCTCAGCTAGGGAATATGTTAACTGGTGGAGGTATAATGGTTCAAAGACTTGGGGATTTACTCAAAGGAAGAAGAACAGATGTTAATAGATTAAGTAAATCAACTACGACGCCTACTCTAAAATCGGCGGTGCCTGGTGATTTAAGTTTTGTATTACCACAAAGACATCTAACATCGATTGTAGAAGCATTAAAGGCTTTTGACAAGATAGCACCAGGGCTATATAGTAAAAACACATTATTATATGGAGTAGAGGTTAAGTTTTATTCTAGTAAGTTTAGTACAAATGATAAGTTTGAAACATCCGTTAGTAATTTGTATACCATAGGAGATGGAGCAGGAATAACAAGAGGACTAATGCAAGCATCTGCAACTGGAGTAGTAGTAGCAAGAGACATTGCTACTAAGGAAGACTAAGAGTTGATAACCAAACAATTGGTTATAACAGAAGTAAAAGTGTATAATTCAAATGTGAACTAAACATAAGAGGCAATAAAATTTAATAAGCAACTTAGCTTAAAAATTTTATCGTCGACTGAAAGAAAGCGAGGAATTTATATGTCAGCATTTATTGTTTTAGGAGCCCAATGGGGCGATGAAGGTAAAGGTAAGATGACAGATTATCTTGCGCAAGGAGCAGACGTTGTAGTCAGGTTTCAAGGCGGAAATAATGCAGGTCATACAGTAGTTGTAGGAGATAAAGAATATAAACTTCACTTAATACCATCAGGAATATTATATAAAGATAAATTGAATGTAATAGGTAATGGAGTTGTTGTAGACCCAGAAGCTTTATTTACAGAAATCGACTACCTAGAAGCTTTAGGTGAAAACATAACACCTGAGAGACTAATGATTAGTGATAGATCACAGGTTATAATGCCTTACCATAAAGAGCTTGATAATTTATATGAAATAGCCAGAGGTAAAAATGATATCGGAACTACAAAAAAAGGTATAGGTCCTTGTTATAGCGATAAGTTTGAAAGAAGTGGAATCAGGGTTTGTGACTTAATGAAAAAAGATGTTCTAAAAGAGAAACTTAAAACTACTTTAACAATGAAAAATAATATAATAACAAAAGTTTTGGGTGGAAAAGCATTAGATTTCGAAACAATATATACACAGTACCTAGAGTTTGCAGAAAGAATGAGACCATATGTCAAAGATATATCAGTTAAAGTTTACGATTCAATAAAAGCTGGAAAAGATGTTTTATTTGAAGGTGCACAAGGTACTCTACTTGATATAGATTACGGTTCATATCCTTTTGTAACTTCATCAAACACTATTGCAGGTGGAGTTTGTGTTGGAGCAGGAATAGGGCCTACAATGATAACAAGTGTTGTAGGAGTTGCAAAGGCTTATACTACAAGAGTAGGAAAAGGACCATTTCCAACAGAACTTGAGGATGAAACAGGAGAATGGATTCGTGAAAAAGGTTTTGAATTTGGTGTAACAACAGGCAGAGCAAGAAGATGTGGATGGCTTGATCTTGTTATATTAAAATCTGCAGCAAGAGTTTCAGGAATTACAAGCTTTGCTGTAACTAAAATAGATACATTAGCAGGACTTAAGAAAATTAAGATTTGTGTAGGATATAAATTTGAAGGAAACATTATAGATTATTTTCCAGCAAGTCTAGAGGATTTAGCTAATTGCGTACCAGTATATGAGGAATTTGATGGTTGGGACACAAAAATAGCGGACGCAAGAAGTTATGAAGAACTTCCTGAAAATGCAAAAATATATATAAAGAGAATTGAAGAATTTACAGGAGTTAAAGTTTCCATAGTTTCAGTAGGACCTAAAAGAGATCAAACAATGGTATTAAGTGAAATATAGAATTTAGAAATACATATTATACAAAGTTTATTTTGAACACATGTATGGTTTTTATATTATAGGAAATTATAAGTATTGTAGAAGATAGATTTATTTATCTTTTACAATTTATATAGGTATACAATTGTATACTAAAGATTATAAAAGTGCGTACTAGTAAAGTGTATGTATATGGAATACAATGAGAATGAGAATTGAAGTTAAATAAATATTTTATTTGTTTAATGGTTAGATTCTGATATAATTATAATAAAAATAAAGTGAGGTAAATAATATGAAAATTACTAAGGATATGACAATAGGCGAAGTTGTAAGAACAAATCCTGATTCAGTTCAGATATTAATGAGTTTTGGAATGGGTTGCGTAGGATGTCCTTCAGCACAAGCTGAAACATTAGAAGAAGCAGCATCAGTTCATGGTCTTAATTTAGAAGAATTAATGACTTCATTAAACGCGAATCAAGTAGAAGTAAATGAAACAAGAGTATAAGAAAATTAAGACACTTAGCAAATGCTAAGTGTCTTGTTTTTATTGTTTTCTTATCTTTTTAATGGCAAGTACAACAGGTATGGTAATTATAGTAGCTATAATGGCTTCTGGAACACCATTTATTATAGCAATGCCATAAATAGTTTTTGCAGCGATTGATGGATCTATGCCCTTAGAAACAGCAAATTTGGCTGCATATAAAATATATATCATAGTGAGAACCCCAAAAGTGTTGGTTATAGAACCAACAATGGTAGCTAGTCCAATCCTTAAGCTTTCATGTTTACCAAAACTTAGTTTATAAACATAGTAAGAAGTAAAACCAATAAGAATTCTTGGTAATACAGATACTAGAGGATTTATAAAAGCAAAAGATAGTATGTTGGGAGTTGTTATGTTCTGCATAATGCTAAAAACCCCAAAGATTAAACCGATAGTCATTCCTACCATAGGTCCACCTACTATTGAACCAATTATAACAGGAATATGCATGATAGTAGCTTTTGCACCAGGAAGTGGTATAAAACCATATCCAGTTAACCCGAGTACTACACAAATAGCTGAAAGCATACCAATAGTTGTAAGTTCACTTGTTTTGATTCGTCTTAATTTGATAGAGTTATTATTAATCATTTTATTCCCTCCGCTCTTATTCCATAAGGATATAAGTCGACCTATTATTTATAATCCTTATTTATAGTTCAGTTTCATAATGAATACTGACATTAATATTTTAGCACGTTTTTGATAACATTTACATAGGTAAAAGAAATTTTTATTAAATATATTTGACTTATTATATCATTGTGTTAATAATTTAACAATGGCATAAATTAACACAAAAAAATATTAATAGTTATTTCATAAACAAAAAAATATAGGAGTGATAACATGAGTAAAACTTCAGTAGTTACAAATAGAGATTATAACATTCATTATTATGAAGTAGATATACATAAAAGAGCTTATATTACAAAAATCATGAATTATCTTGGAGATATGGCAATGTACCAAAGTGAATCTTTAGGAGTCGGAATGGATTATCTTAAAGAAAATAAAATGGCTTGGGTCCTATATAAATGGGACATAACAATGGATTCATACCCTTTGTTAAATGAAACTATAACTGTGGAAACTTTTGCATATTCCTTAAATAGATTTTATGCATATAGAAAGTATGAAATTACTGATGCTAAGAGAAATATAATCGGACATGCTGATTCTGTTTGGATTTTAATAAATACAGATAGAAGAAGGCCAATGAGAATTACCAAAGATATGTATGATGTTTATGGGATAGATGATAGTACTAATAATAAACCTATAGACATTGAAAAGATATTCCCAATCAATAAGGTAGACAGTGAGAAAAGTTTCCAGGTGAGATATAGTGATATTGACACGAATAAACATGTGAATAATGTAAAATATGTTGATTGGGCTTTAGAAACAGTTCCAAAGGATATAATACTAAATTATGAACTAAAGAATATTAAGGTAACTTATGAGAAGGAAACAACTTACGGAGAAACAATAACGGTAAGCACGGAAATTATTAGAGCAGAAGACAAGATAATATGTAGACATAAAATCATTAATGAAGAAGGTGTTGAGCTTACGCTCTTAGAAAGTATCTGGGTATAGTAGGTTTGCTCTCATCATTTTGAAAACAAATAAACTATAAATTTTACAGAAAGAAGAGGACGAAAATGAAAGATATGAACTTTAGTGAAGTGGTTGAACGATCGGTTCAAATAAGAAAAATATACCATGATTTGGAACAACAGTATCATGAAAAAGAATGGACTGTAGAAGAGGATGCGTTAGCATTTCTGACAGATTCCGGATTGGTAGGTCGCCTTACAATGTCTCAGCAGGGACGTTGGCCAATAAATGGTGAAACTGAATCTGAATTGGAACATAAGCTTGGTGAATGCATATGGTGGGTGATTATTTTAGCTGAACGCATGAATATTGATATCAGTGAAGCAGTGGAAAAATTCTTATCCAAAACTGAAAAACAATTAAGGGATTAATTTAATGAGCATGATGATATATTTTAGATAAGTTATGAATCTTATATTGTTATCTATCTCAGACGAGATAGCTATACTGGTGTTGTTTGGAATTATCAATCTTTAGTGATGGTTTAATATTATTTTTGCTTATATTATGCTAACAAAAGAAGAGGTTGCTAAGAATGCATTTGAACGTGCCTTAGTAATTCTTAACTAATTTTAGTATCTTTCAATAAAATTAGTTTAGAATTACTTGGCTAAGCGAAGCATTCAGGCAAGCTCTTCTTTTAGTTATAGCAAAATATAAGAAAACCCTAAGACTATCTATTTGGAAGCATTTCTCCCTGCAACAGCACCAGAACTCCATGCCCATTGAAGGTTGAAACCGCCACAATCACCATCCACATCTAATATTTCTCCCGCAAAGAATAGACCCTTGGTAATATTGGATTCTAAAGTTTTAGGATTAATTTCTTTTGTATTAATGCCTCCAGCAGTGACTTGAGCATTTGCAAAAGAATTAGTGCCGGAAACCTCAAATTGCCATTGTTTTAACAAATTACATATAGCATTTTTTTCGTCTATTTGTAAATCGCAACAGGGTTTATGAATATCTTGTACTTTTGCTTCCTTTAACATTATCGGAATGATTTTTTTATGAATTATTCCAATGAATGAATCAGAAACGGAGCGGGCTTCAAATGTCGACCAATGACTGCTTAAAAATTCTAATAGATCTTCGTACTTAATATTCGGTAACATATCAATTTTTAAAGAAACTTTGCTGTTTTTTGATAAGCCATAAGATGCAGTTCTACTAAGTTGAAGAATTGGAGGACCAGAAATACCGTAGTCAGTGAAAAGAATTTCTCCAAATTCCTTTTGAACATTTTGATGATTTATAGATATTTCTGCATAACCATCAAATTTAACTCCAGACAAAGCCTTTAACCTATCATAGTTTAATTTAAGCTGTACAAGTGCCGGAACTTGTGAGATTACACTATGGCCTAACTGTTTAGCTAATGTGTATCCAGAACCGTCAGAACCTGTTTTAGGTGCAGATTTACCACCGGTTGCAATAATTAATTTTTCACATTCATATAAATCATTATTCGAGGTATAAATCTTAAAGCCATCCTTTTTTTTAATAATTTCTTTAGCTTTTGTATTTGTATACACAGGAATGTTTTTTTCTTCTAGAGAAAATCGAAGTATATCAATTACTGATGATGCTTGCATGGACATAGGAAACATTTTACCACCATCTATTGTTACTAATGGTATACCTAAACAGTTAAAAAAATCTATAGTATCCTTAATATTAAAAGAATCTAGTGTGTCCGCTTGAAAATGTGGATTTTCACTATGATATCTATCGTTATTTATATTAACATTACTGATATTACAACGTCCGTTACCGGTTGTTAATATTTTTTTGCCTATTCTATCAGTGCCTTCAATTACTGCTACATCTATTCCAAGATCTTTTGCAATTAAAGCAGAGGTTAGGCCGGAAGCGCCTCCACCAACTATTATAAGAGAATGTTTCAAGAAAATCTCTCCCTTCGAGAAAAAAATTATATTTATAACACATAGGTTATTAATAACCTAAAGTTATTAATAACATAAGGTTACTTGTATATAATTTTACCCTAAAAGGCATAGGTTGAACATGAATTTTATAAGATATTAAAAAAAAAATAAAAAAATGGGGAAAATATGTTGACACTTTATGAAAAATTATGTATTATAGTCTATGTCGGGTTGCGAGCTCGAGGAACAATATTTCTGAAAGTACATGAAATTAAAGTGACAAGTTATATTTGGCTCCTTGGTCAAGCGGTTAAGACACCACCCTTTCACGGTGGTAACAGGGGTTCAATTCCCCTAGGAGTCACCATTTAAAACATATATGGGAGCATAGCTCAGCTGGGAGAGCATCTGCCTTACAAGCAGAGGGTCACAGGTTCGAACCCTGTTGTTCCCACCATATATGGCCCAGTAGCTCAGTTGGTTAGAGTGCTGCCCTGTCACGGCAGAGGTCGAGGGTCCGAGTCCCTTCTGGGTCGCCATATTCCTGCTAGCATGGCTCAACGGTAGAGCAGCTGACTTGT
>NZ_DATCQT010000039.1:0-6984 GCF_036569345.1 Clostridium sp.
GTCCAGGATTCCCTCCAGGTCCGTGGCCTCCTCCTTGTCCAGGATTCCCTCCAGGTCCGTGGCCGCCTCCTTGTCCAGGATTCCCTCCAGGTCCGTGGCCTCCTCCTTGTCCAGGTCGGTATCCATCTTCTGAGTCTTCACTATTATATTCAGGCATCATTTGGTCCCGTTGCATGTAAGAATTTTCACACAATATTGGACAGTCCATACAATAATTATATTTTTGCATTGGTAGTATCGTACTTAGTAACTTCTGATTTTTTTTACTCATACAAAAATCTCCATAAAATTGATTACAATACATAGTATGTTGAGATAATGAAAATGTAACTAAGGTTAATTACTTTAATCTACTATATATCTGATGAAAATTTTGAATATTTGAGAAAACCCTTATCCATATTTAACTCTATCATTCCTGTTTCATTCAAATATTCAACATAAGACCTCAACATTCTTTTCAAAATTGCATAACTGTATGTACTTTTTATATTAATATTAAAATTTTCAACAACAGCTTTCAAAATCTCATCCATTGTCATAACCCCATCTATAACAGCACATATTGTTGACGCTCTATTCTTATAGAAATCTATATTATCAGTTATAAGCTTTGTAATATCTGTATACATACCTTTGTGTGCCACTACATATTTGCTACATTTTAAATCATAAAGCTTTAATTTACTTAACAAATCCTCACTTAGTATATAAGCATATGGCATTTTAGCACCCCTCATGACTTCATAACTTATTAGGCTATCTCCTAAATATGCAACATCATCAGGAGTAACAATACATATATGCGCAGGACTATGTCCTGGCGTATGAAGAATTTTAAACTTAATACCATAAATACAAATACTATCTTGGTTATCTAAAATCATAATATCTGTTTCACAAACCATATTTCCAAAATGCTTCGTAACCTCTGATAAAGTTTGGCTACTGAAATAAAGCTTGAGATTTATCGTAGAACTGCAAATAAGAGCTTCATAAGCCGGCATTGCAATAATACAGTTATATTTTTCCTTCAAATATGCATTATTACCTACGTGATCTACATGAGAGTGACTGCATATTATCCCAACTACCTTGAAATTGTTTTTTTCTAAAAGCTCAGATATCCCTTCTCTTTCCCCTTGCGCCCATCCTGAATCCAACATAATAATTTCTTCATTATTAATTTTATAAAAAGGTATATATGTCATTCCAGTATCAATACAAAATGTATTACCCTTTATTTCTTTTATCTCCATGTAATATATCCCTCTCTTTTTATACTCTTTTATTTTTATTACCTAATCATACTCACTTTATTATAGCCTTTTTTCATTACCTTCACACTATTTACTAAAACTCTCTAATAAATAACTCTCACCTTAAACAAATGCATTTTTAATATGCTTTGAGATTACGGATTTATCCTTTGAAAAAGTTCAGCTGCCTGTGCTTGAATTGATATATTGAATATATAATGATATACTTAACATATGAATAGTTCATATGTTAAGTATATTTAATTAAGGAGAAAATTATGATTGATGTTCAATTTCAAGAAAACCTTATTGATTTATTGAAATCTGTTAATGGAAAGCTAAATGGTATTCTACATGATTTTTATGAGCCATATGGTTTAACCTCGGTACAAGCTAGCGTATTATTAGAATTGAATAAAAATGGGGAACAAAATATTACTGATTTATGTAAACATCTTTATATGGGAAAAAGTAATTTATCTCCATTATGTAAGCGGATGGAGAAAAGTGGATTTATAGAACGTGTTAGAAATTCAAAAGATGAGCGTTGTGTAAATATTAAAATGACAGAATATGCGCAGAGAATAACGGAAAAAGTAACAAAAACACTATCCGAAAGTATTATTCCAACATTAAATAAAATAGAAGAAAGTAAAAAAAATAGAATTGTGGATGGATTAAATATTTTAAATGAATGCTTATCAGAAAGGACGTGAGTAATAAATGATAATGCCTTTAATTATAGCCTCATCGGTCGTATTAATATGTATATTTTCCAGTAAAGTTTTATATAAATTTGGAGTACCCTCATTACTTATATTTATTCTATTAGGTATGGTATTTGGTTCGGAAGGAATTGTTGGAATTCACTTTGAAAATTACCATATTGCAGAGCAACTTGGAACGTTAGGTTTGATGTTTATAATTTTCTATGGGGGTTTTTGCACAAATTGGAAAATGGCAAAACCAGTTGTTGGAAAAGCTTTATTAATGTCAACTTTAGGGGTTGTTATAACAGCAGGGCTTACAGGTTTATTTTGCCGAGTAGTTCTTAAAGTATCTCTTTTGGAAATAGTAAAATTCAAAATAAAAAAAGTTTGGTTAAATTTTTAGATGGAATATCGTGGCTTATGCAAATAATGCTTTTCTTTATATTGGGGCTATTATCTTTCCCCTCTCATTTACAATCAGTTCTAGTCCCGGGGGTCTTAATTTCATTATTTTTAATTTTTGTTGCTAGACCTATTGCAACATTCTTAATTCTTAGTCCTTTAAAAATCCCTTTTAAACATCAATTATTTGTTTCCTGGGTTGGAATCAGAGGCGCATCATCTATTGTTTTTGCTATAATTGCTGTAACAAACGGAGCAGTTATAAAGTCTGATATTTTTCATATAGTATTCTTTGTAGCATTATTTTCAGTTACTTTGCAAGGCACATTAGTTGCACCAATAGCAAAGAAATTAGATCTCGTTGATAATGAGTCAGCTGTTTTAAAAACATTTAATGACTATCAAGAGGAATCAGGCACAAAATTATATGAATTAGAAATTTTTCCCGAAAGTAAATGGGCTAATAAAACTATAATGGATGCTAATATACCTGAGGAGATCTTAGTTGTAATGATAAAGCGTGCAGAAAAGGTAATACATCCTAAGGGAGCAACAATGATTAAAATTGGGGATGTATTAGTCTTAAGCGGAGACAACTTTGATGATATGATAATCTAATCTTTAAAAGACATAGTCTTAATAAATCTATCAGATCCAATAATAGAGTTCTTGAAAATGCCCTCTGCTCTGTCCGTATACTCTTCAGGGCTAAGCATTGAGGGACTAAAATGTGTTAATAGAAGTTCTTGTACGTGCCCTTCTAAAGCAAGTTCTGCTGCCTCGCTAAAGGTCATATGTTTGTTCTTTATAGCTTTTTCAATATCATCTTCATTACCATAAGTTCCCTCACAAATAAACAAGTCACTTGACTTAATAAATATAGTTATCTTAGGAATTGGTCTTGTATCTGTTATAAAACTAATCTTTATCCCTCTTCTTTCCTTTCCCATCACCATATCTGGGAAATAAGTTTTCCCCTGTTCATTTATAATCTCATTTTTCTGAAGTCTACTCCAAAATTTCTTTGGTATTTCATTTTTAGTTGCACTTTCAATATCAAATTTTGGTTTTCGATTAAAATAGAGGCTATAACCCAAACAATCAGTTGAATGTTCAAGTTCCAGCGTGGAAATTATTAAATCATTAAATTCTCCTACTGAAGAATTATCATAATTTAATGAAGTTTGTATTTTCACGGGTTCTTGTGGATCTTCTAAAATATTAAGTTCATAAGGAAGATAAGGCGCTACAACTGTCAGCCCTTTTACAATGTCTGTAATACCTTTAGGTCCAATTATAGTAATGGGCGACCTTCTACCACTGTTACCAATTGTTAAAAGAATACCTGGAAGTCCTAAAACATGATCCGCATGTCCATGAGTAATACAAATCACATCTATTGACTTAAACCCCCATCCAAGAATCTTCATGGATACCTGAGTACCTTCTCCACAATCCATAAGTATCTTTCTTCCTTTATAGCTTATAAGAAGTGAAGATAGATATCTTTGTGGAATTGGCATCCCCCCTCCACATCCTAGAAGTGCTAAATCAACCAATTAAATCACCTCATCTATATTTTTTCTTAAATTTGAATTTAAATTAATACTTATAATTAGTAATAACCTAAATGTTATTTACTAATACAGTACTAAATTCAAAACTTTCATATCTATGATGGGTTTTGGAATATTCAACAAGATTTTTCATTACTTCTTATGCATGCAGAAGATCAGTTAATGTCTGCAGAGACTATATTATGTCTTGCTAAAGAAATGTTATACATGCAAAATGAGATAAATGAGTTGAAAATACTTACACTAAAAGGTTAACATATATATAACAAATTTCTATAAATAATACCCAGCAAATCCATAATGGATTTGCTGGGTATTTCACAATTTTAAATAACTTAAATATTCTGTTTTCGCTCTATTTATAACCCTTACTTTTGTCTATTGCTTCATCTTTAATTTCTGATCTCATGCCATCAATTGCATCTTCTCTTCTCTCATTCTTTGCTTCTAATGGTTGTTTATTTTTCTGGTCCTCTGTTTGTTCAATAGCTTCCTCTGTAAGATTATAATTTTCAATAGTATTGCTAATATTTTCTTGAATTTTATCTACATTATCTCTTCTGTCATCTGGTTTGTTTTGCATAATTTCATATCTCCTTTATTTAATTTAATAAACTATTCGTTATTATTATATCTACAAAGATATTTATTATACGACAAAACATTTAAAAAAATAATTTATAATGAAAGTCTCAAATTACTAAAATCATATCATACCATTCAGCGTTTTTTGCTAATCATCCTTAGTAACAATATATATCTGTTCGTCTGCTTGAATACCCGCATAGATTAAATCCTTAATACCCGTTTCTTTTATCTATTGCCTCATCTCTAATTTCTGACCTCATATCATCAATAGCTTCTTCTCTTCTATCATTTTTTTCTTCTAAATTTTTTTTGCTTTTTTCATCATCTGTTTTTTCAATAGCTTTTTTAGTACGATGACAATTTTCAATAGTATTACTTAATTTTCCTTGAATTTTATCTACATTATCTCTTCTGTCATCTGGTTTGTTTTCCATCATAATTTTCTATCTCCTTTGTTTAATTAATAATTAATAATTTATCATTATTATTATATCTACAAAAATTTATTTTATCCGCCAAATAAAAACACATAGCAATCCACAAGAAAAGGTATAGCAAAATTAAATCTTGCTATACCTTTTATGAATTCTGTGTATAATATTTTTAAGATACTAAATATAATATTCTACAAAAACAAAAGAATATTCCTCTACTTTGCTATTTGGATATATGCTACATGTTATATTATCAAGGGAAGAATCAGATTAGTAAAATCATATCATACCACTTGGCACCACCATGTACTGATTCAGATATACCCATATTTGTATATCCGAACTTTGCATAATAATGAATAAGTTTCTCTTTACACGTTAGAATAATACCTTTGCGACCGGAGGCTCTTGATACTTCTATCATATAATTCATTAACTGTGCTGCAATTCCCTGGTTCCGATACTCTAATATTACATCAAGTCCAAAAATAGTCTGGTAACTTCCATTTGGAATATGTAGCTTAGAATTTTCATAGAGTTCATCATATATAACAGTTCCATTGATAACACAACCATTAATAAATCCAATAATTTCACCATCTATTTCTGCAACAAAAAAGTTTTCCGAAAACGTCTTAATACGTTGCTCTAGAGATATCCTTGTAGCTGCTTCTGCCACTGGAAAACAGCTTGCTTCCACTTTTGTTATATCATCTAAATCTTCTATGCATGCTTGTCTTATTTTAAGTTTCATGATAATTCTCCTTTTATATTAGTTCGTCAATTCACTTTATTATATCCTTTTTTCTTACCTTACACACTATTTACCAAAACATTATAATGGGCTAATCCATAAATATAATTAAAAAATAAAGAGTGAATTTAAATCTTAAATATTGGATTTAAATTCACTCTTTATTTATATATGCTTTAACTTTCCTTTACACCCTCGATATACTCAACATTTTCCATTTCTGATAAAGCATCTTCAATCGATATATCGTCTATAATCCTACAAGTGAGAATTTGACCTTTTTTTAAATTTTCATCCCACTCAAAATCAGTCATAACTGCATCAATTCCTAAATTCTCAGCCATATCTTTAGCACTTATATCATAACTATTATAATTATCTAAACCATCTTCAGATATTGTGATTTCATAGATTTTATTTTTCGTTGACATTCCTATCCCTCCATTAAACATAATAAAATATTTTTAGAATACTAAATATAATATTCTACAAAAAACAAAAAATATTCTTTTTTTTAATTTTTGGATATATGCCAAAATTATTTTTTATCGGGCAAATTTCTACATTTGTAAATCACGAACTACCATGTAGTATAGACAATCATGTCAAAATAATATTTCTTGGGAAATAATGTGTTAGGACAACTTTGCTGCTTCCTATGCCCGCCACTCGAAGTCATGATTTTCAAGCTTTACATAATTAAATTTTAGTCTAAAACATTTTTGTGTTAATATACCGTTTTCTAAAGAAAAATCTATTACTTGATCTAAAATTTGAACTAGCTTTTCTTTTTCTGAATCATGTATATCTAACTTTATTCCATATCTATATTTATTCTCTTTTGCTTTTGTTCTCCACAACGTATAACCTTTAACATAGATGTTTATATCAGCAATAACTATACTAAATTCTAACATTGTATCCTCCTCTATAGGTTCTTCAATATCAGTAATAAATTGAATACCATCTTGTGAGATATTGTCTACTAATATGGTTACCCACTGCGAGCTTCCATATTTATTACTAATTCTGTCCACTTTCATTTTTGCAATAAAGTTATTATTAAGTTCATATCTTTTATATATTCTTTTGTTAAACTTACCCATATTTTTTCTAATACTATAAACGAGCGAAATACGTTACAATTTATTCCATTATAAAATAATGTTAACTATCCTAAGCTATTTTTAATGTTTTAAAAATGGATTCAAGGGGAATTCCTAAGTCAGCTTGATTAAAAATCCAAGATACTCGTTCCTT
>NZ_DATCQT010000040.1:0-10883 GCF_036569345.1 Clostridium sp.
ATAAATATAAGATACATATGACAAAAAATTAGGAGAGGTCCAAATGAATGCTATTGGAAGATTTCATACATTATACTTAAATAATGATATGCTAGATATTTATAAAAATAACGAGAAATTTATTGAACCTCAAAAACAATATGAAAATGATGAAAAACTAATTAAGAGTATCAATGTTGAGAATATTAATTTAATAAGAATTTATAAATTTTTAGGAACCCATCAAATTTTTATATATGCACATGTTAATTTCAAAAAATATATTACCTTAATTAGATTTAGTCAAAAACAATCATATAGATTTAAAGAACTTAAAAATCAATTTGATAAAAAAGAAAAAAAAGTCCTGAAACAAGATTTCTCTTGCCTCAGGATTAAATTTCTTTTATTTACTAAATAAAGTGAATAAAATTTTTATAATAGTCTATAATTTAAATAACATCCTTTTTAATGTAAATAATAATCAACTAATAATTATGCTGTACTGGGCTCCCCCCAAGTACAGTATTTTTATTTTTTGTTTTAAATCTTAAATATAATCTATTTTAATACATTATTCTAAAACCTACTTACTTATTGTCACTATGTGTCTGTATTACCTTACAAAGATAATTTACAGGACATTCTTTTATCATTGGTGCATTTCCTGCTTCATCATAAAACGAATCAAAAATATTTGATTTATCTACTTTATTACCAGAGAGGCACCCACATAAATCAGTTTTTTCAATAGATTCCGAGGATGGTATGTTTACACTAAAAAAACCATTTTCCACTACACCTGAAGTTGTATAGTGAGAATTTTTCAATGAAATATACAATACAGGTTTTTCGCTTACAACACCATATGCACCAATTGTGGCATAGTTTGGTTTCCCATTGATCATCGCTCCTGCTAAAACTGTAATGTACGGTCCAAAAGGGATATTTGCTATTTTCTTCTTTATCATATTCTTTCTCCAATTCAATTATTTATTTGTTAAAACAATAATAATTATACAGAAAAATCAAAAAAAGTAAAGACTCTTTCTTTACTATGAGTTATCATTCAGATAATTTTAGGGCAAAGTTAAAGCCTTACAAACATAATGTTTGCAAAGCTTTGATGGTGCGCCCAGCGGGAGTCGAACCCACGACCTACAGATTCGACAGAAATGATTTTTACTAAGTTTATATAACCTTAAAACCCTTATAAATAGCCATTTTACTTTTTAATTAATCTTATGTAATACCTGCTTAGTTTAACCTATAAGGGGCAAAAAAAGGGGCAAAAGTAAATGTACACCTTTTGTTTATTTTAACAACTCATTTAAATGCATTTTAAGACTATGCGTTAAACATAGTCTTTTCCATAGTGTGAGAAAGTCTGTAAGCCGAGTCCTGTATTTGATCTTTTTAGTACTTTTATGAATTTTATTATATTTCAACATATCTATAGTTCATTGATTATACTGTGTTTAACAGATTTTTTATATTAAATTATAACTATCTTTATTCATTAATATTTTATAGAGCGGTGGCAAAGCGGTGGCAATCCATAAATCTGCCACCGCTTAATTTGATTTATACACTATGACTGCAGTCTAATTGCCATACCCATTAGCCTGTTTTCGAGTCAGAATATGTACTTTACAATTTAATTATTTTCACCTATGTTTTCTATGTATTTTCTAATTTCATCTAAAGATATTTTACAAAAAGTTCCGTGCAAATTACCAAGTTGCATTATTCAATTATTATCTTCATTGTTTATTGTATACTCTAGTTTAGTATCGCCAGTGCTTATAAGAGGTGTGTTTAGGTTAATAACCTTTATATCTCTCTCGAAAAAGTATTGAATCTCCTTTGGTGTATCTATATAATTTTTACCTGTCTGTCTAATTCTTTGATTATTATAATACTGCCCTTAACGTTAAATACTGAAAATATAAGCAACGGATATTGTTCACTTCACTGCCAATATCTGAAAGGTGCCTGTCACCTTACAAAAATCGGAAATGAATTTTCAATTTTTGTTGCTATAATTGTGACCCTACAATACAGGATTTACTTGAGAAATATAAGACATCACTTTTTTATTATCAACAAAGATTGAAAGCTCCACTCCTAATTTTTGTAAGGAGTCAGGCACTTTACAAAAACTGATACAGTTTTTGTTGCTCTTTTCTATTGAACACCCTCCTCCAATTGTTCCATCCCTATCTATAAATACGGCATCTATAATGTCTCCCATTTTTGTTACCTCCCTATATGAACAATATATATTAAATCATACCATTTTTTACATATATTAAGTATTTTTACAATGATTTAATAATGGCAAATAGCCTCAATGTGAATGTAACACAATTGGTATTAACCTTTCTATAGTTTCAGTATTTAACTAAGATATGATATTGTAACTAAATAACGAAAGTTGAATAATATAAAGTGTTAATATTATTTTGGAGGTACTTATGTACGACTACCGTTGTAAAGACTGTGAAAATCTTGGACATTGTATGCCTATGATGAATATGCCTATGTATGATGAAAATGATGAAGACTTAAAAAACATGTATCCTAAAATTTATATCAGAATATATCCCATGGTAAAGCACCATTGTGATATGATGATGTCCTGTTATGGACCTATGTATTGCCCCAGCAATGATGAAATGGATCATATGTGTAAAGAAGTATGTGACAGATACGAAAAATATTATAAGGATGACGAAGATGACGAGGATGAAGAACATCACGAACATCGAGAAGATCCCACTGATGATG
Organism: Clostridium sp.; assembly: GCF_036569345.1. Lineage (GTDB taxonomy): Bacteria > Bacillota > Clostridia > Clostridiales > Clostridiaceae > Clostridium_AD. Next base: position 2,770 of record NZ_DATCQT010000040.1, read on the forward strand.
ATATGAGACAAAGACGTCGCTTTAGCAGACGTGGAGTTGGGGATTTAGCCAGGATACTGTTTATTGGCGATTTACTTGGAAGAAGAAGACGTAGAAGATTTTTTGATCATGATTTCGACCATGGGCACCATCATGGATATTAATATAAACGTCAATAATATCATGAAATGAGTCGGTCATCATATAGCATATGAACGAAGTAAATCATAGTTAATAGCCATTCTCCTCTAGAGAGAGTGGCTATTTGTTAATTTTTTTATATTACTAATAACTTCATATCCTTTAGGAACAGTATCTACACCTTCATACTACATAAAATAGATCTATATATGTCAATTTGAATTTTATAGGGAAGGACCCCCTTATGTTTCTGAATATCCAGGTTATTACAACACAGAAATCACAGCTGACATTAAATTTCCTTTATAGTTTAAATTTCCTTTATAGTTTAAATTAACATCTATAATTGAAATCAATAATATGAAGAAATCATATAATATTGTAGCAGTATAAATTTCTACTTCTGTTGGAGCTATTTTTATCATTTTTTTTTAAAACACCATTATATAAATCTATTTTTAAAATGCTTTTCTTGTATTAAAAACATTGGTCATTTTATTGTTGATAAACTATTTAGCATCTAAGTATTAATTTATCTGAGGTTTTCTTTTCCATTTATATAATAGGATAATATATTTATATGAGGGGAAATATATTATTAGATAAAATTTGATTCATGGAGGTATTTATATATGAAAATACTTAAAGGATTTGTAAATGGCGATGGTACTAGAAAAGAAATTAGTGATGATGACGCAAAGATTCTTCTACGCAAAGAAGAACTTGATATCGCCAAAGACAGCGTTCATAAAGGCGACGTAGAATTTGGCAAGGAAATTATTGAAGAACAAAAATCAGTTGATGTTCCTGTAATGCGTGAAGAAGTAGTAATTGAAAGAAAAAGCTTAAATAATGTAGCAAGTGATTCACCAATCACTGAAGAACAAACTATTAAAATTCCTGTTAGTGAAGAAAAAGTTCATGTAGATAAACATACAGTAGTAACATCAGAAATTTCAGCCCATAAACGTTCCATAGAAGGCACAGAGCATATAGATGAAACCCTTAAGCGAGAAGAAGCTCGGGTAAATAAAATTGGTAACGCTGATATAGTTGATATTGAAGGCCATCACGAATAAATAAATTAGGAAGCACCTCCGAATTCTCATAATTCGTGAGGTGTTTTTTAAAACAAATGGAGGACGATAGATATGACAACATTTCAAATTAAGAAAGAAGAGCTTGAGATAGCCAAAAAATGGATGAAAACTGGAGAAGTAAATATTTATAGGGAGACTATCACAGAAGAAAAAACCTTTACTGTACCATTTATACGAGAAGAGCTTGTAATAAATAAAAAAGCACTTAAATATATGCCCACGGAAGTTATCCGTATACTTCTTAATGAAGAACATGTTGATTTCTATAAACATAAAGTTAATTTTGAGGAGGTATCTATTTATAAACAACAGATACAAGATATAAAACACATTGAAGAAACATTAATGAGAGAGGAGCCTATATTAGAAATCTCCGACTCTCTAGAGAATACTCATATTTCAAAATAAAATCCTAATTTGTAAAATAATAGAAAGAGGATTAAAAGAAATTGCCATAACTAACCATGTTTATAAACATATTACCTTCGGGATGAAATTAAACATTTGATTAAATACTTCCTTTTGCATGTTCACCCAAAATAACATTGAGTAAGGGAATATGTCCTTTTGCACTATTAGTATGGGTATGATAGTCTGCAATAATCTTAAAACTTTATCTTTTTTAGACGCTTCATTATCAAATTAATTTTTTATAATACCAAGAGATTACAAAAAAGATTAAACGGCTTTAATCCCATAGGGATTTAGCCGTTTAAGCAATTTTAATTTAAACTTTAGGTTTACATAAAAATAAAATGTTTATGACTGTTTACTTTGTTGTTGATTTGTCATTCCCTTAACCATTTCTGGTATTTTATCTAAAAGTTGCGAGGCATTTCCTGCTGCACTTAAAGTCATCATTGATACATTCCCTTTATCAATTACTATAATTGCGTCAGTATTAATTTTAGCACCAAGTCCTAGTGCACCACCTGCCATATTACTTGAGCTCATTTGTTGATTACCAGATGTGTTACCTTGTGGCATTTTAGTAGCGGTATTTCCGCCACCACACCCAACAGATACAGAAACTACTGGTATGAAAGTTTTATCTTCGTGAGTAACAGGTTTACCAATAACACCTTCAGTTTTTGTATACTTTTCAATATTATTAAATAGAGTATCAATATTTTGAGATAAATTTAAACCTTGATCCATTTAATTCTCCTCCTTATTATTTTATTTTTTTAATTATTTAAACCTAGATAAATTTAATAATGTTGAACCTAGATTCACATTTGCACTTGCATCTAAATAAATATAGTCATTTTCAGTTGTGAAATCGGGCATCTGATTTATTGAATCTATATTTATAAATTGTGAGGCTGCAGTAAATGCCCCACAAGTAATGCCTGTAGTAAAAGGATCTCGAAAACCATAGTACACATTGACATGTACATCACTTGAATGGATCAATTTCATAAGATCTGTTTTATTAAGTTTTGATTTTCCTGCCTTTAATTTTCTTTTAAATAATCTTCTATTTAACAAATATAATGTAAGCATTGGCTTAGATTCCTCAATAGTGACTAAAGCCTTTAAAAATGAGTGTAACCACAATAAAGTCATACTTAAATTTGTTTTACAAGTATCAAATACTATCTTAACCCTTAAATCTACAGTAAATAATAATATAATTAATAATGATATTAAAATAATCACAATTAATAATGTCAATAATATTAAGAACATAAAAGATACCTCCAACTGCAATTAATTAGTGCTAATTCAATATTAGTTTAACCAGTATATTAAAATTTATGTTCAAATGTAAACTTAAAATTATAATAATAATGCTTAAAAACTTTTCAAGTATTATTATTATGTAAAAAAGGTAATAATACTAATTATTATAATAAAAATGGGCATAATGCTGTTAATCTGTAAAAATTTTTTAACAACGAATGATCATTTATAATATTTAATATAATAGAGGAGGTTTATCAAATGAAAACTAAAAAGATAATTTTGATTTTTTCTGTTGTTGTGTTGATTATTGCAATCTGCGCCTATCTTATAATTAAAGATTTCACTGCAACAAATTATGGAAAGCTTGATACAAAGTTTGGTGTAATGTCAAAGATAACAAACTATTTCAACCCTATTTCACTTAAAGGGAAGTCTATAAATGAAATACGTGTGATATTAAATAAAAATGCAACAAGATGGAGCTCTAAACCCTTACCATTTTCCAATATAAAAAATATGAATATAAATACAGATACAAACAAGGTACCTGTGCGAATATATACGCCTGAAAATGGCAATGTCAATAATTTTCCTATAATAATTTATTCCCATGGTGGTAGCTTTATAAGCGGTAATATTGATGTCTATGATAATGTTTGCAGAAAGCTATCTAAAAACTCAAATGCTATTGTAGTATCTGTAAACTATCGTCTCGCACCCGAAAACCCTTTTCCTGCTGGGCTTAATGATGTATATAATGTACTCCAATGGGTTTATAAAAATGCTAAAAGTATTAAGGGTGATTCTAGCCGTATTTGTGTTGCCGGTGACAGTGCTGGTGGTAACCTTTCTGCTGTTGTATCTCAAATGGCACGTGATAAAGATGGTCCTAACATAACTTGTGAGGTACTTATATATCCATCTACAAACATTTATAAGCTTAACACTAAATCTTGGTCACATTTTGGTATGGATTATAATTATACAAAAGAAAATGCCGAAAAATTTTTATCACTATATCTTCCTAAATTAGAGGACAGAAAAAATAAATATGCCTCTCCTTTATTATCTTACAATTTTAAGGATTTACCTGACACTCTAATAATTACAGCGGAATTTGATCCATTAAGAGATGAATGTGAATCTTATGGAAACAAATTAATACTTGAAGGTGTAGATGTTGTTTCTACCCAATATAGGGGTGTTACACATGGTTTCATTACAATGGATAAGATTACGTATAAAGCAGATGAAGCTTTAATTGAAATTTCTATATATTTAAAAAATAAATTTAATAAAAAGCAACTTTAATACTTCGGTTTGTTTAATAATTATATTGGGTTACTTAGTTTCTGATATAAAACACTTAAAGGTAAATAAGAGCCAAATTGCTTTATTTATTTTATAATATTTCTTCTTTTATTTTTTCCTAGAATCATGTCTACGAGAAAACTACTACAGCTATCAAAAGTAGCCAATGGATTAAAGTTCCTCCAACACTAAATAGTCCCAAGACCCAAAAACATAATACTATTCCACCTATCCAACTTAAAAAGCCCATTTAAAACACAACCTTTCTCATTTAGATTTTTATATTAATATTATGATGTCCAAAAATAAATTATAATATTTGATGAGATCATAATTTACCATTAAGTTTGAAACTAGTATCATTTAATTATATCTAAGAATTGATAACATAATTTCAATTTCATTGGTTACACTATTACTATATTGGATTATTTCTATTAGCTTAATATTTTTACAATGTTAATAGCAAAACTTTAATATTGTTGTTTACTTAATATTTATAGGTTAAAAAAGTCTTTGCTTTGATAGTTGTATATTTAGTTATTATCTTATTTGAAGGGAGAGTTATTATGAGTAAAAATAATTTAGAAGAAACAAGAGAATTAAATAAACAATCTGCTGAACATAAAGATGCTAATAGTAATATTTTAACTAAAAAAACTACTGATGCTTCTTTAGAACATTCAAAGAAATTAAATAAATCAGATGCTAACGAAGTAATAAATGGTTTATCAAAAGCTGCTATGGCCTGCATGTCTAGCAATTCTATTGATACAACTCTACAGGAAAAACAAAAATTTAGTGAATGTTCATCTAAACCTTCAGATGAGTTTAAGTAAAATTTAGTGTTTAAAATAAATTAATAATAATAATAATTATTGGAGGTTATATATGTTTAAACATGATAAGCAATTATTAAGAGAAGTAAAGGTTGAACGACCAAATGCTCAGTATGCAATATTAATGCAAGAGCAATTAGGTGGAGGAAACGGTGAGTTAAAGGCAGCGTTACAATATTTAGCACAAAGTTTTAGAGTTAAGGATCAAGCAATAAAAGATTTATTTCTTGATATAGGCTCTGAAGAATTAAGTCATATGGAAATGGTTGCAGAAACTATAAACTTACTAAATGGACATCATGTAGAACATGAGGACGTAGGAGTTGGAGAAATTCAAACTCTAGTTCAGGCAGGATTATCACCAGTATTAGTTAATTCATCTGGAGCACCATGGACTGCAGATTATGTAACTGTCACAGGAGATTTAGTTGCAGATTTACTTTCTAACATAGCATCTGAGCAAAGAGCTAAAGTTGTATACCAAAATTTATATCGCCAAATTAATGATAAATATGTAAAAGAAACAATAGATTTCTTGCTAAATCGCGAAGAAGCACATAACGCTTTATTTAGAGAAGCATTAAATAAGGTAAAAGATACTGGATCAAATAAAAGTTTTGGAGTAACAGAAGACTCAAGATTATATTTTGACCTATCAACTCCAGGTAAATTTTTTGACGCACCTAATCCAACTGCACCAAGTTTTGAAAATCCAAGACAATAGAATCAAAAGCAAGCACACCTTTTGTTTGTTTGAAACTTTGCGAAAGGTGTCTTCCTAATTTTAAGAAAATCCACAACTTGATAATTGCTAATAATTGAGCAGATATTGTTGTGTGTACTTTATTTGTTTGCCCTTTTAAGTCTAGTGTAATTGCTAGGCTTTTTATTTTCTTGCAAAACATACCCCTACAAATTTACTGTATTTATTGTTTAGAAGGAGTTAAAAGACTATTTCAGAGTAAAAGATGAAGCAGATACAAATCCTATAAATCTGGTACGATTTAAAATTGTGAAAAAAGACGAAAGTGTTTCAGAAATAAACTTCATTAATATAGTCTGATGTTATCTCAGGAACACTGTAGCCTTTTATTAAAATAAAGGTGAATGTTTTCCCATATGTGCAAGTATTACAGAAGTGACGATTTCCATGGGTTTATTTATTGTACCGAAGGAAAAAGCATGACCTTATTTATTATTTCTTCCCCAGCCAGATTCACTTGTGGTGCTTTTATATTTTGCAAAGTTTACAGCTATTTCATAGGGAGTATTTCCAGATATTCTATCAAGCTGCTTTACGTTTGCTAGTTTAGATAATGTTTCTTCAACTGTAGTAGATATAGTTTTTTGTGAACCAAATTAAACAACATAAACTACTTTATTTTATAGATATTTTTCCCCTGCGATTCTACCTCGAATTACTTTCGCTGGAGTACCATATGCTACAACGTACTTTGGAATATCTTTTACTACAGTGGCACCAGTTCCTATTAGAGAATGCTCTCCAATTGTTACTCCATGAATTACTTTTGCACCTAATGAAACAGCTGTAAACAAACCTATTTTTACATTTCCACCAATAGTTGAACCTGGAGCTAAACTTGAATAATCTAACATTTTACTGTCATGATCTAAGGATGAGTTATTATTAATAATACAAAAATCGCCTACTGTTGCCTCACTACTTATAGTAGTATTGGCCATTATCACTGTGCCTTTTCCTATTAGTACATTCCTGGCTATTTGTGCAGAAGGATGAATTACTTTAATAAAGTTAAAATGTGGGATAATTTGTGAAATTTTATCATAAACAGTATATCTAATAAAATTATCTCCAATTGCAATAATGCCACCCTCTATTTTATATATTTTTATTAAATTCTGTAAATCCTCTTCTTTTCCAATTATTTTATATCCGATGGAACTAGACCCGACTTCTTTAAATCTATCTAGCAATCCTATAATTTCATATTTATTTTCTTTTTCAATACTATCAATTACAACTTTTGCATGTCCAGAAGAACCAATAACAATAATATTCAAAACAAACATCTCCTAAAAATATTGCCAGTATTTTTTTAATATTTAAGCTGTTGTATTTATAATGTTAATAATATTTTTTTGTATTTCCAATTCTAGTGAATCATAAAGTGGCAAGCAAAGGATTCTGCTTGAAACGAACTCTGAATTGGGTGACCTTTGAGATTTGTTTTTTATATAAGGTAGATTATTAAGAGATGGATAAAAATATCTTCTTGCATAAATATTTTCACTTGCAAGGGCAGTTTTTACTTTTAATAAGGTTTCTTCATCTTTAAATACTATGGGAAAACAGTAATAATTTAAGTTGCTATTTATATTTTGTTCTTGTCTAATCACATCTTCACTTAAAAAGTTCATATAGTTTTCATATAGTTTTTTTCTATTTTCAAATATTTTATCAATATCATCCAATACACATAATCCCATGGCTGCTTCAAATTCATTCATTTTCCCGTTAATTCCAACCTCATTTATATGCTCTGAGTCACTTATTCCAAAATTAATTATTCTTGTGGCCTTGTCATAAATTTCATCATCATTTATTATAAGTGCACCACCTTCTATAGTATGGAAAATTTTAGTAGCATGAAAACTAAGTGTAGATATATCTCCATAATTGAGTACACTATTTCCTTTGTATTTAACTCCAAAAGCATGCGCGGCATCGTAAATTACTTTTAAATTAAATTTTTTTGCTATTTCATCTATTTTTTCTACATCACAGGCATTCCCAAACACATGGACAGGAATTATAGCTGAAGTATCTTTTGAAATTTTTTCTTCGATTTTTTTATAATCTATATTAAAGGTTTCTTTGTTTATATCTACAAAAACTGGATTTATACCTTGCCATACTTGACTACTAGTAGTAGCTACAAAGGAAAAGGGTGTGGTAATCGCTTCACCTTTTATATCTAAAAGCCTATAGGCAATTTGAAGGGCTATTGTTCCATTTGCAACCAAGAGTATATGCTTTATTCCTAAATATTTTTCCAATCTATTTTGTAGTTCT
>NZ_DATCQT010000041.1:0-58225 GCF_036569345.1 Clostridium sp.
CAATATGGTTTACTAGCTCAGTTGGTAGAGCACATGACTTTTAATCATGGTGTCCGGGGTTCGATTCCCCGGTAAGCCACCAAAATAGTAATCTTATGCAGGTGTGGCGGAATTGGCAGACGCACTAGACTTAGGATCTAGCGCCTTCGGGTGTATGGGTTCAACTCCCTTCACCTGCACCATTACTATTTACTGGTGAATTATTATTTATAAAAATGCATATATGCGGGGGTGGCTCAGTGGTAGAGCGTCACCTTGCCAAGGTGAACGTCGCGAGTTCGAATCTCGTCTCCCGCTCCAACTACGCGGGTATAACTCAATGGTAGAGTGTTAGCCTTCCAAGCTAATTACGAGGGTTCGATTCCCTCTACCCGCTCCAACAAAAAGTCTTTAGTATTTATACTAAAGACTTTTTAAAAATCAATTTATTATGCGCCCATAGCTCAGCTGGATAGAGTGGCAGACTTCGAATCTGTAGGTCGTGGGTTCGACTCCCTCTGGGCGCACCAACAAAGCCTTGCAAACACTAAGTTTGCAAGGCTTTTACTTTTGACATAGAAATACTTTTGCCCTTTTTTTTGCCCCTTATAAAATTCTATAAAAAAATATGAGGGTTATTTTGCCCCTATATAACTATATAAATCATTTAGTTTTGTAGCAGCCTTTACCTTCATACTTTCCAGTACATGAGTATAGGTATCTAATGTGATAGAAATATTGCTATGCCCTAGGAGACTTTGTACAGTCTTGGGTTGTTCATTTAGCTCAAATAAGCGAGTAGCATATGTATGCCTCAAATCGTGAAATTTCCTATCTCTAATTTTATTATTTACAAGTATTCTTTTATATCTTTTACGAACATTATTATTATCTAAATATCCACCATAAATATTACAAAATACTAGTTTATTATCAATATATAAATTAGCCATTTTTAACCTTAGTTCCTTTTGTTCCAGGTGAAATTTTTTTAATCTTGTTGTAAGAAGTTCAGGTATTGATACAGTTCTATTACTTGCTTCACTTTTAGGGGTTTGAATTGTAATTTTGTATTTACCACGGCCTTCTTTTGAAACGTCACTGATGTATTTTACAGCCTTATTTACTATAATGGTATTATTATCAACGTCAATATCATCCCATGTCAATGCAAGCAATTCACCTTGTCTTAATCCAGTGTTAAGAGCGGTAATTAATAACACTTCTAAATCATGACCTTCTATAGCAGCAATAAACTTCTTTTGTTCATCTAAAGTAAAAGGCTGCACGTCATCAATTTTGTTAAGTTTTTTTTCTTCATCTTCTTTAGGTAATACAACAGACTTGGAGAAATCTTTTATTATTTTATCATTATTATAAGCATATCTAACACATGGAGCTATTATCTTATTAAGATTTATTATGGAATTTACTGTTTTGCCTTTTTTAATTAAGTCATTGTAATAATTTTGTATATCCTTAGATGTGAGATCTTTTATTTTAATCCTAGATAACATGCTATTTTTAATATAATTTCTGTATATACCCTCATATCTTTCCTTAGTAGAAGGCTTTATATTGATAAAATGAACATCAAAGAGCCAATCACACAGGAACGTTTCAAAACATTCTTTATTATTGGCGATTCCATGATCAAGTTCATTAGTTATGGTTTTTATTTTAGACTCAAGCCCCTTGACGGTTAAACTGTATATGTCTCTCGGCGATTTAAGATTATTATGCCTTAACCTATAAAAATAATATTCTTTATCATTTTTGATTTTTTTCTTATATATGGTTTTAGCCATTGGATCACCCCTTTAACCTCTAAATATAAATTTTGGCAAATATTTTTTGTTTTCTTAAATTAGTTATTCTTCCACTAAAGTCCATTCGGGATTATTTTTTATTTCCTGGATTTTAAGTTTTAGTGTAATACATACAGCATTCTTAATATCTATCAGTTCATTCATATCTCGAGCAAAATTACAATTGACGTAATCAAGTAATTCATCTACACAAACCAAAGCTCGTTCATCGCTAATTTCACGGGGCGTTTGATGTACTCTAATTTGAGGTTGAAGAATATCAATTAAATGTTTTTTACGTGTTTCTGATATTAATTTATTGCTATTTATTTGTGTCTTTATCTCTTCTAAAGTCTCACCTTCGAAACTGACCTTTTCAATTAAATCATTAATTGAAACGCCAAGAGCAGTCGCTATTTTAGCTAAAGTTCCTATATTGGGTACCCTATGATTATTTTCATAATTTGCTAGAGTTGACACGGGCATATTATTTAATATTCTAGCAAATTCTTTTTGAGAAATACCTTTTTCATTTCTAAGTTGTTTTATTTTATTACCAATATTCATAATGACACCTCCCAATATAATAATAACAATTTGGTTTGCAATATGCAAATTTTTTTGAAAAAAGTATTGACAGTTTGCAATATGAATTGTAATATGAGGTTAAAGTTTGCGATATGAAAAGAGAGGTGAGATTATGGGCTCAGGAATGAAAATAAAACTTGAAAAATAGAAATAAGTTAAAAAAACATGAAATGGCGGATATGGTTGAGATATTAAAAGAATACTTTAAGGCCTTTGGAAGTAGGCAAAGTAGCAATTTAAGTATAAAGTATTATAGTTATTAAAAAAAGACAAGAAATTTTAGAAATGACAAAATAAGAATTATTCTTTTAGGAGGTTAAAATATGGGAGAGTTAAAGAAGATATTAATAGATCCAACAGAGGGAATGAAGTTTTTAGGAGTTGGCAGAAATAGAATGTATGAGGACTTATTAAAAAGAGAGGATTTTCCGGCCTTCAAAATGGGGAATAAATATTTTTTGAATCGTGAATTGTTAGGGGAATGGGCAAAAAATCAATGCTCGAAAAAATAGTATGGAGGGGATTAATTATTGAATGAAATTAAAAAAATCATTGAAAAAATTACAAAATTACGGGAAGAAATTATAAAAATATCTAAAAACGGTGGATATACACAAGAAGAGGCGAAGGAAATTCAAGAGAGAACATCAAAAATTAAAACTAAAGTTGAAAGATTGAAAGAAAAGTTACTATTTGAACAATACATTGAGCTTCAGAGTAACGAATTTAAAGAGGATTTAATTGGCTATAAAAAATTTAAAGAACCGGGAAAAGTTATGTGCATCAAAGTTAGCTTTACATGGGGGTGGTTAAGGGTTTATAGAAACAATACAAATAGCATTGAGTGGTACTAAAAAAGTAGGTGATTAAATGGCAGGATATACAGTAATTGATAATGATTTACTAGAAAATGAAGAATTGAGTCATATGGAAATATTAACATTAATTTATTTAATTAGATTTGACAATAAATTAAAAGGATATGCATATCCAAGCCTTGAAGTATTAAAAAAGCTTCTAGGATATTCACATATCAAGTATGTTATAAAAATAATTAATTCATTAGTTGCAAAAGGATATATAAGAAAAGAAACGGTTAAACAAAGAAATCATTACTTTATATTAAAAGGTAAGGTATCTAATGTACCTAATGTATATAATGTACCTAATGTACAAAATAAATCCAAAGGTGAAGTACAAAATGTACCTAAAGATTATGTACAAAATGTACCTACGACAATTACTAATACAAATACAAATACAAATACTATATATATAAGTCTAAAATTTATTGATGATGTTATTGATAAAGTAAAAATTACTAAAGAACAGTATGAAAAATTAATTAATAAATATAGTAAAGATCTAGTCCATAAAAATATTAATGGATTAGATAATTATATAACTAATGGTAAAGGGGAAACATATAAAGAGCATTACCGTGTTTTAAATACATGGTGCAAAGAAAATAGTAGCAATACTTCTAGTCTCAAAGAAGGACAAGTTGTTGACGGTTGGTCAAGAATGAATCAATTTAACTAAAGGAGCGATTTAATGGATAAACCATTACCAAATAATAAGGCGATTGAAATTGCTTTAATAGCAAATATATTTTTAAACAATGATATTATAGCAGATTGTATTGGATCATTGAAAGAAAGCGATTTCTATTATAAATCACATAAAATTATATATTCAAAATTATTAGGGCTCTACAAAAAGAGCATTCCAATAGATCTATTAATATTTAGAAATAGCATTAGCGAAGAAACATTAAAGGCCGTTGGAGGAATAACGTATCTTTCAGAAATAATTGGCTCTGAAATGAATGCAGCTAATTATACAGAATACATAAAAACAATTAAAAACCTAAGTATAAAGCGTGAAGTAATAAAGTCATGTAATGAAGCCGTAAAGATGGCGTATGGTGAAGAAACAGATATAAAAGGTGTAATTGATGCCTTAGAAACTAAGATACATAATACAAACGATATGAATGAAGAAAAGACTGTGAATTTAGAAGAGCTAATGAGTACAACAATAAATTTAATTGAGAATGGTTATAAAAACGGTGGGCAACTACTAGGAACTACTACAGGATATAGGCTCATTGACAATGCTATAAATGGATTTGTAAAAGGAGACCTACTTATTATAGCGGCTAGGCCTTCCATGGGTAAAACTGCACTAAGTATGGAGATGTTAAACAAATTACCCCCTGAAAAGAAAGGCTTAATTTTTGAAATGGAAATGCCAAAAGGCAAACTAGGAATAAGAATGTTAGCACCCAGGACATACATAAACCCGCAAGAACTAAGTAAAGGGTTAATAAAAGATACTGACTTAAATGTAATCTTAAAAGAAGCAGGTGAAATTGTTTTTAAAAATAATGTATTTATAAATTGTAGAACTAGATTAAGTGTAGCAGAAATAAGAGCTGAAGCTAAAAAGATAAAAATACAAAATGGATTAGATGTTGTATTTATAGATCATATAGGAAAAGTAAGACCGGATAACCCCAAAGCCACAAAAAATGACCAAATAGGACAAATATCGGAGGGATTTAAAAATATGGCAATGGATTTAGATATATGCTGTGTGGTATTAAGTCAATTAAATAGAGAGGTAGAAAAAAGAACCGACAAACATCCAATAATGAGCGATTTAAGAGATTCAGGGTGTATAGAACAAGATGCTGATGAAATCTTAATGTTATATCGTGATGATTATTATGCAGAGCGTGAGGGCAGAAAGAGTAAAAGCCCTGGACTTCTTGAAGTATTAGTTGCAAAGAATAGAGATGGTTTTACAGGAGCAATAAAGCTTTACTACAATACTAAATATCAAATTATTAGTGATCGCCCTATATTTTATTAATTGTAGGTTCTATAATTCCAGTAATTGAAGTAGGGTGGAAGTTTTTAATTATAATCTCCAGTATGCATTGCCTCGGCAGTCAAAGTTTTTTTAAATCTAGAATCTATATTCTGTCTTTTCACTTCGTGTATGATTATAAAATGTAAGATTGTTATATTTTGATTTTTGTATAAACTGTTGATATGACTGGGCTTTAAGAAAAAACATTTCTTTATTGACTTGTTTTGTAGCTACATATGTGGTATAATATAAATATAGATAGGAAAAAAATAAACTTTACGGGGTGGTAGTAATGGAAAAAATTCAAATAGTTTCAATCAAAATGGTTAAAGAAAAAAATTTAGAATATGGAAGTAGTAAGATTTCAAGTCCTAAAGATTCTGCTAATATACTTAAAGATTTTATAGGAAATAATGACAGGGAAGCTTTAGTAGTTCTAACACTTGATACAAAAAACAAGATTACTTCAATAACGGTTGCAAGTGTTGGAAGCTTAAATTCTTCAATTGTGCATCCGCGGGAGGTTTTTAAAACTGCAATCCTTGGTAATGCTTCGAGTATAATTATAGGTCATAATCATCCATCGGGAGACCCCACGCCAAGTAAAGAGGATATTAGCATAACTTTAAGACTAAAGGAGTGTGGCAACATTTTAGGAATAGAGCTATTAGACCATATAATTATAGGTGATGATAATAAATATATAAGTTTAAAGGAAAAAGGGCTTTTTTAAATGCCCTACACAAAAAAAACAGCATAAAAAAAAATTTACATGTATTGTAGCCACTAACGTGGTACAATACAAATATATTAAATAAGATTGATGTACAATTTTCATATTAGATGTATATATCATAAAAACACGATAGATACTACTTTGTAGAATATTATGCAACAAAAATTTACATTGGATTTATATATAGGAGGTAAAATTAATATGAAAATCATAGAAAACAAAATTTTTATTCGTTTATTCGAGGATACGGATGCAGAAGCCTTACTTGATTTGCAGTTAAGGAATGGAGAGGTTTTCCAAAAGTATTCACCAACTTTTAGCGATGACTTTTACACACTTGACTCTAAACGTAATTTTATTAGCAACTCTATAAAGCAGAGTGAAGAAGGGACTGAATATTCTTTTGGTATATACATAAAAGATAATGGAAAATTAATTGGGGGGGTAGATTTGTTTCAGATAATTCGAGGACCCCTTCAAAGTTGTGTAGTTGGTTATTGTCTGGACAAACAATATAATGGTAATGGATATGTTACAGAAGCAGTTTCATTAGCAATAGAATTTGGGTTTAATAGTATAAAGCTGCATCGGATTGAAGCAGGTGTAATGCCAGGCCATATTGCTTCGATGCGAGTTTTAGAAAAGGTAGGTTTCCATAAAGAAGGTATAGCACAAAAAAATGTAAAATTAAATGGTAGATGGGAAGATCATCAGATATTCGCTATAATATCCGATAATAACTAAACCATATTTATTACGGAATCTTCTAAAAATGCCTACCAAGTTATAATCATAAAAATATAGATTATATGTAGTCTATGTATAAACCAAGTAAAATTAATAGTGTAGCATACGCTACACGAGATATATGAGAAAGGAAGTTATTAATATGAAAACAGATATTGTAAGGGTTAGATTAAATGAGATTGAAAAAAAATTGTTTTTGGAAAAGGCAGCAGCACTTAACATGACTATAAGTGATTATATAAAATATTGTTGTTTAATTAATCCGCCAAAAGGCGGATTTGAAAGAGAATCTGAATATAAATAAGAGAACTTTTTTTAAATTAGTTTTAAAATGTAATATGGTAACTTATGATGTTAGGACAATAAAGGACTAAAGTTGACTGTAACAATGGTTTATGGCTATAATTATAGTAATAAGTTAAATTTATTACTTTGGTAACAATGTGCATTTTTTTATTTAAATAAGGTTTATACCTATAACAGGAGGGTAATATAACAATGAAAATAATATCAAACATAGCAGATAGTTACGGTTTATATACTCTTCATAAAAAGTATAGTAATGTAGACCAGTTTAATTATGTGGAGGAAGATGTGCTTACACTTAGTAGCGATTTCTCTGAATTTTATAAAAAACCTAATTTACCAAAAATATATAATGAAAAAGATAAAATTGAAATGAGTTATGAAACAGGCAAAATAAAATTTTTAAGTGAAGTGGAAAATGGGTATAGTAATAAAGAAGCTATATTTCATTACAGAAAAAATTTAGTTATAGATAATAATATAAATATTATTTTTATACATGGTTGGAGAGCAGATAATCTAGATAGATTAGGTAAAGTGTTTTTAGATAGTTTCATTGAAAGAAGTTATAATATTTATAATTATGTCTTACCCTTTCATATGGAAAGATCTCCAAACACATCTTTATATAGCGGCGAATATTTTTTAAGTGCAGACGTAAGCAGAACTCTTAAGTCTGAACAGCAATCTGTAAGTGATATTAGAGCTTTAATAAGTCATATTAAATCTGAAAAACAAGGGAAAATTATAATAATTGGTTTGAGTCTTGGTGGAATAGTTTCTAATTTATTAAGTGAAGTTGAAGAGAATATTGATGTTCTAATATCTTTGTTTTATGCTAATGATTTATCATATACAGTATTTGAAACAGAGGCTGGGAAGTATATAAAGAAAGATTTCTTGAAAAATAATTTTAGTTATAATTTATTAAAAAAAAGTTGGAGAGTTATTAATCCGAGCTTAAGGAAGCCACTACTAGACCTTAATAAAATACTTCTTGTATCAGGTAAGTACGATAAATATGTTATAAATAAAGACACAGATGTCTTATGGTCAAATTGGGGAAAACCAGAAAGATATATGTATAATTGTGGTCATTCAGGAATTGTACTTTTGAAAAATAAAGTTAAAAAGGATATTTTAAAATTTATAGATAAGAGAGTGTAAGAGTATGGCAATTGTATGGATATTACTATGGATATTGGCCTTTATTACTATTTTAAAGGATCCAAAAACAGAATCTACTAGATGGCTATCGTTAATGCTTTTTATAACAGGGTTAGGTTCATTTTGTGTAGTTTTAGATGAAAATGTTATGACATTATTAATAGAGCAGTATAATGTAAGTAAAGAAATTATAAGTAGTATACATAATATAGTTGGTGTTATATCTAGTTTTGTGCATGCTATAGATCCATATTGTATACTAATTTATGGGTTATCCTACTCAGATGTAATTTCTAAAAATAAAAGGAAAATAATATATACGATATTATTAATACCTCCAATTTTAAGCATGATATTTTTGCCCATTAAGGATAACAATTTAAAAACATTGGGTGAACTAATGTTATATTTTAAACTATTATCAGTGTGGGCTGTTCCATATATTTTAGGTAGTAGTTTATTAATGATATATTCTTATTTTAAGGAAAAATCATATATAATGCGAAAGTATAGGCTTTTAACACTACTTATAATTGTTCCTTGTTTTATTTATATGGCATTATCTAACCTTCTACTAAGAAGCTTTGGATTAGAGAATAATTGGAGATATTTTAATATATTAATTCCTTTTGAGTTTTTAGGCTTTTTATATTTTGCAAAAGAATATGGAGTATTAGGGGTACGGTTAAAATTTGAAAGATATAAATTTGCATTTGAAAAAGTACTAGATTTTGTATCTGATTCAGTTGTTGCTTTGGATGAGAAACTAAACATTATAGAAATTAATAAAGTATTTTACCAGAATTTCATGACAGAAGATACAAAATATAAAAATTTCTTGGACATGATAGATTGCAGTAACATATCAGGGTACAAAGGTAGCTTAATAAAAATATTAAATGAATCTAGATATAATGATGAATTTATTGAGATATTAGTTAGTACTGACGTTAAAGACACATATTTTCAAGTGCAAACTAATTCTATAATAATTAAAAACGAATTTTTTGGAACAGTACTTGTATTTAAAGATATTACTTTGTATAAAAACAACTTGGAACTTATTAAGCAAAATCAATTACAACTTATTGAAAAAGAACGACTTTTATCTTTAAGTCAATTAATAGGGGGAGTAGCACACAATCTGAAAACTCCTTTAATGAGTTCAGCTGGGGGTATACAGATAATTAAGAGAGATACGAAGAAAATCTATGAATATATAGAAAACAATTGTAGTGATCTTACGGATATAACAAAATTAATAGATGAGGTTAATGATTGGCAACAAAGGATAATAGAATACTTAGTATACATGTCCAATGTAATAACTGTAGTAAAAGGGCAAGTAACAGAATATAGCGAAACAACAGAAAGCTACTTTTCTATAAAAGAAATTGCAGAAAAAATTACCTTTCTTATGGCTTATGAAATTAAGAAAAGTAAATGTGTCTTTGTTAATGAGTTGAATATTGATTATATACAAAGAATTAAAGGGGATGTTAATTCCCTTATGCAAGTTTTAAATAATCTTATAACTAATGCGATAGAGGCGAGTAAACAGGGAAATGTAATAACTTTAGGTTCGTATATTGCAGAGGAAAAAATTATATTTTATATAAGAAATTTTGGACAGAAGATCCCTGAGCAAATCCAAAGTAAAATATTCAATAAAATGGTTACTACAAAAGGCAATAACGGAACTGGACTTGGGTTATATATATCTAAGTCAATAATAAAAGTTAGATTTAATGGTGAAATATCTTTTGAGACTAATGAAAAACAAACAACTTTTTTTATAAAAATACCATTAATAGGGGAGTAATAAATTATGGAAAATAGCGGTATAAAGATAATAATTATAGATGATGATTCTGGAATAATTGATTCTATTAAAGGGTTTATTGGGGATAAATATTATATTGAGGGGTTTACAAGTTCTAGTGAAGGATTAAAGCAATTAAAGAAGGAAAGGTTTGATATCTTAATCTTAGACTATTATATAGATGAGCTTAACGGGAACGATGTAATAAATGAAATTAGAAAATATGATAATGGTTTATATATAATACTTCTTACTGGACATGGTGAAGAAATCACTGGAATTAAGTCATTAGAAAATTTACAAATACAAAATTATTATGAAAAAAATGCTCAGTTTGAAAAATTAATAATATTTATAGAGGGTGTAATTAAATCATTAGAATTTTTTAATAACAAAAAAAATACAATTTCTGAAAGATTAAAAAAATTGAGGAAAAATAATGAGCTAACGCAAGATAATATATCTAAATATTTAGGTATACATAGAACAACTGTGACCCAATATGAGTCGGGTGAGATAATGCCAACAATTCAAAACATAATAAAATTAGCTAAATTATATAATGTTACAACTGATTATATTCTTTGTTATGAACTGAATATAGAAAATAATGATATGAAAGAGTTGAAAAAATAGAATATCAATGGAATTAATATTAAAATCGTATACAATTAGTATGCGATTTTTTTTGATGCGTGTGTTTAAATAACCATCATATAAATTAGTATAGAAAATGGTAACGAGTCTTAAAGTTTTACAATGGTATAAAAGCTATGGGAATTATGAATAAGGTAATAATATAAAATATTTTTATGACAAATAATTTCATATACAGACAAATATGCTTATATAAATTCCGAAATGCCAATGATTTTTAGTGCATAAATAGATTATATTTAAGTGAAATTAAAGTACTGATAAAATCGCCATATAGTAAACTAAGACATATAGATCGAGTGTCTTTATTTTTTTTATTTAATTTTTATAAAATAAGATGGTTGACATGTTAGTTTTAATAACATATAGTTATGTAAAGTTAGTTTAACTAACATTAAGTTGCAAAATAATTATAACTAGCTTTTTTTATGATCAAATACAAAAATATAACTAAAAAAGGAGGGAATATAAATAAAAAATGCTGAAGTTAACAATGCTGAGAATAGAGGAAAATTTAAAACAAGAAAAGTTAGCAATGCATATAGGAAAAAGCAGAAGCACATTATCTTCATATGAGAACGGAAAAATTATCCCGCCCTTTAAAACTATATTAAAACTAAAAAAAATATTAAATTATTTTGAGGATGATTTACTTAAAGAGGTAGATTATAAAAAGAAAATAATCAGGAGTGTAAAATAATTTTATATAGAATAGTGTTTTGAATTGAGTATAGAGGTAAGCAGGTTATAATCGGCGGGATACCAATAAGCGTTACATAATAGAAACTCTTTCGATTAATTTGAAATAAATTGAAGTTAAGGAGGTAAATCGAATGAAGAAAATACTATCTAAAATTGGAATTATAGGATCTAGTACAGGATTAATTATGTTATCAGTTACGAAAAAAGTTTTTGCTGATCCTAATAGTGCATTGATGAATGCAAAAACTCAACTTGAAGGACAAGTGAAGCCTATTGTAAACAATGTTATCGTACCAATTTGTGCTGTAATACTTGTGGTAATTACATTAATTGCAATAGTAAAATCAACAATCGAGTATAGGCGTGGAAGTGGCGTAGACCTAGCACACATTGTGATACTTATAGCTGGGATAATTCTAGTTATAACATTTCCAAGTTGGGGTTGGGGATTAATAAATTAGAGGTGGAAGAATGGATATAATATTTGGTTGGTTTAAAGATATGATACTTGGTGGGGCCGGCAAGGTTTTAAAATATATGTCAGAAGCTTCAATCGACTTATTTAGTAACAATATTGTAGATAATGTTTTGAAGCTTATGGAATATATAGGTTGGGTACTTTTGGCGGTAGGAATTTTATTTGCAATTGTAAATATGTATATATCCTATTTAGAAAGTAAATCAATAGATGCTCACCTGCTTATATTAAATATATTTAAAGCATTAATTGCTATATTATTTTTAAAGGCTGGTTCAATACGTGTATTTGATTTATCGATAACAATAAATGATCTAGTTTGTAAAATAACTACTAAACCAAATTACCAACAATCACTAGATAATGTGGGCAATATAATAGATAAAGCAGAATTTGGTATTTTGTGGGTTCTAATTATTCTTATAACAGTAATAGTTTCAATAATAGTTTGCTTAATACAAATATTAAAGCGTGGCGGTATGTATTTGGCTCATATAATGGTCGGATACTTATACATATTCAGTATACCTAGTGGTAACATTGACGGCTTCACAGGCTGGTGTAAGCAAACTGTGGCAATAGCATTAACTAATATACTACAAACAGCATTACTTTTTATAGGATTGTCATTGATGGCAAGTGATATAACAAAAATATTTTTGGGAATAGGTGTAATCATGGCTGCATCAAAAGTTGAAGAAATTGCTGGAAAATATGGCATGTCAACAGGTGCAAGTAGGAATATTGAATCAGCGGGAAGAGCATTTAAAAATTTTGGGAGTACAGCTGGTGGACATGGAACTGGTGGAGCAAGTCCAACGCCTATCAATGTTGGCAAAAGATAATTCTATATAAGCTAGCATTTAAGTGCTAGTTTATATTTAAGGAGGTTATACAATGTTTATTTATCCTGGCAATTTGAAAGAGAAAAAAACCTTCATGTATTTATCAGTTTTAGAGTTGGCTATTGCTGGTGGTTTAACTGTAACTTTTATTATATATTCAGCTGAAAATTTAACTTTAATACCGCTAATTGTGCCAATAACATATTTAATTATAAGCATAAGAATACTTGAAAATGGGTCTAATTTGTTAGAACAATTATTAGAGGCTTTTAATTATTTGCTTAATAGACAACAACTTTATAAGTGGGGTGAAAGGAAGAAATGAGTTTTTTAACGATACAAAAAAAACATGAAAATTCGAAAATCAAAAGAAATAAAACAAAAGAACAAGCAAGCAAAACGGTACAAGAGCTTTTAGATATTCAAGGATTAGAAGATAACATTATAAATAATACAGGTTACAGCAAATATTATATAAAAATTGCACCTAAAAATATTAATATAATGACAAATGAATTTTTATTAAATGAGATATTAAATTTAAAAGCAGTTTGTAATGTAGTTGATAGTATAGAATTTTTAGTAGTTGATAAAGTAGAGCGGTTAGAAGATAACAAAAATTACATAATTAGTTTAATAGATAATAGTACAGATAATGTAACAAAGATGTTACTTGAAAGAGATTTACAGCATTTAAAGCAGTTAGAAAGCGAAAAGGGTTCTAGTCGCGAATTTTATATAGTTATTCCATTTAAAACAGAGGAGCCCCAAAGCAGACAAGTGGTTTTAAATTTACAACAAACTTTAGAAGATAGAGGATTCACAACTCTAGGTTGTGATAAAAAAACATTAAAAAATATGCTTCAGGTTTATTTAGAAAGAAACTTCAGTGGAGATATAGTTAAAGATTTTGATATATAGAGGGGTGGAAAATGAGTATACTTAAAGAAGAAAAAAGAGAAAAAATACTTACAATAGAAGAACAGGAAAAAGTATATATAAAAGATTTTGTAGATATGATAAGTCCAAGTGTGATTAAGTTTTCTCCTAGTTATTATATTTTTGGTAACACATATAGAAGAGTTTTTGCACTTAGAAATTATCCATTATACTCTGAGAACATGGCTTTACTTAGGACATTTGGAGAGAAAAGCAATATAACACTAAAGGTATATTGTAATAAAATGAGTGTTAATGACTATGAAAGCTCCATAGAAAGTAGTGTTCATAAAAATATTTCGGATACAACAGAAAATCAATTTATAAAGAGAACCAAAGCAAATCAACAACTAGAGGTTACGCAAAATCTAGTACAATATTTGAATCAAAATAAAGATGAAAGTATGTTTAAAGTGCAAGTCTATATTGAGGCTATAGCAAAAAGCAAAGACAAATTAAATGAGTTAACAAACGCAGTTATAATAAAGCTTGGTGGGATAACTTATGATAATTTGTTTTTAAGACAGAAGGAAGGATTTACAGCTGTAAATCCTTGCGGAAATCCAAAAGAGCTAAGAACTCAATTTGAAAGGCATATGCCATCAAGTAGTCTAGCGAACTTATTCCCATTTAGCTACAGTGGATCTATAGATAAAAACGGATTTCCGTTAGGTAAGGATAAATTTGGTGGAAGTATAATAAGCGATTTTGGTAAAAGAACAAATACTCATACCAATTCAAATATATTGATTTTAGGTAATAGCGGCGAAGGAAAAAGCTATTTATTAAAACTAATAATGACAAATTTAATATTAAAGAAAAAGAATATAATATGTTTAGATCCGGAGCATGAATACATAACCTTAACTGGTAATTTAAAAGGTACATTTATTGATTTAATGAGTGGGAAATATGTAATAAACATTTTAGAACCAAAGATGTTTGACGATGGAACATACGATTTAGATAAAGATGATGATGATTACATAGGTACGTTTTCAAAGAATACAATATTAAGTCAGCATATATCATTTCTAAGAGATTTTTTTAGAGCATATAAAAATTTTAGTGATGAATTATTAGATGTCTTGGAGATAATGCTAGAAAGAACATATATTAAATTTAAGATAACTTATACAAGCGATCTAGGCAATAGAAAACCCTATGAGTATCCTATACTATCTGATTTATATCAGACTGCACATGAAGAATTTGAGGACTATGAAAATAAAAAAGATGCTATATATACAAAAGAACATTTACAAAAATTATTACTTGGATTAAATTCAATTTGTAATGGTTCAGATAGTAGATTTTTTAATAAACACACTAATGTACCTAACTTCAATTTTGTAACATTTGGAGTGAAAAGCCTCTTGGAAGCTTCAAGTAATTTAAAAAATGCAATGTTATTTAATGTACTTTCCTACATGTCAAACAAGTTATTAGTGGAGGGAGATACTGCTGCAGTTTTAGATGAATTTTACTTGTTTTTAGATAATTTGGTGATGGTCAAGTATGTTAGAAATTTCGCGAAAAGAGTAAGAAAAAAAGATAGTGCAATAATTCTAGCAAGTCAAAACATAGAAGATTTTTTATCGAAAAATATTGCAGAACTTACTAAGCCATTGTTTGCTATACCTACTTACAAATTTTTATTTTACCCAGGTAGTATAGACAAAAAAATATATATGAATCTACTCAATGTTAATGAAAGTGAATATAAATTAATTCAATCATCAAATAGGGGTAACTGTTTATTTCTGAGTGGTAATGAAAAATTTAATTTGAAAGTAGAAGCTCCAAAATATAAAGAGGTTTTGTTTGGCAATGTAGGCGGTAGGTAATGAATTCAAGAATAATATACATTATTTTTAAAGGTTTAAAAAATGAGAAAACAAGGGGGGTAATCATTTCAATAAGTCTCTCGTTTTTCTTTTTAATATTCATACCAATAGCATATTTTTATATTAATAATCCAGTAGTATTAGGAATTACAGCGGTGAAAAATGCTATTGATGGTTCAAATGTGCAGCTTATAAAAGCTAATATGACACAACAACAATTTTTTAATAACGTATCAGGTGGAGCAATAAAAACATATAAAAAAGATGGTATTTTTGCTTCAATAACATTAGCACAAGCAATGCTTGAAAGTGGTACAGGCTCAAGCGGTTTAACATCTAAAGCTAATAATTTATTTGGGGTAAAAGCCTATGATTGGACTGGAAAGACGGTTCAAATGATGACAAAAGAGCATGTACAAGGGATAGATATTTACGTGTTAGCACCATTTAGAGCTTATGATAATTGGAATGATAGTATAGAAGACCACGCAGATTTCTTAATACAAAACAGTACATACACACAGAATGGAGTGTTTACATCAAAAACATATGCGGAGCAAGCACAAGCATTACAAAACGCTGGATATGCCACCGATCCTAATTATGCAATATCACTAGTAATATTAATAAAACAATATAATTTAGACAAATATGATAGAAAATAAGGAGAATATAGAATATGCATAAGAAAATATCGATAATCAATCCTATGACAATAGGCATGCTAATACTCGCAATAATGTGTTTTAATATATTCTACAAGACTTATAAATTTAGTCCAGGTGACCCCATTAACGGAAGAATTATTGGAGGAATAGGGGCGGGAATTGGTGGCGGTGTTATTGGTTTAGCTTTAGGATTCATTGTATATTTAATGTTTAGACCAAGTCAAACAAACAGACTATTAAAGGAGCAAAACAGAATGATATATAACAACAATAATAACATTAAAAATAATAAAATCGATGAATTAACCAAGTTAAATGAATTAAAGAAAAATGGTGCAATATCAGAAGAGGAATTTAAAATATTAAAAAATGAAATAGTAAATAGAAGGTAATGGAGGCAATAAAATGTTTTATAACAATAGAAAAACAATTTATATATCATTAATAATTATTGCTATAATCTTATCATTTCTATGTGGTAAAAAAATTGGGAATGGTGCAACAAGTAATAAAGAAATAACAAAAACAGCGGTAGAAAATGTACATTATAATGATATTTTAAGTGTAAAAGGTAATGATTATTCTGTAGATTACAGCATAACAAATGCTCTATTTTTAGACGAATCCTCAATGCAATTTAACTTAACTATGCAAAACAATGAAAATGTAAATACAATTAGGGTTGTGGCAAAGGATCAAGATAACAACACTTTAAACATAGATACCAATGTATCAGATGATAAAAAATTATTAAGATATACTGTGAAATTAGATTCAAATACAACTACAATATCTATTTATGTTTATCCTCTAACGAAGGTTATGGCAGCTAATCAAAAATTAATTTTGGATACAATACCATTTAAATCAAGTAAATTATATGTATCTTTATTAAAGCAACAACAGATACAAAAATTACAGAACTAAATAATCTAAAGATAAATATATGAATAGGAGGGATTTGAAATGAAGAAAATTCAATTGAAAGTTGAATTTATCGAGGAAAAAATCAAATCAATTGAGATATCATGTAAGGAAAAAGATAAAGATTTTGATGGTGAAATATTAAAAATTCTAAATGGATTATACAATAAAAGCGTGCCTGAATTATTAAAAAAACATATAGAAATTGGGCTTTCTTCAGAAGAAAAATCAAATGAAGATATTGCAGAAGTACCTAAAAAAGAGTCAAAATAACTAAATTCAACATATTAATAATCACTAAGATTATTAATATGTGACTATAAAGATTATACAATTATACGAATCAGGGTGTATTGTAGTCAAAATGTAGAGCATTTTCACACAATAAATCCAGTATTATCAACATAAGTACAACTTTGCAGTTGTACTTAAAAAGTAGGCGGACAAAAGAACACCTAACAGCAATAAAAAATCGCAAGCGAACGCAAAGAATTTGCTTTTTTAATTGGCTTGTGTACTTTTGTCCGCATATAACAACATTTCTATATAATTCTATAAAAATATTTCTATATTAAGGTGATAGTATGAAAGATTTAAGGATATGTCCGCAATGCTCTTCTAAAAGTAGAAGTGACTACACGAGATTTTTTATAAATAAATTTATAAATAATATAAATCTAAATAATAAAATAATAGATTTAGGTTGCGGCAAAGGAAGAAATATTTATTATCTTGATAAACTTGGATTTGAAGACATTACTGCTGTAGACATAAATAAATTTAATGAAATAGATGTAAATAAATTCAAGTTTGTACAAGCTAATTTAATCAAGGGGATCCCATTAAGAAATAAATATAATATAATAATGTGCAATTATCTATTAATGTTTATTTTTAACAAAGAACAAATTATAAGTGAAATTACTAGAATAGCAGATGAGAATGCTTTCTGTATTGTTGAACTAAATAAAAAGAAGTTATCAAATGGCATACAATATGATTTCAAAGAAATTGTAAATTTATTTTCTATAGAATGGGATATAGTAAATTTAAGATTAGGTGAGAATAAATTTATTGCAAAAAAGAGGAGCTTTTGACAATGGCGAGAGGAAGAAAAATTGGGCCAGCAATCAAGTGCATAACTGGAAGAGATCTTGAATTAATGAAAGGCATAGCAAAAACTGGAGTAACATCTCATTTTGATGCAACGAAAGTTATTGGACTAAGTGAAAAAAGATTAAAGAATCTTGAAAAGGAATGTTATATAAATTCTAAAAGTGTAGTAGTAAATGGCAGCAGCACAATTAAAACTTATTATTTGAATGATAATGGAAAAGCATATATAAAACTTAACAGTAACATAGACAGATGTTATAGAAGTAATGAACGTCAAATAGAACATGACTTAAAACTATCTAGCATATATTACAGCCTGGACGGAGAACAGAGAAACACATGGACAAATGAAAATGATTTAATTGAAAAGTATAAATTGGTTCATCCCAATAAAAAATTAAATACAATGATTGATGCAACATTTTTTAGTAATGGAACTACGATTGCAGTTGAAGTTATTACAAGAAATTATACTAAAGAGCAGATAAAAGAAAAATATAACATAGCAAATGAAATTGGGTGCATGGAGGTAATGAAAATTGAAGTTTAAAAAAGATATTTTAATACCAAAAGAGCTTGAAATAAATCCATATACTTATTTAGATATAATTTTAAAGTATGAACATTATTTAAGGCTTATTAATTGTTTTGGCGGTTATATGTTTCTAAGACATATATATAAATTTTCTGCTAAATCAGAATATCAAACTTTTGATGATATTCATGCAATGGAAAAAAGTAACCTATTGAAAATTATAAGTGTAAACAATAACAGTTATATCTTACTTGCAAACGCATCTATAAGATATCTTAAAAATAAGCCAAATGTTGGTTACTTAAAACCACCAACCTCAACACAATTAAAGACCTCTTGTTTTTTAGCTGAATATATAAAGAAACCTAAAGAATTTTTTGATTCATCAAGCCCATATATATGGTTTTTAGAAAAATTTAAATTTGAAATACAAAAATTTAAAACTGACAACGCTGCGGCCGATATAAAATTTTTAAATAGTAATAAAGAAATAGTTAAGTTAATAAAAAATGAAGAAATAAAATCATATGATTCAAATGATCTATTCTCTAAATTAAGAACGAGTAAAATTTATTTTAATACATTTAAAAATGGAGTTGTTACACTTATAATTTTAGATTTTGAACGTTCTAAAAGTTGGATTTATAACGCCTTATTAGAGAAGGTTGAGCCTATTTTCAGAAATATATCTATATATAATTCATATGATATTGAAATATTAACAGTGAATGAGAATAGAAAAGAAAGATTAATGAAGGATAAAAACACTATGAATCGTAAAGGGCTTTTATTTCTAAGAGATATAAATATAATTAATTTAAATATAGATAAATTTTTTCAATCTAGTATACAAAAGGAAAGCTTCTTAAAAGACATAGATAAATTAGAAATAGCAATCCTACAAGAAAAACTACGTAGTAACTCAAAAAAATTGAATCAACCCTCTAATTTTAAAAAAGGAAGTATAAAATATGAATAATAATTCTAATACTAGAAATAATGATACTTTAAACACTGACACTAGAAATACAGACACTTTTATATTGTATGGATTGGCATTAATACTGCTTTTATTATTTGTAATTATAAGCTTACCCACTGTAATAATTGCAATAGCTCTAACAGCGCTATTTATAAACACAAAAAAAATCAATAAAATATATTTTTGTATTATGAGTTTTGTTTTAGCAATACTTATAAATTTAAAAGTTAGTTTTTTGCAAAAGTACTTATTAAATTCAATAGATTTTATAAAAGTTATATTTAATTCAATGATGCATAAAGAAAGTGCGGACATACCTACACTTTACCTGAATTACATATTAAATATTAATATAGTTTGGCAATTATTAATAGCCTTAATCTTAAGTAGTATAATCTCAGAAATACATTATATAAATATAAAAAAAGAAAAGAAAAGTGAACCGAATATAAAGAAAGATAATAGAATAAATAAATATTTAGAAAAACTCAGTTTACAAATGCATGATGAAGTAACCACAACAATTGGTGTCGATTATGAAAATAATGAAGCAGTAAAAATAAATGATAACGCAAAGCACATTATTATAGCTGGAACAACTGGTGCTGGTAAAACTGTAAGTATATCAAATTTTATAGAAAGTGCTATGCAAAAAAAATATCCTGTATTTGCTATCGATGGAAAAGGTGATTTAGGAAATGGGAGCATGCTAAATTATATGCAATCTCTTTCTAAAACGTATAATAGGCGGTTATATGTTATCAATTTTGTTGAACCTTCTAATTCTGATTATTACAATCCTTTCAGAGGGGCTGGTATGACAGAGGCAAAAGATATGCTTATAGGAATGACTGACTGGTCCGAAGCACATTATAAGGTGAATACAGAAAGATATTTGCAACAGTTAATAAAAATATTAAACATAAAAAAGATACCACTAGACTTAAATACAATAATTGAGTATTCACCTACTCAATTTCAAAAATTAATAGAAGAAATGAAAAATAATGGTGATATTCAAATTGATGAGTTTGCAAAGATTTCTGATATTATTGAAAATACCGCGGCTATAGTGAACTCATCTATGGCACGTTTTGCAACTACAGCAGAATCCGAAGCAAGTGAGATTTTTAGTGGTGATGGTGTTGATGTATACACAGCATTAAAGGACAAAGCTAACATACTAATTATTCTAGATAGTCTTGGCAAACCTGAGCTTAGTAAACAAGTTGGTCGACTTGCAATATTAGACGCTAAAAAAGCTGTATCAAAACTGTTTTTAGATAAGACAAGAAAATATTTTATTTTTGATGAATTTAATGTGTATGCTAGTGATGTTGCGATTGACTTATTGAATAAATCTCGAAGTGCTAATATAACATGTATACCAGCATTTCAAAGTCTTTCAGATTTAGATAAAGCGGGTGGGGTTGCTCTTAGGAATCAAGTCATAGAAAACTGTAACAATTATATTATAATGAGACAAAACAGTTATGATAGCTCTGCAGAGTGGGAAAAAGTTGTTGGGAAACAAGAAACAACTAATTACACTTATAGTGTTGAAGAAAAAGCTGGTATATTCGGGAATAAAACAATATCTAACGGTAATGGTAGCATGCACAAAACAATGGAAAATAAACACACTTACACAGATATTCAAAATCTTGAGACTGGACAAAGTATTTTTATATCTAAAGACCAGAGAATTGATAAAAAAATTAAAATGCGTTTTATTAAGATTGACGAGATTCATTTAGAAAAAAAAGAACATATAAAACTAAAGCCTAAAGAACCTATAAATATAAATCCTATTAAAAACATAGAACCTGATCAAAACCAAAATACCTTTGATGATATTGAAGATATGCTAAAATAGTATATATTTATATATAAGTAATTGTTTAAAATTAAATTGTAAATAAGGGTATAAACGAACTTAGGTTATGATATTATAGCTTTTGGACAGGGGTTTGATACCCTACGCCTCCACCATAAGAAAACTATGGTTTTGATACAATGGAAAATCCTTGAAATCAGGGGCTTTCGTTGTTCTTTGTATTAAATAGAGGAGGATTTTTACAGTGTTTAAGCTTGGAGTTATGGACTTATACTATTTGAATGCACCCCACCTATGGATTTTGGAATTAGGTGGGTGCATTTTTATGGTTGGTGGGTGCACTTTTTAGCAGCACTATATAGGTGATTTTACTAAAATATGCTATAATTAATTGTATATTTTATATTGATTATGCAAGTTTGCTTGAATATTGCAGTGAAGTATAAATAGATCAAGCCTTAATAAATTTTATAAATTTAATGAAGGGATTTTTTATGAATAGTGATGAGCTGAAGAGTTTCAAAAAAATAGAAAAAACAAGAAGAATTAATTCTTTATATGATGAGTTTTTGGAAAATAGTCCGGTATGGATTTTTAAAGAATTAGAAGCTATTGAGTTTGCTAAACATTTAATCAAGAGTAATACAATATTCAAATTCTATAAAAGATATCAATTACATCCTGGCAATTTGGGAATGTGTGAGCCATATAAAGAAGAGGTAGTTTGGGTATTTGAAAATCATGAGGTGAATGACATTGTGACCTGAGCTCCGAAAACTTCTTTAATAGGAATGCTAATTACGATAAGGAATGTGCTTTAGATTTGTGAGCAATTATACTAAGATGTGTTAAGGTAAAATTCTGATGTGAAATATTCAGTATATTATAAAAAATGCACGGGTTGTGTAAAAAGGCCCTTGAAGTATGCAATTTTAGTCATATGTGCGAACTTATTTGTGGAAATGATTTAGAAATATTCCCTAACACATAACATGTTGAGTGCGTTGCGTTGATAGAGAGGAAATAGGCTGATATCAAAAGGTTTAGAGGAGTTAAGGTGAAAATTGATGTGTGTTTTATGTTCCCTCAGACGAGAGTTTGTGGGGGTTTTTAATTCAGGGTGTTACCCTCTAAATTGAGATTTTAGGGTGTTTTGCGTTAAGGTATAGAGATTTGCGAGATTGTTTAGAAAAAATGGGAAAGGCGACCCCCTCGTGATTAGGAAAGATAGATATAAATTAATGTTATACAAGCCGCTTCATGTATAGATCTGGTAAGAATAAAGGCAACAAACATGAAATTATTGGGAATGAATGTGGTATTGAGTAAATAAATTTTGTGAAACGTAGGAGCCTAGGAAGGTTTGCAGATGTAATTATTTTTAGGATATTGACTAAAATGTAATGGTAAAAAATATATTGGAATGATGAGGGGGATAAGTTATGTATACGAAAAAAAGTGCAAAAGCAAATATTGAGATTCTCATTAATGAATTTAAGCTTCATGAAAGTTATTATAACTCAAAAGAGTACAAGGAAGCGGAGACAAGACTTAATTTTATTGATAAATTTTTCGAGTTTCTTGGTTGGTCTGTAAATGGTATTATTGGAACTCATCCTAAAGAACAAGAAGTAATAGTTGAGAAAAGTGTAGATGACGAAAAGAGCATAAAATTCATCGATTATACGTTTCAATATAAAGGGAAAGTTCAGTTTCTAATAGAGGCAAAAAAACCATCTGAAAGCTTGAAAAATCTTGACCATATTTTTCAAGCAAAGTCATATGCGTTTACTGAGGAAATACCTTTTGTTATTTTGACGAATTTCAAAGAATTCAAATTATTTGACATTAGTGTTAGACCACTGCATAATCAGCCTAACACTGATTTAGTATCTGAATTTGATATAAGTTTCGAAGACTATATAGTAAATTTTGATAGTATATGGGACACTTTTAGCAGGGAAGCTGTTGTAAATAAATCTCTTGCAAAATTATATATCAAACGAAGGGGTCTATGCGAAGACAGTGAAATAATATTCAATTTAAACTATGCTCAAATAAAAGGACAATCATTACTTGACAAATCCTTTCTAAAAGATCTGAGAGAATGGAGATTGAAGTTAGCACAAGATGTTTTTGATAACAATCCGACATTTACTAAAGATGAAATTAATGAAGTAGTGCAAAGGACATTAGATAGAATTATTTTTATTAGAATTCTTGAGGATAGAGAGATAGAGGGTAATGAGCATTTAAGGGGAATAATTCATGATTTCCAGACGGGTAAAATTAAATCAATAAAAAATAGCTTGGATGATATATATGTAAATTTAAATAGTAAATACAATGGGTTGCTATTCCATCATCATGATTTATCAAATGAGGCAACTATAAATAACGAAATATTTGTTGAAATTGTTGAAAATGTATACTATCCAAATTCTCCATATAATTTTAAGATTATTCGTACTGAAATTTTAGGGAGGATCTTTGAACAATATCTTGGTGAGAGAATAATTATTGAAGATGATAAAGTAAGTTTAGAATTAAAAGATGAACTTAAAAAAGCAGGAGGGGTGTACTATACCCCACAATATATTGTAGAGAAAATCGTATACCAGAGTTTATCAGATCTGCTGTATTCCAAAGAATATAGCGAAATCAAAGAATTGAGAATTGCAGATATTGCATGTGGTTCAGGAAGTTTTTTAATTGAAGCATATAAATTTCTTATAAAATATCATGAAAATTATTTTCAATTAAAAAAGAAAGATTCACAAGAATATATTGACGCTATAAAATTAGAGATTATTTTTGAAAATAACAGTGAAGTTAAACTTACTATGGAGTATAAAAAGGTAATTCTTGAGAAGAATATTTTTGGTGTTGATATTGATCCACAAGCAATAGAAGTTTCAAAAATGAGTCTGTATATTACAATGCTAGAAGAAGGTTATATGGAAGGGATTCATCAACCAATATTGCCCGACCTAAATGACAATCTGATGAATGGAAATTCTATAATTAATTCAAATTATATAATTTGTGATGAAAGTGAAATAGAATATGAGCAGTTGCAGCTAGTGAATGTTTTTGACTGGGATACTATGTTTGAGGAAGTAATGGGAGACGGAGGATTTGATTGCATTATAGGCAATCCACCTTATATAAGAATTCAAACTTATGAAGAACTCTACTCGAGAAAAATTATTAATTATATAAAATGCAATTATAAAACAGCTGTAAAAGGTAATTTTGATATTTTTATTGTGTTCATTGAAAGAGCTTTAAGCTTATTGAAGGAAAAAGGTACGCTTGGATTTATAGTTATGAATAGGTTTTTTATTACGGAATATGGAGAAGCAATTAGAGAAATAATCTCAAATAAGCAATATGTTAAAAGAATAGTTGATTTTGGAAATGAACAAATATTTAATGGTGTTATTACATATACGTGCCTTCTATTTTTAAGAAAAGAAAAAACACCTTCTTTTGAGTTTTCTAAGGTAGGGGACTTAGTTAAATGGAAATCAGGAGAAGAGGAAATAAAGCAAATTAAATCATCACAACTTACAAAAAGACCATGGTTATTTATGGATGACAGCAAAGTTGATATTGAAAACCAATTTGAAAGTAAATGTTGCCATTTGCAAAAAGAGGTAGAACGAATCTTTGTAGGATTACAAACAGATTGTGATGAGGTTTATATTCTGGAAGAAGTTAAACGAGATGGAGATTTTATATATTGTAAATCCCAATATACAGGAGAGACTCATAAATTCGAAACAAGCCAGCTAAAACCATTTTTAAAAGGTTCGCTTGATATTAAGAAGTACTCACTAAAGGGTGAAAGGAAATGGCTTCTATTTCCATATAAAACAAGCCCAAAGTGCGAGCTTATTTCTGAAGAAGAATATCAAGAGAAGTATCCATTAGCGTGGGCATATATAAAGAAATGTGAAAGTAGGCTAAAGCATAGAAAAACAAAAGGTCAGTATATAAAAGATATTCCTGCTTTTAATATAGAGTGGTATGGACATATATATAAAAAGAATTTAACTAGGTTTGAACAGAAAAAAATTGTATTTCCTGCTATTTCAAAATCTAGTTGTTTTGCATTGGATGAGAAAGCTGATTTTTATTTTGTAGGTAGTGGTCCTGGTGGAGGCGGTGGGTGCGCAATAATTCCTAAAGACGGATCATGCTTTAACTACTATAATCTTTTGGGCATTTTAAATTCAAAAGTAGTAAGTTATCAAATTAAAATAAAAGGAACACCTCAATCTGGCGGATATTATGGAATGAGTAAAAGGAGAGCAGATGTATTATTTATACCCATTATAGACGAAAGTGACACAGAATCGATAAAAAAACTCCAACAAATTGAAACTTTGGTTAAGGGATTGCTAAAATTATATGAAAACATTAAAACTGCTCGAAAGGGATCAAACAACCATATAAAGTTATTACAGCAAGCACATACATTTGAGAGGAAAATTGATAGGTTAGTATTCCAAATTTATGGGTTTAATCAAGAGCAGATTAGTTTCATTGAGAGTAATACAGAGAACCTGTAGATGCTTGCTTAAATACAAGAAACTGAATGAAAAATAATGCAATTTTATAAAGAAATTGTATGATTAAAAAGCTTATTCTTGAATGAATAAGCTTTTTACAAATTTAATAACAAAGACATTGCAATTATTTCGATAGTATTATAAACTTATACAAAACTCAAGTTTACATATGAAAAAATAGTTTTAATGCAGAAAGGATTGAAAAAATGTTAAAAGAAAGTGGTGTACAATTTAAAGCTAAATTTATAGGATTTGTTGATAGTTATATAAAAGGTGTTATCGGACAAAATGCTTTCAGAAAATATCTGGTTACATGTAATGTTACACCTAAAAATATTTATACTGATAATATCGATTATTGCGAAAGATATAGAGAGGAATCTTATATTATTCATCAATTATTAGAATATATGGTATCTATAGGTTTTAATATTAAGGATATATTAAATAGCATTAATGAAATAGTGGAGTTTTATCCTTGGGTACATGATATTAGGTTTATAACTAATGGATTGGCAGATGATGAAAAAGGGTTTCCTTATTTGCTGCATGAATATTTAGAAGGTTTTTTCAAAATTAACAATCCGAGACAATATGGTGAATATTATACTCCGAAAGAAATGGTAAGTTTAGCATTAGAACAAATTGACTTAAATATAAACGATAAAGTTATTGACCCGTCGTGTGGATCAGGATTTTTTTTATTTTCTTATATTGAAGAGATTAATAAGTTAGGGTTAATTAAGAGTGAAGATGACATTAATAAGTTACAGGAGAGAGTTTTTGGCTATGATATTTTTCCTTTTGCAATTATTACAACTAAGCTGCTATTAGGATATCAGATAT
This sequence comes from Clostridium sp., assembly GCF_036569345.1. GTDB lineage: Bacteria > Bacillota > Clostridia > Clostridiales > Clostridiaceae > Clostridium_AD. The sequence continues at coordinate 26,984 of NZ_DATCQT010000041.1, forward strand.
TTTCTATTTTTAAGAAAAAGGATAAGGTATTCAACTATAACAACATAAGGATTGTTAATACAATAGATACATTGAAGTGTAAATCAAATACTATGACAAAGAAACATGAAACAGATTTTGACTTTGTTCTTGGGAATCCACCATTTTTTAGAATTGATCCTAAAAATAAAAATAGTATATGTGATTGTGTAAGCTTTGGACATAATTATGCTCATAGCATTTTCTTGCACTGGGCAATACAAAACTTGAAAGATAATGGAAAGCTATGCTTGTTTTTACCACAGTCAATGCTATCAGGATATTACTACCAAAAATCAAGAAAAGAATTACTATCAAAGATGAGGTTACATTTAATAATTAGAAATAAAAATCATGAAAAAGATTTTGATGTTCAGCAAGATATTATAATTCTAATAGCACACAAAAGCAATAAAGAGTACAAGAGTTTTAGGATTGCTACTTCTCTAAATGATTATAGTGGGATTCAAACATATAGTTTGCCTTTAAAAATCACTGATAATAAATTAAATATTATACCTGTAATAAAAAATAATATTGAATTTGAGGTATTAAGGAAAATATCAAAATTACCATTGTTAAGATATATATATAAACTTAAAATGTCTACAGGTAACTATGTGTGGAATCAAAATAAAGATTTATGCATTACAGAAAAAACGGAGACTAGTATACCTCTGATTTCTGGACCTAATATTACTATAGAAGGAATTATATTGGAAATTGATAGAGCAAACAATATACCGTATTGTTTACCTGATAAAAAAAAATATATAAAAACGCATTATGCAATTTTATTCAGAAGAATGTCACCGATAGGGAATGAAAAACGAATGATTGCTGCAATCATTGATCCAAATGAAATCAAAGAGTATGTAGTTGAGAATCATGTTAATATAATAGAGTGTGAAAATAAAAGTTACTTAAATGACATTTTAAGACTAATTTCATCCTCCGATTTTAATATTTTAATAGATGCTTTTTGCCACACTAATCAGGTATCTACAAATGAACTAAAAATAATTTTTGAAATATTACAGAAAATGAGCAAGATGAAAAATGATAATATGAAATAATTAAAGGTCATATCTCTCTTAATTAGACTTTAATAAAGCGAAGCATTAAGTTATTAGACATTGTCTGTACTTCTAAATAGAGGTGATGGAAATGTCTTTTATTAGTTCATTAGTAAAAACAAGAGATTTGGATTCAATAAAGAAAAAATTAATTACAATATACATATTAAATGGGACAGATATTATATTTACAATTTTCCTAGTAAACACAGGTATGTTCATAGAAGTCAATGCTGTTATGGCACTACTTGTAAACAATAGGCAATTGTTTACAAGTATAATAGGTAAGGGTAATCCCAGTTCTGATATTGATGAGCGTATACAAGTGAATGAAAGATGTCACAGAAAGGCAGCTATACCAGTCAAACATTTATATTTTATGGCCTAGTAAATATATCCCATTGCAGTGAATGATTTACCTACGGATTCTCAAGCTCTTAATCCGGTATCAAGAGCAGTGATAAATGATACTTCAAGATCGTGTCCTTTGATGATTTCAAAAAACTTAATTTGTTCCTTTAAACTAAAAGGTTTTACTTCACTAACTTTATTCGGAGATGCCTGGGGTTTATAGCTTTTGTACTGGGATAGAAATTATTGACATTACATATTATGACAGTCTGAGTTAAAATCTATAACAATGTATCATAAGGTATACTTAATGGAACAGTATTGTCATTACCATATACCAACAGCTTGAATAGTATCAATAAGTTAAAAATGTATATTTGAAACGTTTCTAAAGTGTATTGACTATGTGAAACGTAAATTATATAATTAAAGTATCAAAAGGATGTTAGAGGAAGGATTGATACTATGAAAACTGTTGCATATTTAAGAGTAAGTTCAAAAGACCAAAATTTAGATAGGCAATTAGATGAAATTAAGAAGTTAGGGATAGAGGATAAAAATATATATACTGATAAACAGAGTGGTAGAGATTTTGATAGAATAGGTTATCAATATATGAAAAAAGGATTAGAAAGAGGAGACTTACTTATAATTAAATCACTTGACAGGTTTGGTCGTAGTTATGAGGAAATAATGAAAGAATGGAATTATATTACTAAGGCTATAGGTGCTGATATTAAGGTAATAGACATGGAGTTATTAGATACCACTAAACATAAAAATATTCTAGGTACATTCATTAGTGATTTGGTATTACAGGTATTATCTTTTGTAGCCCATCAAGAAAGAGAAAACATTAAACAACGTCAAAAGGAAGGTATTGCAAGTGCTAAAATTAAAGGTATAAAGTTTGGTAGGCCTAAATTAGAAGTTAATAGTGAAAATTTTGAATGTATATATAAACAATGGAAAGATGTAGAAATTAAAGCTGTTGAAGCTATACAGATGCTCAAGATGACTAAAGCTACATTTTATCGTAGAGTTAAAGAGTACGAAGGCAGATAGTGCATAGTGAAGAAGGGTACTTGTATAATGCAATTTAATAGGGTAATTGATAATTAAGAAGTGCAGGATAGCACTTCTTTTATTTTTGCAAGAAGTGTACTTAAATAAACCTTTTAATATTAAAGAATAGTTAAAGTAACATTGAGAATATATAGGAGTTTTTTACTTTTTTCTACAAATTTTGAAGGGTAATTATGGATGTTTGTTGAATTATGTAAATGGAACACTTATTATAAATTATAGATTTTAAGTGCGCTTAATGTCTATATTGTGAGGTTGAAATTATAAGGGAGATGATTTTATGAAATTTAAGAATTTACATATACAAAATTTCAGGAACTTTGAAGATGTAACCATAGGAATTGCTAATTTTAATATAATTTTTGGAGTAAATGACATTGGTAAAACCAATTTGTTATATGCCATTCGATTTATGTTGGATAGAAAGCATAGAATTTGTGGGTGTTTAGACTCTGATTATTATAAAAAAGATACATTAAAACCAATTATTATAACATTAATATTAGATATAGAGGATGAGGAAGATAATGATAATAAAAAAATATTTAATAAAATAAAAGGTGTATTAATGACTGGAGAAAAAGAATTATGCATAGAATTGCGTTCTGATTATAATGATGAACATTTGATTGGTGAAATAGAGATGCGATGGGGATCAACATTGGAAACACTTGAAACAATGCCAAGAACGCAGCAAAGTTTTGAAGTGGATAAAATTTTTAATGTTATTTATATTGATTCTTCAATACAAATGGAAAATGTATTTAATCGCTATACAAAATATTTATTTAGAAACGAAAAAACAGTTACAAAAGAAGAAAAAGATAGTCTTATAGAAAGCATAACAGATTTAAATAAGCATATTTCAGAAATTAAAAGTATTATCGAATTTGAAGGTAATATAAGTACTGAATATAAAAAATATCGTAATGAAAATATAAATATCAAAATTAAATCTGAAGTTGAAATGGATAATATATATTCTAAATTAGTTCCATATATGACTAATGGTGATGATATTACATATCCAACTTCTGGTGATGGGCGAAAAAAGATAATAGAATATTCTATACTTAGCTTAGAAAGCAGAGAATTAGAAGATCACAAAATAAATATATTTTTAATTGAGGAAATTGAAAATCATTTACATAGGTCTATGCAAATTTCTTTGTCATACCAAATATTTGAGGATAATCTATTTAAGTATTTATTTATGACAACACATTCATCTCAAATTGTAAGTAGAATGGACAATGTAAATTTAATCAAACTATCTTTAAAAGATAAAATAATTGGAAAATCATATTATTATAAGGTTCCACCTGAATATAAAGAGCTTAAAAGTAAATTAAATGAAAATTTATCAGAAGCTATTTTCGCTGATAATGTTTTATTGATAGAAGGACCATCAGAATCAATAATATTTAAAAGAATTCTTGAAACAGTTAATCATAAATATGAATGTAACGGAAATTACATATTGCAAGTAGATGGAATAAATTTTAAGGAGTATTATAAAATATTAGATTGTTTAGGTATTAAAATTATTGTTAAAACTGATAACGATTTGAAATTTAATAATACTGATCTAAATATAAATCTATTAGGTATTAATAGATGTTTGACACTAATAAAAAATGATAAAGTTAAAAATATAAAGTTTAAGAATATTACAACAAAAGAAGAGTATGAAAATAAAAAAATAAAATTACAAGAATATTGTTTTAAAAAATTATTTGCTGATAAGGTCAATATATTTAAAGAAAATAATATTTTTTTATCACAAGTGGATTTGGAAAATGACTTGTATGAAGTAATTCCAAAGGCATTAGACAAATTCATTTCTACACAAAATACTAGTAAATGTGCCATAGATTATTTGCAGCAAGCAAAGTTAATAAATATGATAGAATTATGTAAAAATCTGACCGCTGAAGATTGTAAAACAATTTTTAATAGTAGCTTATTTGAATGTTTAAAAAGGTTGGTGGAGTAAGTGAGACATATTAAAATTTCTGACCAATCTATTAGGGACGAGAGTTTAGAGACACAAGGTAATATAGTAATTAGTGCAAGTGCAGGCACTGGAAAAACTCATACAATTATTGAGAGAATTTTAAGAGATAATGAAAAAATCAATACATATAAAACATATGCAGCGATAACATTTACGAGAAAAGCGTCTAAAGAAATAAAAAATAGAATGGGAATTGGTATAAGGAATGGGTTTATAGGTACAAATGATAATTTTATTCTTCAAGAAGTTATTCAGCCATTTATAAGGGATGCTTATGGAGAAGAATATAACAAAAGACTTACACCCGATTTTTCTAATGAGAGAGCAAGTAATAGCTATTCTGAACTATTGAATATTGTAAAAAGTAATGAAGAAGGTTTTGTCTGCAAATATAAAAATCCTAAGAAAAATTTTGGTTTTGAGTTAGCTTTGAATATTTTAAAAGAATCTCACGTAGCTAAAAGGTATTTAAAATCGAAATATTTTAGGATATATGTAGATGAATATCAAGATTGCGATCAGGATATGCATAAATTTTTTCTTTATCTAAGCAAGATATTAGAAATACCTCTATTTTTAGTTGGAGATATAAAGCAGTCTATATATGAATGGAGGGGTGGATATCCAGAAGGTTTTAAAAATCTCATAAATAATGAGACAAGATTTTCACACTTTGAATTAAAGCACAATTTTAGATCAAATAAACAAATACAAAACTATTCCAATATTTTTATAGATGAGGTTAGATCATATTACACACATTGCGATAACATAGATGAAGTTAAGTATATAGAGCCTGGAATTGATGATAATGAAGAAATTTTAGACTTTATAAAATTATGGTGCGATAATAATAAAACAATTGCTTTCTTAGTAAGGAAAAATGTAGACGGAGAATCATTTGCAAATTATTTTAAAGAAAATAACATAGAAATGACTTACATCCCTCGTTCCCCTTTAGATGACCAAAGTCTGGAAAGTAATCATATATGGATTTCAAGATGTTTAGCTTTCTATTTATTACAAAAGAATTATAGTGAACATAGTTTCTATGATGAAATTCCAATGCCAGAAACCTACAAAATTAAAGATTTAAAAATAAGACTTGAAAGAATCAAGAGCATATGGATAGACAATAACCTACAAGAATTCCAAAAACAATGTATTGATTTATATATATATTTAGCAGACTCAATAGTAGAAGAAAAATGTAAAAAAGAAATACAAGTTCTTATTAATACACTCAGTGATTCTAAATATATAGTAACTTATAACCAACATCTATATAAACATATATTAACTACAATACATTCATCAAAGGGGTTACAATATGACCAGGTAATTATTTTAGCTGGAGACTATTTTTATGGTAATAAATTTGAAGAGCAATTGCATTACGTAGCGGTGAGTCGCGCAAAAGAAAAATTGCTAATTTTATTAAACAATGATTTATATTTGGAAAAAATATCTGAATGCATTACTAAGGTAAACGAGTTAGGATTTGATCTTAAGTCAGATGATTTATTAATAAAAGCCTTATAAAAAAGTAATCACCTAATTATACCTGAATAATTATTAATAAAATTTTATATATACATTCTTATTGATTTTTACATTTATTTATAATAGTGTATAAAGTGAAATATCATGAGCAGAAATGCTCTTTTTTTAGTTCATATAGGGTATACCGTAAACGAACGCGGCTGATAACCATCACATGAACATTGTACTGTAGTAGGTATACATATAAAATATTCATTTAATATATTGATTTCAAACGAATATTTTAATATAATAAATTTAGAGATGTGTTTACATGCAAACATCTTTCTATATCTGAGTTGGTTAAAAAGACCAAAGTATTATTAGACGAGAGGCAAAAGCATGGATTTATATGGATGAAACAACATATTTATACATTATATAACTAATGGTATGATACAATATTATATAAAAACAATACATGGGGGAATAATTATATGGCTAGAACAATATATTTTTATAATGTTGGAATATACCTGAACGAAGTATTAACAGATGTGTCATTGTTACATTTTATTGATAGCATTGACAAAATTCAGAGTAATAGATTTAGAGTTGTTAGAAAAGTAGATAAAAAAATATGTGCAATTTTTAAATTTATACCTCATAGCGAAAAAAATGTACGTGTAATTCCTATTGGGAAGTTTAGAAGGGATTTTAAACCATTTATTGGTGAGTTAGCTGAAGCTGGATTAGCACAAATTGATAAAGATGTTATAGAACTATTAACACTATATTATGATGATACTTACAAGCTCATGTGCATTCCGTACTCACAGAATGGATTAAAGGTGAAAGATATTCAAAACTATTTTAATACATATTTCCCCAACAAAACAAATATGTTATGGGAAATCAAATTTCATCCTGTTATTATAAACAAAGGAATAGAAAAAATTAAAAATTCTTCGCGAGTTAAAAGTTTATCACTGGAATTAAATTTGGATAGTACAACAAAAAAATTCATAAAAGATAGTACAACAAATGAATTCGGCTTTATTAAAGCTTTATCTACCTCTGTTGAGGAAGATTTAAGTGCTAATACATTAAAAATAGAATTTGGGGTTAAAAAAAAATCAGATACAATGCAATTGAACGCAATAATGCATTTAATTAGCTTGTTAAATTTGGATACAGATTACATATCAAAGTTAATTGTTACATATAAAGATAATACTACACAGGAAATGGATAACTTAAACTTAAAAGACTCAAATGCTTTATTAAAAGATAAAATATTATCTAATTCTAAAGACAAAAATCCTGCATTACAAATAATTAGTTTAGAAATTAAAAAGACAGTAGAAAAGCAATCCAGTAATATAATTAGAGCTTTTAGAAATTATTGGGTAAATGTAACAAATGATGTAATGCCTGATTTAGTATTTGATCCCTATGAAGAGAATAGAATAGAATTAAAAACCAATATAGAAAACGAATTATCTGAAAGTTGAACAATATAGCTTAAATTGAGTAATATAATTATTGAAAGTATTTTTTAATATGGAGGTGTTAATGTGAAAAAGGTTTTTAAAGAACTAAAAGAACTACCTATAGTGGAAAAGATCATACTAGCACTATTTATGATTCTATACCTATCAAGTAAAGTAGTTCCAGAAATTTCACATTCTACTCAAGAAATTCAAATCTATATGACAACCTATTTTTCTGAAAACAGACTGGGACTTATAGTAAATATTACATTTATTTTAATAGGAATATATGCAACAATTACTTCAGTGTTTGGTTCAACCAATTCTACAGCAACATCAAGGTTGGCAGAGAAGGGTTTAACACTGAAATACATAAAATATATAGCACTTGCAATTCTTTCTGCTTTTATTTTACCTTTATACATCATATTTATAGATAATAAAAATGTCTATTTATTAATATTTCTACTAGTATGGCTAATAACATGCTTAATACGATTTTTAATAATTATTTTATTAATGTATTATTATAATGTGGAAACATCTCAGAAAATTGATAAAGATGAGTATGAAAATTACAACAAAATGATGGATGTTTTAACTCAGATAAGTATTGATATGAAAAATCAAAACAAGTAAATATAAGGTAAAATTGATGATATATCAAGTAAGTTACAAACTGAATTTTTTTATTGTAAAAAAGGAGCAACAAATAAATACTGATTTTAAAGCTGGAAAAATGATTAACCAATATAATTCTGCTATATAAATAAACCCATAGCTTAATTTCTAAAGGGCTATGGGTTTATTTATTAAACATTTATAAAGTTCGTGTTTTAATGCATTTAACGAACTTTAGCTATATTACTAGCTTTCATAACCTCATTAAATTATATAAGAACTGAACTTTATTGAGTTGCAGTGAAGCTAAGTTAATAGATATTTAAGAAATTTAGAAAAAAGTTTTATTGAAGATTCTTTCTAATTGTATTCTTACTCGTATTAATTACCTATTACCTATAATTCTCTAGTAAATCGTCTCTAGAAATTGTGGCTACAATTGTGTACGGTTCGCTTCCACCATACATACATAAACAATAATTTTGATACAATGGAAAACCCTTGAATTCAAGGGTTTTTGTTGTTTTTTTTGGTACTTTAGAGTAGGGATTTTTAAGATTTAGAGATAAAAATATGGATTAAATTAGAATAAATGCACACAACTATGGATTTTGAAGTTAGGGGTGTGCATTTATAGATGGGGGTGTGCACTTTTTAGCGGAATTATAAAGTCATTCTTGAAATGTTACCTTGGGACAAGTCACTTGGAACGCATGGCTAGGATTTAGAAGAAAAGCCTTGCTGAAAAATATGGAATTAGTAAATTAGATTATGCTACAATAAATAGCCGACAATGGGGTTGGGACATTAGAGTAGTTAGAGGGGAGTAATGAGGTGGTGGAGATGTAGGTGAGGAATCTTCAGGAACAAAATGAAATGAATTACCGAAAATTAATTAACGGTTCAAGATGAGTTATTGCCCTGGAACGATAAAAATATCGTTTAGAACATTGTAATGCCTAAAAATGCAAATTTAGAAAAATAAAGAAATCCACATAAAATGGGCATGAAAATATTTTAAATTTTACATAAGATAAAAGAAATATAAAAATTAAAATAATTAAAAAATAATTGTTGACTTACACATAAAATTGACGTAAAATGAAAACATAAAACAAGAGATTAATAATATAAAACTTGAAAACGGCTCACAAAGGAGGATTAATATGAATCAATACTCAATGAGAGTAATTATTATTAACCAAGAAGTTGAATGCGATTTAAGACAGAGAAAAACATTTATTTTACATACAATTGGTGTATGTAATTCAAAATGGAAGGCATCAGAACAAAATGTGAAATTTATCGATGAAAATGATTGTGTTGTCAACGAAAAATCTATTTCTTTTACAATGTATAGCGAAAATGAGTTAAGCACTCCTGGGCGTGCGCTTAAGCTATTCAGTCAGCTATTAATAAAAGAAAATGAGGAATTTAAAGATGATAGTAAGTTTTTTAGAGATCATTTGTCGAATGGGAAATTGTTTAAAACTTTTCCGATTTTAGACTTAACAGAAAATAAGAAAGATAATGCTACAATTGTTGATCCAAATGATATCGATGATGGAGAATTCTTAAAGGCATTAATTGATTACGTTTTAAAGCCTAAAACACCTTACACACCACAACTTAATATTGAAAGAAATGCAGTTAACCAAATGAAACTGTTAGTTTTAAATAGTGGGATTTTAATTATAAATGAGGAGGAATGATAATATGACCTAAAGAGTTAAATGAATTTACATTGGAGATGATTACTGATGGAAAAAGAGTATGGGTATGAAGAAATTTTGGATATATTCAATCCTAATTGCACAAATGATCAAAATACCCCGATTTAATGAGGAAGGGAGGATATTTTATGGATAAACTGATAGAACAGGAAATTGTCGAGATATATAAAGCTAGAAAACAAACAATACGGCAGATAGCAAAATCCTATGATTACGGGATAGAAACGGTAAGGCGTGTTTTACTCAATGAAGGATATTCAAATGGTCTAAAGAAGCGCTAATAAACTAATAAGAGGAATATTGGTAAGCGGTTAATAGCAGTCAAGGTGACAGTTTATTAATTGCTTACAAAGTAAATGTAAGCATGATGATAAAGAGCTGGTATAACCTATAATAAAAAATATATGAGGGGATTAAGATGAAAAATATGAAAAAGTTTTTAAGTTTTATTTTGGTATTAATGGTTATGTTCAGCTTAATTGCCTGCTCAAGTACATCTAAAAATACCACGCCAACAGAGTCGACCTTAAAAACAGAGACAAATAAGACTATAACTAAAGAAGTACCTGCACAGAAAGAAAATATAACATCAGTTAGTAATGGTAAAAAGACTGTAACTGGAACTCTAAAGGTTTCGTATATGGATGTTGGGCAAGCAGATAGTATTTTAATACAACAAGGTTCAAGTTCTATGTTAATAGATGCAGGAAATAATGAAGACTCAAGTACCGTTAAAAATTATATATTTAATCAAGGTATAACAAAGTTAGACTATGTTATTGGTACGCATCCACATGAAGATCATATTGGCGGTATGGATTATATTATAAATTCTTTTAAAATTGGGAAAATATATATGCCAAAAGCTACATCAAACACTAAAACTTTTCGAGATGTAGTAAGTGCCATAAAAGCTAAGGGAATGAAAGTTACAGTGCCGACAGTTGGGGAAACTTTTAAAATAGGAAATGCAACAGCTACAATTTTGGCACCTAATAGTAGTGGCTATAAAGATTTAAATAACACTTCAATTGTAATTAGACTAACGTTTGGTAATAATAGCTTTATGTTTGATGGAGATGCAGAGGATGTTTCTGAGAATGAAATGCTATCTAAAGGTCTTAATGTAGGTGCGGATGTGCTTAAGGTGGGACATCATGGTTCTAACTCTTCAACTACAGAAGCTTTTTTAGACAAAGTTAACCCTAAATATGCTATCATCTCAGTTGGCAACGGTAACAGTTACGGACACCCTCACAAATCCACAATGGATAGATTAAAAGCTAAAGGAATTAAAGCGTTTAGGACAGATGAGAATGGCACAATTATTGCAACATCAGATGGTAAGAACATAACCTTTAATACTAAACCTGGTAGTTATGCTTTTGCAGGAATAGGCTCAAGTGCTTCTAGTAACAGTTCCTCAAGTAGTGGAAGTTCTACGGTTAAAACTGCTCTCACTCCAGTACCTATAGCAGCGAATAACAGTAAAATTGTATATTATACTCCTTCAGGAAAATCGTACCACTTCAGTAAAAGTTGTAGTACATTATTAAGAAGCAAGACTATATTAAGTGGAACATTAGGTGAAGCGCTAAGTTCTTCACATAGTGACCCATGTAATATATGTGCAGGAGGGAATTAAGTGAGAGTTATTATTGATAGATTTGAGGGATCTTACGCAGTGTGTGAAAAAGATGATAGAACTATGATGAATATAAAAAGAGTTAACTTACATACTAGTGCTAAAGAAGGAGATGTACTAAGTATTGATAATAATAGGATTACTATTAATATAGAGGAAACTAAAAAAAGGCTTAGAGAAATTGAAAAGTTAACTGAGGATTTATGAGAATAAATAATAACATTAACGTAATATATTGCCTTATAGAGTAGAGAAAAAAGTCTACTTTATAGGGTATTTTATTTTAATTTTCACTATAAAATGATTGATATTAAGAAGGTTTGTCAATAATTTAGAGAGTAAGGGGGTTATTGATATGCCTAACAATTTTCAAATTAATTTTACTAATTTAGATGATATAGGAATATATGAACTTTTATTGCAAGGTAGAATTCCAAACTTTCCATCAGGGTTTTGGGCTAATAGGAGTGTAGAAGAATCAAAAGATGTTGCTATTAAGTTATTAAAATATTTAATAGATGAAAGGCTTAAATTTAACAAAGAAGATGTAAAGAGGGAAATATCCAAGATGTTCTTAACCAAGTACAAGCTCCATACTGCTTCAAAGTTATTTGGACGTTCAGCTATTCGTTATATAACATGCACTTATCCAGAGGTGGAATATATGCCTTGGCAATTTAAACATGATAAAGTACCTCAAAACTACTGGACACAGGAAGAAAATAGAATTGGTGCTTTAAAATATGTGTTTGAAGTAGAACTTAAATGGGGCATTGATGACATTAAAGAAAATCTGAACTGGGAAATTTTGAAGAAGCAAGGATTATTAACACTCTGGTCTTATTACCCGAGTATACATCATATCTGTGATGCAGTATATCCAGGAATGATAAAAGATTGGGAATTTAGACACTCCGAAGTATCTGATTACTTTTGGCATGATATAAAAAACAGAAAAAAGGCTGTAAAATGGTTAGTTCATAAAAAATTAAAGCTGAATCAAAGGCAAGCACCAAGTATACTGAAAAAAGAACATTTTTCACAATATGGACTAAGTGGGCTGCTTTGTAATCAATATAGCTGTTCAGTAAAAAAAGCTATAAATGAGGCATTTAGTATAAAAGGTCTATAATAAATACTGAGAAAACAAAAATATTAAAAATTAATGATTTTAAATTTAGAAAACACAAGATATGTAATGTAATTTATACGTTGTGTAGGCGAATAGTATTATTAATGTGAGCCTTAGGTATTATATTTTAATTTTGGGGTAGTAGTATGGCCCTTCTGTTAAGTGGTACAGCTCCAAGAGGTAATCATGTCTATGACTTATGGAAAAACTAAAAGAGCCAACTAGGCTCTTTTGCATTGTTTACATTATTATTTATCGTAAAAATCATACTCGCCATCAAATGCAATTTCTTCAGTAGAACAATTAGGTGATTCAGTTAAGGCTTCAATTTGATCTTCCAAATATATAATTTTATCTGTCATATATGCATTTGTGTCGGTATTGTCATGCAAACTCAAGTCTAGTGCATCAAATAACTTTACTTTTTCTAAATCAGTAAGATTTGAAACTAATACAGTACAATCTTCTACATGCCGATCATCTGCAATCATTAAAGCCTTATCTCTAAACATATGTCCTTTCGAAGTTGTAATATCAATTTTTGCTATATCTTCATTGTCATCAATTAGAGTAATATTACTATTTTTGTATTTAATTTGGCTTTCATTATACATAATATATCTCCTTTAATTTATGGTACAATCTTTAGGATCTTTATCATCTCTCAGACCTTTGAATACGGGTTGTCGCAATGAACCATTTGCTGTTTTCATCATAAATTTTACAATGCATACAAGGCTAGGTTCTATCCATACTGCATTATCATTTCCAGAGGGCACTTCATTAAAGGGTTGTGAGCTTAATATGGGTGTAGATTTTATTAATTGAAAGTCTTCTGTAGATAGTCCCAGCGTAACATGACCTTTGTAAACCAACTCTTTTTTCAAATATTGACCAAGTACAATGCTTATGACGCCTCCACCTTTAAGAATATATCCACATACTACAAAGTCATCGTCCTGGAGGTATTTAATTTTAATCCAATCTTTTGTACGTTTGTCGAAATAATATTTACTATCTTTTCTTTTGGCAACAATGCCTTCTAATAGATTTTGCTTAGCAAGCTGATAAAATTCAACCCCTCGTTCTTCTATATATCGAGAAATTGCAATGCGCTCATTTTCCTTAATAACTTTTTCAAGCAACTTTTTACGTTTCATTAAAGGTAAATCAGTGACCGAGTGATCATCATAGTAGAGAATATCAAATGCTGTAAAACTAGCCGGCAGTTTTGATGATGCAAGTTGGATTTTAAAGGTGTTTGACATTAGTGACCGTCGCTGAATTTCATAAAAGTCTGGAACCCCATTCTTAATAACTATCAATTCACCATCTAATATACAACGTCTTTTGACCTGTTTGTGTATACTCGATAGTTCTGGTACTTTAATAAGCATCTTAATATTTCTTTTGTTGCGCAGTTCGGTTATGTCTTTATCAAGGTATGCGATACAACGTTCACCATCTAGCTTTAGCTCATAGATATAATCAGGACTGTCAAATGCCTCTTGCATCTCACCAATTAACATAGGTTTAATGTTTTTATTCTCAAACAAGTCCATTAGGCACCTTTTGGTGTTCTTTTACGAGTTGGCTTAGACTTTGGATTTTCTTTAACTTTATTTTGCTCAATACTAGCTTTTAGTGCATCCATAAGATTAATTATATTGCTTGGAGCTTCAGATTTAGAGGCAACAATTTCCTTGCCAGCTATTTTTGTTTCAAGCAAACCTCGTAACTTCATTTGATACTCATCTTTATATTTAGCAGGATCGAAAGGAGTAATCATGGAGTTGATTAATGCTTTTGCCATAGTGAACTCAGCCTCTACTAACTCTGGTTTATTGTATGATTTAGCAAGGTCTTTAATTTCGTCTTCATAATACATTGTAGAGATTAATATTCCATCCTCACGGGGAATTATTGCAAGTAAAGTTTCTTTTGTTCCCATTACAGTCTTACCTATTGCAATCTTTTGCTCAGACATAAGGGCTTCACGTAAAAGTTCAAAAGCTTTGTCTCCACCAGCTAAAGGAGTTGCTTGATACGTTTTATCATAATAAATAGGAGATATTTGATTAAGTTGTGCAAAGTGCATTATTTGTATAGACTTCTCTTTTTCAGTTTTGATTTTTTCTAAATCGTCATCCGTTACAACTACGTAATGATCTTTATCATATTCATAGCCTTTTATAATATCTTTTGTTGTAATTTCCTTACCACAATGACTACAAGATTTTTTATATTTTATCCTTGAATTATCTTCTTTGTGTAATTGATTAAAATGTATGTCATTGTCTTGCGTCGCGGTATACATGGATATCGGTATAGCAACAAGGCCGAAAGATATTACTGTTTTATGAGCTACAGCCATTATTAACACCTCACTTATTTTTTAATTAGTATAACCATAACGTAATCTATTTACTATTGGTTTGATGTGAACACAACGAAATACATATATTACTAAAAAAGGTTATCAAATTTACTTCTAAAAAACTTTATAGTAAGGTATACTTAATGAGAACAAGTGTTCAGAAAAAATATAGAACTGATTTGAAAGGAAGATGATTTATGAGCAGATTAATATTTCATATAGATGCAAATAGTGCATATTTATCCTGGGAAGCTGCTTATAGACTTCAACAGGGTGAGCAATTAGATCTTAGAACAGTTCCATCTGTAATAGGTGGAGATGAGGAAAGCAGACATGGTATTGTTTTAACTAAATCTATACCTGCTAAAAAGTTTGATATTCATACAGGTGAAACTTTATATAATGCTAGGGCTAAATGTCCAGGGCTAGTAATTGTACCTCCGAGATATTGGTTATACATGAAATGTAGTGCTACAATGCATCAAATATTTCAAGAGTACACTCCCAAAATACAAAGATTCAGTATAGACGAAAGCTTTTTAGATTTTTCTAATATGGAGCATTTATATCCAGATTATATGGAGCTCGCTGAAACTATAAAAGCTAGGATAAAGAACGAGCTTGGGTTTACAGTTAATATAGGAATATCAAATAATAAGTTGTTAGCAAAAGTAGCATCGGATTTTAGGAAGCCGGATAATATTCACACCTTATTTCCTAATGAAATTAAAACTAAAATGTGGCCATTACCAGTTGAAGATTTGTTTATGATAGGTAGAGCTACAGCGCCCAAATTGCATAATCTAAATATCAATACAATTGGAGAATTAGCGAATTATAATATAGAAATTTTAAAGAATAAATTGAAGAGCCATGGTCAAGTAATTTGGAATTATGCTAATGGTATTGAATGCTCAGAAGTTAGAAAGAGTAATTATATTGAAATGAAGGGTATAGGTAATTCTACAACAATAGCCTTTGACGTAGAAGATTGTGATACGGCTCATAAAGTATTGTTATCCTTGTGTGAAACAGTGTCTATGCGTTTAAGAGATTCACAGAACTGTTGCACTGTAGTAAGTATAAGTGTTAGAGGTAGTGATATGATCTCATATTCTCGTCAGAAGAAATTGAAAGTAGCAACTGATTCAACTCGTAAAATACATGACGTAGCTTGCTATTTATTTGATAATGTTTGGAAAGGTAATCCGATAAGGCATTTGGGGGTTCATATCACCGATTTTTGTGGTAATGACTTTTATCAATGTTCTTTACTTGATACTTTTGATTACGTGAAGGATAGCAGATTAAATAAAGCAATCGATGAAATTAGACTAAAATACGGTCATAAAGCTATTAGTAGATCTTGTTTTATTCATTCAGGGCTTAGCCCAATGTGTGGAGGTATAGGAGAAGACGATTATCCGTTGATGAGCGCAATGCTATAAAGCTTAAATAAATAAAAATGCTGCACTCGGGGGGACCCCAATGCAGCATTTTTTATCAATCAATTAATTGTAAGGTTGGTATATATAAATTATTGACTATTTTCCAAATATTATTCATTAGCAAAAGCTAAGGTTGAGGAGTTAGTTAAGATACAGTTAAATGAGACTAATAACAACGATAATAGCAATATAAATACAAATAATATAAATGTACAGCTTGAATTTAAACAAGCCTGCATATAACCAGGTTTGTTCAATAATTCCAGGTTTATTCAATAATCCTATTTAGTCTATCTTTTTCATTACTAAATAATATTGCGTCGTCTAAACACTCAATATCTTTATTATTTAATTTATATAATTCAACTCCTAGTTCAGATAATAAATTATTTTTATATATTTCAAGTTTAATTCATTCCTCCTTTATAATAATTATACTTTTTCCACTTATATCCAATCAAAAGGAGATACAATTATAGATCTTACAGAAAACTAAGCTGCTGTGCAAAAGGCAAGGACATATTATGAATACCTTATAAATATGGATGATGACCCTGATGTATTAGAGCCATTAAAGTTTCTACGAGAAAAAGAAATTGCACAAACTATAAATCTATTAAATGTGATTCATTTAGACAAAGTAGACTACTAGTAATAATACTTGAAATACTCTTAGTAAGAACATATTATTTTCATATATATTTTGTACTTAATTGCAAATACTACAATTTCAAACCATCAGGAATAATTTTTAATAAGTGAGGAGGGGCTTGCCTCATGCTCCTCCATTTAATTTTTGTGTATACAAATGAAATACTGCATTAGCACACCCAATGCAGTATTTTATAAAATCGCCTATGGAAATTATAATTCCAAAGGTGGTTCACTTTAAATGTAAATAAATTATTTATTCTCAACTGTAGTTTCAGATTTTTTATAAATATCTGCTAATTGCTGTGAAGGTTTATTATAAGGTGTTGCCCATCCACGGTTTACAGATAGGGCTGTTAATGCTGAATGACCACCTATTATGCCATTTAAACTAGTTGAATATAATGCTCTTAATTCAGGTGTCGAACTTGTCAAAGTTGCAGCTAGATATGCATCTGCTGCACTTGTTGCAGAACCAATCATATTTCCAGCTATTACTTCATCATTAATATCTGTATTTCCTTTAACAATATTGTTCATTAAAGTCCCCATATTATTTTGTCCCTCCTGTAATTGCTACTTGGTTTTCGTTAATAAATTGTTGTACTCCTTTTATTCTTCCTTCCATTGCTAATACTCCAGTTTCAGCTTGCTTTTTTAAATCTTCATCGCTAATTAGATTTTTCATTACTTTAGCAACAGCCAAACCGTCTTTTTCCATAGTTAATAAAGATGTAAGGGATAATAATTCGCCTTCTGATAGTTGTCTCATATTAATACCTCCGGAATTATAAAATTTTACTACGTTATATTATGTGCAATATAAAATTAATTAACCTATAAACCTAATTTAAAACGAAGTGGTTCCTATCATTCATAAAAATCATATTCACCATCAAATGCAATTTCTTCCACTTAATCATCAATTAGCGTCACCATTTAATTAATTTCATATACGGCATCAGCTTTAAACTCTTTAGCTTTTTTTATATCCATAATTTTTATTTATCCTCTTAATCTAATACTTAGTTTATTTTTTACCTGCTGCTCTAATAGCTTTTGAACGTGCATTAAATTCTTTGACATCTTCTGGAGTGCTAGAATTAATATTATTAGTCATAGTAGACATATCAGTGCTTGAATCGTCCTTGGATGCATAAGATTGTTCATTACTTAGTACCTTTACTGAACCAACCTTAAAACCAGTTGATTCTTTACTTGATTGTAAAGTAGCACCACTAGTGCTACTGCTTACATTAGCGTTTTTATTTTTATTATTCATAAGTATTCTCCCTCCAAATATATAAGTTACACTGTATTTCTCAGTGTATACTATAGCTTACCCATTTCTATAAAATTTAGTTTTAAAATAGCTATTATTATATGGTACAATCTTTAGGTGTTTTATCGTCTCTAATACCCTTGAATACAGGTTGTCACAATCCACCATTGCAGTTTTCATCTTAAATTTTCAATACACACAAGTTTAGGTACTAGCCAAACTGCATTATCGTTTCCAGAAGGCAATTCATTAAAAGGTTGTGTGCTTAATTGGTGTGTAGATTTTATTAATTGAAAATCTTCGGTAGATAGCACTAAAGTAACATGACCTTTGCATACCAATTCCTTATTTAAATATTGGCCAAGTACAATGCTTATGAAATCACCACCCTTAAGAATATATCCACATACTACAAAATCATAATCTAATAAGTACTTAATCTTAATCCAATCCTTGGTTCGCTGTATTAATGGTAAGTCTGTAACTGTTTGATTATCATAGTAGAGAATATCAAATGCAGTAAAATTCGCTGGTAGTTTCGATGATGGTGTCTTCTCCTTTTATTTCACAATATATCCATATAACTTTTAATTATGACACTGACATGTGAATATGAAAATATAAAATTTCTTCTTCAACTAGGGGTAGCGCCAACATTACCTACAATGTTGGCGCTACCCCTTAATGTAAATAGAGCAACTAATAGTTATATAAATATTAGTTGCTCTAAAAACTTAATATTACATGGCCCTACCAGGAAGTATAGCATCTAATATTCCAATTACAATTGAAGCAAGTATTGCGCCTGTAATAGATACTGCCATTCCAGGAACTATATATTGTGCTATAAATAATATTATAGCTGCAATTACAAAGCCTTTTAAACCTTTTCCAAATGGTGATGCATCAATGCCCATAATTTTTTCAGCTGCATAATCAATTAGAGATATAACTATTGCAGCTAATATAACTGATCTTAGACCCACAATTACAAAGCCCGGTGTTAAAAACGATGTTATTGATAATATAATTGAAGTTACTACAAATCTTATTAATAAGCTTATAAAGCTACTTACGGTACCTTTATTCTCTTTTTTATTTTCCATAATTAAAATACCTCCTTACTTTTTATTTGGTATAACAATTTCATTTGTTATCTTATTTTAGGTTAAAATATTTTGTATATTTATATATTAACCAAAAAGTTTGATTTGTATTTAATTAAAAAATATTTATTTAGTATAGTATTAAATTTACTTACTATTAAATTGCTCGCAAAGGTTAAAAGATTAGTCTCCACCAGCTAAGGGGTAGCTTGATATGTTTTTAAGTCATTATCCGTTACAACTATTATGATCTTTGTCATATTAATAGCCTTTTATAATATCTTTTGTTGTAATCTCTTTACTGCAGTGACTAACTAAATCGATACCTGCTAAAAAATTTGATATACATAAAGGAGAAACTTAATATAATGCTAGGGCTAAATGTCCTGGGATAGTAATTGTACCTCCGTGATATTGGTTATACATGAAATGTAGTGCTGAAATGTATCAAATATTTCAAGAGTACACGCCCAAAATACAAAGATTCAGTATAGATGAAAGCTTTTCAGATTTTTCTAATATGGAGCACTTATATCCAAATTATATGGAGCTTGCTGAAACCATAAAAGCTAGAATAAAGAACGTGCTTGGGTTTACGGTTAATATAGTAATATCAAATAATAAGTTGTTAGCAAAAGTAGCATCGGATTTTAGGAAGCCTGATAATATCCACACCTTATTTCCTAATGAGATTAAAACTAAAATGTGGCCATTACCTGTTGAAGATTTGTTTATGGTAGGTAGAGCAACTGCGCCCAAACTACATGGCTTAAATATTAACACCATAGGAGAACTAGCAAATTATAATTTAGATATTTTAAAGAATAAATTAAAGAGCCACGGTCAAGTAATTTGTAATTATGCTAATGGCATTGAGTGCTCAGAAGTTAGAAAGAGTAACTATATTGAAATGAAGGGTATAGGTAATTCTACAACAATAGCATTTGACGTAGAAGATTGTGATACGGCTCATAAAGTATTGTTATCCTTATGTGAAACAGTATCTATGCGTTTAATGGGTTCACGAAACTGCTGCACTGTGGTTAGTATAAGTGCCAGAGGTTCTGATATGATATTTTATTCTCGTCAGAAGAAATTGATAGTAGCTACTGATTCGACACGAAAAATACATGAAATAGCTTGTTATTTATTTGATAATGTTTGGAAAGGTAATCCAATAAGGCATTTGGGGGTTCATATCACCGACTTTTGTGGTAATGATTTTTATCAGTGTTCTTTACTTGATATTTTTGATTATGAGAAAGACATTAAGTTAAATAAGGCCATTGATGAAATCAGGCTAAAGTATGGGTCTCAATCTGTAGTTCGCTCTTGTTTCCTTCATTCAGGACTAAATAGTATGTGTGGTGGAATTGCAAATGGTGAGGAAGATTACCCATTAATGAGTGCAATGCTCTAAGGGTGGGGTAAAAGCTAGTTGATAATGAGCCTATGTCAGTTATAAAAATAGATAAAGTAATGATAAAAAGTAGCTATTGATTGAGGGTATGTTTAAGGAAGATGGGCAAATGCTAGATATTGAAAAATCTAAAATCTCTATTACAGCTAAAGAGGGGGATGTTCTTAATATAACTAATGATAAGATAACTATATATATTGGAGAAACTAAAAAAGAAAAAAGAGGTATAGGAATAGGAATTTACTAAGAATTTGTGGGAATAGTTTTATAGAGCAGAAATGCTCTTTTTTTATTCATCTAAATACAGATTTTGCATAGAATTTAAAGGAAATCAACCTTATTTGTTGAATATTGGTAGTGTTGTAAATGTTAAAAAATGACCTGATGGAACTTGAATATAAAGCAAGAGTTTGAATGCATAAAACATAATAATATAATAAAGGAATATATAGATAATTCCAAGACTCGATAAAAAGTTTCTAAAATCAGTGATTAAGAACTTTAAAGGACAAAATATTGATAAGACGATAAAAGAAATTAAAATGTATGCTATATAGGAACCAGATCAGGCAATCATGGAGGCAAGAAAAAAAGGCATGGTTCGCTATAAAGCTTATAAATTTAAAATTAATTAAGTTAATGTATTTGCTATGAGATCGAATTTATAATAAGGATATTATTTTATGTAAAAACAAATAAATATCTGATAGATAAAGAAAATCTTTGTTGGATATATGATTTTTATAAGGCTAGAGCAGAAATTAGTTAGATGTATTAAATAACATCGTAGCAAACGAGTGAAGATTAAGAAAAGAAATCAAACAGTAATGCGCAGTTTAAAAAAGTATAAACAAGTCATTGAAGAGTGTGGGAAGGTGAGACGTAATGAAATCAAATCCAATAATAACAAGTATAATAACAAGTTTAATTGTAAGTACGATTACGTTTATTTTAGGATTAAGATCTGGTAAAAATCAATCAGATAGACCAAAGCTTAAGGAGGTTTATAGAAATCTTACAGTACACTTTGAAAAACTAATTTTTGCTATAGGTAATTCAGAATCAATACTCTAATAAAGCACCAATGCACATTCCTTCGCCAAGTACGTTGGGCTAAGGTTCGGTGCGGATGTTGTTATTGATGCGGTTGGAATGGATGGTAAAAAGACACCATCGAAGTTATTGAGCAAAAAATAAGATTATAGGCAGAACAATTAGCCCTATAAAAATCGCTATGGATGATGTAAGAAAACTTGGAACAATGCAATTTACAGGAGTTTATGGTGCTAAATATAACCAGTTTCCTTTAGGAAACATATGGGAAAGGAATATTACCATAAAAATGGGCGCCGGTTATTCACTATATGCCTATGCTACTTTATATGATAACAAAAGGGTAACTTGACCCCAGGAAGATTATTTCTCATAAAATTCCGCTTGATCAGGTAAGTAAAGCATATAATATATTTTATAATCATGAAGATGAATTCATTAATCATTCGTTAACTATAATATCAGATATTATATTTAAAGATTAGTGTTATTTATGCAGCAGACCTACCATTAAAAGATTAAAATCTCAATAAATATTGACCAAAGGGGTTCAAGAGGAGGTGCCTTTTACGCAAAACCTATTTCAATGCATATTAGTATCACTTTGTTGCCCAGACATATACATAAACTACAATAACTAATTGTAAAATCTTGCAAAACCCTTGAATTGAGGGGTTTCTGTTATTTGCAGGAAAATTACAAGGAAAAAATTATGCCTGGATATAAAAGGCTCTAGGTCTAAATTATAATAAATGCACACCCCTATGAATTGAATTAAAGGGTTATGCACTTTTTAGCAGAATTATATGTTTCCTCATATTTAAGTATTTGCCTTGTTTTAGTACTAATAAAGGTATTATCTTACAATAAAGAAAAATTAATAAATGAATAAGATAAAATTAATTTTTAGATGTAACCACCTTTAATATTTAAATGTGGTGGTTACATTTTTTCTCATTTTAAAAGGAAACGAAATATTATCTGCTTATCTTATAATATCTCTAATTATGAATACAATAGATGGACAACCCTTAATATAATCTAAAAGGGTAATCCCATAACGATTATCAAATTTCTAATTTAAATTTTCTTAATAATAAGGATAGTAATCGTAAGGGTAAGGGTATGGGTAAGGGTAAGGGTAGTATGGGTAGTATGGGTAAACAAAGAATGGGAAAAGAGGATTAAAATTTCCACCGCCATGACCAAAATTACCGCCGCCACCTCCGTACCCATGTTGTCTTCCAAGAATGTCTTCTTCTCTTTCTGTTGGATAGTCTGTGGATTCATCCAGTTGCTCCAACTTTGGCTCAATAATTGGCGGCTGCATTTGCTGCCGCATTTGTTGTTGCATTTGCAATAGTACTTGTTGTCGATAATACATTATGCTTGAATCTATAGCTGGTTGCATCATATAAGGGTAAGGTTGATATGTTGAATTACTTTCATTTATTTCTTCTTGCAAAATAAATCCTCCTAGATAAATTCTTCAATAATATTATATTCACTGGATACGGAAAGGTGAATAACTATTAAATTTGGTGACATTTATATTAAAAGATATAGATTTTTTTATTAAATCAACAGAGTATAAGGCTAAAGTAAATATAAATAAGTAGAAATAAGAAAATTTTATAAAAAGAAGTGAAGAAAATGCAATGGTAATACAGTCTATATAACACGATTTGAAATGGTATTTGGAACGGTGTGACAGAATATGATAAAAACAAAAAAGCAAAAAGGCTATAAAACTACAATAAATTTTTAAATCACCTATGACAACAATTTTCTAATATTTATAAAGTCTGCGAATTAAATTATTTATAATCATTAGAAACAAATATTCAATCTGATTTTATATATAGTTTAATCGTTTGTACGGAAATATACATATCACGAATAAAAGAGAACTAACTTTATGATTCATTGGTTACTAGGAAAGTTTTTCAAATAATACATTAAATAAAATATTCATATATTAATATTTAATTACTATAAAAAAACTACATTAAGGCAGCAAACCTAATGTAGTTTTTCTATATAATCAAAAAAAAAAAGGATATTACTAGTATGTGCTATTTGGAAAAATATATTTACACAAGATTTAAGAATGCTATAGAAATTTTTAGCATAACTTTTACTTTTTTTCATATAAATGTGAACATTTTAAAAGTGTAATGGATATCATATATAGAAAATAAATATATCATTCTCCTTTATAGCTTAGCATAATGCTAGGCTTTTTTTATTGTTTCCATTAAAATATTAATTAATGGAGGTATTTATATGAATATATTAGGTGGATTTTTCGAAAAAGATTTAAAAGCTAAAAAAGAAATTATTGGTGGTGATGATAAACTATATTTAAGAAAAGAAGAGCTTGATATAGTAATTGAAGAAGAGACTAAATTGCAAGTGATTCACCAATTATAGAAGAAGAAACAATTAAAATTCCTGTTACTGAAGAGAATGTTAATGTAGATAAACATACAGTAGTAACGAGTGAAATTTCTGCTCTAAGATCAAAGGATCTGAAGAACTAAGTCATATGGAAATGGTAGCAGAAACTATTAACTTAATAAATGGACACCATGTAGATAATGAGGATGTGAGTGTTGGAGAAATCCAAACTCTTGTTCAAGCAGGATTATCGCCTGTTTTAAGAGCAAAAGTTGTATATCAAAACTTATATCGTCAAATTGATGATAAGTATGTAAAGAAACAATAGATTTTTTATAAAATAAGTTTAAAGATACTGGGTCAAATAAGAGCTTTGGGGTTACAGAAGACTGCAGATTATATTTTGATTTATCAACACCAGGTAAGTATTTCGATGCACCAAATCCAAAAGCACCAATTTATGAAGGAAACTTATATCATATATTTAAACTTATTGGTTAAACTATTAGAGATTTAGATAATTTATTATAATATGGAGGTATCTTCTATGAGCTTAATTTTTTTGATATTATTAATTGTAGTGATTTTAATAATATTATTATTTACTGTAGCTGTAAGGGTTAAGGTAGTATTTGATACTTCTAAAACGAATTTAAGTTTGACTTTAATATGGTTGCATTCATTTTTAAAAGCTTTAATTACTATTGAGGATAAAAAGCCAATCTTGACAATATATTTATTGAATAAAAGATTATTTAAGATGACATTATTTAAGAAAGGATCATTTAAGAAAAGATTAAAAAAAGGAAAAGTTAATGGAACAAGGTTTGTCAAATTAATTGATTCAAAGGACATTCATGTTAACACCTACTATGGCTTTCGTGATCCATTTACAACAGGCATTACTTGTGGGGCGATTAATGCCGCGTCACAATTTATAAATATAGAAACCATTAATCATGTACCAGATTTCACAACTGAAAATGACTATATTTACTTTGATGCAAGTGCAAAGGTGAATTTAGGATCAACCCTATTAAAATATCTAGATTCAAACAAAAGGTTAAAGAAATAAAAAAATATTAGATTAGGAGGAAAACAAAATGGATCAAGGTTTAAATTTATCTCAAAATATTGATACTTTATTTTCTAATATCGAAAGATTTACTAAGACAGAAGGTGTTATCGGTAAACCTGTTACACATGAAGATAAAACATTTATACCAGTAATTTCAGTATCAGTAGGGTGTGGTGGTGGTAATACCGCTAGTAAAATGCCACAAGGTGGTAATGCACCTGCTCAGGGAATGGCCTCTGGTGCTAACATGGCTGGTGGTGCATTAGGACTTGGTGCTAAAATTACTACAGATGCTATTATAGTAATTGATAAGGGAAATATATCAATGATGACTATGAGTGCAACTGGAAATGCTACACAACTTTTAGACAAGATACCAGAAATGGTTAAGGGAATGACTCAGCAGCAACAGAATAAACAGTCATAGCTGTGTTACCTTTAAAAGAAAATAAAATTAATAAACTATTTAAATAATTGTAAAATAACAGATATTATCAGCACAATAATTTATACTGACATATGAAAGTCCAATTACACTTAATTGGGCTTTTCAACAGTCTATTATTTGGTTTTTATGTATATCACTAATGAATGTAAGAAAGGTAGTATCACTGTGCAGCATGTCGTTAATATTATGCTTCTTTAAGTTCACATTTTGGGAATTTATATATATTATTGACGCTATGATTTGCCCTATTATAAATATACAAATAAACATATTTATAATAATTGGAATTAAATATCCTATAAAAATGATACTTAAAACTATTACTTTTTTCTTGATTAACAATTGCAATACTATGGATGTTATTAATGTAAATACTGGATATCCCAACCTGAAAATAAAATAATAAGTAATCCTAATATAATATTAATAATTTTTTTGCTTTTCATATTACCTCCCTATTATCTAAGTTAATTGGGCACAATATTTAACTATTATATGCTTATTTAATTATATAATATAACAATATAATTATTCAATTTTAAAATCTTTTAACTTTGTATCACTAAAAGATGAAATGAATGTGTCTGAACTAACAAATGCTTGGTTTTAACAGTATTGCTATTATAGCAAGGTGAACGTGTAAAGTCAGTGAAGGTCTTTCGGCAGGACTTACAGATATATCTTTGCTTACCATTGAATTTTCCATATCTTGATACCTTATCATGCCAACAACATGGGCAGACCTTTCCTTTGGAAAATCTATTCTCCTTAACTTCGTTTGTAACCTCAGTAGTAAATGAACCCAATATAATAACTTCTTCAAGATAGGCTAATATTTCTTCCTGTCCTGTAGTCCCCAAAACTTCTAAATCCATTTTTTACCGACTCTACACTTGGCATAATAAGACCTCCGTAATCATTTATATAGTCTTTTTATACCATATTATTCAAAATACATACATTTTCAACATCTTTATTAAACATAGCCTAATTTTAAAGGGATGCATTTTAAAAATGGATTACTTTTAAGATTTGTATTGCAATGTTATAATCATTAATAAGAAATTTTAATAACAAATTATGATCACTTTTCAAAAAACTTGAATATAATAATGTACACTCAACAATATTATATGGAGGATTAACTTGGAACAGAATGAAAATAGAAAAAATGAAACAAAATGTTCAACAATGAATAACTGTATTCCACAAGAAACTGTAATAAAAAATGTAAGATTAGCTGCTGCGTACGTTCCCTATCAGAACCTTTGCACAATTTTCTCGCCCATAGAAGCGATTAAAAGAGGAACTGTTTTTCCAGAACTTTTTAGTCCATATGACGGAGAGGATAAAAAACACCATCCATTAAATTCAAGTAAAAAGGAGAGAACTTATGAAGAATAGTATGGATCTCTTGAAACAAATTGTTGCTACAGAATTTATGAAAGAAGACCTTGCTTTATTTCTTAATACTCATCCAATGGATCAAGAAGCTCTAGCAAAATATAATTTTTATGTGATGGAGTCCAAAAGATTAAAAGAACACTATGAAATGAATTTCGGAATGTTATCAGAGCACGACTCTCTCAGCCCATATCCATGGCAGTGGTCAAATAATCCATGGCCTTGGGAATATGAAGCTAATTTCAGTTTTGAAAGGGAGGGTATGTAATTTATGTGGACATACGATAAGTTTTTACAGTATCCAGTGAAAATTAAAAATCCAAATCCTGCAATGGCAAAAATTATTATTACTCAATATGGGGGACCAGATGGTGAATTAGGTGCTTCATTAAGATATCTAAGTCAAAAATTTTCTATGATTACTCCTCAAGCAATAGCATCATGTAATGATATCGGAACAGAAGAATTAGCTCATTTAGAAATGGTTGGTGCCATGGTTAGGCAACTAATGAAAGGTGCTAGTCTTGAAGAAATTGAAAAAGGTGGCATGGCAGGGTATTATGTAGACCATGGTCGTGGAGTATACCCTATAAGTGCTGCCGGTGTTCCCTTTAATGCTTCTTATCTTCAATCAAAAGGAGATCCAATTGTAGATCTTACTGAAAATTTAGCTGCAGAGCAAAAAGCTAGGGCAACTTATGAATATCTAATAAATATGGCTGATGATCCGGATGTATTAGATCCATTAAAGTTTTTACGCGCAAGAGAAATTGTTCATTATCAAAGATTTGGTGAATGTCTTAGAATTGTTCAAGATTACTTACAAGAACCTCATTTATTTACAATGAAATAAGGACAATACTAGTAAGTTATAAAATTAATATGTACTTACTTTTGTTTGCATCCATACTTTAAATAGTTCTATTTTAGCATAAACACAAAAACAGAATCAATAAAAAATATAATATTTTTATTGTTTCTGTTTTTACTATTATTAAATCACCATTTGTAGTGCTTTGAAAAAATGTGTGATTCCTATTATATATGTGTTTTTTTTCACTACTCTATGCCAACATATATGTACATATTTATTATTATACGGGCTACAAAATAAGCTCCTCACAATTATTCGCTAATTCAACAATATTTCATGCCAAGGCTTTAGTATACCTTGTCTAAAAAAATAAGTAGGCTGATCATACATTTCACGAAACCTACTGTTAAGGCCATAGTGAAGGGTCTTTAATTGGTATGAGTGCAGAAAAAAAGTAAAGGTAGGTGCATTTATTTCAGTTAAAGGAATAGAATATTCCATCTGCGCCATTGCTTGTAAAGGGAGCAAAACAATCATATAAGAACGTTATAAAACTTGTAAATCACATAAAGAAGGTAGCAAAGGAAGATAAGTCAGGGGTTATTATTATTTTAGGATAATAAGGAATTTTTAATATAGCAGTCATTACAAGTTTTTAAGTCAGGGTATATAATAAAAAATAAATTAAATTATCATGTATTTTTTATTCTAAATTGTAAATAATATTTATTGTAGCCAATTTCTAAATACATATTTTAAAAATTAAGGAGGTATACTCAAATGCAAACTAAAAATGCTAAACAGCATGTTCAAGATGTAACAAATCATCTTCAAGAAGCTAAAAATTGTTTAAACAATGCACTTAGTTCAGTAGAGAAACCTGAAAATAAGCAAAAAATTCAAAATACGCTTAATTCAGTAGATACTGCTTTACAAAATGCAAATACTACAATTTCAAGCTATCAGGAATAATTTTAGTAAAGGAGGAGCTTGCCTTATGCTCCTCCTTTTAATTTTCACGTTTATAATTAATTTTTAAAAATGCAATTTATAAATTTATTGTTTTAAATATTTTCCGAATCTTTTCCTCCCAATTTTCACAAATATTCTTCAAATCTTCGGATTAATATAGAATACTCAATTTTATCAATAATTGGTGATGAGGTATTATTAATAATAACTATTTGTTCAGTATACTTAAAGTGTGAATTATTCTTGTCAAGGTCGGTACAAAAGAGGTTCCAAATATCTATTACCTAAATAATCTAATTCACAGAATTTACGAAGATTATAAAATTGTTCGTCATAAGTGTAATTTAAAAATTTATTGTAAACATCAATTAATTCTATAGTTTTTTTGTTCTTATCATATTCGGTCATTCCACTCCAAATACCATTGACATTCTTTCTGTATATCGTCATTGCTTTTCTGATGTGGCCTATTTCTCCCAACATTGAAAATACAATATTAAGCATCCAATCGCCAACGAACATTTCAAAAAATCCATTAGGAATATGATTAAAATATTTGCTATAATAAAAACAGCAGGAGATATTTCCTATAAAATTTATGCTTGTTATATCTGATGTATTGAAAATATCACCTTTAATTTGTTGCTGTATATTATAAAAGTCAAATTCATCTCCATTTTTAATTATTATATCATCGAATGAAATAGAGCATTCTGGGTGGCTTTCCATAAAATCTATATGAGTTTGTATTTTGTTCTCATCATCCCAGTAATCATCACCGTCAATTAACGCAGTATACCTACTTTTGTCACAAGCTATTAACAACCGCTTTAAATTTTTTACCATGCCTAAATTTTCTTCACTTCTCAAATATTCAATAGTTACATTTTTGCCAACTGCTACATTATTAATATAGTCTTCAACAATCCCAGCTGTACCGTCGGTGGATTTATCTTCACAAATAATAATATTTAAGTTAAAATCACCCTTTTGTATAATTATTGAATTAAGACATTCAACTATATATTTTTCGTGGTTATATGCTAGTACACCTACATTTACGGTAGTCTTTTCCCCTTTTGTTTTTTTCTCTATCTCATGCAACCTAGAATATAGATTTTTCAATTTAGCTGATATATCAATTACTGCACTGTTTAAATTTTTCTGGTTTTTCATTAGTATACCGAAATTATTTGTTTCAAATAATATTATATAATCACTTTTATATTGATCATAGCAGCGTTTTATTGAATCCCTGTTTATGCAGTCAATTACAATGATTCCACCCTCTCTTATTTGTGGTGTGTAATTATTAATATCAGCCTGTACACTTTCAAAATCATTGTTACCATGAATATGAAGCATATCAATTTTTATATCTTTGAAATATGGAGCAGCTTCTGTGGAAGTTTTTCTTAAAATTTCAACAACATTAGAAAGTTTAAATACTTCTGTATTCATTACTACCTGATTAAACATGACTTCAAAGTTTATGCCTTGTAAAGGTTCAATTCCATAAGCTTTCCCTTCATTATCTTTAAATGCCTGAGCAACAGAAAATAGACTCCTACCTTTATATACGCCAATCTCCACGTAATTTTTCAACTTAAGGAAAGATGCTAAATATGCCATAATATAACATTTGGATAATGGGTCACCCTTTTCACCATCATTAAAAAAAGAATGGCTTTGAATATCTTTAAGTCTATTAAATAGACTGTATTCCCATTGCATTGTCTTCACTCCCATTTTGTATTGTTTGCTAATTTCTACTTGTTAACATTTAATATCGCATTATTATATGTTAATTTAATTAAAAGTGTACAGGCATTGTTTAAAATTTATAAGGCACCAAGCTTGTACACTTTGAATATATTATTTTGATAACTTTAATAATATTTAATATCGTGGATTTAAGTAAGTCTATGAATAAATTATAAGACGTAAAATTTATAAGGAGGCAAAAATGAAAGGTATTATTTTAGCTGGAGGTAACGGAACAAGACTATATCCAGTAACAAAAGCAATATCAAAACAAATACTCCCAGTATACGATAAGCCAATGATATATTATCCATTATCCGTATTAATGCTTGCAGCTATAAAAGAGATATTAATTATTTCAACACTTAGAG
>NZ_DATCQT010000042.1:0-12555 GCF_036569345.1 Clostridium sp.
TGCGCCGATGGTACTGCAGGGGTGACCTTGTGGAAGAGTAGGTTGTCGCCAGGTTTACATGGTTTACTAGCTCAGTTGGTAGAGCACATGACTTTTAATCATGGTGTCCGGGGTTCGATTCCCCGGTAAGCCACCAAAAAAACACTTCATTTGAAGTGTTTTTTTTAATTCTCTTTGTTTACTGTAAACAAAGAGATATTTATTCATAAATTTTAAGAATATTCTAATCAATCGATAAAAATTTCCTTTATTAAACTTTTTATAGTTTTATTTTTTATCAGCACTTTTAGAACATATGAAAAGTTGCATTGATCCCTATAATTGATTAGAATATAAATATAGCATTAAAATAATTTTCCTTATTTATTAATTGCTTGTTCATATGATTATAACTTATATTAAGATGTATAAGGAAGGTGATGGGAGTTTGAAAAAAGGCAAGTTCGAAGGAAGAGTTGTAGAAATTTATGGTAATTATAAAGATAGTGATTATGAAGAAATTAGACCTAAAACAATAATAATTATAAATGTAATAAAAACATTATTAATTCTGAGTCTGTTTACTATAATATCTCTGATACTCCGAAAACTTGGGTTGCATGAATCAAATGTAATAATAGTGTTTATCTTAGCGGTATTATTTGTATCAAGAAGTACTGATGGATATATTTATGGTATAGTAGCTGCAATAACTGGGGTGTTATTATTTAATTTTTTCTTTACTATTCCATATTATAGCTTTTTAGTTTATAGAACTGACTATCCTGTAACTTTTATTATAATGCTTATAGCCGCAATTATAACAAGTACCTTAACATCAAGAGTTAAAACACAAGCAAAAATATCTTTTATACGTGAAAATAGTATGAGAATTTTATATAAAATTAGTAACTCACTGCTAACAGCAAAAAATAAAGATCAAATAGTTGAAGTTTGTGGTGACAATTTAATTGATATGTTTAACAGAACTATTATGGTGGTTATTGTAGACGAGAAAAATAATTTGCAAGCACCCAATGTTTATATGCTTAATAATCAATATCAAAAGGACATTTTTGAGTCTGAAATAGAGTCAAAAGCAATTGAAAAATGTTTTAGAACAGGAAAAGTGGTCGAATTTGAAGCAGAAAAATCTATAAACAGCGTGGGGTATTATCATCCAATTAAGGGACAAAGTAAAATACTGGGAGTTATTGGAATAGCTTGCTTAGAAAAAAATATTTTGATTGAAAACGAAAAGATTCTTTTGCAGTCTGTTTCTACACAAATGGCCTTAGCAATTGAAAGAGAAGAACTATATGAAAAAAAGAGACAAATTAATTTAGAGACTGAGAGAGAGAGACTTAGGGGCAATATCTTAAGGTCAATTTCACATGATTTAAGAACTCCACTTACAGGAATATTGGGATCAGTTTCTACTATTAGTGATAACTATGACATTCTTGATACTGATACCAAGAAAGAGCTTCTTAAAATTATTTATGAAGATACAAGCTGGATTATACACTCAGTTGAAAATATATTAAGCATGACACGGATAGACGAAGGTAAGCTTGAGGTTAAGAAAGATGTGGAGATTGTTGAAGAAATTATTTCTGAATCCATATCTAGAGTTACAAGGTTTTCAGGAAGCCATAACATCAAGATCGAATTGCCTGAAAAAGTGGTTATATTATTTGTGGATGGATTATTAATAGAGCAAGTGTTTATAAATTTGATTGATAATGCTATAAAATATACGCAGAGTGATTCTATTATAAAAATCAAAGTTACGCAAAAGGAAAATGAAGTGATTTTTGAAGTATCAGATAATGGAAAAGGAATACCCGAAGAAGATCTATCAACTATATTTGATAGATTTTATACAAAAACTAAGGGAGAGTCCTTAGAAAGACGAGGAATAGGATTGGGACTAGCTATATGTAAGTCTATTATAGAAGCACATGGTGGATATATGGAAGCTTTAAATAATTCTTCAGGTGGAGCAACCTTTATATTTAGTTTGCCTGGAATAAGGAGCGATGGAAATGAATATAAAGCCTTTGATTTTAATAGTTGAAGACGATAAACCTATTAGAAGATTTATGAAAGTTTCTCTTGAGGCACAAGGATATAAGTGCATTGAAACGGAACTTGGGAATACGGCTATAACACTTATTTTTTCACAAAATCCAAATATCATAATTTTAGACTTAGGGTTGCCTGATATAGATGGGCTTAAAGTTATTGAGAATGTAAGAGATTCCACAAAAGCTAGAATTATAGTTGTATCAGCTCGTGGGCGTGAAAGGGAAAAAGTTGAAGCACTAGATAAGGGTGCAGATGATTATTTGACCAAGCCGTTTAGTGTAGCCGAGCTCTTAGCTAGAATTAGGGTAGCACTTAGACAGTTTAATGGAGTTAGTGATTCACAAGGCGACATGTTATCAGAATTTAATGTTAAAAATTTGAGTATAGATTTTAAAAAACGAAGAGTTACAATTCTGAATGAAGAAATACATTTAACACCAATGGAATACAAGTTAATTGAGTTAATGTCAAGATATGCAGGACGTGTGTTAACTCATAAATATATAGTTGATGAGATTTGGGGAAGTTATTTTGAAAATGACACACAATCCCTTAGAGTATTTATGGCTAATATAAGAAGAAAAATTGAGAAGGATCCTGCTCAGCCACAGTATATAATAACGGAGGTTGGAGTGGGCTATAGATTAGTTGATGAATAATTTTTCAAAGATGAAGCTTTTGGCTTCATCTTTTTTTAGAATAATAAAACAAAGATAAATCATGAAATCTTCACACAATCTTTATACGTTAGGACTTATCTTTATATGTTCTTTATAGCAATTTTGTAGTGATTTTGATAATATGTAATTATAAATACAAATAAATATGAAAGGATAATATGAGGTGATTATATGTTAACAAATAGTAATGAAAAAAGTTCTTTTCAAAATAATATAGAACAAGCAATTAATTCAATAAAGTCTAGTAAGCTTGATCTAGCAAAAGTGTATCTCCATGCAGCTATGGTTTTAAATGACCATTCTCCAGAAGCATACAATTTACTAGGTGTTATCTCAGAATATAAAGGTGATGTACTTTTGGCAGGTAAATATTATAGAGCGGCATACGCATTTGATCCATCCTATAAACCCGCAGATAAAAACTTGGAAAAATTAACTTCATATTTTTATAAATTTAATGGAGCAAATATAGACTTTGGAGATAATATTATTAAAGAATACCAAAAGTCACATTCATTTGAATGTAAAACGATATACATTGGACAGATGATAAATAATGAGGCTAATAGAAATTCAACATGTTAGTTAATTTTATATAATTTAAAAAATTAAATTACTGGATAGCGACTTCAAAAGGAGATTTTAACGCCTTTTGAAGCTTTTTGTGCTTCATGAAGTTATTAAGTTTTTATTGTAAATTTATTTATTCCTTTATAATCCATTGAGAAAATAGCATTATTAGATTAAAATGATTATATATATAAACATAAGAAAAAAGGAGCGTGATTGTTTGTTTGGTTCTATAGTTGATTTTTTTGCGAAAGACAAGCTACAAACTGTTTTTAACAGTTTAACATATAACAAATTAATATATGTAGGATTCGCTATTGTAGTTTTTATATTATTTGTATTACTAAAAAAAATATTTGCAAAATATGTATTTAAAATTATATTGAGACTTGTTAATAAAACAAAGTTTAATGCAGACACAAAAATAGTATCTGCCTTTGAAAGACCTTTAATTAATTTTTTTGAGGTGTTAGGATTATATTTTGCTTACATTATTTTAATGCAAGAATTTTCAATAACACTTGATTTTATAAATAAAGTTTTTAGTTCCGCTATAATACTTTTAATTTCATGGGGATTATATAATCTTACAGGCGAATCGTCTTTATTATTTGAGAAAATGCATAAAGCATACGATATAAAAGTAGACAAAATACTATTTCCATTTATATCCAAAATATTAAGGCTAATATTATTAGCATTAGTTATAACTATTATCGCTGAAAAATGGGGCTATAATATTCAAGGGTTTATTACAGGTCTTGGACTAGGAGGATTAGCATTTGCTCTGGCAGCTAAAGACGCAGCGGCTAATATTATTGCAGGTATACTTATAATATTAGATAAACCATTTGCTCTTGGAGATTGGATTAATAACGACTCTTTAGAAGGCACCGTGGAGGAAATTACATTTAGGACTACTAAAATACGAACTTTCGATTTAGCATTAATAATAGTTCCTAATTCAAAATTAGTTAGCGAACCTGTAACAAATTACAGTAGACGGGGAAAACGTAGACTCAATTTTAACTTAGGATTAAATTATGGAACGTCAAGGGAGAAACTAGAGATTTGTGTTACAAAGATTCGAAATTTAATAGAGGGCCACGCACAAGTTAATAAGGAAGAAATATATGTTAGATTTGATAAGTTTAACGCTAGTAGTTTAGATATCTTTATATATTTCTTTGTTGAAACAGCAAAATTAGGTGAATTTTTAGAAGTAAAAGAAAATATTAATTTTGGAATAATGGATATATTACAGCAAGAAGATGTTTCACTTGCATTACCGGGTACAAGTGTATATGTGGAAAAATTACCTGATATTAAGAAAGAAGATAATAAATTAGAGTATTAACATAATAAAAAGGAAACTTTAGTGCAAAATAATGATAACGAGTAAAGATTTGTGTTTTTACATTTGAGTGTTTAAGGAAAATATAGCATCAGTAACTAAGGAGTTACTGATGCTATATTTATGTTTTTAAAATAATGCTCTTTTTTCTATTACAAGTGGGAAGTCTTCATCACCTTTAAGTTGTTTGCCTTTATCTATTATTACATTTTTATCAATTATCACATTAAAGAGCTTAGAATTTTCTCTGATTTCACAATTTTGAAGGATAATACTATTTTTAATTTCAGCTCCTTTGCGAACAACAACGCACCTTGATATAATGCTATTTTCAATAGTTCCTTCTATAATACATCCATCAGCAATTATTGAATTTCTTACTTTGGTTTCAGTTGAATATTTAGTAGGGGGTTCATCTTTAATTTTTGTGTAAATAGGTCCATTACTAAAAAACAATTCTTTAGTTGTTTTTAGGTTGAGCATGTCCATATTAGTTTTATAGTAAGCACTTATTGAATTAACACATTTAAGGTAACCTTTAAATTCATAAGCCTTAACTTTTAAGTCTTTAATGTTTTTATATATAGCATCTTTAATATTTGAATAAGAACCAGTTTGAATACATTTATTTACAAGTGATATCAAAAGGTCTTTTTTCATAATAAACATTTCCATGGAAATATTTAAACTATCATAAATTCCCATATTATTTCCTACACTCAGAACCTCATTGTTTTCATCTATGTTTAATACATCACAATTTAAGAAATCTTTAGTTCCAGTATTAATGGATTTGTATAGTACAGTTATATCTTGATGGTTATTTTCATGATATTTCACGGCATCCAAGTAATCTATGTTCCCTATCATATAAGATGAGGAAAGAATCACATTTTTCTCTTTACTTCTATATAGATACTCCATGTTATTCCATAACATTTCTGCATCATTTAAAGAAAAGCTAGCAATGCCAAAATTGAAAACAAATAGTCCATTTAGTCTTCTGTCTAAATCCCAAGGTTTGCCCGAACCTAAATGATCAACTAAAGAACGTGAGTTGCTTTGAGTAAAAAGTCCTATGTTTCTAATGCCAGGATTAACCATATTAGATAATGTGAAATCAATAATTCTATACCTTGCAGCTATTGGAATAGCAGCGAGTGGTCTATTTTTAGTAAGATTTATTATGTTTGATTCATCCTCATGTAAATTTAATATACCCATATAATTACTAAGCATTTAATCACCTCATCTTATAACTGAATTGGATTTAATTTCAGTGCCCTCTGCAATAAGAGTTATATCATCGGTTGTCCCTATAACGCTATGGCCTCTTATAATGACATTATTACCGATTATAGCTTTATCAATAATAACATTATCAGCTATTTTGGTATTAGGCATTATTACAGAATTTGATATTTTAGAATTTTTTCCAACTGTAACTCCATGAAATAGTACTGAACTTGAAACTTCACCGAGTACAATGCATCCTTGAACTACTAAAGAATTAGTAACTTTTGCATTAGGTCCTATATATTGAGCTGGGTTAGTGGGATTTATCGAGTATATATTCCAATTTTCATCATGAATATTTAATTCATTATTTTCATCTATTAAATCCATATTTGCTTCCCAAAGGCTCTTTATAGTACCTACATCTTTCCAATAGCCTTTAAAAAGATATGCATATATATTTTTTTTATTTTTAAGCATAGCAGGTATTATGTTTTTTCCAAAATCATTTTCTGAATGTTTATTGTTTTCATCGTCCTTTAAAAAGGTTTTAAGGAATTTCCAATTAAAAATATATACTCCCATAGAAGCCATATCATTTTTAGGATTTTGAGGTTTTTCTTCAAATTCATATATTTTATTAGCAGTAGTAGTATTCATTATACCAAATCTAGAAGCCTCGCCAAGTGGGACTTTAATAACTGCTATAGTAGCATCAGCGCATTTTTCTTTATGAAACTTAAGCATTTTTGAATAGTCCATTTTATAAATATGATCTCCAGAGAGGATAAGTACATATTCTGGTTCGTGTGAGTCTATAAAATTAGTATTTTGATATATAGCATTTGCAGTACCTTTGTACCAGTCTCCTCCTGATTCATGTTTATAAGGAGGGAGAAGAGTAACACCACCACTATTTCTATCTAAATCCCAAGGAATACCTATGCCTATATGTGAATTTAAGGAAAGTGGCTGATATTGCGTTAATACTCCAACTGTATCTATTCCTGAATTTGAACAATTACTTAGAGTAAAATCAATAATTTTATATTTACCACCAAAAGGAATTGCAGGCTTTGCTGTGTTTTTCGTAAGCATCTTAAGTCTACTACCTTGTCCACCTGCGAGTATCATAGCTATCATTTCTTTTTTTTGCATTTTAGGTACCTCCTTATCTAAGGAATAACAAATAAATATGTATTGTTGATAACATGTTTTTCTTATTAACCCTAATGTTTAATTATCCTACTTTAATTATGTATATTAGTAAGGAGTGGATTTAATACCTTTTAACTAAAAAAAATCAGGCGAATACAACGCCTAATTTCTTTATTTATATTACTTACAATATAAAGCTTAGTAATAGCATTATATTAAGCCCTGTTACTATTAGTGCAATAATCCAAAGAGTGATTTTATTAAGTGGAGTATTAGCATATTTACCCATAACTTTTTTAGAAGATGTTAAATATATCTGGAGGAATATAGTTATAGGAAGTTGTATACTTAAGAGCATTTGTGAGTAAATGAGGCCTTTAAAAGGGTCTGTTATAAAGAATATAACTATGGCAGCACCAACCAAAGTGATTCCTATTCCAAACTTAGTATGCTTTTCATCAATATTATAATCTTTACCGAAGATTCCGGCAAAAATACTTCCACCAGCCATGCCTGCAGTAACTGACGAGGAAATTCCAGCAAAAAGTAGTGCTATAGCGAAAATTACTGAGGCTGTATTTCCAAGTAGAGGAGTTAGCATTTGTTGGGCTTGACTAAGCTGAGTAACCTGAACTTTTTTTGCAAAGAAAGTAGTTGCTGCAATAAGTATCATAGCACTATTTATGGCCCACCCTACAATCATTGAAAAAAATGTATCCATAAATTCATATTTCAATTGCTTTTTTATTACACTTTCATCTTCAAGGTTCCACTGACGACTTTGTATTACTTGAGAGTGTAAAAATAAATTATGAGGCATTACGACAGCTCCCAGGACACTCATAATTATTGGAAGTGAACCTAAAGGAAAAGTTGGTTTAATCCAGCTTACCATAGCTTTTCCCCATTCTATATGCACAAGACTTAGTTCGAATATAAAAGATATTCCTATTAGAGAAACAAAGCCTATAATCCATTTTTCTAGTTTTCTATAAGAATTTGTGTATAATATCCATAAAATCAAACATAAAACTAATACCGTTCCTAGTCTTATAGGCATGCCAAATAGCATATTTAAAGCGATAGCGCCACCAAGAAGTTCCGCAAGTGCGGTAGATATTGCAGCAATCACTGCAGAACCAAGAACTACTTTATTCAGTTTTGGGTTTAATGTTGCAGTAGATGCTTCTGATAAGCAGTTACCAGTAACAATTCCAAGATGGGCAGCATTGTGTTGAAGAATAATAAGCATAATAGTTGAAAGTGTTACCATCCAAAGTAGAGTATAGCCGAAATCCGCACCGGCAGAAAGATTTGATGCCCAGTTACCAGGGTCTATAAATCCTACTGTTACGAGTAGTCCTGGTCCTATATATTTTAGGAAATTTAATGCCTTTTGCTTAGGTGGGTGGTCTTTTTTCGTGAAATTTTTGAAAAATGATAAATTCATTAAAACACATCCGTCCTATATTATTATTGCAATATATATTATATGGTAAGTATTATTTAAGTCTACATAAAAATATATATAAAGAAAAATAGATATTGGTTATAACACTATAAAATGTTAAACATAATATGAAGAATATAAAAGAAGAATAAACAAATACTATAGGCATACTAAGATAGAGAGGAAGTTATAAATTGAAAATAAATGAATCACTAGTATGCCCTAAATGCAATGGTGAAAATTTTGAAATAAA
Organism: Clostridium sp.; assembly: GCF_036569345.1. Classification (GTDB taxonomy): domain Bacteria; phylum Bacillota; class Clostridia; order Clostridiales; family Clostridiaceae; genus Clostridium_AD. The sequence goes on from NZ_DATCQT010000042.1 coordinate 8,772, forward strand.
ACATGAAGCCACTTATCGCTATACATATAAAATAGACACAGTCAATGTATATATAGATGAAGAGGGATTAGAAAATCTTCCATTTTTATTTGATAATAGAGAACAAACTTGTTTCAAGGAATATATAGAATGTAATCAATGTGGGGCCAAATATCCTTGTTCTGTCGATAAATCTAACCAAACTATAGAGCTTACTATAATGAAAAAAGCAATAAGGGCAGACCATGTAAAAAACCCAGAATTCTTTGGATAAAAAATTTCTGTAATTAGTACATATAATCATATAATAAAAGAATATACTTTATTATTAATACCTTTATACTACATTAGCATAACTATTGAAATATACATATAATAATTACAAGATTAAATTAATTGGAGTAATATTACAATAATAACTTTTTAAATACACCAGAGATAATTAATTGTTTCTGGTGTATTTCTATATTATACCTGATTACTATATATATCTACTGTTATCTTATTTTTAATAACGTATATTGACAAGTATATTGACAAGTATATTTAATTAAACCATAATCAATGTATTAATTAGATATATTAAGTGTAATGAATGAGGAGTGAATATATGAAAAAAAAACATATAGATTGGATTTTGGTTATAGGATGGATGATATTAATATTTATATTTTCTAGTCAACCTGGCGATATATCAAGTGAAAATAATAAATTTGTTATATACGTATTTAATTTGCTTGGGATTAACTTAAATAGTATATTTGGTACTATGAGTGATTTTATAGTTAGAAAGTCAGCACATTTCACTGAGTATTTTATTTTATATATTTTCCTATTTAGAGCTATTAGTACAAAAAAAAATAAAGATATTAAAGTTTTTATTGGGGCCTTATTAATAGTTTTTTTATACGCTTGCTCAGATGAGTTTCATCAATTTTTTGTCCCAGGAAGAGTGTCTGCCTTTAGAGATGTGCTTGTAGATACTTGTGGAGGGCTTACATCATTTTTATTTACGTATATTCGGGTCACATTTAAAAAGAGTTAAACTTTTAAATTAAGGTCCTGACAAAATTAAAATAGAGTTATAAAGAAAATTGTCCACAACAGAGCTCCAAAATTGAGCTTTATTGTGGATAAATTTAGATTTATAGCTACTAACTGTGCATAAAATGCATCTAAAATAGAAAATTAACAAAATTTGAGAGGATGATTAAATGAATGTTTTAATAAATTTAATAATAAAGACGTCTTTAGATACACTATACATGACAGGAATGATAATTATTGTAGGATTCATTCTTGGATTTCTAAGAGAACACACAATAGACAATTTCCAAAAGAGTTTCGGGTGGAAGGCAGTTGCTGTAACTGCAACTATAGGCGTACCGATTCACGAAATTTCTCATGCTATCTTATGTGTTCTATTTGGACACAAAATTACGAAATTGGTATTATTGCAAAAGAGAGATGAAAATGGCGTACTTGGGTATGTATCTCATTCTTATAATCCGAGTAGTGTATACCAGCAAACAGGTAACTTTTTCATAGGCATTGCACCTATATTTGGAGGGATTTCCGCAATAATTATTTTAATGCACGCCATAATCCCCAAGACATATATCGAATTTATAACTATATCTATGAATAATTTACATGTTACTGAAATAAATTATGTTGCAATAAACGGAATACTAACTTCTTATATTTATTTAATAAAAATAATATTTTCAATAAATAACTTTGCTAATCCTTACTTTATTTTGTTTTTATTTTTAGCTATTTGCATTTCTTCTCATATATCATTGAGTACCGCGGATATTAAAGGAGCATCTAAAGGATTTATTTTAATATTTATTATAATATTAGTTCTAAATGTGTTTGGAATTTCAAAATTTATTATGGCCCAAAGCATATTAAAATATAATATTGTACTAATAGGGTTTCTTGTAATAGCATTGATTTTTTCAACTATAACTTATTTTGTAAGTTTACTGTTGTTTTTGATAAAGAATTAATACAATATAAAAGAAGGTAGTTTTATGTTAATCAAAATTGTATGCATACATTATTTAAAACCTATTAAAAGTGATATAATTTTTAATAGGTTAAGATAAACTACAATTTAAGGGAGTGAAAATTATGAAAGTGTCCCAAATAATGACTCCAGGACCCACACAGGTGAGAGAAAACGTTAGGATGGCTAGGGCATTGGCTACTACCAACCCAGATTTAGATCTACAGTTTTATGAATTTTACAAAGAAACTTGTGAGAAGATAGGTAAGTTTTTAAAAACTAAAAATGAAGTTAGAATATTAAGTGGTGAAGGAATTTTAGGTCTTGAGGCTGCATGTGCATCACTTACGGAAAATGGTGATAGGGTATTAGTAATTGATAATGGAATATTCGGAGAAGGATTTGCCGACTTTGTTAAGATGTATGGTGGGGAAGTTGTCTTTTTTAAAGGTGATAGAAAACATGAAATAGATATAGTAGAGCTGGAAAAGTTTCTTGAAAAAGATTATGACTTTAAATATGCTACTGTAGTACATTGCGACACCCCTTCAGGCGTTCTAAATGATATAGAAAATATATGCCAGTTGCTAAAGAAAAAAGGTATATTAACGGTAGTGGATAGTGTAGCGGCTATGGGTGGAGAACAAGTACGGGTGGATGAATGGAAAATAGACATTGTAATAGGCGCATCACAAAAATGTGTTTCGGCTCCAGCAGGGCTAACGTTTCTAAGTATTAGTGAAGATGCATTTAAATTAATGGAAATGAGAAAAAAGCCTATAGCATCCTATTATTGCAATTTACTTGTATGGAAGGATTACTATGAAAATAAGTGGTTTCCTTATACACCGCCAATAAGTGATATAGTTGGACTAAGACAGGCCTTTGATAATATATTAAATGATAAGGATATACTTGAAAGACATAATTCTATTGGGAAAGCAACAAGAAAAGCCATAATGGAAGCAGGTCTTAATTTATATATTAAAGAGGGATATTCAAATACCGTAACAGTTATAGAAGTTCCAGAGGGTATAAACGTTAAAGAACTGTTAAAACATATGGTTGATGAATTTAATGTATTTATAGCTGGATCATTTGGATATCTAAAGGGGAAAGTTATAAGGATAGGCCATATGGGCGAAAATGCTAGAAAAGATAAAATGATATACACTCTAATTGCACTACAATCCTCATTAAAATCATTAGGTTTTGAGTGTAAAAAAAATATGGTTGAAGTTTTTTTAAATGACTATAAGTAAACCTCGTACTTTAAAACGGATCTAAATGTTATATGCATAATACATTATTAGCCGGTGGCAATCATCGGCTAAATAATAAATAAATTCTATAAAAACAGTTCCTACCTAATATGTGAGGGATAGACGCAGTGTATACTAGGCCTAGTGTATCAGTGTGAGTGATACCTAATAAAAAGTAGTATTATGAAGGAAATTGTATATAATTGTCGTAGGTACGAAATTAGAATTAATGATTTGTACATATATATGATAATATATTACTTGTCGACACGAGTGATTAACGATTAAGTTAAAGCTTGTAAGTTAACATTTAAATAATGTTTAAAAACTTGTTGACAAAACAAAAGATACCTAGTAAAATGGTACAAGTCGTCACATGATGACAAAGCAAATTGGTCTTTGAAAATTAAACAGAGAAATAGGTAAAGAAATGAAATAATATTTTATTTTAACCAGTTAATTACTTTAGAAAAAAGTAATATTTTAGTCGTAAGACTAAAAAGTATGTAATGAGCATGCGAATCAACCT
>NZ_DATCQT010000043.1:0-4176 GCF_036569345.1 Clostridium sp.
ATGAATGTATCTACAACAGTAATTTATGGGGCTATGATTCTGGAACTGGTTATGGTTATAACATTAGTTAAGAGAGTTGCTAAAATGTCTACAGCATCTGCAATATTTTGGTTCTTGGTTTATTCAGCAGTAAATGGTGTAACATTGAGTATAGTTTTTTTAATTGTAAATCAAGGTCAATTAATTACTGTATTTGCTCTAACTTCATTAATGTTTTTAAGTAGTGGAATGGTAGGGATAACAACAAAAAAAGACTTAAGTGCAATAGGTCAATTTGCCATGATGTTTGTAATAGGTTTAATTTTACTTACTATTATGCAGATATTTTTTGTTTCTTCCACATTCAATCTAGGGGTATGCTTCTTAGGCATAATAGTATTTGGTGCATTAACAGCATATGACATGCAGAAGATAAAGCGTATGCAAGCACAAAGTAATGATATGCATGGGGTTGTGTTGGCGGCATTATCTTTATATTTAGACTTTATAAATATATTTTTGTTTGTACTGAGGTTATTTAGTAGGAGATAATACACATTATTTATAAATTATGGACTACCTGAATGTACGATTTAATATAAAATCGTACATTCGTTTTGTTTTTTGCGTAAAGGGGTCCCGCCAACATTTCTCTGAATCACACCAACAGGAATTAAAAATAGCCTAAAACTAACTAATATCAATACATAGAATAATACAATATATCTTATTGAAAAAGAGTTTATCCTCAATCTAATAACAAAAAAGGCATTGCAACCTTTTTTGTTATTAGATTGAGGATTATTTGGTTTTGATAGTTGTGACGTTTTATTAGAAAATTGAGAACTAACTCAACATCATATTATGCTCATTCACTAATTACTTTAACTCAGTCTGATACTTTTTACTTATAGTATGTCCCACCTGTATTTTCATTAGTTAATGTTCCTTTTTCTTCAATTAACAAACATTTAACTAGTGATTTGCAAATAGGTCTATGCCTCATACCTTTTGGGATAATCACAAAATCACCCTCACATAGATGGGTTAATCCATCGTTAAATTCAATGTCAAACTCACCTTCAATGCAGTAAAACATTTCATCCGACAATTCATGCACATGAAAATCAAGAGTTCTATTTTCTGCTTGAAGAACATTTAACATATGATTATTTAATTCACCTATTTTTAAATATGTAAATATTTCGCTTATACTATTAACTTGTTTTTTTAGATTTACTTTACCAACCATTTTTACATCCTCCCCCAAAGTATAAATAATCCATGTGGCTCAATCTTTTACAGTTACGACTTATTCACTAGATAAATTATACCATTAAACACCATTTTTATAAACTATAGTTGATTTTAAAACAAACTGACCTACGTAAAGGTACACCATTACGTAGAGTAAAAAGCCCCATAAAATTGTATGTGTAAAGTATAACAAAACAATTACGAACATCTACGTAAAGTACAGTTACCTTTATGAAGATGTTTTAAAGTTCTTACTGGTGTTATTCAGACTTATGTTGGCGAGACCCCTGAGAGACCTAACTAAAAATAAAGAAAATGAAGCAATTGTGACCGCAATTATAGCTATGGCACATAGTTTGAATCTTAAGGTTATCGCTGAAGGTATTGAAACAGAGGAACAATTACAAATACTTTGTGAAAAGGAATGTGATTTTGGGCAGGGTTATTTAATTGGAAAGCCAATGACTGCGCCTAGCTTTGAGGAGAAATTTATAAAGTGACTATGATCGGTTCCATCAAAGGAATCTGTGGATTCTGTATGCATGTTTAGCCGTAGAAGGGGTGCAGGCATCTTTTAGCGGAAAATATACTCTAAGCTCTAGCCTATTCCGCTTAAACAGCAACCATGTATTAATAGAGCCATAATTTCTATAAAAGTGGTAAAACAAACGAACGTATTATTTACTTTATTATTTTAACCTCATGCGATACAGTTTCAAGCCATTGCATGAGTAAACTTATACGGTAAATAATTCAAAGTCAATGTATTGAGTCTATATAACGTTTTATTTACTGCTAAATCCGCTTAGTGACATGTTTGGTACAAGCTAGTTACAATTGCTAAAAATACGTTAGAGTACATTTAAATCGTTATTCTGATTAGTTTTGATCCTTAGTGTATAATTTCCGCGTTTTGCTGCCAGTACCCCTAGTAGCAAAGCTGAAAGTAGTATTAACCCAATTAGTGAAATTATGAATATATATATTGCTATTGGTATATCCATCATATCTAATTCCTTCTTTCTAAAGTTATTAAACTTTCACGGCATTTTTATTTAATCCATATAATTTTAAGAAGCTTGAAAATTAGGCTTCTTTAGAGAAAAATAATGAAAAAGAAACGTAATATTTCCACGGTTAAAATAATAGCTTGTACTATGGTGTTTACTAAAAAAGGAGATTATAAATGAAAAATTATATTGGAAGACTACAAGAAACTGAAAAGAAAAAAAAATTAGAAGCTAAGTTAGTTATTGCTAATAAAGAGCTCGTTTTTCAAAGTGTAGAAAAAAAGCAGGCATCAGAGTTAAATCTAATTGAAATTATTCGTCAATTATACGCGGATAATGAAAGATTGAAAAAGATGTCTTATTTAGATGAGTTGACAGGAATATCTAACCGCCGGGGTTTCGATCAAGAATTGATTAAAGAAAATAGGCGAGCCATGAGAGACAACACACCACTTTCTTTAATTATGCTCGACGTCGATTACTTTAAAGCCTTTAATGATACCTATGGTCACTTTAAGGGTGATAATTGTCTAAGGACGATAGCATCTGCACTAAAAAAAACTTTGAAGCGTCCCGGGGATTTTTCAGCACGTTATGGGGGGGAAGAGTTTGTTGTTCTTTTGCCCAATACAAATGCCACAGGTGCTGCCATTGTAGCTGAAAATTTACGAGCCAATGTCGAGAAATCAGCAATTGTGCATAATAATTCTCTCTGTGCAGATTATGTCACAGTGAGCCTTGGAATTGTAACCAGATTATCGGAACAAACTGAGACACCTGATGAATTAATAGTGGCTGCTGACAGAGCTCTATATCACTCAAAACATGAGGGTCGCAATCGGGTTAGCGTGTGGAACGAACTATATTACAAAGTGAAATAAAGTCTCAAAAAAGCTAGTAAACAACCATAATAGTGAAATTATGGTTGTTTACTAGCTTTTTAAAATAATATTTAGGAAGCCTAAAAAATTTGGAACCTTTTGAATATGTAAGGGGTAGTAACCGCTAAGCGTAAATTTACCACGTTAAGACACATATTGGGTGTTTTTACCTTACCCGCCAAAAAGGTATATTAGCATATTGAGGTGGATGAGTTAAAATCAAAGTAGAAATTAGGTTACATAACAATATCAATTGTTAGTATTAAGTCTGAATAACACCAGTAAGAACTTTAAAACATCTTCATAGCTTCTGCCTCTTGATTGTATTTATTTCCTATCTTTAAGTCACTTTCAATAAGTGTGGAACAATATAAATCAAAAAACTTATAATCCCTAGTTAAATTTAGTGTTCATTTATTATCTTGAATGCGCTTGGGGGGTAGCATCAAACTGATTTTCTTGAGAATAATTACACAAAGCATTAAAATATATAAATATAAATAAAAGATTTAGTTTTAAAGGAAAAGCCAATTATATATAGAAATATTACTTTAGTAATATTTCTATAGTAAAAAAACATTAACATTTACTTAGATGCGTTTAGAAAAAATTACTAAAGTAATAAAACGGGTGGTGTCAGTTATGAGTAATGCTAAAGTCCTGAATTTATCTTATTTAAGTTTAGTTGAGATAGCAAGAGCAATAAATCAAAATACAATTGCAAACAAAAATAGGTTAAAAGAAAAGAAAATTGTAACAGATAAATTTATTCGTAAGTTTTCAATTAGCAGAAAAGATTTTAGTGAGACATTAAAAACAAAAGCAAGGGGAATAAAATATAATTCTTCAACCTATTTATACGACATAAATGATGATTTTGTAGAAGAAGTAGTAGCAGAGAAACTAGAAGATACTATTGAAATTAGAACACCTAAAAGTGAGAAGTTAGTAGAGGAAAAAAAGGATAGGAAAAAATATTACGAAAGTAATAAAAATGCCGAAGGTCTACCAATGATTAATGAAATGACTGGTATTAAACAGATTGTAAG
>NZ_DATCQT010000044.1:0-36961 GCF_036569345.1 Clostridium sp.
ATTATATACTATTTATTTATTTTAGTGAATATATTTTTTATTTATTTTTATTAATTTAGTTAACATTTAAATTTAAGTTACTAAATATTAATACTAGAATGCATATTTGAGGCATTATGGTTTATTTTTTGGTTATTTATAACATTCAATATTTATTTAAGCAAATAAGTTATATTATACATTATTGTTGTAATTTGTATATGAATTATATATATTTGGCGCATAAAATTAAGTAACAATCTAATTCTAGTATTTTTAATATAAAAATGGGTGTGAACTACTAATATAAATTCATATTCTAATATGTAATACGCACTTTACAAGTTTAAGTTGCAAAAATAGACAATTAATTATTTTAAATACTATTAATATTGCATTAAAATCGTTTACTTGTATATTTAATTTTTTTATTAATTAGGTCATGGTCAATCTTAAAATTAAAATATTCATTCAAAAAATAAATAAAGAACCCAAATTGAGTTCTTTATCTACTTCTAACATTTTCTAGTATCTTTAATGCATTTTGTGGTAATTGATTTGATTGAACCATCATTGCATTTCCAGCTTCTACAAGTAAGTTATATTTAGAGTATTCCATCATTTCAGTAGCTAAATCAGTATCTCTAATACTACTTTCAGTTGATTGAATTTTATCTGACATTGCTATTATAGAATCAGAAGAGCTTTGGAATCTGTTTTCTAAAGCTCCAAATTTGCTTCTTGCACCCATTATAGCATCAAGAGCATCATCTACAAGTCCTAATGAAAGCGCAGTATCTGTATTGGTTACATCGACTAGGTCTGTTGTCCCATCCCTAAGTTTTAAACCAATTGCAGTTAAATTGTATGTTGGTATGTCAATTTTTTCACCTGAAATGACACCTGTAACCATTGGTATAGCACCTGTAGCCACCCCTATAGGACCTGCAGCAGCACCAACATTTAAAAGCTTAACTCCATTAAACTCATTATTATTAGCCATATCATCTACTCCAGATAACATTTGCGTTATTTCCTTTTGAATATCTGCTTTGTCCGAATCAGTTGTCGTACCTCCAGCTTGTACTACTAACTCTCTAACCCTTTGTAACATACTAGTTATTCCATCAAGACTGCCTTCTGCGGTTTGAAGCATGCTAACTCCATCCTGAGCATTATTCCCTGCCATTTGAAGTCCTCTTATCTGCATTCTAAACCTTTCACTTTGAGCCATTGCATTAGGATCTTCTTTTGAGTTATTTATTTTTATTCCAGAAGATATGCGCTCTAAGGATGAACCCTGTTTAATAAGATTCTTGCTATATTCTCTATATATATTTATAGATGCTATATTCTTATTTATTCTCATAAATTTAATCAACTCCATTAAACTTTTTTTATTTAATACCTATTCTAATATATCGAAGATACTACATTTAACTTTAGTACCTTTTTCCCCTACTCTCTTCACTCTTAAAATATAAATGATTTATTCCCACAATTTCTACAATATCAATATACCATAACATCCTGTGGATATGAACTTAAGCAACTTTCAAAAGAATTACTTGCATCTTCTTTTGATATCCTACCACAGACAAGATCTCTATATAACATATATAACTTGAAATGGAGGTCTGGTCTAGTATTCTTAACTTCTAGCATTTTTTCATATATTACATCTTCCATAGAGGATATATTGCCGACCACAAGAAGACTAGAAATAAAACTTTGTAGTTCATCGACTCTAATTTTTAAATATGGCTCAAAACAAGCATTACCTATTTCATCTAGTTCTGCAATTATTTTTTTAATTGCTCCTAATTGAATTATAACTTGATTATTAGTACTCACAAAACATCACCCCTCATGATTTAAAATAATAATTTTTTATAATATTTGTTTCTAGGCAATTAATAAAATAGGTGATTAACAAAACTATCGTCTTAATTTTCTGAAAAATTAGATAGTTTTATTAATCATCCATGCTCAATATGCATATGTTACATAATTAGGTTATTAAATATTATTTGAATTTGTTTATCATCTCACTTAATACATCGTTTAAAACATTAATAACTTTATATAGATTTCTTTAAATATTCTCCACACAGCATAGTAAATGACCTTACAACAAAATGAGTACCAATAGCTATCATTGCAACCACTAATACTCATTATAATATTTCACTTTATTCCATTTTTATGCTTTCTCCATCTAATGCTTTAACTTATACTACATATTATTTTATGGCATTTAGTTTAGCAATATCAGACCAGTTATTTGCTGTTATAATTTCAACACTACTCATGTCTTTTCTTATACTCTTAACTTCACCTTTAATTTCTGCAACTTCATGCTTCAAATTTTCCTGCTGTGCTGATATAACATCAGTTTTATGTTCTAAAAGCCCTCAATATTTGAGTATGCTCTTCCTGTGTTGTTTTAATTGATTTCATATCACTTTGCATCGACTTCATGTCACTTTGTGTTGACTTCATATCGCCTCGCATTGATTTCATATCACTCTGCATTTCTTTTAAAATATCTAGTATTACATTATCCATAAATTCACCGCCTAAATCCTTTGTTTTTATTATATCATATACAAACTAAGATTAAAATAATAATCCATCCGCCAATACTAATTAAGATTGCAATATAAAATGTCCGAATACTATCTAAATTCATTTTCTATATTTTTTTCCAATCCATGTAATCATCTGAAATTATTGAATTTATAATACTTTCTTCAGTTTTAAAATTATTCTCAATAAGTGCCTGCATTAATTCTTTAAGTCGAGCCTCTAACTTATTTGTTTCTGCCCTTACATTTTTATTGGCTAACTCTTCATTCATCGTTTCTAATGCGCTACTTATACTATTTACTCCATCTATAGAATCATTTAATACTATTTTCACCTGCGATTTTGTACCATTTTTATAATTTAGTTGAATATAACTTAAAGCTTCTCCTAATGTATCTGAAATCTTTAAAATATAACTTATTTTCTCTGCATGTTTTTCACTCTCTTTTTTTAATACCTTCTGATTAGAATTATTTAAAATCACTTTCATTGTATTTTCTTTTAAAATCATGCTTGTGCTATATATTTTAGTGAAAATGGATATTATAAAAAAAATTATGCTCATTACAAATATTATTCTTGCCTTATCAATTTTAGTTTTTCTATTAATATTATTCACCCACCTGGTTAAAGGCTTAATTTTATAAAATACCTATCCCATATACTATTACCTTTTGTTAACTACAAATTAGTAATAAAGAATTTAAAGATATACTAACTATACCAACTTAAGTTTTAAACTATAATAGTAATAAATTAATTTTAAAAATACAATAAAATAAGCACTGTAACTACTACTTTAGTCACTAATGCTCATTCTAATTGTCACCCTGATTTCACTATCAAGTGTTATAAAGAATATTTACCTTTGTTTCTAGCTTATTTCATTTATAACAACTTAGCTCATGATCTCTATTAAATTCTACCCCAACATGACATTGAAGTTCCTGCTACAATTCTATATCTTCATACATATACTACTTCAACTACTATGCCCATACATCCAAGTTCTGCCCTACATTAGGGTCTACTGCAAGATTCTTTGTCATTTCTGTCATTTGAGTAGCAGTTTCCTTACCAGTATCTATTGCCATCTTCATTACTGCTATACCTGCTGATTCTTTTACCTTTGATTGACTCATTACCATTGATAATGCTCCTATGTCCATTAGACTAACCCCTATATACTCTTTCTCCAACTCACAATTACTTCTTCCACACTATTTATTTGCCATTGGCCATTTCCCCAAGAATGTCTGCATCTCATAATACCTAACTTTAATTAGAGTGAGTATTTTTATTTCAAATGATTTTAGTATTCCTTATCCACTCTTCTGTTTCTCTTATTCCTTCTTCTAAATCGTACTGAGGTCCCCACCCTACAATATTTTTGGCCTTAGTATAATTACACTTTAACTTCATTATTTCACTTTGAGGATGAATATGTTTAATATGTTTAATCAATACTCTATCTTTTGCTATGATTATTGCCAACTCATTAATAGTTACATCTCTTCCTGTACCAGCATTCACGACTTCACCATTAACCTTATTATTATAACCAACCATAACTACAAATGTTGCACAATCTTTTACATATAACAAGTCTCTTGTCTGCTCACCAGAACCATATATTTTTATACCACTATCATTCAGAGAATTTTTAATAAATATTGCAACAACTCCACCTTCTCCACCAGACTTTTGAAAAGGTCCATAGGTATTGAAAGGTCTTATAACTACAGTTGGAAGCTTATAAGCATTATAATATGATAATACCATGTTTTCGGCTGCAATTTTACTTCCGCCATATGGTGATATAGGTTTTGTAGGATGGTTTTCATCTATTCCTTCATCATTTGCTGCATCATACACCATACAAGTACTCATAAAAACTACCTTACATGGATGGGTATTCTCCTTAGAATCTAAAATCCATCCCTCTCCATCCATATATCCATTTCTGCCAAACATCTGAACTTTAGCTTTTTCAAGTATATTAAAAGTACCGACTGTATCATTGAAAAACGTAGTTCTTGGGTTGTCTATACTATCTTGAACATTTATTGAAGCTGCAAGATGAAATATTATATCAAATTTTTCTTTGAAAATTTTGTCCAAAGTCTTTTCGCTTTGTATATCTCCTTTTACAAATCTAAAACTATTGTTACCCTCGAACTCTTCTATATTTTCTAATCTGCTATTAGATAGATTGTCCAATACTGTTATTATATGACCATCTTCTAATAATCTTTTAACTACCCAGCGACCAATAAAACCAGCACCACCTGTTACTAATATATTCATATGTATTCACTCCCCTTAAACTAATCATATTTTCCTAATCAAATTTTTCACTATTCTTTTCACACCATTTCCATCAATAGCTTCTTTAGCCCTAGTATAGATTTCTTTTCTTTTTCCATAATCATTACAAAAGTCATTTAACTCGCTTGCAAACATATCTTTATCTAATTTATCGTACCATCCCATATTTTTTATTATTCCCATTTTACTTAACTTAGTAGCTATTCCTTGTTGATTCTCCGCAACAATAATCCCTAGAGTCGCTATCCCGCAAATTGCTAATTCATATAATGTACTTCCACAAGCTGAAATAGCTATATCACATTTTTGCATAATTTCATACATATTAGCATTGTAATAAAAACTAATTTTAGGGCTTTCAAAGTTCTTTAAAAAACCCTTTTTATCAAAAGAAGGGCCTACAATTACATGAAAATTATACTCTAACTTTTCTACATATTCTAAAAGTTGTTCTGTAACATGCTGTGGATCTCCACCACCTACTGTTATCATTATATCATTCACATTAATTTTTAAATGTTTTTTACAAGTCCCTCTAAATTCTTCTCGTAACATTATATAAGTCGGCCCTATAAGTAGCTTTGTATCAGGATTAACTTTATATTCAAAATCATCACCATCTATATTCTGATTAATTAAAAAATCCACATTAAAATAGTATAAATTCATATCGTCTATATATGCTGTTTTATTAAACATTCTTTTAGTCTCATCAAAATACTTTTCATCAACATCGTAACTATCAGTAATTAGCAAATCTGCTTGTATATCATTTAAATCAAGTAATATAAAATCTTCTCTTATAGTCCTAACTACAAATCCCTGTGATTTTGCCTTTTCAATACCTATTCTATATTTTTCACTTAATGGATTATCTACTTTACACACATAAAAAACATCATGAATTTTACAGAGCTCTTTTGCTAACACCAAAGTTCTCATTATATGTCCAATGCCAATGTTTGCGCCACCATCTGCTCGAATAGCTATTTTCATTATTTACACCAAACCTTCTTCCTTTAGTAATGTTCTAATTTCCTCTTTAAGTAAAATATTTTTATCAGATGAATTATAGCTTTGAATTTTAGCTTTTCTATGTTTTTCATAAAATTCATACAAATTTTCTAAATATGCTGATGGCAATACCGAGTACATATCACCTAAATCAAAGGCAAATTCAGACTCTTCCTTAGTCATAAGTTCTTCAAATTTTCTTTCTCCAGCCCTAAGTCCAATAGTATGCAACTCCACATCTTCTATTTTTATATCTAGTTTTTTACAGGTCTCTTCAATAACTACTTCCGCAAGGTCATAAAGTCTAATTACTGGCATTTTCAGAACAAAAACTTCTCCACCTACTGAATATTTAGCAGCATCCATAATAAGATTTACTGCCTCAGTTAAAGTCATCATAAATCTAGTCATTTCTGGATCTGTAACTGTAATCTTTCTATTTTGTTCAATTTGTTTTTTAAATAGTGGTATTACTGAACCCCTAGATCCCATGACATTTCCAAATCTAACAGCAACAAACCTAGTTCTACAATTACCTTTGTTAAAATTAGCTGCTTGTACTAATTTTTCTGCTAAAAGCTTTGTAGCTCCGTAAGAATTAGCTGGATTAATGGCTTTATCTGAACTTGTAAACACTACACATTCCACATTATTATGCATAGCTGCTTTTATTACATTTTCCATACCCACAATATTAGTTTTAATAGCTTCACTAGGATTATACTCACATGCTGGTACATGTTTCATTGCTGCTAAATTAAATACTACATCTATGTTATTCATTGCTCTTTCTACTCTCTCATAATCTCGAACGTCACCGATCAAAAATCTAAACTGTTTATCATCATCAATTTCATTTTCCATTATAAATTGTTTATATTCATCTCTGCTAAGTATTCTTATTACCTTTGGCTCTTGCTTAACAAGTTCCTTTATAAGTCCATGTCCTATAGTACCTGTTCCACCAATTATAAGAATTTTTTTTCCTGTGTAATATCCCATTCTAATCCTCCTACTACAATTATTACTTAATCTTTGAATAGTATATACTACAATACTCGTGTAATTTCATCAATAGTTTATATTTATTTAATAGATAACAAAATGATTAGTAGAATTAACTACTAATCACTAAATTAATTGTCTATTAACTTCCATTCCATAGGCGTTCCTTTATTAATATCTTCTTTTGCTCTTTTTCCTATTATATCATTATAATACCTAGTATGCATTCCGTAACCTGGTCTAATAGATCTTACATTTTCCACTGTAAAAACTTCGTCTTTTTTAATATCCTTAACAACAAATAATGACCTGGAAAATGACCTACTATTTTTCATTTTATCAGTTAAATCATAAGTAACAGATCCTAAAGCCTTCTCAGTTTCTCTTATTGATTTCACCATAGCTTTTAATTCATCAGGCTCTAAAGAAAATGCTGCATCTGGTCCGCCATCTGCTCTACATAAGGTAAAATGTTTTTCTATAATTTTAGCTCCAAGTGCTACAGCCGCGATAGGTACAGAAATACCTATCGTATGGTCAGATAAGCCTGACACCACATTAAAGGTTTCTGCTAAATTAGGTATAGCTTTTAAATTCATATCTTCTAACGGTGCTGGATAAGCGCTAGTACATTTTAAAATCGCAATTTGATCGTTACCTACTCTTTTACACGCATCAATGGCTTCTTGTATTTCACCTAATGTAGCAATTCCCGTTGCCAAAATCATAGGCTTTCCTTTTGATGCCATATATTCTATTAATGGAATATCTGTAATTTCAAATGAAGCTACCTTATATGCAGGCACACCCATTTCTTCTAAAAAGTCTACTGCTGTTTTATCAAACGGTGAGGAAAAACATATTAAACCTTCTTCTTCAGCTATTTTTTTTAGTTTTGGTTGCCATTCCCAAGGAGTATAAGCTTCTTTATATAAATCATAAAGATTTCTACCGTCCCATAAAATTCCTTGTTTTATTTGAAAATACTCATTATCACAATTAATAGTTATAGTATCCGCGGTATATGTTTGAAGTTTTATTGCATCTACACCTGCTTTCGCTGCTTCTTTTATAAGTTTTACTGCATTATCAAAACTTCCATTATGATTAGCTGAAATTTCCGCCACTATAAATACGGATGAATTTAGAGAAATAACTTTATCACTAATTTTTATTAAGTTACTCATATAGCTCCCCCCCCCCCATTTAAAGATATTTTAAAAATCGAAAATTGTTGTTTTCAGTTTTGTTGTCATATTGAAGCCTCTGAAAAACCTTCTGTGAGGCTAAATTTCCACTCTTTACGTAACCTTTTAAAATCTTAACTTTCATATTACTTTCATAAATCTGATTTTCCAATAATTCAAGCATTTCTATTGCTAATCCTTGTCCTCTATAATCTTTATCTAGGCTATAACTAATTGTTCCAATTTCATTTTCCACATCTAGTCTCACCTGTCCAACTGGATTTTCATCTATACAAAATATGTATAGATAACAACTGTTAGAACCCAATCTTTTTTTAAACCACTCCATATGTTCTTCGAAGGTTATTGCCTTTGAACTAAATGAATTTCCCCTCACTAGTTTCTCATTAGACCATTGAAATAGTATCTTACAATCACTTTCAACTACTTTTTTTAAATATTTTTTCATTTACTTCTCCAAATATTTTTTAAATTATTTTTTGTTCTATAGATTTATTTATCTCCTTTAGTTCTGGATGAATTCTATATAAATCTAAGATATCAAACATATTAAAATTATTTTCCTTCTTACAATATAAATATTTAAATATAGTATTAATAAGTTTAAAATCCTCTTCAGTATCAAGCGTCCATCTTAAATTTGAATAGTCAATATCATTTTTACATTGTGCTAACTTAAATTTTTTAGTATTATCCCATATATATGGTGTTACATGTTCCCTATCTTTTTGACTTGTGGCTTCATTAAATGCTCTATCTAATGCTTCATAGCTAAATACTTCTATATCTAAACCTCTTGGATAGGTTCTTTCTATTGTATTGCTTACATAATCATATTTTTCTCCATTATTAATATAATATCCGATTATTTTTTCAGTAACCTCACTATCTATAAGTGGACAATCGCTAGTAACTCTTACAACTGCATCTGCATTATTTTCTTTAGCTGCATAATAGTATCTAGATAAAACGTCTTCTTCCGAACCTCTAAAAAATGTAACTCCTAATCTTTTAGCTTCTTCAGCTACCGCATCATCTTTTTCTAATGTTGTAGTTGCAATAACTATTTTATCTATATTATTTACCCTTTTTAATCTATCTATATCATGTTCTAAAACGGATTTCCCACAAATGTTCATGAGGACCTTTCCTTGTAATCTTGTAGAGCCCATTCTAGCTTGTACTATACATACCACTTTCATTTTAATATCACCTACCTAAGTATTTATATTTAGTTCTACCTTGATACTAATTTTTTAAGCTGTTCTTTTGTTATATGTTACCCTTCTTAAAAAATATATTTTTTTACTTCTTCTAATTCCATTTCCACTGTACCCTTTATCCTAGCCCCTTTGCTACAATTTATAAATCTCACATTGTGGTTCTCTTCTATTTCTTTTTCTATCTGTCTTTTAAAATACATATAACCATCATTTGTGTTTATCATGCTACCACTAACACTTAGCACCTTTTTATAACCACCATCTTCTAGAACATCGTTTATTGTTCCTGCATGACTTTTATTATCTAAAAACCCTAAGTCTTGTCCCACAAATATTATTTCCTTAGCCCCACCCTTTATTGCTATATCTAATGTTGCTACTGCAACAGTTTTCCCTGTATTTATTATTATATTGTCCTTATTTTGTTCATTGTAAAACATATATTTAGGTCCATTATAATTTGAAACAGCCCACCTAGATGCAGTGCTTAGAAAACATAATGGAATATTTAAATTTTCATATCCCTTTAATTGATTACATACTACTTCCTGTGGATCTATTATAGTAATCATCTCTGGATAAACTCCATTTTTCATAAGCGTTTCTAAAGCCCTTCCAACTGTAAATATCTTAACTTTTCCATTTAGCTTTTTTAAAGTATTTATATCATAATCCAAAGACGGTCCAGCTGCTACTATTATAACTGTTTTTCCCTTAACATTTATCTTATTAAAGAATTCTTTAATTGTAGGAGTTATTAGCCTTAAGTTATGTTCATAATTTTCACTCATAACTTTGCTAAATCTTTCTACAGCTATTTTAGCCACATTATAATCTTCAAGTATATTTTTCAAAGTTATGTATTCATCTGAAAGCAACTTAACACAAGGTTTATATATCAATATATCATCTACTAGCTCTGCTACTTTCATAAAATTTTGTAAAAATTTTTGTGAATAGTTATCAAATATTTTCACTCTTTTATCTTTTCTTAAATCTTCCAAGTTACCTAAGTTATCAGCTATATCTAATATTTCTTTATCCGCATCAAAAATATATATTTTGCAATTTTCATTACATCTCCTTAACAATTCTTTAATATGATATCCAAGTCCTAAACCATAAACCATTACCACGTCTTTACTTTTATAAAACTTTTCATTTAATTCTATAAATTTTTTTCCCTCTTTTAAGGGGTAGTACTTACTATGAAGGAAAACATTTTCTACTACTAAAGTTACATTAGATTCTCTCGTATTGATTATTTTAATATTTCTATTCATAATATTGCATCCTTTTAAATTTATTAAATAAAGTAGACTTTCATCATACTAAATAAATATGAAAATTGTTCCACCATCTATTTAGCTTGCTAGGACCTTATTAATATTCATTTGAATATCCTCAAGTATTGGTTTTAATTCATATTGAAACAAATCACCAATTAAAATAAAATCTTCATTTTCAAGAGCCTCCACTATTTCCTTTAATTTTCCGTTCATAACCTCTAATTGAATTTTTTGGTGATGAACGTCTTTTGTAAGCATCAAAGCTTCACTCATCCATTGTATACCTTCTGTAATAGGTGGAATTAAATCGCATCCTTTTTTGTCTTCTCCAGCTTGAAAATATTCCACTGCTTTTTCTATTCCATTTATCAAATTAACCACATATTCTTTTACACTTTGCAAAGTTTCAAATTGCTCGTTCATTATTAAATCCTCCCCCTACTCTTGTGCATTATTATATTAAATTCTCTTCTACTTTTTTAAGTTCTATCTTAGCTTCTTTGACTATTTCTAGAAGCCCTTTATACATTGATTCACTTTTCAGTGCAACTCTTTTTCCTTTTTGTTTTCCATTTTCGTCAATTCTTTCCTTAAATTCCTCCGATACCATAACCCTTGCCACTAAAGGGATATATAACTTTTTAATACTTTTTACTTTTATTAATTCTTTTTCTAGTTTGTAATCTAATTTATCTAAGCAGGTAATGACATTATTTATATCTACTATTGAATTTTTATCGTAATGCTTATACATCCTAGAAGTATATACAATAGCTTTTTTACATATATCTTCTATACTACTAATTGATTTCAATATTTTAATTATATTTTTAATTACAGTTTGTTTATTAACTTGTGAATCACTGTTTAATATATATTCTATGTCTTTATCTATACCTTCCTTGTAGGAATATTTCTGAATAGATTCCCCTAAGGGCATTACTAAGGTTCCTTCAATGTTAGCTCCACCCTCTGTACTATTAATAAAAGTAATATGTTCATTGGCTACTACCATTCGCTCTATGTTTTTTCTGTAAAAGTCCAAAATCATAGTTGTAGGAACTTTTTCGCCATATATATCATCTACATATAAATATTTTTCATCTACAGAAATACTATTTTGTTCATTGTTTTTTGCACTTTCTGCATGGTATTTGTTATTTGTATATGCTAAATCTTGACCTATTAAGATAATTTTATCACAACCCAAATACCCTGCTAAGCTAATACAAACATGAGCTACAGAACCACCTTGTTTCAAAATATCTACCTCTATACCTAGCAAATCATCTGTGATATCTGCAAAATCCATATCTTTAAAAAAGATTTTTTCTCCACTATATTCATTTACAATTTTATAATTGCTTACTTCACTAAATACTAAAGGTACCTTACTATGCAATACTTCTTTAATTACAGTATAAGAAGCTTCTCCAGGATCTACAGTACATACAAAATCAGGTGTTATCCCTTCATCTAAAAGGGCCTTTAGGGTTCTACCACCAGTTATAATTATAAACTGCTCTTGTACTTCCCTTAGGAAACAAATATTTTTTTCTAAAGAAGGACCTGCTGAAACTATTATGGCGGGTCTTCCATCAAATTGATTTTTAAGTTTATTTATAGTTATGCTATTTACTATGGTTTTAATATTATTCATAAAGCAGGTGAAAAATTGTTTTGAAAAATGTAAAGATGTAATTAACTCTATACTTGTATTATTTACAAACTCAAAAAAGCTCTCACAAAACTCTTTATATTCTTTACCATATATCTTATCATAATTTGCATAAGTTACAAGTTCTACATTATTAATTTCCAATTGATTTACATTTTCGCTTAAAAATTGTTTCAGATTTTCTTTTTTATAAGAAAACAAAAAAACCCTATCATCATTTAATATTATATCCAGATTATTACACAACAAATTTTCTATTAATATTTTTTCATCTGGTTCAATAACAAGAATTTTATTACTACTAGATGATTTTTTTAATAAGTCTATAATATGTTCTCCAGTTCCATATCCCCAAACCATAATAATACTATTAGTATTTATTTTGTTAATATTAGTGTTAAACTTCTCAATATCTCTTTCTACTGTATATTTACTTCCTAAATATACAAATTTTCCATCTTTATTTATTTTTAATATTTTCTTGTTGTCCTTACTATTTTCTATTATATATCTTTCTTCAGCACTCAAGTTAATTTTCTTAATATCTTCTAATAATATTTCATTAATTTCATTCATAACAATTCCCCCACATTTTCATCTACTTTTATATTCGTAGAAAATATAAAATACTTTAACAGAAAAAAGGAACAGAAATTAATTCCGTTCCTTTTTTAACTATTCTTATCTTAATAATTGAAGAATCTGTTGTGGCTGTTGGTTTGCTTGTGCAAGCATTGCTTGTGCAGCTTGACTTAGGATATTATTCTTTGAGAACTCTGACATTTCTTTTGCCATATCAACATCTCTAATTCTTGATTCTGATGTTTGTAGGTTTTCAGAAGATGTATTTAAATTGTTAATTGTATGCTCTAGTCTGTTTTGTACTGATCCAAGATTGGCTCTTTCAGTTGAAACAGATGCTAAAGCCTTATCTAATGCTGTGGTTGCTATCTGTGCATTTGTAGCTGTATTTACTAATACTAGAGCAGTAATTACCAACCCAGTTGCAGTCATAGTCTTAATATTCAAATCAATTGTCTGACTAGCATTTGGTCCAATTTGGAATTTCAAGGCAGCAGCAGCACCACTAAAAGCACCACCTATCAGAGCCTTAGTATTAAACTCAGTTTGAGTTCCTATTCTCGTAATTTCAGATTTCATTTGCGTAAATTCAGTAGAAATTGCAGCTCTATCTGCAGTAGTGTTTGTTGCAGTTGCTGATTGAACTGAAAGTTCTCTCATTCTTTGAAGAATACTAGTAGTTTCATTTAAAGCACCTTCAGCTGTTTGGATTAAAGATATACCATCTTGAGCATTTCTTGAACCTTGATCTAATCCTCTAATTTGACCTCTCATTTTTTCTGATATTGCAAGACCGGCTGCATCATCTGCTGCATTATTAATTCTAAGCCCTGAAGATAATTTCTGCATTGATTTAGAAGCACTTGTAGAATTAATATTTACATTTCTGTTAGCATTCATTGCACTCATGTTGTGATTAATTATCATAATAAATTCCTCCTTGATTTTTAAAGTGGACATCCCTGTTCCACTGTATTAATAGTTAAACGTTTGGTGTTGCTTACATACTAATAGTTTATTGAAATGTTATTCATTTTAAGGAACACAAATCAATTTTGTTCATTTTCCAACTATTCTTATCTTAATAACTGAAGAATCTGTTGTGGTTGTTGGTTTGCTTGTGCAAGCATAGCCTGTGCAGCCTGACTTAGAATATTATTTTTTGAGAACTCTGACATTTCTTTTGCCATATCAACGTCTCTAATTCTTGATTCTGATGTTTGTAAGTTTTCAGATGATGTATTTAAATTGTTAATTGTGTGTTCTAGTCTATTTTGCACTGATCCAAGATTAGCTCTTTCAGTTGAAACTTTAGCTAAAGCAGTATCTAATAATGCAGTTGCAGATTGAGCACCACCAGCTGATAATACTGATGCTCCAGTAAGTAGCAATCCAGTTGCAGTCATATTCTTAATACTTAAAGAAATTTTTTGATTTGCATTTGCTCCAATTTGGAAGTCTAATGCAGTTGCAGAAAAAGCACCAGATAATAGTTTTTTAGTGTTAAATTCTGTTTGAGTTCCTATTCTTGTAATTTCAGATTTCATTTGCGTAAATTCAGTAGAAATTGCAGCTCTATCTGCAGTAGTATTTGTTGCAGTTGCAGATTGAACTGAAAGTTCTCTCATTCTTTGAAGTATACTAGTAGTTTCATTTAAAGCACCTTCAGCTGTTTGGATCAATGATATACCATCTTGAGCATTTCTAGAACCTTGATCTAATCCTCTAATTTGGCCTCTCATTTTTTCTGATATTGCAAGACCCGCTGCATCATCTGCTGCATTGTTGATTCTAAGACCTGAAGATAATTTCTGCATTGATTTAGAAGCACTTGTAGAATTAATATTCACATTCCTGTTAGCATTCATTGCACTCATGTTGTGGTTAATTATCATAATAAATTCCTCCTTGATTTTTAAAGTGGACATCCCTGTTCCACTGCATTTTTAGCAAGTTCTTTAAGCCGACTATCTAATTCATTTCAGCAAACATAAATCTTTTTGTTCTTTTTTAACTATTACTATCTTAATAACTGAAGAATCTGTTGTGGCTGTTGGTTTGCTTGAGCAAGCATAGCTTGTGCAGCCTGACTTAAGATATTGTTCTTTGAGAACTCTGACATTTCTTTTGCCATATCAACATCTCTAATTCTTGATTCTGATGTTTGTAAGTTTTCAGATGATGTATTTAAATTATTGATTGTGTGCTCTAGTCTATTTTGCACTGATCCAAGATTAGCTCTTTCAGTTGAAACAGATGCTATAGCGGTATCTAATAATGAAGTTGCAAGTTGTGCATTTGTAGCTGTCGTTACTGACGCACCAACAAGTACTAATCCACTTGCAGTCATGCTATTAATCTTCAAGTTAATTACTTGACTAGCATTTGCTCCAATTTGGAAATCTAATCCAGTAACTTTGAAAGAACCAGATAATAGTTTTTTAGTATTAAATTCTGTTTGAGTTCCTATTCTCGTAATTTCAGATTTCATCTGCGTAAATTCAGTAGAAATTGCAGCTCTATCTGCAGTAGTATTTGTCGCAGTTGCTGATTGAACTGAAAGTTCTCTCATTCTTTGAAGAATACTAGTAGTTTCATTTAGAGCACCTTCAGCAGTTTGGATTAAAGAAATACCATCTTGAGCATTTCTTGAACCTTGATCTAATCCTCTAATTTGGCCTCTCATTTTTTCTGATATTGCAAGACCTGCTGCATCATCTGCTGCATTGTTGATTCTAAGACCTGAAGATAATTTCTGCATTGATTTAGAAGCACTTGTAGAATTAATATTCACGTTCCTGTTAGCATTCATTGCACTCATGTTGTGATTAATTATCATAATAAATTCCTCCTTGATTTTTAAAGTGGACATCCTTGTTCCACTATATATAGTTAAGCTATTTGAGCTTAACTACTTGTTGCTGTACCTACTAAATTTTTCTATTTTTATTCCTAAGTACTATTATTTATATCGTACACTATAATATATACTTTATAGTTTTTCAAAATAATTTTAGTGTTTTATTAATTTGACCAAAATATTTTTTATCTCATAACATTGCTAATTTTTTTATCACAATTACTCATAAATAATCTTCACTTGTGAGACATAACAAAAGAAAAACACTTAAAGATTTGTATCTCTTCAAATGTTTTTCCTTTAGTTTAAAACTTACATGTACGATATCTTGTGGTAACTAATTCATCACTAAATTTTTTTGCTCAAAAATACCGCTTTAGCCGATATATTATTATAACCTGCCATTCCTACTTGTCTTTTTTTGTTTTGTTTCATTTTTTTCAACAAATATTCTCTTTTTATTTTCATTTCGGAACCTAATAATTTATTTGATTTTTCTATCTCATATTTTAAATAATATTCGTTCATTTCTACTTTCGAATAATTAGCAGTATACATTTCATCTAAAATTAACTGCCTTTGATAAAAAATTTCATCTAATTCATCATATTTTTCTGCTTTAACTTTTTGAATAATAATTAAAGTAATATTTTTATATTTAATAAAATGTTCTTCTATATTCAATTTATCACCCACTTTATGTTAGTTAAAATTGACAATAATTATTACAAACTATTACTTACATCTATGCGCCTGTTCCAAGCATAGATGCAAGTGAAGCCTGTTGCGAATTTAAAGCACTCATGGCTGTTTCTAATGCAGTAAACTTAGCATAATACCTTGTTGAAGCCGCCTCAAGTTCAGCTTGGAATTTAGCAACACTTAACGTTTTGCTATACACTTGATCTGGTAGTGTGTTTTTACCCGAAGTTCCTGAAGCACTGTGATCATATTGCTTATTTACAAATATGTTCATATACCCACTCAATGAGTAAGTACCATCATCCCCAAGTCCTGGTGATGATACATAATCTCTAATTATTGTGTCCATTTTCTTAAATATACCATCTTCATTGTATTTTTCTGAACCTATGTAAGCTTCAGTTGAGCCTAACGTAGCACTAGAAGACCCAATAAATAATTTTTTAAACTCATCAATATTATTTGTAATAGCGTCCTTAAGTTTAGCCTCATCCGTAATTACAAGTTTACCACCATCAGTATAATCTTTAGATATATCTATACCTATAGATCCAGTACCATAACTACCAAAATTCAAAGCTACTTTACCAGTGCTCGGAACTGTTTTATCATAACTATTGTAAACTGGCGAATAAATTGTACCTCTTAATTGAGTCATTAAGGTACTTAAGTAGTCATCTTTTCTAAGTACACCAACCTTTGCTTTGGCTTCCCATGCTGTAATTTGGCTTTCACTCATACTTGTCTTTTGTGCATCAGTTAATGGAGCATAAGCAGTATTTTTTGTTTCTGTTAATTTAGTGTTAATAGTTGATATTAACGTATTATAATCCTCAATAAAGCTTTTGATATTAGTTACTGCTGTGTCTGAATTTGCTATTACACTTACATTTGTAGTAACACCTAATGCACTAACCCCCGCAAGATTATAAGTAATACCATTTACGGCGAATTGATTAGAGCTTTGAGTAGTGGTCGTAGCTGTCTGACCCGGTGCAGTAATGGATACTATAGCATCTTTACCTGTTACTGCTCCTGCAGCGATACCTAATTTACTTGAGTCTCCAGTAATTCCTGAAATTTTCAAACTTGATACCGAGCCATAATTTTTTGACTGAAATGAAATTCTTCCAGTTGTATCATCTATACTCATTGTAACTGCTCCACTAGTTGCACTCTTTACTTTATCAATTAAACTTTGTATGGTATCCGTAGCTGTGGCATTAATTGCTATTGGGGATGCTGTAGTTGCTGAATCATAAGATAAACTGAAACCCATATTAGCAACACTTAAATCTGATAATTTTGAACTTGATGAAATTTGACTATTAATTGAGCTAATTGAACCTAATACTGCAGGAGTAGATGCAGCCATACTTAAACTAGTAGAACTAGTAGTAGTAAATTTTATATGGTTACCGTTTGCATCACTTACATATGAAGCTGAAACTGTACCATTTAAAGCTGTTGCTGATATTTTACTGTTAATATTTGCAACAATCTCATCTAAAGATGTTCCATTTGCATTTGTATCTGATATAGAATCTAGGGGTGCTAGAGTAGTACCCCCTATAATCAATGTAACACCACTCCATGCTGATTCTGCTGCTGCATTGGGCACATCAATAATAGAATTTAATGAAGCCCCAGATATTTTGGCTTGCTCTGCTAATTGTTGCACTTCCACCTTATAAACTCCAGCTTTAGCACTTGAACTAGCTATTCCTGAAACAATAGTGCTATCAGCATTAGTCACTGTGTTTGTATTCAAGGAATTCCCAGATAACATGTACTTACTTGAAAGTGGGTCATAATACTCCTGCAATCCCTTTATTCCTTTAATAATATCCCTATACCCTTCCTGCTTCCACTCTAATGTCTGTTTGTCTTGATTTGCCTTATCTATCTTAAGTTGATAATTTGAAACCATAGACTTTACTACAGCATCTGTATCAATACCAGATGCCATACCCGGTATTCTCAATAAACTAGCACTTGAAGTGCTGCTAGCTGTGCTAGTAGTACTCGCATAAATACTTGTCATTTATAACAACCCCCTATTTTACTTTCCACCTTTAGATTTTTTATAAGCTTCATTCCAAGTATCGCGAACATCCTCAATTAATGGGATTACTTCATTCATAATTTCTTGACTTTTTTTTATATTTGCATCCATAAGTCGTCGAATTATAAAATCATAAACTTTCATTAAGCTTTTTGCCCATTCGCCGCCCATTTCCACATCTAGCGTAGCCATCAACTCATAAAATATATTTTGAGTTTTTACAATATTCTCATGAGCCTTTTTAGCATCCTTATCTAAAATGGCCTGTTTACCTATTTTGGCAAATTTTGCAGCTCCATCTACTAACATTAAAAGCAACTGGTCCTTTGATGCGAAATTTACACTATTGCTTTTATAAGTATTAAATGCATTACCATAAGCGTTCATTGCCATACTCCTTCACCCCTACTTTTTAGTATCTATAAAATTTCCAATACTTCTTTGCTCTTTTTCTAAAGTTTCTTTAAAAACCTCTACATCATATTGAGTGTTTTTAAAAGCCCCAACAGTTATTTTATGATTTTTCTTATATTTTAAGAGCTTACCCCTAAATTCTTCGTAAGTTTTTGAGTTATCCCTTGGATTTCTATCTTTATTTACAGTTATTGAATCTTTTCTATGAACTACCCCCGATTTGGTTGTATTTTTAACTCTCTGTCTTATTTCAACATCAATTTTATTCAATTTAAATTCCATAATAATCCTCCCAGCTTTGTCCTAGTGGGTTACGTTTTTGTTCTAATTGGTTACAACTTTTAGTCCAATGCTACGCCTTTTTATCTACTAAAACACCAGCCATTTCACACATTTTAGCTACCACATCAAGTATTTTTCTTGATGGAATCTCTTTTATAACTTGATTAGTATCGTTATCTACTACTTTTATAATCATCTGATTAAAAAAATCGTGTTTTTCATATTGAAGGTGAGTACCATCTTCTAAAAATTTATTCAACTTTTTGACTGCATCTTTAATTTCATTTTCACTGTTTTCTTTTTCGCCATGTAGATTGCTCACTTCAACAGGTTTTGTACCCTTAACATTTTCTTGACTTTTATAAAGTTCACTTAAATCTACGGATGTATTTTTAGAACTACCGCCTATTTCCATATACTTCCTCCAATTATTTCCTTAATTTTTCTAGAACCGAAGCATCAACAACCATAGCTCTTTGATTTTCATCTATAACTTCTTTGTAAAGTTCTTTTCTTAAAATACTAATTTCCCTTGGTGCATTTATAGCAATTTTCACTGAACCATTTTCAATCTTTACTATTGTTATTTCAACGTTTTCACCTATCATCAGGGATTCACCTTTTTTTCTACCTATTACTAACATTTAGACCTCCCACCTCGCTGCTTTTTGGTGAAAATAACCATTATTATTTGTTATTTTCTTTAAATAGAGGTTCCTTTATTCTATATTTATCATTATCTAATATTAATTGTTCTCCTAATTTTTCTTTTGTATTAATAATGATTGGAGCTTTTAAATTAGTAGTCATCTTCTTCATATCCGAGTTTAAAGTTACTGTAGTTAAAACTAATACGTCTTCCGGCTCTACTATTTTAAGCTCTAATACATAGTTGTCTGGTATCTTGAATTCATACCCTTGCGATAAAGTAAATGGAGATACCAAAACAAGACCTACTTCGGTATTTTCAATTGAGTGTAACACACTAAAAATACCATTGTTTTCTACTGGAAAAATTATGAATTTTTTTAACTCTTTAAACCCTGGCAAACCTTTTTTAAACTTTATAACATCTTCATCACTATATTCTTTAACTCCATGATACTTAGTGACTAGCTCCATTTTTCACTTCACTCCTTTAGTAAAAAGCATTTTAACCTTAGTATTTATTTTATATTCTTCATTACAAATTATAATTTAAAATTTTAAGTATTTATTTATCTCTTTATTATAGATAATCCAATAATGAAGGCTGAAGTACCTTTGCACTAGTTTGTAGAGATGCCGTATATACTGTTTGCATTGTAGCATATTCCATTGATTTTTCTGTAATATCTATATCCTCAGTTGTGGACAAAACTTCTGTCATATTAGTATTTTGATCTATATTCCTAGCTAAAGCACTATCCATTCTATTTTGTTTAGCACCAACCTGTGAACGTAAGCTTAACACCTTAGTCATAAAATCTTGAATACCAGTTAAATCAGTAGTTGTTAACTTCGTAACAGCTGCAGCAGTAGCAGTATCACTTACCTGTGGGTCGAGATTTGTTGTAATATCGGTTAAAAGAGTTATTAGACTGCCAGCTCCAGTACCTACAACCTCTGAAGCTGTTACATTATAATCCATAGTCACACCTTGAGAAATTTCAACTGAAAGTTTAGCTTGTGAATTAGTTACATTTGATGCGCCAGTGGCTGTTAAACTCAACGCTGTATCAGTTGTAGTTGTCGCAACTGTAGGCTTATCCGTTCCTCTTGTCCCACCAAATATATATTTGCCATCAAAACTTGTGTTTAATATTTCAGAAAGTTGTGACACATTTTGATTAATTTCATCCTTAACGGCTGTTCTTTGATCATCACCATAACCTGCATTTCCAACCGAAACTAAAAGTTCTTGTATTCTAGTAGCTACTTTACCTACATCAGCCAGTGCTGTATCTGTTACATCCAGCCAATTTGATGTATTTGAAATATTATCATTATATTGTTTATTCGCATCTATATCTGAATATATTTGCATTATCTTAGAAGCTTTAGAAGGATCATCTGAAGCCTTGTTTATTTGCTTACCAGTAGCCATTTGAGTTTGAATCGTACTCAAATTATTTAAATTTGTTTTCATGTCCCTTAAAAAATTATTGGATAACATTTTGTTGGTTATTCTCATATCTTCACTCCTTATTTAATACACTAAAAATTATATTATTTATTTTTTTAAACCATTGACAATTAGATCTAGGAGCTCATCAACAGTTGAAATAATCTTTGCATTAGCTGCATAAGCATGTTGATATTGAATTAGATTTGCCATTTCCTCATCCAAAGATACCCCTGATATAGAAGTTCTAGATTCCTCTAAACTCGAAAGTTGTAACTCATGGTTTGTTACAGTTCTTGTAGCCTCTTGGGTCTGTATCGCTAAATCATTAACTATTTTTGTAAAATATCCTCCGATAGTCGTTCCATCCGTAGTTGAACTAATAGCCAACAGTGAAGTTGGGTCCCCACTAGTGGTGTTTGCACTAAGAAAAGCATCTCGTGCAATACCATCGGTATTATCTGGAATTTTGAATTTAACATCTCTAAGCTGTGCAATAGCTAATGCTCTAGTCCCATCAGTTGCTCCTGGGTTGCTACCTGCACCAACCATTATTCTCATAGGGTCATCAATAATCGCTGAATTAACTGTAATATTTCCTGCCGTAATTCCTGATTCTAGTCCACTAGCGTCACTATTGACGAAAAAATTATCTATACTAGTATTATCAGTAGTTGACCCATCATGCACTGCATTCACAGAAAACGCAATACTCTTAGCTAAACTATTTAGTTTATCCTTATATGCCGTTATATCAGTTTGTACAGACATGTAACCCTTTAATTCCCCAGTTGTGGGAACATAATTAACTGGATTTGATCCATCTTTATCTGTCAAAGATATTTTTCCTGTAGCTTCATCATAAGAGAATATTTTAACATCAGTATTTGACGTTGATTTTACAAGGTCAACACTTACACCCGTAATACCATCAGCAGCGGTACCAGTAACTTTTATATCTTGTCCTCCAAATGCTTGTTTATCAATTGTTATGCCAAATTTTGTACTTAACTGATCTTCAAGCAAATCCCTTTTATCCATTAAATCATTGGGCTCATTTCCACCAATCTTTACTTTTATAATTTGTTGATTTAATTCATCTACTTGATTAAGCATACTGTTTATATCTACTACATCCTGCTTAATAACTGCATTACAGTCATCTTTTAAAGTTGATAACTGATTATACGTGCTATTTAATTCATCAGTTAGAGCTTTAGATTGCTGTGCAACTACGGTTCTTGTACTTGAAAGTTCAGGACTTGTTGAGAGTGCCTGCCAAGAATCAAAGACCTTTCCTACTAATGTTGCCACACCAGTATCGCTAACTCCATTAAAGACAGTTTCAACCTTTGAAAGAAACTCCTCTTTACCCTGGTTTAGTCCCAGAGCACCATTTTCATCTCTTACTTGATAATCTAAATAGCTATCTCTAATTCTTGATATAGAAGAAATTTGTACACCAGTACCTAATTGACCTGGTCCTATAGCATTATTCATAGTAGGCATACCAAATGGAGTTGTAGTTTCCATAAGTGCCCTTTGCCTTGAATATCCATCTGTGTTCGCATTTGCTATATTATGACTTGTTACATCTATTGCTCCTTGTTGAGCAGTCATGCCTCTTACTGCAACATTTAATGTTGAATATAATCCTGACATCGTCTCACCTCCTACTATTTTCTTACTTTACCATATCCATTATATGTTTTTGCTTCACGTACCGGATTTAATACATTTAACATTCTATTTGTAAAACTAAGCCCTTGTTTTATAAGTAACTCGTTAGTGTCCTTTTGCAGTACTACTGCTTGTAATAACTTCTTAATTGCATGAAAATTCTTTTCAAGCTCAGGGTCTCTAGCTTCTTCAATTATTGGCCCCATAGCTTTATTGGCCGTAATTTCTCTTCGCTGTACTTCCATGTGAGCAATGTTTTTATTGGCTTCTTTTATTTTGCTAACGCAAGCTTCCATTCCGAATATATCATTAGTAACTATGCATTTGTGTTGATTTTCAAGTTCTAATAAAAGAGCCCTAAGGGCTCCCATTTCCTGTAGCATTACTTCATTTAGTTTTTGCATCATAACTAAATATCGCGTCCCTTCATATTATCAATAATTCTTTTAGCTATTAATTTCGAATCAATATTGTAGGTACCATTATTTACTTTACTTCTAATAGCGTCTATCTTCTCATTAGAATTAACTAACTTGCCATCTAGTGATAAAGCACTTAGACTTTTTCCCTCTTGTGATAACTCAATTGTATCAGTATCTTTTTTAGTAGCAGCCATTTTTGGTTCTGTTTTAGCTGTATTCTTTTTATAAAAATTTATCACATCATTTTTTACTCCATCTATTTTCATTTTAATACACCCCTAGCTTTTTATATCTTTAAGCCTAGTTTTTAATTCATCTATTTATATTATCGTATATAAACTTTGAAAGTTTATAGAATAAAAAAAAAGGAATAAAATTTCTTTATTCCTTCCTTAATTTTATTACCTTTCTATACACAAAGAAAAGTATATATTACGTATAATGCATTGAAACAAGCTTTAGAACTTCTTATTTTGTTTTTAATTGATATGCGTTAAGAAAAATATATGTTTGAGCGAAAGCGAGTTTATATTTTTTAGCGTATTAATTAAAAATAAAATTAGTAGTTCTTAGCGAAGTGAATGCATTAATCGTATTGCAATACGCGTAATATATACTTTTTTCCTTTATTCAGATATTGCCCTGACTCTTTCTTCTCCACTAATTATACTAGTAATTCTAACTCCGAAGTTCTCATCTACAACTACAACTTCGCCGTATGCTACCTTCTTGCCGTTAACTAATATATCTACTGGTTCTTCTGCTAACTTATCAAGTTCAATTAAAGACCCAGTTCCCAAGTTTAAAATATCCCTAATGTTCTTTTTAGTTTTTCCTAGGACTACAGAAATTTCTAAAGGAACATCTAATATTAAGTCAATATTCCTAGGTGAATTATAAACTGATTTTTTTGTAAGTGGCTGAAAAGTTGCATTACGAACCTCTACTTGTGGTTCCGGGCGTTCTATTGGCTTTGCATAATACTCCGGTTCTAATGGTACATTCGAATATTCCGGTGCATTTTGTGGCGCCTGATCTTCGCGTACAGGCTCTACCTTAGGTGTTTCCACCTTTTTTTGCGCTACTTTAGGAGCCTCAACGGTTTCTTCTGTTCCCATCATAATAGATACTATCTTTTTAGCGGTTTGTTTAGGCAACACCTGCATTATAATACTATCAATTAAATCACCAATAGTTATTTTAAAAGCTACCTGAACAACTTCCTCATCGTCAGCTATACTATCACTTAAAGGTTCAGTAGAATCATCCCATATTTTAGATTGGGGTGGTGAAATATTTACTTCTCTTGAAAACATCATTGCCATAGATGTTGCAGCGGAACCAATCATCTGATTCATAGCTTCCGACACAGCACTGATTTCAATTTCTGAAAGTTCAGATTTGCCTTCTATATTGCCATCTCCACCCATCATTAAACTAGCAATAACTGCCGCATCAGTATTCTTCATTACTAAGAGGTTTCCACCTGATATACCACTTGTAAATTTAACGTCTAAAGCAATATTTGGGACTTCAAATGTAGCTCTTAATTTTCTAAGTGTACTTACCGTAACTACTGGAGTTGCAATATTTACAGGTTGCCCTACAATAGTTGAAAGAGCTGTTGATGCTGATCCCATAGAAATATTTCCAACTTCACCCAGTAAATCTTTCTCACTATCAGTTAGCTCAAAAACCTGCATAGGTTCTTCACTTATGTTACTTCCAGAGTCTACAACGCCTGCGCTTATTTCATTGTCAGGGATTAAGTCCTCGGAAGGGCTCATATCGCCACCATTTAAAAGAGCGTCGATTTCTTCTTGTGAAAGAAAGCCGTTACTCATAATTTCCCACATCCTTATCTATTATATCTATTACCTCAATTCCTCTATTTTTACCTATGGTGCCAGGTTTACCACTATAACATAAACTGTCTTCCACAAACACACTAACCTTGCTATCACTTAAATTATCTAATGTGATTACATCGCCTTCACTTAATTGCAGAAATTCATTTACTGTAATATTTGTACTGCCCAGTACTCCTGTTATTGGAACTTTTACTATATTTAATCTATCCTTTAATCTATTTCTAGATTCATTAACAATTTCTTCATCATTTTCTCTAAACCAATATTGTACAACAAGTTTATCAAGAACTTTTTCAATACTTAAATAAGGAATACACATATTTATAAAAGTACTATTGTTTCTCATTTCAACTGAAAAAGTAATTAACGCAACTGGTTCATTTGGTGCTAAAGTTTGATTTAGTGCAGGATTAGTTTCTAATGTTTCAATTTCTGGTTCTACATTCAAAACATCTTCCCAAGCAAGTTTCAAGTTAGATATAAGACCCGCATTAACTTTTCTTAATATATTTTTATCTATATCAGAAAATTCTTTGAGTTTAACCATGCGATTACCCCGTCCTCCAAGAAGTATATCAATTACTTGAAAAGCGAACTGAGGATTAGTCTCAAATAATATAGACCCACTTAAAGGTGGCATTTTAAATATAGTTAAAATGGTAGGGTTAGGAATTGAGTGTATAAATTCATCATAAGTTATTTGCTGAATTGACTCAATTTTAACCTTTACATTATTTCTTAGCTGCGCAGTTAAATAACTTGAAATTAATCTTCCATAATTATCATGAATGAGCTCAAGCGTTCTTAAGTGATCTTTCGAGAATTTTTGAGGACTTTTGAAATCATATAGTTTAACTTTATGTTTTTCTTCTTCGTTTTCAATCTGGTCTGCTTCTATTTCCCCAGAAGATAGGGCAGATAAAAGTGAATCTATTTCGCCTTGCGATAATACTTCTGCCATATTTCTACCTCATCTCTTTGCTACAGTATGATTACTTCGCTTAATTGTATTTATGTTATTTAACGTATCCAATTAATTTTCAATAAGTCGTCCAATATCAATTAATGTAACTATTCTATCTTTAAAATTTATAATTCCTTTGATATAGGCCTTAGTTTTATCAGTTTCAAGTTTTTCAATTATATTTTCTTCAATTTCTAATACCTCGTCAACTTGGTCCACCGTTACTCCAACAGACTCTTCCTTTAGATTTAATATAATAATATTTTCTTGTTCCATAGTACCCTTTTCAATACCTAAAAGGAGATTTATATCTAATAGAGAAATTATATTACCTCTTAGATTAATTAAACCTTTTATATAAGCTGCAGACTTAGGTACTTTTGTTATTTC
This sequence comes from Clostridium sp., assembly GCF_036569345.1. Taxonomy (GTDB): domain Bacteria; phylum Bacillota; class Clostridia; order Clostridiales; family Clostridiaceae; genus Clostridium_AD. The sequence continues at coordinate 26,650 of NZ_DATCQT010000044.1, forward strand.
CATCATATCATTAATGCTTTGAACAATAGATGCTTCTACTGCAAACTGTTCCTCATTAACTTTAAATACAACTACTTGCATAACATTCCCCTCCTACCCTAAAACTTTTTTTATTGCTTCAAGTACTCTATCTGACTGGAATGGCTTAACAATGAAGTCCTTTGCACCAGCCCTTATTGCATCCATAACCATAGTCTGTTGACCCATAGCACTACACATAATTACTTTCGCAGCAGAATCAAAAGCTTTAATTGCTTTAACAGCTTCAATTCCATCCATCTCTGGCATTGTAATATCCATGGTAACAATGTCTGGTTTTTCTAATTTGTATAACTCTACACCTTTTAATCCATTGTTTGCTTCACCCACAACATCATACCCGTTTTTTTCTAATATATCTTTTATCATCATTCTCATAAATGCAGCGTCATCAACAATTAATACTCTAGCCATACTTTTAATACCTCCAATTAATTTACACCTAATGAATTTAATATTTTCTCAAGTGATCCGGGCATTGGTACATAATAGAAATGCCCTCTTATTTTTTGATTTTCTTGTAAAAAATTTGTTTCTAAATCAAGTACATATTCATCGAATTGACCTGATTCTATATAAGTTGTTGACAGTATTGCCGCCATCATATCCAGAGTAACAGCTGGAACAGAAGGTCTAACCTCAAGATTCGTAAGTTTCGATATTGCATTCATAAAAGAACTTGCAATAATATTTCCTATCTCACCTAATGCCGAACTCCCAAGTTCAGTTATTTGCTCCTGCTGCTCACCTATAAGTCTTGAAATAATATTTAAAGCAACATCTTTTTCTAATGTAAATAAAATATTGCCTGGTATATCACCGAGTACCCTTACTATAACACCAACTACTACTTCTTCAACTCCAATTTTAGAAAAAATGTCATCGAAGGGAACAATACTCACTTTTGGTACGCTCATATCTACTTTTTCATTCAATAAATCTGATAATGCAGTAGCCGCATTCCCTGCTCCAATATTACCTACTTCTTGTAATACATCCAATTGAACTGGACTTAGCTCAGAATAATCCATATATACTCTCCTTACACTAAAGCAGCAACATCTAGTATTAATGTAACTAGTCCATCTCCTAAAATAGTTGCTCCTATATATTCTTTTAGTCCCTTAAGTGTCTTTCCTAGAGGCTTTATAACAATTTCTTGCTGCCCTAGCAATGAATCTACTAAAAGCCCTACTGTTTTCTCTCCAACTTTTACAATAACAATATATTTTTTTGTATTCTCACTAGTTTCTATTTGCATTATTGTATTTACTCTTACTAGTGAAATTACGCTATCATTGTATACAATAACTTCTTTACCATTAGTTTTCTTAATAAGCTCGTCCTTATAATCTATTACTCTATCAATATACCCAAGAGAAATAGCCATAGTCTCGTCACCTACTTTAACTAACAATGCTTGAATAATTTGAAGTGTCAATGGTAATCTTATAATAAAAGATGTCCCTTTGTCAATCTCACTTGTGGCATCTACTGTTCCACCAAGAGCTGCGATTTTAGTTTTAACAACATCCATACCAACTCCACGTCCAGAGATATCTGTCACTTTCTCATTTGTGCTAAAACCTTGTGCAAAAATTAAATTTTTAATATCTGCTTCAGTCATACCTTCAGTGTTTATACCAACCTTATCAGCTTTAGCCTTGATTTTTTCAACATTTAACCCCGCACCATCATCTTCCACCTTTATTATGGCTTTAGTACCCTCAGCATATGCTATAAGTTTAATTGTTCCAATAGGATTTTTTCCTTTAGCAATTCTTACTTCACTGGATTCTATACCATGATCTGCAGCATTTCGAAGTAAATGAAGTAGTGGTTCGCCTATTTCATCGATAACTGTCCTATCAATTTCTGTTTCCTGTCCTTGTACTACTAGCTCCATTTCTTTATCGAGTTCCTTTGATAAATCTCTTATCATCCTTGGAAATCTATTAAACACTACTTCTAGTGGAAGCATCCTTATCTTCATTACTAAATCTTGCAACTCTGATGTAGCCCTTGCAACTTGTTCTAAGGTTTCATTTAAATCAGTTAATTTATGATTACTACTTATTTGTTCAAGTCTTGTTCTATGAATTACAAGTTCAGATACCATATTCATAAATTTATCTAATCTCTCTAGCTCAACTCTCACAGATTGATGAGTTTTTTTATGAGTCGCTACTTCTTTTTTCTCTCCATTTTTACCTTCTGCAGATGTCACGACTTTCAATGTTTCTTTTTTAATTCCAGGAGATTTTTCTATTGTCTTAAATTCTCCTAATTGGTTAGGTAAGTTATTAGTATCAGCTTTAACGGTAGCATTTTCTACCATTACTTTTTCTACTTCAGAAATATTCATCAAATTATCTATAATTTCTTCTTTGTCTTTATGAGTAATAAAGATTAAATTTATTTCAAATTCGAAATTTTCATCTTCTAAATCCTCTGCGGAAGGCATGGATTTTATTATTTCTCCAAACTCTTCTAAACTCTTAAAAATAAGAAATGCCCTTGCTGCCTTAAGTAGCGTATTTTCACTTATTAAAATTTTTATCTCAAAGGCATTATACAGTTTTTCCTTTGCTTCCTTAATTACATTAATGTCATATTCATTAAGAATCATTCTCTCATCAATATTATTATTGCTATCATCTTTTTTATCATTTTCTTTTTCACTAGTTATAACGGTGTCATTTCCCTCTACCATAGAATGCAAATCATTTATTATATCATCAATTGAAAGTTCTTCTGAAATATCTTCTGAAATATTATTTACCATTTTTTCTAAAGTATCAAGGCATCTAAATAAAACAGTTACAACCTTTTCTGTTACATTAAGTTTACCCTCTCGAAATTTAGATAAAACATCCTCCATTTTATGTGTTAATTCCGCCATTTGAGTAAACCCCATAGTTGCAGCCATTCCCTTTATGGTATGAGCTACCCTAAATATCTCATTTAACTTATCTATATCTTCTGGCTTTTGTTCTAGTTCAAGAAGAGATTCATTCAACGTCTGCAAATTCTCCATAGACTCTTCTAAGAACATTGACATGTATTGTGATGTATCCATATTATTCCCCTCCCCATTAATTGTCATCCACCTTATATCTTTTTATAAATAAATGTAGATGTCTTTTCGAATCCGTACTCTTTATAATTATAAATACTTTCAGTGGCGCCTACAAACAATAATCCACCTTTTTTTAATGAAATGCCTATTTTTTTATATATTTTCTCTTTAACATCTTGATTAAAATAAATAACTACATTTCGGCACACTACTAAATCAAAATTGCTTTCAAAGTTTTCTAGAATAAGATCATGTTTCTTAAACTCCACTATTTTTTTAATTTTATCACTAATTTTATATTTATAATCACTCACTTCAAAATATTTATCCAAAAATTTTTCTGGTACATTTTTAATTTCTGAATATACAAATTCTCCAACTTTGGCCTTTTGAAGTATTGTGCTATCTATATCTGTAGCAATAATTTTATGATTAACTCTTGAATTTAAATTATCCACTATCATAGCAAGAGAATAAGGTTCAGCTCCAATTGAACATGCTGCGCTCCAAATTTTAAGTCCTGAATTGTATGGAAGTTCTGATGCTATTTTTTTTGAAAGTTCATCAAATATTTCGGGATTTCTAAAAAATTCTGTTACGTTTATTGTAAAGAAATCTAAAAATTTTTGTTTTTGAGCAGGATCTTTTTTTAATAGTGTTATATACTCCTCTACAGAATGAACATCCACTCTTGACATTAAACTTAAAATTCGTCTATGTAATTGATTAGATTTATAAGCAGATAAATCTATATTATATTCTTTTAAAACCCATTTTTCAAAATAAATTAAATCCATTATCGTTCCTTCACCTCCCCATTACAAATTTCTTTATCTCCTCTGCAACATTAGGCAAGGGAACAATTTTATCTACTTTTCCTGTTTCGAAAGCAGCCTTTGGCATGCCATATATTATGCATGTAGATTCGTGCTCAGCTATTGTAATTCCTCCATTTTCTTTAACCGTTGCTGTCCCTATGGCACCATCACGTCCCATTCCAGTAAGTATAACGCTAAGTAGCTTTGATCCATAAACACTTGCAGCGGATATAAAAAGCTTATCTACTGCAGGCCTAACCCCCCAAATAGTAGGTTCTGTATTTAGATGTATCTTCTTGTCACTTCCTATCTCCATGTGATAACCACCAGGAGCGATATAAACTACATTTTTTTCTATTTTTTCATTATCTAAGGCTTCTCCAACCTTTAGTTTACTGTTTAAATTAAGTCTTCGCGCAAAAGCCTTTGTAAATCCTATTGGCATATGTTGTACTACAAAAACTGGGACTCCTATATCATTTGGCAAAGCTGTTATTACCTGGTATAATGCTTTGGGTCCACCAGTGGACGCTCCAATTACCACTGCCTCTATATTCATGCCTACCCTAGTAGCCTTAATTTTTCTGGAGGGTTTTGATATAAAATCGAAAGTCATTACACATATCCACCCCTAAGCTTTAAATAAATTTAAATTTCTGTAGTACCCTTCCCTACAGTTCTAACAGACAGAACTCCACTTTTGGTATCAAATATTAAAGTTCTACCCTTATTTCCGCCAATATCTTCAGAAATTATAGGGATGGATAACATTTTAAGAACATTTTTTACTGCTATACTATTTCGGTTCCCAATGTCCATTATTATGCTCTTATCCGAGAAATTAAACATTGAAGCTCCACCTGCTATTTTAGCCCTCATATTTCTTAATTTAGCACCTTTTTTTATCATGTTCTCAACTAAAATGGGGATTGCTAAATCCGCAAATTTTATTGCATTGGTTATTTTATTAAATTGTATACTATCTGGAAGCATTATATGTGCTAACCCTCCAATTTCTATACTTTTATCATAAATTGCAATCCCAACGCAAGATCCTAGGCCCACAGTTATTAATTTATCCGGTGAAAATGCTACATTTAAATCTGCAATTCCTACTTTTATTTCATTATATTCCATATTTACACCCTATTTTATAATATTTGTATTTTCTCTTCCTCAGTCAATATAGCTGAAATATTTAAATAAATAATTATTTTACCATCAATTTTAATAAGTCCTTTAATATATCTTTTCGATATTCCCTCAATTATTTCAGGAGCATCTTCTATGTTATCTGTTAGTACATCCTTTACCTCTGATACAATATCAACTATTATTCCTATTTTACCAAGATCTTGCTTAGCAACTATTATCTTAGAATTTTCTCCAATTTTAGTGGATGGTAAATTAAATCTTTTCGATAGTGTTATAACTGGTAAAATCTTATCCTCGTAGTTTATTACTCCTTCAACAAATTCGGGAGAGTCTGGAATTTTAGTTGCTTTTTCGTATTCTAATATTCTTTCAACTTCCATAATATTCGTAGCATAAAACTCACCATTTATGCTGAAAACCAATACCTTAATTTCTTGTTCCTTCATATTGAATCCCCCTACAATAGTAATTTATCAACAACTAATTCTCTTGCATCATTTATAAACGCATGAACATTTTTACTAGCAACATCTAAAACATATTCTTTATCACCTATAATAAATCTAGTATTAGGATATGCAATTTCAGCCCATATTTGTCCATGGTTTTCTACAATAAGTTTTGTTGATACCCCAGCGTTCCCTCCAACTATTTTGCATTTAATTTCTTTCCCGGCTTCCATAACTCCACCACGTGCTAGACTATTATCCGTTTTAAATACTATACTATCACTTGCCACTATTTGTGATATGTACTCTCCTTTACCACTAATAATAATATTACCGGAACTCTTAATTATTGAGTCTTGAGCGTAGTCTATCAGCACATCTACAGGAAGAGTCAAATTCATCTCAAGTGTAGAAATTTTATCGTCAATAATTGTAATAATCGCATTTAACTCCTCATAACTTTTAATATTTAAAGGACCAAAATCAAGTATTTTATTTTTAATAATAAATATTAGTTCATCTTCGGTATTATGTTGGCCAAGTATTCTTTTAGCTACTCTAATAGATGTTTTAGGAAGATTTTTGAATTTTGTCTCAAGTAAAACTTTAATAAGTTCCCCATCACTATTATTTTTTTGTATGAGTTTAATTTTTTTCACTTGACATACAACCTCTATTAATTTTGTTATGTCATTTTTCATACTCTTTAAGTCACTTAAATATTCAAGAGTCAATACATCCTCTTTTCCAGCTGCAATTGTTGAACTAATTACATTGCCGCGGACCACAACATCGCCACTTGCAGTAATTACCGATTGTGCTACATTGTTTTTAACTAAAATAGAATTACCAGCTTCAACTTTCATACCTTCGCGTACACTTCCACTTATAACTATATCTCCAACAAATTGAATGTTTCCAGTTTTTATTTCCACATCTCCATCTATTTTATGAGTTTTATAAACGAAAAAAGTGTTTCCTCTAGTGGAAGGCCTACCTTGACTTGTTGCAACGACAGTATATTCGTCTATCATTTTGCAACCTTCTCCTACGCCTAATGTTATTTTTTTTACAATTTTAGCTTTAATAAGCTTACCACTAATATCCAATCCATCTTGTCCATTTTTACCAGGATAAAGAATAGCTAAGACTTGTCCTTCTTCTACTCCAAGTACGGAACCTATAGCTTTATAATCTATAGATTCTTCATTATCATAGATCTTACTATTTTCATTGCTAGCCTTCTTGTATTTAATTTCTAATCTATCGTCTACTGCCTCTATAATTTTTTTCCCATTTGCAATAAGTAGTTCCACAATCTCATTATCCTGGGTGGCTTTAACAATGTTCATCTCTATAATACCATATTTTATGTTATAATTTTGTAACTCATTTTTAATTTCCCGTTCTGTAAATTTCGGTGGCATAATTTCGCTTTTCACGTTTATTTCTAATGTGGCTAAACTTGTAGGCTTAAAATCTTTTAGTTTATAAGTGATAGTAGGTTTATATATAATACTAATAAATGCTTCCATATTGTCTAAACTTGTCCTTATATTCAATTCCCTTACAGAGACCTCTTCTTTGAAAAAAACTTCAACATTACTTCCCTCATATACGGGAGAACGCATGTTAATTTTTTCTCCATCGACAGTTAGTTCAATGTTACGAACTGCAGAAATTACTGCTGGCTTCCCACCCTCTTTAGGGTTTTTAATTATAATTCTACCCTGCTGTATTTCTATAGTCCCATTAATTGCTTTAATGATGTTTTTTTCAATAGTATTTTCTTTTGGAACATCTTCATCATCTGAGTCTTCTATAACTTCGATAGAAATTATAGCATGTTTTTTAAACAATCCTCTTTTTTCCTCTAATATTGAATATTTAATGGAATCTATTGGAACCCCTAAGCTAGTACTTGCACTTTGCAAACATTCATTAACATTAGATCCTTCAAATTTTTGGAAGCCCACCTTAGCTACCACTTATACCACCTCTTCCTAAAAAAATTATACCATGTTTCCCTAATTTTATACATTGTATTCTACAGGTTTTATTTATTTATCGTACTATTTAAAGTAAACTTTACAAATTTCTTTTTATTCTGTTTTAATTCAGAATCATACTCCTTCATTATTGAATTTATTATTGAATTCTCAGCTGAATTAAAGGATATTTCATCTACTTTATTTATTGGTAAAACACTTGGAGAGGTTCCTGAGATAAACAAACCATTGTATGATTCAAGCTCACTCTCATGCACATTTTTTTCTTCTAATTTTATATTTAAATTCTTGCAAGCCTTTATAATAAATTGTCTTGTTATACCCGGTAGAACAGTTTCTACCTTTGATGTCACAACTGTATAACCTTTGACCATAAAAATATTTGATTTACTGCCTTCAGTAATAAACCCAGCATTATCTATCAAAATTGCCTCATATACGTTTTCATTATGAATTTGCTCATTTACTTTTGCTCTAAAAATGTCATTAATCACTTTAGCATTTGGGTTAGAACGTTCTCCATGATAAGTAATAGTTTTTACTCCTAACGCGTATTGCTCTTTTGTAGGATAAAAATGCGGCACAAAATATGCCAGAAATTTTTCATTAAAGGCATTATCATTACTATCACCACTTGGTATGTAATTTACAACTAATTTTATATTTCCGTCCTGTACTTTATTTTTATGTATTAATTTTATAATTCTATTTATAATTTCATCCCTAGTAATTTTTAAACTATATTTCATTATTTTCGTTGAATTTTCAAGACGCTCTAAGTGTTCAATTAAAAAAATAGGGATTCCATCACTTATCCTTATGACTTCATATATTGATTTACCTCCAGCACTATTATAATTTCCAAATTCCTCACTAATTTTAATTTCATTACCATACAAAAAAAAATCATTCATACACTTATCCATATAAATCCTCCTTGTCATTTTTTAGAGAGATAACAATAATTTATTGTTATCTCTCTAAAATTTATATAAATATTATTATTTTACAATAGCATATCATTTCCATTTCAAAATTTCAATTTTATCGTGTGTTTTCTTGAAATTTATTAAATAAGGATGCCCTACTATATCAAAAAGTGGTAAGTCTGATAGAGAGTCAGAAAACATGTAGGAGTTTTCGAAATCCACTTCAAGATTTTCTTTCTTTAAGACTTCTTTTAGTCTTTTTACCTTTTCTTCACCTTTACAATTTTCACCTAACATTTTATTTCTATGTAAACCATTCTCTTTAATGAAACGAGTTCCTATTACTTTATCAACTTCTTTTATATTATAGAACTCACTTAAATAGAATTCAGCGGAGGCAGAAATTAAATATATTTTATATCCCTCCATTTTCATTTTCCTAATCATATCGATAGCATCTTTATATAATATTTTACTTAAACGTTTTTCATAAAATTCTTTGACAATCTTTTTCATTTCATGTTCTTCTATACCGTCTATAAATCTTATAAAGATGTTTTTTGTTTTTGTAGCATCATGTATCTTAAAAACATAAAAAATAGAGGAGAGTATGCTTTTAGGCAAGTATTTTATAAACCTAGGATTTTTTTTCAACATAAATAAATAAAATTCTACTAAAGTCTCTCGTTTAGTTAAAGTGTAATCCACATCAAAAATAGCTAATTTTTCTTTCATAACGGTACCCCCTGTAATATGTGTATTACCCATATGGTAGTAATATTGTTACCATATGAGTAATATACATTCTTTTATTATATATTAAAAGAGCCGCTGCATTTGCAACGACTCTTTTAAAGAATTATTTTTCGTCTTTAATCAATTCTTCATAATATGCAGTTACTTCTTCAAATTCTTCATCTTCTGGAATAACTAATTCTCCTGTTTCTTCATCTCCAATTACTTTAAAAAGATATATTGAATCATCTTCAGGATTTTGAACAAGCGCATATTCATTATCTTTATAAGTAAATCCATCTACTATTTCACATGGAACTACATTCCCATTTTCATCTTCTAAATCTACTGTTAATGCTTCGCCTTCTCCTTCTCCACATCCACAACCACAACCACAGCTTTCATTTTCATCAGCATGTTCATGATCTCCGCATCCGCAGCTCTCTTCATTTTTATGATCATGTTCGTGACCACCGCATCCACAGCCTTCATTTTCTTGATCATGTTCGTGACCGCCGCATCCGCAACCTGTATTTTTCTCTTCATTCATAATGTAGTACCTCCTACTTTGAGTCTGTTATAATTCTACCCTTAATTACAAGATTTTAAAAGGGTTTTTTGAATTTTTTTTATTAAATTATTGTTAAATATTTTAAATAATTTTTTAAACTTCAAAGGAAGATGAAAATTAATTCATCTTCCTTTGATTTTACAATTTAAATACTATTGTTGACTTGCTAGTTTTTTGTATCCAGCTAATCTTTCTGTAGCATCTTTTTCTGTTTTAACAAATAATTCTTCTGCTATTTCAGGGAATGTTTTTGCTAGAGAAGAATATCTTACTTCACCCATTAGGTATTCTCTAAATGAAGTAGTTGGTTCTTTAGAGTCTAATGTAAATGGATTTTTTCCTGCTTCTTTTAAAGCTGGATTAAATCTATACATAGCCCAGTATCCAGATTCAACAGCTCTCTTAGTTTCAAGTTGTGTACAACCCATTCCAACTTTAAGACCGTGATTGATACATGGAGCATATGCTATTATAAGTGATGGTCCTTTATATGCTTCTGCTTCTTTTATAGCTTTTAATGTTTGAGCT
>NZ_DATCQT010000045.1:0-29016 GCF_036569345.1 Clostridium sp.
TGTAAGCAATGTGAAAAATGGTCTGCATGTTTTCAACCTTGTAATGATTTTTTAGATGCTAAGTTAGAATATGATTTAGCAAAAAAGAATAGATTGATTGAACTTTCTCTTAATAATTATCGTGGAAAGAAGATAATAAAGGAGAGTACGGTTATGTTTGATGATATAAATTCTATTATGGAAATTGACGTAGATAATCCACTATATTTACTGATTTGTAATCATTTAATTGATCCGAGGAGGGCGGTAGACTTCCATGCATTGGTCTTATATATGCAAGAGCAGAATAAGGATTATTGCAATGACCTTAATTTGTGTCCAGAATGCAGGAGCGAACTGAAGGAATTTGTCGAGACGGAAGATGGAATGCCATCAGAAAGATACTGGGCCTGTAGTCACGGTTGCTAATTCCTCCTGTGGATAACTTTTCTATCGCGCGGATTAATAGTAAGATATATAAGCCTTGTATTAGTTTCTTTTGTATGTCAAAATTCTTTACTAGTCGCTAGTCAAAATTCTTTACTAGTCAAAATTCTTTACTACTATTTTCTGTGGATAAGTACCCTCTACCTAGTAAAGAATTTTGACTACTTGACATTTTAACATTTTCTCTCTTCCATCATAATTTCATATAATTTTTCTGCACTAATCATTCCTGTTTTATGCATATTCTCTACTTCTTCAGTTTCCTCTGAGCACAAGAAATACATCTTTTTCATATTACCCAACTTACCAAGCTTCGCAGACCATAGATATCCTTCATCTTCCAACCATTTCATTCCAGTTATGACGCTAGGTTTTGACAATAATGTGAGTTTAGTTAGTTGAGAAATGCTTATCCAATCACCAGTTTTAGAAAACCCCCAACACTTTCTGATCATAATCAAGTAACATTTTAATGCTGATAAATTTGTGATACGAGGTATCAACTCATCAAATACAATATTTGGAACTTCCATATAATTTTTCTGTGGTTTAGGTAATCTAAACAAATCATTTCCCTCTTTCTAGCAAAAGCAATGCTAGACATTCAGAAAATACATGTTATAATGAGATAAGAGTTTCCCTTGTGGGACAAACAAATATCGTTTACAACTGAATCTTCCCTGTCTTGAACCCTTAATGTGAACAGTTTGGCTGCCGAACACATTGAGGGTTTTGCTATGCCACCAATTAAATTAATTTCTTCACAAGATATTTCTATCCCTTGTATTATACTATAAATCGACAGGCTGTGCATAAGTTTTTAGAAATATTTTCCCCTTGTGTGTAACTTATGGTAGAAAATAAAGTTATACACAAGAAAAAGAAAAATAAACCCCATCATAATTATTTGCTATGATAGGGCTTTACATTTAAAAATATGTTGTAAAATATGTGGTTTACCATTATAATTGAATAAATGACATACGAATAGACATATTCAACAAACATTCCTATATATTTAAGTATGTTATTAAATTATTGGAGGAGGAACATAGCAATGGCAATTCAAATCATCCCAATTGACACAGGCCGTAGTTCTACAAAATTATTAAATGGGGTATCATTTAAATCAGTAGTCGGGGATTGGCATCATAGGGAAATATCTGATGATGAAGAATATGAAGTTATTATTAATGACAAAGAAAAATACTTTGTAGGTCAACTTGCACTAGATGAAAGTTTTGCACCTGTAGAAATGAATACTGCTTCTAAGATCCATAATCAAACTCGTGTATTGTTTTTAACTGGTGTAGCGTTATCAATTACTGAAGATGATTCAGATTTATTCATTATTACAGGAGTACCAGTAGCAGACTTCAATACTAATACTAAATCTGCATTAGAAAATTTACTCTATGGAAAATATGATGTTCAAATAAATGGAGTACACAAAAAATTTACCATCAATAATATTACAATGATTCCCGAGGGTGTCGCTGCGTTCCAATATGCGTTATCTAAAGATGAAAGCTTGGACGCTGGTAAAAAGAGAATTATTGATATTGGTTCTCTTACTGTTAACTATTCCAGTTTAAATGGTACTAAGTTTGTAACTAGGGACTCAGGCACAATTCCTTTCGGCACAATTAAAACTAAAGGAAAACAAATTGATAATGAGCAATATGTGGCAAAGATTATTGCTGAACTTAGTCAAAAATTTACTGACTATGACGAGTCTGATAAGGTACTATTAACTGGCGGTGGGGCTTTACAATTTGGAGAATTATTTAAAAAATATTATAAGAATGCAGAAATTATTTTTAACCCTATTTTCAGTAATTGTGAAGGTTACCATAGAATGGGCGTGAAAAAATGGGCAAAAACACAGTCGAAAGCCAAAGCAGAGTAAAAAGAAAAGGTGTCTATTTTAATTTAGATGATGAAGACGAATTAAAACTTTTTGAACAGGCAGATAAGATAAAGAACTTTAGTAAATGGGTTAAAAAACATTTACACAATGATGGTGTAAAAAACTATAGTGCAACAGAAAGAGATGTGGAAAAGAAGATAAGAGTTAAAGATGACATAGATGATATGATGCTGTGAGACATGGGCTGTAATGCTTATGTCTTTCTTTGTTTATATTAGTATGTATAAAAGTGCATATTGTATGCCTATAAGTACATATATTTTGTTGAGTATGCATTTAAGTATGTTTATTTACCATAAAATACCTAAAGAGTAATAGGAATAATGGACAATCGTAGATTAATATAACTAGGTATACCCACAAACTAGTAAAGGAGTTGAAAACAAATTGATAACTGATAAACTCAACAAATCTGAGATCAAGGTTTTAGAAGTTTTGCAGAAACATTTCACCTGTGAAGAGTGCTCTACTAAAATATCAGTTTTAGCTGATATGTCAGGTCTTAGTTATTACTCTGTGAGAAACATTATCAAATCGCTGTACATTGCAGATTTATGCACTAAGGGGAGACGAGATGGAAATGGTGAAACATATTATGTTACTGAAAGGAAGGTTTAATGGAATGAGAAAATTGGGCGAAATGTTAAGGAATGCTTCGTTAGATAAAAAAATTCCCCTCAAGAGAGGGGATATGGCAAAAGGGTATAGTTAAGTTATTTAATATGATGAATCATATTTATGCACGTGTTCATCTATTTATGCCAGTACATTCTACTTACCAACCAAAGGTAAATAATGGAATGCTACCAAACTAAGTCCGATCAATATTTTTATTACTGCTGGTGACATAAGAATATCAACTCCTTTCAAATGAATCATGATAATAGTATTGCCTAAAATTAAATTATATATACACATTAAAGGGAGGGTTTTAAAATGATTGTAAGAATCAACGGTTCGGAATTAAACAAAACATGTATTCATCCCATGATGGATATTGATAGGGGAATTTTAGTTAATCAGTGGATTGATATGGGTAAGAAAGTAGAAAATGCATTTAAAAATTATTTATTACCATCATCTATTCTTTTTGGAGTTATTAATTTAGCTGATCCAGTATTTGCTGCTGTTGCACATGTAGTACCATCTACTGCTAATCCAGTTGGCACATCAAATTTAATAGTTTCATTGTGGCCTATTATTACAATGATTCAAGATTTAGCATTACCAATTGGAATTATAGTTTCTATATGGGGAATGGTAGAAATGATAATCGGTTCACCTGGGTGGAAACAAAAACTAAAATTTGCAGTTATAGGCTATGTCAGTATGTTTATTATACCCACATTTTTTGTAGCTATTCATAATGCATTTAGTGCAATTCCAATAATTATTCCGAAGTAGGGAGATAATTATTATGATAATAAAATTTTTACAATTTCCCGTAACGGCTAAATTTGGAGCGATTGACAGTATCCATAAAATTCCTCACTCTGGAGTAGACATTGGTGCTCCATTGGCTACTCCAGCCCAATCACTCACGAATGGAGTGGTTGATAGAATAATTAACGACAATATTATTGGCAATGGTATTGGAGTAAAGTTAGATAGTGGTAAGGAAATGGTTTATGGTCATCTATCAAAAATAAATATCACATATGGTCAAAATGTAAAAGTTGGTGATGTATTGGGATTAACTGGAAATACTGGCAGGTCTACAGGCCCCCATATCCATATTGGACTCATATCGAATGGGCAATATTTAGACCCAAGTAACTATTTGGCACAACCAACAACATCTAACCCTATGGGATTTTTCCAAAACACTTGGCATGTCTTAACAACTCCTGGAACTCAATTATTAGATGAAGCAAAGCAAAGCGTATTTAATAAGTTTCTAGTATTTTTGTCAGATTTATTCCATTGGGTAATCCAAAATAGCGACTATGCTTTATTACTTGCGATGTTGTTTGCATTATTGGCTATTTTCGGTTCTAAAAAGGCAGTAAAAGGAGTTTATTGGACATTCGCATTCTATATAATATTAAAATTCTTGGGGGTGGTAACATTATGATTTTCGCAGATAAAATTAAAATTATTAGACAGATAAAAATATTTGATATTATAGACCCAAAATATGTTAGATTTAAAATAATTCCTGATTCATCGGCTAGAAATTATAGAACAGAAGACTTTGTTAAAACAATTTCAGATCAGTTTAAACTTCCTATTGATAGAATTATAAGAAAAGCTATCTTCCCAAGAGGGTATAGAATTCAAGAGAGAGCATCTTTTGAGATAGATTTTAAAGAGGGAAGTGTTACGTTTTATATTAGCGTCCCTGAGACATTAGCCCCACTTATTTATAGAAGATTAGCTTCCATATGGGAAAAAACAACGATTGAAAAAGTTGAAAAAGCAGAAGAATTTGATCCCAATAAGACAACTGTATATGAATTAGTTTATAATAAACATGATTTATATTCCTTACACACTGATGCAAAAGACAATCTTCCCCTTGTATCTCTAATAGAGGCAGGAAGATTAATAGGAGAAAATGAAAAAGCAAGAATGTTTTGCTATCTTGACCCAATTCACCAATTATCATGGCAATCTGAATTAGATGAAGCATGGGATAAATTAAGAAAAGGAAACGCTCCTAGAAAGTGGAATCAATCATTTAAAAATATTACTTTTACTATTGCACTAGGACTGACTGAAATTATAAGAGAAATAATTACGGGATTAAGTGATATAGTTAGTGATGGTAGTGGTCAAAATATTTATGCTAAAAAACCTTCAGATCCAGAAGGACAAAAATATACAATTGAAAATTTATCTAGTGCCACAAAAGAAAAAAGAAATAAACCATCTATGAGAACTTATCTTTGGGTTGTTGCTGAATCAGATGAGCCTGTAAGAGGAAATACAATTGCAAAAACGATAGCTAGTAGTTTTCACGATATATCCTTAGACAATGAATTAGCTCCCTATCAACTAAAAGGTAAAAAAGCAAATGAAGTATTAAGAATTATGACTAATTATAAACCTCCTAAAATAAAAATAAATTATAATATCATGTCTTCGGCAGAGATATCTAAAATAGTTCAGATTCCAGGGAGGGAACTTCAAGAAAAATATCCAGAAATAGAAAGAATTGAATTAGCCGAAGTTGAAGTAAGTAACAAATTCTTAGATGCATCAAAAGGAATTGAATTAGGAGATGCAACATTTAAAGGGAAAACCATTAAAGTATATCAACCTGTAGATGATCCAGACGAGGCATGTTTGCCGAATGTTGGTATAGGTGGAATGGGGCAAGGTAAAACCAAAGGGTTGTGTGCTAACTGGTTAATAGGAGCATATTTAAAAGGGTATGGAGGATTAGCTATTGACCCTAATAAACGTGAAATTGGAGATCAAATAGAATTTGCGGTCAAAGCTGGAGTTGTAAAAAGGGAAGATTTTATACGAATAGATTTGGGGCAACAAGCATTCTCATTAGATTGGTGTGAAACGCTACACGACTCCAGTACAAAGGCTAGGTTAGCTGGTACTGCAATTGATTTCTTTGGGGTAACAGACGACACTACAGGGCAAACTGAGAGATTTTTAAGAGCTGCTATAATCGGAATGACAACTGGAAAAGTTTCAGAAATTATTAAAATCTTTAATGATAAAATATATCTTAAAAAGGTTATTGAGGATATGGATGAAGGATTGAACAAAACAACATTAAGAGAATTTGAAACCATGAGTGATGGAATGAAGGGTAAAATATTATCTCCTATTTATAATAGATTGAATAAGATACTTTCTGACCCACATTTAGCTAATTGTGTAGAATCCAATAATAGTTTAGATATGGTTCAATTAATGTCTCAAAAGAAAATTATAGTGATTGATATACCAAGTGATGATTTAGATAAATCAGCAATAGATGTTATTGCAAATCTACTTTGTTCTAAAATTGATATTGCTATGAGACTGAGAAAGAAAATAAATGGGCCAGAGGCAGAGTTTCCTTTCTACATTTTACTTGACGAACCCCATCAATTTCTTCGTTCGGCATCTATATGGGAATCGGCTGCTGTGGAGAGTCGTAAATGGAAAATTGGATATTTCTGGACATTTCATTATTGGGAACAGATTCCAACTAACTTACAAAAGGCAATTAGGAATGCACTGCCACATTATCATATTTATCCTACAAGTAAATTAACTTGGCAAAGTTTAAGAGAAGAAATATATCCATTCACTCTAGAGGATGCTCTTAAGTTAAAACGGTGGCATGCAATTAACATAGTCAGAACTGGTGGAGAAAATGAAAAACCATTTATAACTAAGATGCAATTACCACCTGAAAAGAGATTTAAGAAGGGCAAAATTTAATAAAATAAGCATATTCATTTGATTATTGAATATAACTGTGCTAAAGTATTAAAAAAGAACGTTTTATGCAAATTATAAGGAGGATTTTAATATGGGTAAAATAATTAATCTAAATGATGGAAGTGATGATGCCGATATGATCCAAAAAGAGATGGAGAACGACGAGATATTTGATAGAGGATCTAGAGATGGGAAGATTGAAGAACAAGAAATGAAACCCATGCAAAGTCTTAGTGAGAGGGTAAAGTTAGAGGATAATGATAGTGAAGAAAAAACTGAACAGCAATTAAAAAAAGAAACTAGAAAAAGATTAAAAATACTCAATAATGCAGAAACATGGAACTTTAATGAAGTGGTTGAAATATTCAGAAATGGTGGATTTAAAAAATATCAAACAGTGGCAAGTGCAGAATTTTTAGGAAACCTGTACGACCAGAAAATAGCAATCTACCAAGGCGAATTGCAAAGAGGATATCGGTACAATAAAAAAGGAGACCAATTAGCTGTAAGGAGTAACAAGCAAATCAATTTGATCCTTGAGGCTATTTGCAAGGACTCTATGCATGGTGGTTTTATAACCCTTAATTTAAATAGTAGCGAAGAAAACCTTGCTAATTTTGATGAAGATGAACACACATTAACTGCACCAATTACACAAAAATTACAAATCCTAGATGGCCAACACAGATTGGCAGCGTTTTCAAAATTAATTCGTTTATATAAACGCAATCCTGAGTCAGTTCCTAACCCATCAGAATACTTCATCAGTGTAGCAATTGAAACACTTAATGATCAAGATTCAAAATCTTTGTTTTCTGAGTACGCAACAAAAAGTCTGAAAATAAATCGTAGCAGAGGAGAATTTTTAAATGTAACAGATAATGTTAATAAACTATGCAGATCCATAATGGACAAAAGTGACATGCAAGTTGAGGTAGTTAGCACATCAATAAAATCGTCTAGTCATTCAATCATTACTTTTGGCGTATTTTCAAAAATTATCAAGGACAACTATTCGCCTCAAACTAAAAAAGAAATAGAATCCCTAAGTAATTATCTCACATTATATTTCGATTGCATTATAGAAACATTTCCAGAATTCATGGCAAGTAAGGATTTAGAAAGGCGGTCAGAACTTCGGAAACAGTTTCTAACAATGGAGCCTTTGGCATGGTCGGGTTACGCAAAAATAAGCACACTTCTACAAGGTAAAAGTAGTGATGAAATGTTAAAGTTACTTGATAAATTCAATAGTAAAGTTGAGTACAAAGGGTGGAAGGGCAAATTCTTATCAAGAGAAAATCCTATCTTCTGGAAAATTATGAGAGAAGGCAATAAAATCGTATCAACTAGTAGCAGTACAACTTGGATTAATAAGGTATTTACTGAGTTTATAATTGAAGGGAAAAGTTTAGAGGAAATTGGCAGAGAAGAAGTAAAGTAAAAGGGATAAAAAAGACACTACAATCCAAAAGGAAGGTAGTGTCTTTAACTTATTTATTTTTCTCTAAATATTCTTTATAATACATCCAAACTAACTTTGTCCCATCTAACCCTTTACCAGAAGATTTTTGCACGTGCAAACAACATTGAACTATGCCACTCTTATTAATATTATGTTTATTAGATGCATCTAACGCACTATTAAAAATTTCATTTGTTGTTAAGCATATTACACTTTTTGTTAAATACTTACGTTCATATTTTGAATTAATCAAAATGGTTTTCTCTTCTTCTGGTTTAATCACATAATCATCATAATACATCCATACTAGAGGTTCATTCGTAATAGGGTGCTTACCTGCTGATTTATGATTCCCTTTACAACATTGAGATATATTTGGTCTAATTGATTCACGACCACCTTCGGATGCTTTATATAAACTATCAAATATTTCACCAGTAGTTGTACATATTACCTTTATACATATTTCTTCCTTGGTGTTATAATTACACCAACTCAATTTAGCACCTTTTTTGAGATAGTTCCTTATTGTGCATTTATCTAATTTTAGTTCCACACCAATTTTGGATATATCCCTGATACCACTACTCCACATATCACAAGATATTTTTACTAAACTACTACATCCTGCTTCATGACATTTTAACCAATCTATATCTTCTTCTTTAAAGTTCAACAAAGTTGGCAATTCACTATTCATAATATTTTCTCTAATAAACTCCATATCAGAATATCTACAATCTACTATTATATAGTGGCTAATTCCATTTTTATTAGCAACGGTTAATTTATTTCTATCGTTATCTTGTATATCTTTTAAACTTCCCCACTTACTTTTAGTTTCTTGATAATGCTGAATTCCTTGGATTTCAATAATCCCGTTTATATGATTTATATATAAATCATATCTATATTTTAAACACCATTCAAAAGTTCTTTTTGATAACTGGATCTCAAATACCTGATGTAATTGTTCCAATACGCTTGTAATGAATTTTTCTGGGTATGATACTCCGTCCGAGCATTTGTTACAACCAAGACCATGATTAATTAGATTTGAAATTTTAATCATTTTTTCGTAGCCACAATCAGGACATTTTACTAACGCCATCTCACCAGCCCCAAAAGAATATTTATGTGCATCTTCTTTATTTACAAAGAAATTTATTAAATGTGGGTGGGTTACAAATATTGTGTTACATCTATCGCAATCAAGGCTTCCCTTTTGACCACGTGTGAATGCATAGGTAGCTTTCTCTTCTGACCCATGTTCTGGATGATCTAGGCATTTAAACCAATACCCTTTTCTGTTCAACCCATGAGAAGCATAACTAATATCTTTAGGAGATACTTTACTACCGCGCCTATCAATATTCAAATTATAATCCCAACGTAACATTACTATGTCTGCTTCTTCTTTAGTTAAATGATCATAGCACCAATCATAAAAAGAGTCCCAATGTTTAAATCCTGCATTAGCACACCTTTGACAATAATATTTATTATCTTCTTTGACCTGTGTTTTATAATCATACCATCTTATTCCTATTAATTGCTTGCCACAACTATCACATTCAATATCTACCTTTGCACTAGCTCTATCTTGCAAATCTTCTACTTTAACAGTAATCTTTGTTCCTTTTTTAACCAGCATTTTCCTATTGTGTTCATTATAATATCTTTCTATTTTATATCCCTTATCTTCATACCACTTTATATTTTTACTAGAAAACCCTATCATAACTTCTTTAGTAATTAACATTATATATCACTCCTACCTTTAATTATGAGTCTGAATGGAATAAAAGAACTTAAACTGTAAAGGTCAGTTAAGCTCTTTTGTTTTACCTCTAACTAGGTTTCGAACCCTAATCAAAGAACCATATACTTTACATACTAATTATATCACATTTATTACATTAAATCAAGGAATGCATAAAAATAGTTATGTACGTATTACGGACACAACTGCCAAAAACACCCCTTATTCAACCTATATATGTGCGTATTACGGACATAAAAACATACTCAAACAAGCCTATAGCAACAAAACATGCTAAATTCCTTCTATAAGTATCTACACATTAACCTTATTATCTTTAATAAATGCTTTTTCTTCTTTACTTATATTTTGACCCTTAAAGAATAGTTCAGGACTTATGTAATAAATATTATGTCTAGTATCTTTAGGATGCTTTTTAACAAATAATATATTTTGATCTATTAAATTATTTAACATAAGAGATACTTTACTTCTACCTAATCCACTAACTTTAATAATGTCTTTTTGAGTCATATATTTTTCTTCATACATCAATTCATTATTCTCATAGTTTGCATAAGTAGCCAACAGAGTAATTAAACCTAATTCCAAGAGGTCAATCTTTTCTTGTTCCATTAGTTTCCTCACCACCTCATCATAAATTTTAGTAAAATGAACAGAACTACTCTTCCATTGACTCTTACTAGTATCTTTTATATATGTACTGACTTCAAATCCATTAATATTTGAATCATGTTCATCCTTATAAACCTGAACAGCATATTGGGAGAACTCAGTAATTTTTTGCTTTAATAAATTTATCTCCTTTTGACGTTCCAACACAAAGCCTCCTCATAGTTCACAAAATTTAATTGTGAAAGTGTAATTAAGTTCTAAAAATTAATGTTTTAATATTTTCATAGCAACCCAAATATTTGCTAATCTCAGAGTTATAGAATTCAGATACCAATGTATCCACTAAATCTCCATCTTCATAGATAAAAACCTTTTTATTTCCTTCTCGTATAAATCTTTTAAAATTAACACCTTTAAAATTTAAATATGCAATTTGTTTTGAGTCTGTTATTTTTACTTCTCTCATAATAATCCTCCTCATAGTTTTAAATTAATATAAATTTCCGCAGAAATTTCAAGGATGACGCTTCATCCGTTACACTTCTCCGTTAAATTGATAATGACAAAAGGAGGACTGTATTTAACAATCCCCCTTCAAAACACTATTTAATTACCAAAGTCTACTAGCATCTAAATGTAAAATCCTAATGATCCAAAAATAAAAATCTATACACAAATTAGTAAACATAATTATTTCCCCTTTAATACTTTATTCTGGAGTAGAAATACTTTTCTGAACATTTTCAATCACTAATTTTACAGAATTTGTAGCATCACTCGTTGCTTTTGCCATCACTGCATCATTTATTTCTTTCATCATAATTTCAGACACGACTACAGTATTTTGCTGTATATTTTCAGTTTGTGGTGTAATTGCTTCAATCACTTGTGCCACAGGGGTTACAGGGGATTCTGTAGGTACATTATCTATCACCAGAATGGGCTGTATTGAGTCAGAAACAGTAGGTGCAACAATCGTACCAGAAGATTCATTCCACTCCTTAGAGAGCGTTTTATAAGCACTTTCCAAGAACATTTCCCACTCTTCAGGAGTCTTTTTTATACCTGCTTTGGAAGCTGAGGTCTGAACTGCTTGCAAGGCTAATTCATACATTTTAGAGTTATCTAAGCTCAAATTAATACCTAATTGAGCTGAAGCCGATACTGCCTTTTTAGCAAAGGTAGTAATGTTTTGTAATTTTTTATCTACGCCAAGTTGATGAAGATATTGGAATAGTTTAAACATAATTGCACCAAAACCCGAACTTCCTACGATTGCCATTAAAATATCTACGATTGAATTTATATCCATTTTAATCCATCTCCTATTTATTTATAATTTATCCTAATCTCATTGAGATTTATTACTACATTAAATTTGGGGCAAACATCTTAACAAGACCCAATACTGAGCCGAGAATATATGTTATCAAAAACGTAATTCCTGCTACCTTATATAATTTGGCATTCTTAGCAGGTTCTTCTTTTATCTCAGTTATAGCTTGCATTACAGCAATTTGATTTTCCTTTGTTTCCTTTGCTAAAGCCAACTGACTCTCCTTGGTTTCTTTTGCCATTAAGGTTTGACTATCTTGAATCTGTCTAATATATATTCTTGTCTCAGTATGAGAATCCCTCATGCTTAACATATCTTTATTCTGTTCTTTAGCATGTTCCTTTGCAGTTTCCTTAATGTCCAAAACATCTGATTTTAGACGATCTATATCTGACTTCATTATACACTTACAATCCTCTGCCATAATTCTCTGCCCTCCTATTATTTAATTTATTATTTAGAGGCTATGAGTTCTCACCCTCATAGCCTCTTTTGATAATTAAAGTATTACCATTGAATAAAACCAATAGAACCAAAACATACAAATACCCCCTTTTCTTATTTAGGTGTATTTTAAGACACTGATTTCTCAATGCCAAAAATGGTTATATGGTATTGCATTGTTTTTATGTGAGAGAGATTAAGCAGAGAGGATAGCATTGGATTGTTGAAGTCATTGATATCTATTATCCACTTATAATTATAGCTATCCGTCTGGAACAAACTTCTCATTTTCAAAAGCGCCACCTTTATTTATAACCATTCCCAATTCATTATTTTTGCCCATAGAGTATATCCTCCTAAATTAAGTGGTATAATTATTTCTGCAATTTAGATGTTTTACACTTTACTTACATCTATTTTTATGATAGTATTAGACAAGCACTATATCCAATTTATAGTGCTTGAACATTCAAGAGTAGAAAGAGGGCAAATTCTTTCTACTCTTGTTTTTATTGAATTAAAGTCCACCCATATATGCTGAGTAAGCACTCTTAGAATTTGAACCCTTATCTGTGTTATAAACCAAATGGACAAATCCATTTTTTTTATATAATGGAGTTGCTTTCTCATAAGGAGAGAGTGAACCAATTTTTAAATTCTTATTAGCTTCATTGTACATAATTTCTGTTGTTGAACCATTATGCCATGCTCCTTGTGACAAATAGACAATATTACTAGAAACAGAAACAAATCCTGATCTAACCTGATTTGAACCTACGGGGTATTCTAGCTCAATCAAACCACGAGAATAACTAACATTTATTACGGTCACTATATCTCCTGCTGAAACAAAATGCCCTTCTGATAAATTACCATTTGCATCTTTAACAGGTAATTTAGCAGTACATTTTGCATTGTTAGGATAGCTAAAATGCCTCTCTGTTTCTTGTTGCACAGGAGCTTCAACATGATTAACTGGAGCATTTACAATAGTAATAGGCTCAGAACGTGATGGTTCAACATGAGGGACTGGAATGGGTTGAACTACAATAGGAATTTGTGGATTTTTCATAGCACTTTCAAACTCATCATAATTCCAATAACCCCTTGATCCTGCTACCTTAGAATAAACACACCCAGGACATGCGGTGTTAGCAACTTGATTGTGTGGGTATACGTTATCTAAAGTTAATCCATGTTCATCCATTAGTCGTTTTATAAGATCACACAAAGCTGTAAATTGAACTAAACCCATAGGAAACTTTGTAAAATCTCCAGTTACAACAACTCCAATAGAGTTTTGATTCCACCATTGATTACCCCCACGTTGAGAATATGGAGCTTTAGTTGCAATACAATGTGAGCCTTGAATATTTAGTGGTCTTCCTACACGAATTGTCCCGTCTGCTTCTACTGCAAAATCATACTCGGGATAATCATATTTGTAGGGGTTCCAACGACTTAAAATTGATACGTCTGGAGATTTACCATCCCCAGGATGATGAATTACAATTGCTTTTATTGTACGATTATATGGTGTAGACATTCCTTTTTCCTCCATTAATTTATTTGTTGTTATTAAAACAACACAAAGAGGAGATAGCACTACACTACCTCCATAAATCAGTAAATATATGAAATTGTAAAATATTGTAACTTCCATTTACTCCGTCATGCTTCCATATACTCGATATTCCTAGACTATAAATCCCATAAAAGAGTTATTTTATTTCCGTCTAATTGAGAATGAAAAATAATTTAGGACTGTAGATTAGTATACAATCCTAAATTGTGAAATATAAATCTAATGAACATCTCTGGTCTGATTCGACCTAGAGATATGCACAAAACGTGCTGTACATAATATCTGCCATTTGCAAATAACCTTGAAGTTGGGGGTGTGTCCCTTCAATCTCCATTAATTCAGTGTTTGTTGCCCTTGCGTTGACTGGTGTTAAAGTAGAACCGAAGTTATATTCCGAATCATGGGTAATCGCCACAGGAATAAAATGCAAATTGCTGTACCCTGCCAGTAAATCATTGAGCTTTTTCATCAGATTAAATATTTTCCTATCTTCTTCCAGTTTCCAAACGCCAGAACCAGCCGAATATCCATCCGTGCTTAATTGATTACCTATTCCATCCTGATCTCCGCGATATAAGGGGTAAACGATGAATAGAGGAATTACTGCATCGGCTTCTCTGATCTTATCAACAATTGTTTTTATACTGCCAGCGTTTGCTGTGGCATCCAAGGCTATCCCGTTAGTCCCTAGGAATAGCTGAATGGCATTTGGAGTTTTACCGTACGTTGCTTTGTAATACGCTAAATCAAACATAGATGTGCTTGGATTCCAGAAGGGGTTAACCGTTCCAACTCCAAACGAACCATCAAAATTAGAATCATAAGTATATGCTGAATCAGCTAAATACCAGCTAGCCATAACGCCCGATCGTCCTTCGTGTTCCCCATCGGTGCTTAAACCTGTTCGTGTTCCAATATATGTTATAGCATTTGCAGAGAGTAATCTTACTTCTCCGAACCATGCTTTACGATTAGATAAACTATCCCCCATAGCTAGTACATTAGTAGGGGCTATAACAGCACTGACAACCTTAATAACTGTAGTTGCCGAAGCTACTAATAATCTATCGTTATCATAAATATTGCAAGTCAAGGTATGGTTACCGATTTTTTCAGTAATCCCGGTATACATCCATTTTCTTTTCATAGCTCGCCCAATATCACAAGCCCACATAAAATGATAATTATTGATGTTTCCGCAAGCTGTTATTTGTGAATGATACAGTTCTACCGTTCTGCCAACCGCGATGCATATCTCACTTGGCAGGAATAATAGAATTTCATTTATTGCTTGTGAATCGGTTATAAGTTTAGGACTTCTAAAACCATACTTCTCGAACACGGTTGCCACTGAACCAACTTCAAGCTGATAAATGGGGGTCCACACTTTATCGCCAGAAAACGTGATATAGGCACAACCTGTTGGTGTTGTGACAGGGAATGTTGGGTTTAAAACACCCGCTAGAAACCCTTTATTGATGTTATAATAAGCAATTCTTGTGTTAACATTTGTGGGTGTTAAAATATATTGTGTATTGGCTAGTGCTGGAATAAACTCAAAGGCGTCATATGATGCGTTAGCGTATAACACACCTGTTGTCTGACTAACATATTTACCAAGTGTTGCGGTATCTTTATTGGCAAGATTTTTCCCCTGTATTAGATAATTTGCCGTGTCCCAAGCCAACAAACCCGTTGTAAAGTCTCCACTGACAAGAGGGTGTTTTTCCGTATTTTCTTTAGGTATGATGTAAACAAAATTCTCATACACTGTGGCTATGGTGTTTTGCTCAACTTGTGCAATTGCTAAATCGGCGGTCAAGATTGTTACTTTAGCAAATAGTGCATTTGATGGTGCTGTCAATAAAGTATCAACTGCAAAGGTATTTCGTGATATAAAGACAGAACTAGCATCGTACCAACATACATTAGTACACTTATGGAGAAAATATGGTTGTGAGGGCGTGACTAAAATCTGATAATTAGTTGCTGAACTTCCTACTGCTGTGGTTATAACCCCAGAACTTGACATGGCAATATCAGCTAAAACCCTATTTTTATCAAACAAGTTTTTTCCTGCTTTGCTAACCGATAAAATACTAATAGGTTGTGACTTTTCACCAATAGCCATAGAATTGTATAACCCACCATCTACCCAAACACTACCATTCCACCAATACCTATGACCATCTGAGGTTACATAACTATATATATCTCCAAGGGGTATCCCTGCTTGCAATAAGGCAAGCGTTGAGTAGGTTGTTCTAGGTGTTCCACTTGCCACGGCTTGAAGTTCTGTGTGTGTTGCCTTTGTTGCTAACTGTGACATATTATCAGCCTGTAGTAAATTATATTTGGTCACTATCTCTTGTAAAGCACCCTCAACCTCGGTGGCAGATATAAGATTTCCAGCATCTTGAATTGTAATATCACTAGCTAACAATAAATATCACTCCTTTTAATAATCATACTAGTTCGTAGCAAATATCAACTGCGACCTAAATTAACTCCAATAACCTAAATTCCTACCAAATAGTTGTACTTGTTGGGCAACAACTGCATAACCAGCATCATTGAGGTGGATCACATCTCCACTACCCCTTAAACTTGTTGGTATTTCTCCATTTGCAATATCAGTGTTGTCTTGAGCTGTTGGTGTAATTACAGCATCGGCAAGTCCATAGTTTAATAAATATTGTCTAATGCCTAAGAAGTGTGTGCCGTATTTCTTCCTAAATAGCACATCAATATCAGCAATATTTGACATGTAACTTAATGAGGTTAACCCTATGACGATATATTGGGTATGAGCTAATGATTTAATCATATCGTCAATATTATAGAATGTATCAGTAATACCATTAGCAGTTATCCCATCATTTGAACCTGCCCAAATAACATGGATGTCGTTTTTATGGTTAAGCATAATATCAGTTTGTAACAGTACTGGTCTTGCAACCGTGGAAGCTGTTCCTGCCACAGACCTAGTGAATAACATACCGCTACTATATGACAAGGTGCCTGTTATCCCATTGATTTTACAAGGATTAACCCCATAAATTCCCCCTGCTGTACTACCTAGTAAAACATTGACCCCGTTCGCATCCTTTAGGGTTACAGCAACGACTGTTGTTCCTGACGGAATTGTGCAAGGCTGAATATATGTTGGCGTACCGCCTTGTCGAACAGATATATTAGTGCTATTTTCACCTCCAACACCAAACTTAAACACACCTCTGTCCGTTAATAATGTCCCTAACACGGTTGGATATGCTACCGTTGCACCAGCACCCTGAGTTAAACTATCCCCAACACAATTTACATTCTTAATAGGTGTCAAAGCTGTTGCAGTAGGGAAGATTATAGGTGTAGTACCAATAGAACCAACCACTGTATACCTAAATGATTCGAAACTTGTGGCAACGGCGCCTAGTTCTAGCTGATATGCGCTAGCAAGAACTTGTGCTGTGCCGTAACTTACCCTAATAAATCTAGCGTTAGATGGTGTGGTAAAGGTTATATTGGTGGCATGATCTCCTGATATAAATACTTGGTTTACATCATACAAAGCCCTGTAAGTCACAGTTGACTGGCTATAGGTTGTATTTGGTAATATTGGCAAGTAATCACTTCTCCAAAATAACGCGCCTGTGTATAAATTACCTGTAGCATCATTGATATACGTGCCACTAATTGCTAATAGATAATCAAATATATTCTTTCCGACTATAAGTTTCGGAATATCCCAGTCAACCGTTCTAGAGTTAACAACATTATTTCCTAGGTCCGCATTAACCACACTTAGACTAGTTTTAAATGCTTCATAGGGTGTTGCAACCGATCCTAATTCTAACTGGTATGCAGTAGCTAATGTGTCACTACTCAACCTAATAAAGTAAGCATTAGCAGGGGTGGTGAAGGTAGTACTCACTCTGGCATCTCCAGAAATAAATACTTTATTAATATCGTATAAGGCAAAATTTGTGTTGGTTGATTGGACATATGCGGTGCTTGGTAATATTGGCAAATAGTCAGTTCTCCACCAATAACTACTTGTTAGCAGATCACCATTCGTAGTATTTATATATGTTCCAATAATTGTTTTTGAAACATCCAATAGGTTTTTACCTATTGTGTATTTAGGAACACCAGCACCTAAATGTCGTGGTTGTACGGCTTGAGAGGATAATTTTGTAGGAAGTATGCCGAGGTCAGCAGGTACTGTGTTAAGGGCAGTAGTACCTAGTATTTGTTGTTTCAATGTGTCAGATAAATCTATTTGATCTAGTAAGACGGATTTTAATCTTTTATCTGTAATAAAGCTTTGTGTCGGTAAATCAGCCAACTGCGCATCAATCTCTTGTAAAGCGTCCTCTACGTTAGTAGCTACAATTATATTTCCAATATCTTGAATCGAAACATCACTAGCTAACAATATAATTCCTCCTTTTAAAATTAATTAACATAATGCGTCAACTATGTTGTATGTTTATGTGTAGAATAATTAAAAACTAAGCACACAATTAATACAATAAACTACAGAATAATCATGGCACAATCTCAAACAACATCACACCCGCGCTCATATACGCACGGTATTTATTTCCATTTGTTCTATCAACCATAATAGGGCCAAAATTATTTTTGTCAAAATAAATATCGCCTGCCTGAACTGGCGTTGTTGTTGTAACCTTTTGATATGGACTAGGCAATACAAAGTCCCATCCATTCCAACCTGCGATATATTCACCCAACACTCTTTTAGCTGTGGTCGTATAATGGGTTCCGTCTGTAGTCCATAGCGATTTTATTTTACTTGACAATACAATATCCTTAATAACTGAATCAAAATCCAACACCCTTGCAAATGTTTTCTTGATTAAGTCATTAGACGCTAATCTAGTTGTTTCCTCTGCACCTGTCTTATCGCATGGTGTAATAGTTGCATGAATTGGGATAAACCCATCCGTCACGGCCATTGCATCCATTGTCTGATGATTAGCAACGATTTGTGCACTTGTTAATAATAATAGGTCATTAATACCACCTTGAATAATTACATACTTACAAGTCGCAAACAATGGAGTAATATCCGCGACCCACCTGTCAATCATTTGTTGGGTGCCTTCACCACCCACCCCGCGATTATAAAACGGGATCGACATCAACCCTTCGGCATATCTTGTCCATTCAAGTGAACTTAATATATCCGTTTTACCCGAAGACCCTGCAACGGTAGAGTCCCCAATAACGGCAACACCATGTTTTGTACCATCGGGAACTTTTTCAATCTGAAAACCACCAATTCGTAAATCCATATCATAGCCAGTTAAACCATTTGTAAACCATATACAGCTAGGATTCCTATCGTCCGTTGCTGTGAACAATTTAAAAAACCTACGTACATTATTGTCTAATAATTTACCGCCATCTCCATTCGTACTGTTGTTAGTGAGATACTTAGGCCAAAAGAACCTCTCTGTTGCACTTAGATTTTTAATGAAAGCCGATGCAATATATTGTTTGCCAGTTTCAAAAACTGTAACACCCATTCCTGCGGTGTTGGTGCTGAGCGTTCCATAGAAACTACTGGATGTGATTTTACTTAGGACAATACCCTTAAATGTTTCAGTCGTTGCAGGATCTTTTGTGGCGAGATATACAGTATGATAATTATACGATAAATCCTCTGTATACCGTAGAACATTACGCACTCCACCCATATGAATATCCCCGTTTGCGTGAATACTACCATTTCTCTCTGATAGTGCCAACGAGTTTGGAAACGATAGACCACTATTTTGTATAAATCCGTTTTGGCTTGATTCAAGAGAAGCATTTTTACTTAATCCCATAGGTTGTGAACTTTTAACCATAGTGTCTATGGTATTATTCTTTGTCGAACTTTCAGCCTTATCCGACAGACGGGCGTTAGTTTCCGCTGTTAAATCTATTTGATTTACCTTTAAAGATAGTTGAGTTACATTATCAGCTACCTGTGCATCAAACTCATCTTTATTTGCCTTTTCTTTTACTATTCCAACTCCATTTAAAATGGCGATTTTATCCTTGACACTTCCTGCGCTATCTGAAAGCATGAAGTCTGTAATTTTATTTAACAAGATTAATTCCTCCTTTGAGACAATATTTAAGAGACTATATTATTTATAGTCTCTTAATTAAATACAGTAGTTATAAAATTGTAAATTATGTCGTATAATGCGTCAACTCCGTGCTAGCTTCACTCTTATAATTCCTGTCCCACTTAACAAGGGTTGTCTAGCATATCCAATTAAAGTACCTGTAGTCTGTTTTACAGCTACGCCACTACCATTAAGCTCTAGTGCGTCATTGAAGTTGATGGGTGTTGTACCATCGGCACTAATTTGAATAGATCCGTTGCATTGGGCTATACCGAAATCACCTATCAAGATACTATCTAAAGCTACCCCATATAGCTTACTACCAACTGTCCAAGCCTTAATTCCTGTCATATCAGATGCACTATCTAACGTAATTAATTGACCTTTTGTGATATTTGCCAAACTCGTATTTTTACAGTAATTATTGATAGAACTATCACTAATAGAACATTTCCCATTATATATTTCGTCATATGCTGTCTCTACAAATGTCACCCCACCGTCAGTTGTTGTCACTGCTTCGATGTAATCAATTGAATTTCCTTTTAGCCGAAACTCAAAACTTGGTTGAACATAACTCAATGGCGTACCGTAATTTTTATAGTATAAAAGTCTTAAAAATTCCGTCTTACAGCCATCTATAATTACAGTATCATGACCATAACTTAACAAATCACCGACAACTATATATTTGCTTATGCAATTATACAATTCAAAACTACAACCCTCTATGTCTAGGTAATGAGTATTTGAGTTATGACCCCAAAGCATACCGTTTGTGTAACAACCCCTAGCTACAATGTGGACATTTTGCCTTAATCCGCAAGCTAAACCATTCTGATAATTAGGTGATCCTGCATCATTTTCATTGATCAAATTACAATCAATGACCTCAACTTTACTAAAATTCGTTCCGTCAAGGTGAACTGGTGCCTTAACATTTTTACCTATAATAGTGCAGTTTCTTATCGAAGTATACTCAATGGTTTGGTTATAATGTGCTACATCAAACACATTTTTAGTATCGGCATAAGTTGTTTCGCGTTTTATTATTTTAACGCCATTTCTGCTTTGGCCTACTATGTTTACATAATTCTTTAAGCCTATGCTAAGGTTTCCATCATTGCTTACGTCATAAGTTCCATTCATTATTTTTAGTATATATACCTTAGTGCTTGAATTGTCCGTTATACTTTCCATCGCTGATACTATATCTGTGAAATCGCAATCTGTCCCTATTATTCCACCTATCTTAACTACTTTTTCGGTAGCAGAGCTTGTTACGACAATAGGATTACTCTGTTTTAGTGCTAGCTTCGCATACACGTCATCAAGTGTGTTGTTTACATATTTAACATCAACTATTGGGTTAGGTTCATACCTGCTATACCCTTCAACAAGTGAACCTATCTCAACCTGTGCTTTATCTATTGTTGTCAACATTACGGCACTTCTTATATAAACAGCGTTTAGCGGAATAACCCACTCTTCATATAAATTAATAGCAGCAATACCGGATACAAATACTTTATTCGTATCATAAAAAGCGTGTTGACCACCTGTGTTAACTAATATTAATTTTAAACCTTGATATGCCGATATATTTATATAATCTGTGTGACAATAAAGTACATTAGCAACCAACGCGCCAGTAGTATAAGACGGGAATTTTCCATCTTTTATTAACGTATCTTTATTAATAAGATTCTTACTGATTGGTGCCTTAATATATGAATCTGCTAACTTGTCTTTCGTTATTGATTTACCATTTATATACTTATTACTGAGAACTAAATAGCTTTGGTAAGTTGTAGCTACATCCCCTATCTCCATTTGTGCAGTCTCTAGCATAGTAGTGTTAGGAACAGAGATCCGTATACTGATTGCGTTTACAGGAATAATGGTTGTAGAGGGGCTTACAGCATTACTTAATCCTGATATGAAAACATTACCACCATCATAAAACGCACCTTGCCCACAATCTGTACAGGTTAAATATTGACCTTGGTACGCCGATATGTTTATATAATCAAGATAATAATAACTTGCGTTAGTTACTAATGCCCCCGTAGTATAACTTACAAATTTACCCCCTATTGCAACATCTTTATTTAATAGGTTTTTCCCAGTTGCAAAGAAAGAAGCTTTTTTAGGTGTTACGGAATTATCTGCGATCCCTGTTGCTTGATATACTCCCCCTGCTGTCCATGCCGAAGTAATATAGCTATATAGTTTACCATCAGCTGAAACAATATAAACTCCTGTATTGCCTGTGGGGAATGCTGTTTGTAATGCTGTTAAGGTTGCGTATGTTCCCTTAGGTGACCCTGACGTGAAAGCATCGACGTAAGCAGTGGTTGCCTTTAGCGCTAGTTGTGTCACACTCTCAGCCTTATCCGACAGACGAGCATTAACTTCAGTAATAGCATCATTGTGTATTTCATTAACTGCACTAACTATATCCGTCTTAGCAACAGTAACTAAATTACCAAGCACACCAACTTTATTGCTATCATGATCGTCTAATCTTGCTTTAAGATTTGCGTATCCAACACCCAAAGAACTAACTCTAGCATTTTCTACTTCTTGAGTAGTAATACTCCCTGCTCCACCTGGAACACTTTTAAATGCCTCGACAATTGTGCCAACTGGAACTCCTTCAGATAAAGTAAAGGAATTTGTACTTGTCTCTGTATAAGCAGAAGTAATTGTTTGCTTAATTCCATAAATCATTATCATTAATTGGTTCTTGCCTACAAGATAAGGAAACGAAGTTAAAGTAAATAATGTTTGATTTGCAGTAGCAATAAAAACTTGACTATCATTTGCTCCATATCCACCAGCAAAAGTTAAATCAAGTACATATGATTTTACAAAAATAGTGCCATTAAATCTCCACATTGCATTATTAGATGTTAGTACAACATCATCAATTACTTGATAAACATCTCCTAATAGATTACCAGAAGATGGAAGAGATGTTTTGCCTGTGACAACACCTTTGAAATTTACTAATGAAGTTGCATATGTATCTTGACGATTTGTTTCTTGAGTTTGTCTGGTATTTTCATTTGTACCTCTATTATTTTCAGAAGCTCCTCTTGCATTTTCACTTGCAACACGAACATTTTCAGAAGTAGTAAAATTAGTATTATTTGCGTTTGTAGTATTAGTTAAATCCTGAAGAGTCTGACTAACATTGTTATTTACATCTAATTGAGTGTATACCATACTAGCTGGAACATAATGTAATCCAGTTCCTTTAAAATTAAATTGAAGCTGTAATCCATTTCTAGATGCCTCAAAAGTAATTATATTCGCAATGTAATCAACTACATATTGATTAGCAGTAGGAATTCCACTTGGAATTTCATACCAAATAGTTCCTGCTCCTGTGACAAGGACTTTGGTGTATGAGGATGGTATTTCTGATAGAATTACAGAATTATTTTCTATTTGATGGGATTCTGATAATGATACAAATGGATCATCACTTGTACCTTTTCTGCGCTTTGTAATTATACTTGTATCATTGAATATTGACAAATAAATCGACCTCCTTTTGCTATTTTGGGTATGCAAAAAGAGAGGTCAATTATTGCCTCTCTTATGCTTGATTGTGGTATAATGATATTAGAGTGCTAATGAAAGTTCTTTATTTTTATTCTTTTCTAATATATATTGTTCTAATATACTTTCTATATTATCAAAATCCCAATACCATATTTCTAGTAATTCATATCCATTAGATAATGCGTAGGTTTTTTTACGCAAGTCATGCTCTTGTTGATATTTTAAGAATTTCTTAACAAAAAGATTACTTTTCCCATCATGAAATTCTCCTTGGTACTCTATAAGTAGATTGTTGTGTTGTGGTAGATAAAAATCATAAGATAAATTGCCATTTCCTACTCCAATTAACCCATCAAACTCTTTTTGAGGTATATAATCAATGTCATGTTTCTTTAACCATTTTTTTATTTTAATCTCACCATGTGATCCTGAACACTCTGGGCAGTTATAACCATTTAGTTTTGTTCTAGAAACAACTTGTGATTTCCACTCATGACTACATTCTTTACATTTCCAATAAACAGATTTATTACTACTGGGACAATACTCTTCTGGCAATTTATCATTTTTATCATAATTCCATTCTTCACATGCTTCTGGGTGGCAAACTAGTAAGTTATAATCTTCTGAAGGAATTTTACCTGCACAATATGGGCAACAACTATTATTAAAATTCCTTCCAGCTATCGTAGCTTCCCACTCATGCTTGGGATTTTTACTACATTGCCACCAAGCTCTTTTTATGCTAAAAGCTGTAAAATTATATGGAGTTAAATTATTATTTCTAGTAGGATGCCACTCTAATGACAATTGTGGACTTTTAGTTGCTAGACAGTTTGATAAACCAACTCGTCTTCCTGCGCAATAAGGGCATCCTCTATTATTAGTCATATCATTCCACATAGCTTCAAATACCTCTTCGCAACCAATAATAAAGCATTTCCATTTCAGTTTTATATTATTTCTACTATAAGTATAGCTTAATAATTCAAAAGGTTTATTATTTAATTTTAACCATAATTTAATATTTTGTATTGTATAAGGATTAGATTTTTCTACTTTGCTGGGTTGATATAACATAAAAGAATGAAGTGAACAATAATACATAAATCCCTCATTGTCTTTAAATGTTAATTTTTGCTTATTGTTTTTATATATCTTATCCATTAATATATAACCTTTAATTATAAATATTTCCAATACTTCTTCATATGTATATTTTACTGTTGTTCTAGACATTATTTCGCTCCCTACTTTTAAATTTGCTCCTGAATAAAAACACATTATTCAGCATTAGTCGAGTATTTCATATAATACTCGACTAATGCTTTGCAAATTTACTTATGACATTGTTTCAGCTTGTAACGCTAGTTCGTAAAATTTCTCTTGCTCAACTTCAGTTAAGCTTTCAATTCCTGCCTCATATTCTTTAAGTGATAAGTCGCAGTGGTTACAAATTGCAATAAAGTTGAATACGGCATTACTCATTTTTGTCATATGTATGCGCCTCGCCTTCAAATATTTACTATACCAAGTATAGCACGCGTGCACGCATACGTCAACTAAAAACTATCTACTTTTTTCTTTTTCATCCAAGTATTTTTCAAGTGCTTCAGCTGTGATTTGCGCTAGTGGCCTATTTACTTTTTTTACATAATTGTCTAAACGTTGGCGCAATACCAATGCTATTCTAGTATTAAGTGTAACTTGCATCATTCATCCTCCTCTTCTTGATGTAATGACACAAGTATACCATAGCGTGCGTGCGTTTAAAAGTTTTTATGGGTTTAACTTATTATTTATTATGTATATTAAGGTAAATTATGGTTATGTCTTGAATAATTAAGTTAGTGAATAACTCCCTCGACATTTGGAAAGATGTGGTATAATGATATTGAAAAATTTTACAAGTTTTTTATTGCCTTTATATTGTTAATGTGATATATTATATATATGGAATAGAAAAGTAAGGAAAGGGGTTTTACAAATGAAAAAGATTATGTATTTACTGTCCATTGGAGTCATATTTGTAATGTTGGGATGTGGGGTAGCAACAACTTCAATATCAACTACAAAAGATGCAACTACACCCCAAACAAATATTGCGTTGCCATCTAATTTCCCTGCGTCAAATGATCCAAGTATATCTAAACCTGAATTAGATCAAATTAAAAATGGTATGACTTTTAGACAGGTTGCTGAAATTATTGGAAGTGTAGGAGAAAAAGTTGTGGCGGGAACATATGAATTTAAAGGGAATAATAGTTTAGAGGGTAAAAATGTTCAATTGGTATTTGAAAATGATAAAGTGATTATGATTATTTGGGGAATTTAATCTATCCATCTAAAATCAAATCTTATTACAATGCTATGTACGATAAAATATATAGACTAGCGTTCACTCGTCCCAAACTTGCAGAACTCAATTCAATCACATGCCACCCACTTGTCTGAATATAAGGAGAGAGTTCTAAATTATTTTGGTCAGAATTGTAATGTAAGCCTCCATTATTGAGACGAAGTATTCCATCGACGTACACATCCACAGCACTAGCCATCGTTGACTCGAAAATACCAAATTGTAGCGAATGATTGTGCAATGGGAGTATTACACTATGATTATGAGGGGATATTATAGTTTGGTGAGAATGTGTAGGGCCATTATGAGTATGATTCCCAGAAGTTCCTTTTGTATATAAGTCACCACTAGTGGAAATTTCTCCTTTGCAACTCAAAGCTGAATTACCATCTGCACACCTAAGTAATTTATCATTAGGAGTTATTTCTGGAATAATTAACGGTTCAATATGAAACATAAGGTGACTATGGTCTCCATTTGCAGACCCTCCTGTTCCACCACCGCCCTCACTAGTTGGCGAACTAGCTCCTCCCCCTTCGCTAGAAATTGTAGTACCACCACCTGATGCAATTCCTTGTTCATATGCTCTAAACATTTCTAAACTAAAAGCTAATTTTACGCTTCTTACTTCTAACACCTCATTTGGGACATATATCTTCAGTTTAAGTTTGTGATTTTCGTCAACATTGTCGACCAATTGTATACTGTCAGAATTAACAATTCCATTGGAAATTACAGTAACACCATTATTATTTATGAGTTTAAGTCCATACAAAGACCCATCTTCCAAATCAGAAATATCACCAAGTATTACACGTTTTGTAGTTTTATCTCCTTCAAAAACAGTAATGCTTTGTCCATTAATTCTAATTATTCCGTTTGCCGTTTCAATTATTAATTTTTCTCCGATCAATAATTTTCCAATTATTGTCTCGGCATACAAACCCGCGCTGTTGATCGCTAAAGAAACAGTTTCACCACCATCTTCAGAAAGTAAAATTGAACCATGATTTATTCTAATTAAATGCATCGGAGAAGAAGGATCAAATACAGTTATTCCTCGTCTATTTACAACTACAGATTCATTATTACCCGATACAATTGTTTGATTCGCAGTCTTTAAACTGTTCTTCAAAAAATCGCTCAGTTCAAAAGCAACTTGATCTACGCTATTCCAAGTATTAGAATTTACCTGAACCACATTACTAGTAGAAATAGATTTATACAGGTCATTAATAAATTTGATTTCGTCAGTAATGATTTCCTGTACGTTGGCAACTGTAAGAGATATACTTCCATCCTCATGATTTATAGAAAACTCAGTAATCTTTGCTTGTATATATATATCTAACTTATCATAATAAACAGTAATGATATCCCCAAGATTGAGTTTATCCCACCTTTTCTGTTCCTCAAGGATGTCAAGAAAATTTACCATATCAATTTTAACAGAAATTTGAGGGACTCTTATTTTATCGAACTCTAAAACACCAGCATCATATAATTCCTGAGCGTCCCAATAATTATCGTTCTGCCAATCTTTTTCTAGAATAAATTGGGTACGTTCTCTAATTTCAGCCAATGTAAAATTATTCTCAGCATTTAATAAAGTTTGTAATGCTGTTATTTGTGCATTAATAGATGCAATACTAACATTGGTTGTAGCTATTTCAGAATTTTTAGTATCCATTAATATTTGTTGTGCTTTTTGTTGCGCTACTAAAATAACTGCTTGAGCAACTGAATCAGCATCTACTGAGCATTGAGCTATATCTAAATTGTCTGTAATTTGATCCATAGCAATTTGTAGATCTGCTAACTCATTTTGTTTAGTTACTAATAATTCTTGTGTTGTTTGAAGTTGAACCAAGTAAGCAGAATAAACTCCTTTTTTGGAATCAATTAATATATCATAAGCAATAAGTGCTTTACATAATTCATTAGACATATAAGGGGATTCTGCTAAAACATTACCATTGGCATCTTGAACAAATCCTGCAATAAAGTATGAAAAATCTTCTATGTAATTACTCCCCATTGGATTTACTGAATTTATTGATAATCCATCTAATCCAGTTGGGCGAAATCGTGTTGCCATTAAAGAATTATCTACTACCTCTTCTACGCCTTTCATAAGATTCCCATAAGATAACCTAAAACCCTTGTTCGTCCCTACATCTTCTTGTTTATAAAAAGATACAGTTCTTAGCTCTGTGTCATAAATCATTAAACTATTAAACGCAACAGCAATCTCATTTAAAAAATCAAGAATAGATTTATTATTTACTTTAAAAGAACGATAAATTAAATTAAAAGAGGGGTCACAAAACCCCAAACTCCATATCGTATCATTTTGTAAAATATCTTCAACTATTCTCTGTAGATTATATGAAATAGCTTCTAAACTCCTAATATTTTTAAAACTCAATTCAAAAGGGATGGAGAAACAATGAATGTTTTTAACATCTCCACTTTCACTCATACTTTTAGTAGGTTGATTTATTATAAACCATTCTGTAGTATTACCAACATATTTAATTAAGTAGAAACCTTTAAGCTTATTTAGATTAGGATTAATAATTAATTTGTGATGCGATTCTACCTGAACGGGTATTGAAAACGATAATTCACTTATTCCTCCAAGTTTGGGGGAGTAGACTATATTATATGCGTCATTTAATGGAGAAATTATATCCTTATTTGGTTTTGATAAATATAATTTTGCTTTCTTTACTGGGTTTGAACGATCAATTACTTGAAGCATTTTATTGTGTCACCTCATGTCTATAAATTATTAAGTTTTGGCGTATCATATTAAGATAAACCTATACCAAGCAATAACCAACTGAATATGTTGTAGAGTTAGCATTATTATGAGACACAGTAATTCTAAATGTCTTTGGAACAAAATCACTTACAACTAAATTCGCAACTGCTGTCAGACCAGGGTAAACCTTATAAACAT
>NZ_DATCQT010000046.1:0-2943 GCF_036569345.1 Clostridium sp.
ATAAATAGATTAACAGGATTTAATAAGAGTCCACTGGGAGATAAATATGAATTAGCTATACAAGAATTAGTAAAATACATATTATTTTATACTAATAAAGAAAAGGTAATAGCATTTCCAATGTCAACAGGCTCAGGGAAAAAGTAATGTAAAACTAATTAAGAACATTTAATACTAATTTACATATGCTAAAGTAATATAAAACAATAAAAAGGAGTAAAACCTATGAATAATAATTTAAAATGTAAAACTAACGAAGATTTTTGGGAAAAGGTTGGTAAAGTTTGGAGCAAAAGCAATGTTAAAGATTATAAAGAATATAGTAGAGGTAGCGAAAGCTTAATAAGTTTGATATGTGATAATGTTCCATATCATGGTGAATACACTACTAATTGCAATTCATTTTCACAGGGGACTAGATGTTCCTATTGTGGAAATCATAAAGTACATCCTTTAGATTCTTTTGCTCAGTGGGGTATAAATAATATTTGCAGTGATTTCTTAGAGTTATATTGGGACTACGAAAAGAATGCTATTAATCCTTGGGAAATCAAACCTATGTCAGATAAAAAAGTATGGATGATTTGCCAAGAAAAAGTATATCATGGAAGTTATGATATTAGTTGTAACAAGTTTTCAACAGGAAGAAGGTGTCCATATTGTAATCACAATAGTGGTAAAGTTCATACGCTGGATAGTTTTGCACAGTACCATATAGATAATACTGACGCACAGTTTTTAATTAAATATTGGGACTATAATTTAAACCAAAGCGTCAATCCATTTCAACTTAATATTTATAGCCACAAAGATATTTATATTAAATGTCAAAACAAAGATAAGGCTTATCATGGAAGTTATAAGACTACTGTGAGTATATTTTCACAGGGGAATAGGTGTCCATATTGCAATAGTTCTGCGAGTGGAAAAGTTCATTTGTTAGATAGTTTAGGTACAATATATCCACAAATATTAGAAATATGGTCTAACAAAAACAAAAAAACTGCATATGAATATACTCCTAATTCAGGTGAAAAAGTATTTTTTAAATGTGAAAACAATATTCACGATGGTTATTCAAAATATATCCAAAATGCAGTTAGAGAAAATTTTAGATGTCCTGATTGTGTAAGAGAAAGAGATGAGAGTTTCCTTCAAGGGAAAGTCAGGTTGTACTTAAATGAGTTGGGATATAATGTACTACATGAATATAATTGTATATTAAAATGCGTTAATCCTAAAACAAAACAATTTTTACCTTTTGACAATGAAGTACCTATATTAAAGCTTATTATAGAAATTCATGGAAAACAACATTATCAAATAACAGGATTCCACAAACTTCAAGCAAAGCGTAATAATAGTACGATGGAACGAGAATTTCATATGGGGAAAGTTAGAGATAGGTATAAAAGAATATGGTCTAAAAAAAATGATTATTTCTATTTAGAGATTCCTTATTGGACTGATAATGAACAAGAAGAATATAAAGAATTAATTGACAATAAAATTAAAGAAATAAATAATATGAAAGAAAAATAATTAAAAAATGAAAATTAAGTTGATAGATTCAATTAGGGGTTCAGGCAAAACATGATAGTATATAAATCTTTAATCTCTTATATTATCATGTTTATAATATTCTAATACATAATAAAGGAAGGAGTGCAAACATATAATGAACATCAATAAACTACATATTAATCAAGTAATAAAGAACTACAGAGAACTATGCAAAATATTAGATATCATAGCAACCACAGGCAATGCTAAGAAGTCACAGATTAAAGAACTATTTATATTCTGTAATTATCATAAGGAGGGCAACAAATTCATTATTGACGAGATATATGAAACACCAATAGTTACTATTGAAAGCTTATCTACAGCTAATAAATATATACATATATTATCAAATGTTATAGCAGAATATTTATATAATAATCCTGAAGTGCTTGATGGTATTCCCATTAATAAGTTATTTAATGCTTTAGGAATAACAAATAATAATTACATAGACTCAATGTATTACAGAAAGGAACTGTCTCAATTGTATGATATACAATTAGCATCAATTTATTATTTCTATAGTGATACAAGAATTGAATTTAAAAGGATAATTGAAAGATGTTTGAATAATTTGCAAGGTAGGAGAGTGTTAAACTGGCATAAATGTATTATGATGAAAAAAGATAATACTATTGTAAAAGCAGACTTAGAAACCGAAAAGGAAATAATAAATATGGAAAAAGAAGCTTTGCAATTCTTAGAGTATAGAAGTATGTATGAGTTAATGCAGAGTAGAAAGGATTTAAAAAAGTTTAACATTATAGTTAAAAAAGAAGCAGGATTTAGTTATTATTATGCATATGATTTAATTATAGGGGATAGAGCTTTAAAAATAGAATACGATAATATTCAGGAGGAAAAGAAGAATGTAAATAATGTTTTTATGGACAGAGCAAAGGTTATGTTTTCAAAAGAAAAGTTTAATGGTTTTAAGTCTGATTATGATATATTAATAAATCTTTTAATGGATATTGATATAGTTGATACTAAATTAGAATCTACATTAAAAAGTAAAAGGGAAGAGAATAAGACTTTATTTAAAAAAGAAATAAAAGAACAAGATAAAACATATGACAGAGCCGTAGATAAAATAAGAGATAAATATCACGATACATATTATAAAGACGAATAAACAAAATAGAATAATATAAAAGTTGTCCACAGATAAGCACTTATACTATATATTATATACCAACCAACGGACAACTTTTAAGAATCACTCACATATAATACAACAAAGATTATAATAATATAGAAAGAGGTAACTAAAAATGTATAAAGGAATTTATAAAATAACAAACAAAATCAATGGAAAAATGTATATAGGTTCAAGTAAAAACGTATTTAAGAGGTGGGGAGAACATATAAGTCAAC
>NZ_DATCQT010000047.1:0-54301 GCF_036569345.1 Clostridium sp.
TAATTCTTTTGTGTAATTTTTTTATTAATCATGCTTAAATTATACACCAAAAGTGGATTCCTCGGAATCCACTTTTGTATTTGTAGGAGAAAAAAAGAACTATCTTAAAATAGAAATTAATTTCTATTTTGAGACAGCCCCTTCTCTTATTAATTCATTAATTTTATATTTATATTGCTCTTGTTGATCCATTTAAGTATTCTAGTTCTTCGCCCTTAAGATAAGGTGAAAGTTTTTCAAACACCGTTCTATGATAATTATTTAGCCAAGTCTTTTCGTCATGCGTTAATAACGTAACATCTACAGCTTCTAAGTCTATCGGGCATAGTGTTAATGTCTCAAACTTCATAAATTGACCACCGTATTGGGTTTTTTCATCCTCTTGGACAACAACTAAATTTTCTATTCTTATGCCATGTTTTCCTGCCTTATAAACCCCTGGTTCATTTGACACTACCATTCCTTTATCAAGTTTGACAGTATTAGGAACAATAGATATTCTATGTGGACCTTCATGAACATTTAAAAAGAACCCTACTCCATGTCCTGTTCCATGTTTAAAATCCATACCTGCATTCCAAAGTGGAATCCTAGCTATAATATCTAAATTTGAACCAGTAGTCCCATATAAAAATCTCTGCATCGTTAAATTAATCATGCCCCTTAGTACTAGAGTGAAATCTGTTTTCTCCTCAATTGTTAAGGGACCTACTGCTAAAGTCCTTGTAATATCTGTTGTTCCATCTAAATATTGAGCACCAGAATCTAATAAATAAAGGCCCTTTGGTTTAATAGTCGCATGATTTTTTTCTGTAGCAGAATAGTGAGGCATAGACGCATTTGCTCCATAAGCTGAAATAGATTTAAAACTTAAATCATAAAAATTTTCTCCAGTTTTTCTTATTTCACAAATTTTATCTGATGCTTCTATTTCAGTAATATTACGAGATTTTATGGTTTTTTTCATCCAACTTATAAATTTAACCATAGCAACGCCGTCACGTATCATAATATTTCTAATATTTTGAATTTGGATATCATTTTTTATAGCTTTAAATCTTGTAGTTATATCCATAGCTTCTATAATTTTAATATTTATAGCACTATATATCCAAGTGCTATTTTTTGATGGGTCAAGAAGTATTGTTCCAACTTTAATCTGTCTCAAAAAAATTTCTATACTATCATAGGGCATTATTTCTACATTAGCTTTTTCAAGCTGGGTTCTAACTAATGAATCAATTTTTCTATCATCAATAAATAAATAACATTTTCCATCCGTTACTAATAAGTATGCTATTGTTAAAGGATTACATGCTACATCTCTTCCTCTAATATTTAATAGCCATGCTATGTCATCAAGTCCTGATATAACATAATAGGTAGCTCCCATAGCCTTCATTTCGTGAGCTACCTGCTCAAGCTTTATCTCTCTTGATTTTCCCGCAAACCGTGCATCATGCAAAATCACCTGACTGCAAGGCCTTGCTGGCCTATCCTTCCATATTTTATCTATTAAATCCTCATCAACTTTGTAGGAAAATTCTTTCTTTTCTAAAGCTTTCTTTAAATTTCTAAAATACTCTATGGAAATTACCTTGCCATCAAAAGCAACTTTTGCACCCATGTCAAGGGTCTCTCTCAGAAATGCCTCAACAGTTTGGACGCCAGTTTCTCCCATTTTAAATAGTGTAACACCTGTACCTTTAAGTTCACTTTCGGCTTGAATAAAATATCTTCCATCTGTCCATAAGATAGCTTCCTTAAGAGTTACAATTGCGGTACCAGCGGAACCTGTGAATCCTGTTATAAAGGTTCTAGCAGCATAATGCTCTGCTACATATTCACTTTGGTGTGGATCTGAACTAGGTACAATGTACGCATCTATACCTCTTTCTCTCATTTCATTTCTTAGATCTTTGATTCTTTCTTTTATACACATTCTATTCACCTCATTAAATTTTAATCTTACTTTTTTTGCAAGCTTTACTGCTAATATTATGTAAGGATTTCCATGTAATATTTTATATTACACTCTTTATCATAACACAAATAGAATAAAATTATTATTTTATAATTATCATTTTATACATAAGCTCTGCTGGATCAATAATTGGAAAAGAGACATACTTTTTTAATTCATCATATAGATAAGGAAAGTGAGTACATCCAAGAATGAGGACATCTATTTTTATAACCTCGTAAAATTTCATAACATTTCTTAAGCCAAATTTTTCAACTATTTCTTCAGCAGATATACCATTTTCTATAGCAACAACAAGTGGAAGTATTCCCATTCCAATAACGTTACAATCAGGATTCATCTTTTGCATAACTCTTTCAATACCCGCTGAACTTTGATTATTTGCTGTCATAACGCCAATAGTATTATAATTGGAAGCAATTTTTTTATAAACATCAAATGGAGTAATTATTTTTATATTATTTTCTTTAGACAACTTGTCCATATCAACTGCAGCACTTATGGAATTGCAATAAACCATTATTGTGCACATGTTTTCATTTTTTATTTTATTTATTATATTAGTAATTTGCTTCTCAAGTTCAAAAGGAGATAAAA
Source organism: Clostridium sp. (assembly GCF_036569345.1). Taxonomy (GTDB): domain Bacteria; phylum Bacillota; class Clostridia; order Clostridiales; family Clostridiaceae; genus Clostridium_AD. The sequence goes on from NZ_DATCQT010000047.1 coordinate 2,582, forward strand.
TTTGAATTCTCGATTGTTCCTGCGGGCATGTTGATACCGGATATCCTAATGCCTTTATTCCTTTTAATTTTAAAAATTCTATCCCCATTTGAGTATCCACAGGAGTTCCTGCAATAACAGCAACTTTATTATTATTCATATTCATTACCTCTCATAATTTTTTTTGATCTAATATTGTACTAATCACTTATATTAAGTCTTGTATTAAAACTATCCTAGCTGGCGCACCATCTGCGCCCTTAATTTTGAGTGGTAGTGCGCACATGAAATATTCACCTTCCCCAATTTCTTTTAACCTTACACCTTCTATTATAGTTATGCCCTTATTAAAAAGTATCTTATGAGTTTCATGACCCGGTTGTGATCTCTCTATTCCAAAAGAATCTATTGCTACTCCACTTATTTCTTTTTTTGCTAGATACTCTGCTCCACTTTTTTCAACATATACAAACTCTGGATCAAATTCTTCTGTAAATGAGTTTCTAGTTTTGAGCAATAAGAATTCACCAGGTTGTATGTTTTTATCAATAAGCTCCTCTTTTGTTATCCCATCTACTACTCTTGTTAAATCTATTACTCTACACTTAGTAATTAATTTATTTAAATCAATTACATCAATGGTGTCACCAATATCATCTACATGAAATGGGGCATCAATATGTGTTCCTGTATGTAAATTCATATACAAACTTGATTCATTAATGGTATCCTTTGGAATTTTTCTTTCGAATTTAATTATTGGTCTTTTTTCCTCTTTATTTTTATATACTCCCATTTTTTTTTCAATAGTCATTGAAATATCATATATGATCATGTTACTCCTCCTTAATTGGGTGTCGCGCTAAACCACTGTCTGCCATCTTTTTCAATTAAAGCTATTGCTTTCTCCGGTCCTGATGTTCCTGCTGAGTAATTAGGATAATTAGATATATTATTTTCAACTTCCTTTTCGATGCTTTCTAATGCTTTTTCAATGCTCTCGATGAACTTCCACGAATATTCAAGTTCATCCCACCTTGTAAAGAGCGATGAATTATTTCTAATTGCTTCAAGTAATAGCCGCTCATAGGCCTCCGGTGAATCATTGACATACTTACAGCTTTGACAATAATCAAGTTCCACCTTTTCCATTTTAAATTCATTACCAGGTTTTTTAGCATTTATCTGAAAAAAAAAGCCTTCCTCTGGTTGAATTTTTAAAACTAAAAGATTATGACCAATTTGATTAAACTCCTTATAATAATTAATTCCTGGAAGTTTTTTAAATTGAATAACTATCTCAGTTTTTTTAGTATCCATCCTTTTTCCTGCCCTTATATATATTGGTACCCCTCCTAACCTAAAATTATCAATATAAGTCTTAAGGGCTATAAATGTATCTGTATTTGAGCTAAGGGATACTCTGTCTTCTTGCCTATAACCTACCACTTTCACACCACCTATAGTTCCCTCTCCGTATTGACCTCTTACAATATTTCCATTAACAGACTCCACGGTAAAAGGTCTGAGTGATCGTAGTACTTTAACTTTTTCATCTCTTATAGATTCAGGGTCAAAGTCAACTGGTGGTTCCATTGCAATCATAGTTAACATTTGTAATAAATGGTTCTGAAGCATATCTTTTAAAATACCTGCATTTTCGTAATACACGCCTCTATTCTCAACTCCAAGAAGTTCATAGGACGTAATTTGAATATTATCAATATAATTTGCATTCCATAGAGGTTCAAATAATGAGTTACCAAACCTTATTGCTAATATATTTTGGATCATTTCTTTTCCCAAATAGTGATCTATTCTGAATATATCCTCTTCAGATATAAGCTTCGATATATTATGATTTAAGATTCTAGCGCTTTCTAGGCTTGATCCGAAAGGCTTTTCAACCATTATCCTCTGCCAACCATTGGGTTTCATAACCATCTCATTATTCTTTAAATTTCTGATTATTCCTTCGAAAAACTCTGGTGCAACAGCTAAATAATATAATCTTTTACCTCCAGTTGAATATTTAGAATCCATTTTTCCTAAAAATGAATCTAGTTCTTTATAACCATCATTATCTGTTGTAAAATCAAAGTTTTTATAGAAAATTTTCTTACTAAACTTATTCCATAAGGTATTATTTAAAGAAAATCTCGAAAATTTCTTCGTAAATTCATACATTTCAGCCCTATATTGCTCATTTGTCTTTTCTCGTCTTCCTATAGAAACAATTATAAAATTATCATGTAAATTCCCCTCATACATCAAACTAAAAATAGCAGGAATAAGTTTTCTTTTTGTAAGATCACCAGTTCCTCCAAATATTACAAATATACAAGAAAGTTCACTATTCATATCTATCTCCATTTAAAGTTCTCCTTCCTCTAATCGCTTTTGCAATATGCTATTTATTATATTCGTCTTTTGTTTATTTGTTGCATTCTTTATTAATTGAATTTTAAGAAAATTCACATATGAATAATATACCACAAACCCATGGATGTGTATAATTTCAATTAGAATCTCTATATTTATAAAAAAAAGTCAACTTGTAAAATTATTTACAAGTTGACTTTATTTTGTCCTACAAATCTACAATAGATACACCTTTGCCGAATATAGTTTCCCAGTCATCAGCAAAATCCTCTACAGCCTTTTTAATTACAGGCATTTTTAGAGCATTATGCAGAAGTGCAGGTTGAACAGTCGCTGTTTGTGCCCCACACTCAAATGCTGTATTTACTTGACCCATATTTTTAAAACTTGCAGCAAGTATTATGGTTGAGTAATGGTATTCCTTAATCATCCCAGCGAAAGTTGTAATAACTTCCTTTGGGTCAATGTCCATATTCTCCATACGGTTATAGTAAGGAGCAATAAAGTCTGCACCAGCCTCCATAGCAAGAAGCCCTTGAACTTTGGTATAAATAGCAGTTGCAGTAACCCCAATCCCTTTTGCTTTTAAGGCACGAATTGCTTTTAAACCTTGTTCTGTCACTGGAACTTTAATAAATACCTTATCATCAACATTTTTTATAATAGCATCAGCCTCTGCCATAATACCCTCATAGTCCTCTGCAATCACTTGTATATGTAGCGATTTATCATTTCCAATAATTCTTCTAATTTCTTTAAAGTGTTTGAAGAAATTAATTTTACCCTCTAGTTTAATAATACTAGGATTACTAGTAATACCTGTGATTTTGAAAAACTCACTATAATGTCTAATATCCTCTATATTTACTGTATCAAACATATACTCCATTTAAAAAATCTCCTTTTCTATTATATTTTGTGTTCAGTACGCTCAATTATGTCGTCTTGAGTTTGTTTTGATAGTACATTAAAGAATGCACTATAGCCTGCAACACGTACTATTAAATCACGATGATCATCTGGATGATTTTGCGCATCTACTAAAACTTCTCTTGAAACAACATTATATTGAACATGGAAACCATGCAAACGGTTGAAGAAAGTACGTATTAGCATAACAAGTTTCATCCTATCTTCCTCTTTTTCAAGCATTTGTGGATTAATCTTTTGGTTTAGAAGTACTCCCCCTGTAATTTTATCAGTTGGTAATTTAGATACTGATTTAAATACAGCTGTTGGCCCATTCTTATCCATTGCATGACTTGGAGAGCACCCTTCCGCAAGTGGAGTGTATGCAAGTCTCCCGTCTGGTGTTGCTGTTGTTGATGCTCCTTGTGGCACATTTGCAGAAATTGAAGATGTTCCTGCATAATATACTCCCCCAATAGGGCCACGACCATGCCTAGTGTTGTGGTATTTACTAATCTCATCAATATATACCTGATATGCATCTTTTAGTAATAGGTCTATATAATCATCATCATTTCCATATTTCGGAACATCGTTTATTAAAACATCTTGAATTCTCTTACCCTCCTCCCCGTCGAAGTTATTTACTAAAGCATCCCATAACTCTGACTGGGTAAATGTCTTATCTTCAAATACGCATTTTTTAATAGCAGCAAGAGAGTCTCCTAGATTTGCAATTCCAACCTGTAGCCCACTAATAAAGTCATAAACTGCACCACCTTCTTTTAGAGTTAATCCACGGTCAATGCAATCATCAACTAAAGCAGAACATAGAATATCCGCAGCATCTTGCTCAAGTACTACATCTGCACAGCTATCAATAATAACGCTGTGACGTGTAAACTCTCGGATAATTTTATCCCATGCTTTTAGAACTTGGTCAAAGCTTTCCATATCTCTAAAATGACCGACCCCCTGGCAAACTTTGATTCCACTTTCAATATCAACTCCGTCATTTAATGCAATCATAAAGCTCTTAACAAAGTTTAAGAAACTCATGCCTGTGCAACGATAACCCCATTTCCCTGGAATGGCAACCTCAACGCAACCAATAGCACTATAATTATATGCGTCTTCTACCGAAACACCCTTTTGAATAAAGCTAGGAATGATAATCTCATCATTGTTAAAAGCTGGCATGCCTGTACCTAACCTAACTAGCTCAACGCATTCACTCATAAAGGCATTATCAAGGCCACTGTGGTAACGAACAGTTAAATTCGGTTGTGGAAGTTTAACTTGTGCTACACTTTTTAAAATTAAATAAGATAGTGGGTTAACTGCATCTTTTTTATCTCTTGTTTGACCTCCAATAGTAACATTTTGGTAAAGTGGACTGCCAGCACTAAATTGAGTATGGCCCCAAGAACGAATTTTATTAATGGTATATGTTTTTAGCCATAAATTGGTTAGCAGTTCACAAGCAGAATCTTTTGTAACAATTCCATCGCTTGTATCCTTTTTATAAAATGGATACAAAAATTGATCCATTCTACCATAAGAAAGTGAGTGACCATTAGACTCAATTTGCAAGCATAAATGCACCATCCACATAGATTGAATAGCCTCCTGCAAGTTATCAGCACCATGGAGTAGAACTTTATTTAAAATATCACTCATCTTCAAAAGTTCTGTCCTACGATTTTCATTTTGCTCAATTTGAGCATTTTCTAAAGCAAGGTCTGCATAACGCTTAGCAAAAGCAACTACTGAATTTATTACAATAATAATACCTCTATAAAAATAGGACTTATTTAAGTTTTTATAGTCAGTTAAATCTAAAGAAGAAAGCTTTTCCTCACTAGTGTTTGTGGTTCAATATATATGCTCATGTTTTCGAGCACATTCTCAAGCATTAAAGCTCTACGCAAAACCATTGGTTTGTCTGAATGTAACTTGTAACTTTCCGTTACAAGTTTTGCACGTTCTACACAAACCATAGGTTTTGCATTTAATAAATCTTCACGAAAATCTTGCATTCTTGTTGTTAATTTTCCAAAGTAGCTCATTATATTTCCTCCTTTTATAACACTATTTTTACATCTATATTATCTTGTTTTAATAAATTTACTATTTCCTTTGGTATATTACTATCAGTAACAAGAATAGAAACCTCTCTAGTTTTAAACTGAACTACCACACCTTGTTTAGAAAATTTTATAGATTCAGTTAACACAATGACTTTATTTGCATTTTCAGCCATTACACGCACTGTTTCGGCTCTCATATGATTTTTGCCTGTAAATCCTGATTTTTGCGTAAACCCATCTGTTCCAAGAAACAGCTTATCAACATAAAAACTTTCAATACATGTGCGGGTAATCGGGCCAACAACAACTTGGCTTTCCGTCTGATAATCCCCACCAAGCAAAACCACCTTTACATGAGGACATTCTCTAATATATGCTGCAATGAATGCTGAATTTGTGATTATAGTAACATCTCGCTTATTTGTTGCAAGTTCCTTTGCAAGTAGCGCACAGCAAGACCCAGATTCAATCATAACCGTTTCACCATCTTCAACTAATTTTGCAGCTTCTAAAGCGATTTTATATTTCACATTATAGTTAAAAGCCAAACGGTTACTAATATCGTCACTGCTAACCATTACAGCAAACCCATGTTCCCTATTTAAAAGTCCTTTTTCTTCAAGTAGTGCCAAATCCTTACGTACGGTAACTTGTGATACCTCAAGTTTTTCTGATAGTGAAGTAACCTCAATACGACCATATTCATTTACGATTTCCAGTAATTTTGTTTGTCTTTTAATCATTGAAATCTTCCTTTCTTTCTTAATATTATCCAAATTATATCACAATTTGTTTCGAAAAGAAAGAAAATAGTTCCGAATGAAATAAATTATCTTATATTCATAATCTAATTATATCAAAAATCATGGTTTAGTCAATAAAAAGTTTCATTCGTAATCTAAATAGTTTTCAATGAAGTATTTACTTTGAAATATGTCTATGCTAATATAAATTTAGTATACAATTAATAAAAGAAAATATATAAGGAGTCTTAAAATGAATAATTTAACTGCTTGCATATTCAATATACAAAAATATAGCATTCACGATGGACCAGGTATTCGTACCGTAGTATTTTTTAAGGGCTGTCCTTTAAAATGTCTTTGGTGCAGTAACCCTGAGTCACAATATACAGGTCCACAGCTATCCTTTGATGAACACAATTGCGATAGTTGCTTAAAATGCTTGGAAATCTGCACACAAAAAAATATTGCTATCATAGATGATAGACTTAATTTTAATAGTAATAAATGCATAGGGTGTTTATGCTGTGTTAATATTTGTCCTCAAAGAGCGCTTACAATGCTTGGAGAAAACCTGAGTCTCCATTACGTAATAGAGGAGGTTATGAAAGATAAAGACTTTTATGAGGAGTCCGGTGGAGGCGTTACATTGTCTGGTGGTGAGGCCTTGATGCAATATGAATTTGTTATTGCTTTACTAAAAATTTTAAAAGAGAAAGGTATTCATACCGCCTGTGAAACTACAGGATATGACACTCCTAAGATTTTTGAAACTTTTATTGAAAATATTGATTCCATTTTATTTGACATAAAACATTATGATAGCCAAAAACATTATGCTAATACTAATGTTCACAACGAGAGAATTATTCTAAACTTAAAAACTGCAATTACAAAAAAGAAAGATGTTATTATACGCATCCCCGTTATACCTGGTATCAATAATAGTTTGGAGGATGCACAAGGTTTCTGCAATCTATTAAAAGAAGTTGGTGCCACTACAGTAAATCTATTACCTTTCCATCAATTTGGGCAAAAAAAATATTCCTTATTGAATAAGGACTACAAGTTTGCAAATGTTCACCAACTACATGAAGAAGATTTAAAGGATTATAAAGATATTTTTATTAAAAACGGTCTAAATTGTACAATATAATTTAGGCTGTTTTTTATTTTTCAATATATTAATAGAAATCAGGGAATGATATTTAAAAAGATACGATGGTAATATGAAATATAGATTGGAGGTATGAAAACATGGTAGATCTAAAAATAAATGTAGAAAGATTAGTAATCACAATATTATTGCTAATTACTCTTTGTATTACAATGGGATGTAAATCAAAAATTAATATAGGCGACAAAAACACTAAAACATCTAAAATGCTTTCGTACATTAAAGAAATGAATATTGTGGTAGTAAGAAAAAACGAGTTGCTTTTGGTTTCCTTAAATAATAAATCAGAAAATATCACATTAGATAGTGAAGGCACATTTACACGTCCCCTTATATCTCCAAATAAAAAATACGTTTCATATCTTAAGGATAAAGTTTTGTATATTACAACTGATAAACTAGATCATATTAAAGTAGCAGAAAATATTTCTGAGTTATCTTTTTCATGGAAAGATATAAATACTTTGTTATACTCGCCTATATCTGGTGGCTTATATGTTTATGATGTGATAAATAAAAATAGCACCCCTTATCTTCATGATGAATACAATTACCAAAACATTACTTTAGACAATAAAGGAAGAATGTATGCAGAACAGTACCTATACTATAAAAAAGATGGATATGATTATAGAGATGATTTCGGAATATTATTATTTAGCCCTGTCACAAAGGATAAAAAAGTAGTTGTGAAATCAATACCAAGTAAAATAGATACAGGTAGTGATTTAGGAATGTATCCTATCATAACTGGCATATCAAATGATAATAAGTATCTATATATATGGGAGCATCCACATGCAGGCTCCCTGGCAGCAGACGGGGTACCTTTAGCCGTTTACGATATCTTAAATAATAAATTAATAGAATATACAAATCCAAACATAATTTCGTTAGCTTACAAAGATAACCTATCCCCAAACCCCAAAAACAGCAGATATTTAGCATTAATCTACGGCGGTGGGAGAGAAATGGGTAATAACAAAAATTTAGTTGTTTTAAATGTTTTAACCGGTAAATTTCAGACCCTCTCTCCAAAGGGCGAAGCATCCATGACACCTTATTACTTAAGTGATGGAAAAAGCATTTTATATGCATCTTCCAAAAGCCAAAAGGAAGGAATTGGAGGCTTTGCTAAATGGTTTTCTAGCGGAAATCACCATATTTTTAGTGTTAATACAAATACAAAACAAATAAAACAGCTTACGAATAACCCAAATTATTTTGATTTTTCGCCAACTTATATAAACAACAATGAAATCCTATTTTTCCGTAGTGATAAAAATGAAAAAGTATCCATCTGGAAATATGATAATGGCTCTGAAACCATGCTTACAGATGGATTAATATTTTATAATGATTTTAATTATTCCATACAAAACTATTATGGTCATTTTGATACTACATTGTTTACTGATATAAAGTTGTAAAATTCAATTCCATACTTTTAAATAAACATCTTCATCTTTATAGATTAATTACTTCCTTTAAGTTTGGTTTGTTTTCATTTACTGAATTGAACTCTAGTACATCTGGTAATTTCCAGTCTCTTTTACCTCTATTAAATCTCTGTGGTAATAGGTATTTAGCTGGTTTTTTCCCCTTTTTTCTGTTATCCAATATTTCTTCTTCAAACATAGATTTTACTTCTTTCATATGACAACTATTAATCTTAATTTGTTTAAATTTAAGATCACTTACAATTTTCAAAAATCTATCTACTTCACTCTCAAAAACTTTAGCGAAAAAAGTATTTTCTTTATTGCCATCACAAATTAATATTGGGTTTAGTTGACTTTCATTTATAATAGCTTTCAATTTATCCACACTTTTTTTACTTTTCCCTACAAAATATCCATAGTTAATATGATTAGGATCATCATCTTCAGGGAAAATCACATTATATAACAATTCTTCTTCTTTCATTTTAATCCTCACCTTTCTAATAAATTATTAGATTAATAAAACTAAAACTTTCAAAGTCCTTATGTGTAAAAGTCATATTATAAAATAGATTAATTTCATTTTTATAATATATCATTTTTATAATATATCATTATTATAGTATATAGATGTTATGAATATGTTATCAATTTGCTACTAATTAGTTAATAATTATTATTTTGATAATATTGTTTAAATTCCTTTTTAATAATTAAAAAATCCTCTAAATCATTCAAAAATTGAAATAATAATGCCCTATTTTCAAATTCATTTCTGTCTCTAGGTAGTTCCATCATTTCATAATATTTTCTAAGCAAAATAAGCTTATTAATAAGTTCGATGCAATCATTATCTTCATGAATATTAATTGCAACATCATTAGTAAATTCAGATAAAATTTTAGTTTGCTCATAGGTCATATAAACCCTTGAAAAATGTCTTTTCATTCTTTTTACAGCATCTAATTGTATCATTCTCATGTCTATATACCCTACATAATAATTATTGATCTTAAATAAATGATTATTATTTATTATTTGTGCCATCAATTTAGTATTTTTAATTAATTCTTCAACACCCAATATTATATCTTGATCATGAATTGATACAGCTTGCGTAACTAAACTTGATGCCATATTTGATAATATTAATCGAAATTGTTCTTCTATCTTTTTTTTATTATTCGCAAAGCTTTCCTCTAACGATTTTGTGTATAAATTAAATATCATTGCTATACCAATGCCTATTATAGTTAACTTAAACTCATTGATAATCCAAGAAACATTAATATTAGTACTTGTTAAAAGATGTGTTGATAATACTGCACCAATAACCATTCCCTCACTTATTTTCATAACATTAGTTACTGGAATAAATATAAGCAAAAATAATCCGAATACAATAGGATTGTTTCCAAGTAAAATGTATAACATAAATGATAAAAGTATAGCTATGGTTGATGCAAAAATTCTTTTGCTACCCACTAATAGAGATTCTTTCTTGGTATCTTGAATACTTAGTATTGCAATTATACCTGAAGTTGCTCCAAACTCTAATCCCATATAATTCGATATAATCACTGCTATTGTGGCAGACATTGTTATCTTAACTGTTTTTGATTGTAAATAATTTACCATTTCTTAGTTTTCTCCTACCACCATGATAATCTGGTTATTAATAATACTTTTACTTAATTATATCTTATTTATATTTTTTGACAATAACTAACAAGAAAAAAATCAAAATAAAACAAATCTTTATAATTATTCCTTTTTAACCTTCAATAAAAAACTCCTTTCAAATTTATCAATATGAAAAAAATTATTTATTAAACTATACTCATTATCATCAATTTTTATTTTACCCTCATAAAATTCAATTTTTAATGGTATCACATCCATTATTAAATTGTTAAAATTATTTGGCCTTACTCCTGGTTCATGTACTTTTAGCTGTCCATCTATACCTTTAATAGTTATTTTATCTGTTGATGTGCGTAAGGATTTAACTGTTCCGTCCTCATTAAAATTCAAAGAGTTTCTGTCTCCATTAAGGCCAATGGCTCCCAAATCAAATGCATGCAGTTCTCCAATAATAGTATTTATAAGTGTATGTTTTCTGGGTTCACAGGATCTAATAGCTCCATTTGGATATAATGAAAATCCAATTCGAGTTTCAATAATACCACAGGGTGTTACCATATCAATAAAATCCCTTGGCCATAAGGTTAAGCTCTTAACCGAACCCGATTCATAAAAATTAATGCCAATAATTTTCTTTTTAAAGACTCCAAATTCAAAATTGAAATTAAATTCTTCTGCAAGTTTATATTCATTTTGTTCAGTCCAATAGGCAGTTATCTTGCCATTTAAAGGGAAAATACGTTTAACTTCTCCATTTTCATAAAAAGACAGTGATCTTTTGTATTTTCGTCTTACTTCTGCTTCGTCATATTGAGGAACCAAATTTCCATAAATTGTGTTTATTTCGGAATATTCGTTCAATTTGCATTCTTTTATAAGACCTTCGGTGTAAAATTCAATACTACTTATACCCTTAAGTCGACCATATTTAGTCCAAAATTCTTCCATTTTATCATCTCCAAAATAAAACATTTATACTATCCACTATTCTTTGCAACCCTTAGGATAAACTGTTACTCTAAATTCATTTTTATTAATAACTTCACTCTCCATTTCCAAATTTAATTTATCAAATTCATCAACGAACCAATGTGGAATATGATCACATATTATTTTAAGTTGATAAAAAGTAGTAATTCGAAGAAAGGGTATCAATATTCCTTTTGATGTAATGTTAACACTGTTTTCCTGAATGCTTTTTAAGTTCACGAAATAATTCCCATCTTCAAATTGTTCTATCTGAGGTAGTTTATTCTGTGTTTTTGCTGAGGTGTTAGATTTTGCTTCCTCTTCTTCCTTTTTAAACACAAACTCCAAGAATTCTTTAGGAGTACCTTCTATTTCCCAAGTGTTAAATTCCATTCCATCAAGAACATGATATGGAATACCTTTTATTTCTCTTCCTACAAAAATTTTGCAATCTCCTAGGGCTTCTGCCATATTTTTTATGCTTTCACGAATTGCTTTTAAACCAACTATATTATCAATCCTAAATATAATTTCTTTAATTATCTTCCATTCTCCCATTTGACCTGAATAAACTTTAATTATACCCGGTTCAAGGAATGATTGTGTTTTACCACTAATATCTTGAAATACTGCAATCTCCATAAAATTTTCTATTTATCAAACCAATAATTGTATCATCAATTCAGTAAATTAACCTCCTTATTTTAATAAAATATTAAATTTTATCTCTTTATATTGTTTCTTTATTTTTATTTAAGGCATTTATTAATTTAACATAATCACAATTACCTGCCCTTTCTCCTATTCCACCAAATGTAGAATCTACAAATTCAGCTCCAGCCATAACTGCTGCAACCGAATTTGCAACGGCCATGCCAAAATCATTGTGTGCATGAAATTCTATAGAAATATCAATATTTTGTCTAATTTCAGTAATTAGTTTAAAAGTTTTTGCTGGATATAATATACCAACAGTATCCGCATATCTAACCCGTTCAACACCAAGTTCCTTAGCTTGTTTAATAACATGTAATAAAAAATCCATTGAAGTTCTTGATGCATCCTCAAGTCCCACTACAACCTGGAGTCCCTTTTCTTTAGCGTAATAAACACTTTTCTTCATTTCATTAATAACCCAAATTCTATCCTTTCCAAGTTTCCATTGTATTTGTATGTCAGAGACTGGTACTGATATATGCACGATATCAACCCTGCAATCAATGGAATGATTTATATCATTTATATTCATTCTATTCCATGCTGAAATCTTACTTTCGAGACCTAGGCTCATTAATTTTTCAATACTCTTTTTTTCATCCCCACCCATAGCAGGAGTTCCAGCTTCAATTTGATATACATCTTTTGAATCTATAATTTTAGCAAATTCAATTTTATCATTAAACCCTAACTCAACCCCGGCCATTTGCTCACCATCTCTTAGCGTTGTATCAACAATTTTGTACATAACATAACCCCTTAATTCCTCTGCATATGTCTATAAAGTCCTTATCTGAAAGTTCCGTTTTATTTGATATGCTTTTATCTTTGACCTGCTCTAGTATGCTAATAATCTCATATGCATTATATTTATTATCAATGCCAAGCTCTTTCATCTTACAAGTGATGGAATTTTTACCAGAATGTTTACCTAAAGCAAGCTTTCGCTCCATACCAACAAGTTCAGGTATAAAAGGTTCATAGGTTACTGGATTTTTTTCTATCCCAGCAACATGTACTCCAGATTCATATTTAAATATATCTAAACCAATCACAGGTTTATTGTTAGGTAACTTACTATAGGTTGTTTTTTCATATTGCAACCTCATCTCTGATAAAAGAGAAATCTCTCCACTTATTTCTTGATCCAAAATTACTTTTAAAGCAACTAATATTTCTTCTAAAGCGGTTGTACCAAAAGTTCCATCCTTTCCACAAAATGTGGTTGTTATAGAGTCAAATCCCACAATCATAGCCTGAAAACCTACAGCAGTTGCCATAGAAAATTTATTACTAGCATATATATTTGTACTCACATTATAATTTTCTCCATTAGAATTATCAAAATACCAATTACTTTCGCCTTTAAATCTTACAGAAAAAAGTCTATTATCTATGTTCTTAGATATATTTTGCATATAATTACCAACATATAAACTAACATCTATTTCTAATATAATTTTAAAATCATAGTTTTCTTCTATATAATTAATTTTAATAAACTCTAAATCCTCTTGTTTTACTATAATGTATTCTATTCCATTTCTTTTGCATTTTTCTAATTGATCAATTTTATAAACCCTAAAAATAAAAACCCCTGATTTTATCAGAGGCCCTAAAATATCAAACGTCCTCTCGTCAATCTCAAAAAAATCTACTCCTAGCTTTTTTAGATTTATAATGAACTTCCCTAATTCATTTTCATTAAAGTTTTTCAAAGTAATGTTTATTAATGTCCTATCAATAATATATTTTTCTTTCCCGTTAATAACTATAGACATTAATAACACCCCCCATTTACATTTTATTATTCAGTTTTTTATATTTCCAATCTTTTTACAATATTTCCATTAAGTAAATGTGATTCTACAATTTCTTCAACGTCATCTGGTGTCACCTTGCCATACCATGTACCTTCAGGATAAATAATAACTATTGGGCCATCATTACACAATCCGAGGCATCCTGTATTAGATACCATTACCTTGTCACTGATGTCATTCTCTTCAATAGCTTCCAGAAAATTCGTTACAATTTCAGTGGACTCATTTGAATGGCAGTACCCCTTTTGTGTTCCATTTATTCTAGAACTTGTACAGACAAAAATATGAAACTCTGGTTTTATCATGACACTGCCTCCCCTACAATTTTTCTGATTCCATTTCTAATTTCATCACATAGTAGATATACTTTTATATTTTTCTTTTGAAGTTTTAACTTAGGAACATCTCCAATTCTAAGAGCGAGTACTCCAGAACAGTCTTCAATTGTTTTTATTATATTGTCAATCTTATCCTCGTGGTCATCGTCACAATCTTTGCTAATGCAGTATTTAGGTACGTCTCTCTTTTCAATAAACTTGGCGTCTCCACCCTCAAAATCGTATATATATAATTCTGTAGCATGTCCAAAATGTTGATCTACATTAAGCCCTGTTTTTGATGCTACCGCAAATCTAATAGGTTTAACATCATCATTTTTTGACTCCTTAACACTTACCCCCTTTTGCGATAAATCATTTCCAAGTGTTCCTACTGCATCTGCTCTACATTGTTTACAGTGATACATTTGTTTAAGATCTACTTCACATTTCTTTCTCATAACTAGCAGCTCTTTATCATTAACTGTTATAATATCTTCAAACACACTACCTGGTGCATTTATCATTGGCATAATATTGGTCATAAAAGCTCCGCATTCTTTAACTTTTTTAACAGTATCTTCAATTCCTATATCATTAACCCCTTTTACATAAACTATGTTTACCTTGCAAACAAGGCCTTTTGAAGTAAGGTATTTGAGACCTGATAATTGATTTTGCAATAATATAGAAGCACCGGAAGTTCCAGTATATTTTACCCCAAGATAGTTAATTTCCTTATAAAGTTTTACACCTATTTCTGGATCTACTGTGTTTATTGTAATAGTAATATGGGAAACACCAAGTTCTAATATTTCATTTGCATAAAAAGGTAACATTAATCCATTAGTTGATAAACAAAATGTAATTTCTGGGCTTTCCTTTTTAATAAGCTTAATAGATTCTTTTACAACATCAAAATTTGCCAATGCATCTCCAGGTCCTGCAATTCCAACTACTGTTAGATTTTTAAGTTTACTCTTATACTCCTTAAATCTCTCTAGTGCCTGCACCGGAGATAATATTGTACTCGTAACTCCTGGTCTACTTTCATTTACACAATCAAACTTACGGCTGCAATAATTGCAACTAATATTACAAGCTGGAGCTACAGGTATATGCAACCTGGCATTGTCATGTGCACAATTATTAAAACATGGGTGACTTTTTGTTCTCTCTTCCATACTAATTACTTTCTTAACCAACGTAGTGCCCAAAAGTTCGGGAGCCAAAACTTCAGCTTTTTCATTATCATAATATTTATCATACATATCTTTTCTATAGCCCCTTTCCTTTTTTTCTAGGAGAGCATTAGTGATTTCATCTAAAAATCTTAATGAACCAAAATACCCTATATTAACAGCTCTTTGAGCGCCAACCCTATCATGAATAGGAAATCCAATTCTTATAAGTTTAATTCCTAACTTTTCTTCAAGCCTTCTTCCATTTGAATCTCCAATTAATAAATTAATATTGAGTGACCTGCAGTATTTTTCAATAATTTCAAAATCGGTGTCGTCTATTATAATAGGCAACGTCTCAAGATCCTTTGTAAGTTCTTTTAGATTATTCACTAAAATCTTGTTTTTAGAGCCAGTAGCTATTAATAGAGGTTTAATACCATTTTCAACACATATTGCAGTGACTGCATAAACAATTTCTGGTTCTCCAAAAATGACAACTCTTCCTTCTCCATTATATTTATGAGAATCTATTACTCCATCTAAGTAACGTCCTCGCTCTCGTTCTAATACTTTTGGAATAGGTTTTTTACTAACTTTAGATATTAAATCAATAAAAACATCTGTTGCTTTTATTCCCATAGGAACAGCACATTTATATAATGGTACTCCAAAGGCTTCTAGTAAATAATCACCCGCAGTAGAACCTATCTCTGATGCTTTATCCATTTCTATAGTTGCGCATGCCCCTCCCATTAATGCTATATCACTAAGACTAGTGCCTCCCGCTGGAATCTTACTATACTCTTTAGTGTATCCTGCATCCAATGTATCAGACACATCTGGTAATAATGTATATTCCACTCCAAAAGTATCTAAAATATATTTTAGTTGCCTTATGTCCCCTGGATTTATATTTGCAGAAATTATATTTATTTTATTGTGTTTTATATTGTCGCCACTCATTGCTTCAACGAGTCTCCTAAGTGTTTTATAGTACCCTTCAGACTGAGTACCAGCATAAGCAGGTGTTGATATTGGAATAATCTTAATATCCTTAGAGCTTTGATTTTCTTCTTGAAACTCTATAATTATACGTCCAATGTCTTCCCCTATAGTTTCTGCAAGACAGGTTGTTAAAACTCCAATAATCTTAGGGTTATATAATTTAATTATATTTGCAAGTCCCAATTTTAGATTTTTGGCTCCGCCATATATTGTTCCGTCTTCAGTAAGTGATGACGATGCTATATCTATTGGTTCATTAAAGTGAGTCGCCATGTGACGCCTTATATAAGTACTGCACCCTTGAGATCCATGGAGTATCACCATACTATTTTCAATTCCCTTAAGTGCCATTACTCCACCTAGTGGCATACACATCTTGCAAGGGTTTACACTAAGATTTACAGAGTTTTTGATTGTCATATTAACACCTCCTGCTTTATATAAGTTTCCAAACTGGACTATTTATCGTTAAATCTATTTCTCTCGCAAAGTTAACTGCTCCAACAAATCCAGATAGAGCATGCTTTCTTTCATGATTATGGTCACAAAAGGCAATGCCTAATTTATATGCTAGTGGTCTTTCTTTAACTCCTCCAACTAAAATATCTGCATTTTTCTCAAGAATAAATTTTTCTAATTCTGCTGGGTTAGTATCATCTAATATTACTGTTCCCTCAGAAGTTATTTCCTTAATAATATCGTATTCCTCTTCTTTTCCTGTTTGAGTACCTACCATAACAGTTTCAATTCCAAATTCTCTAAATTGTTTTATAAGTGAAATGGCCTTAAATCCACCGCCTACATATATTGCAACTTTTTTGCCTGTTAATCTTTTTTTATAATAACTTAATATGTCTTCAATTTCTTTTTCTTCTTCATAAATTAATTGTTTTGATTTTTGAATTACATCTTCATTTTTAGTAAACTCAGCAATATTAGTTAAAGAGGCTTTAATATCTTCAAGCCCTAAAAAGCTAACATTTATATATGGTATTCCAAATTTCTCCTTCATCTGATTGGCAAGATAATGCATAGAACCAGCACACTGTACAATGTTTAAATTAGCTGTAGGAGCCTTTTTTATTTCATCATATGTGCTATCACCTGTGATTCTTGCAACCACATTAACACCTATTCTTTTCAAATAACTTTTCATAATCCACATTTCTCCGGCTAAATTAAAATCACCTAAAATGTTTATACCGCTTACTTTAGGATCATTATTTTCTCCCATAAGATTTAATAATGCATTACAAGCAGCTCTATAACCTACTGCTTTATTCCCTGAAAAACCAGGAGCTTTAACTGGAATTACTCGAATATCATATTTTTTCTCAGCCGCTTTACAGACAGCTTCAATATCATCACCGATTACTCCAACAATACATGTTGAATATACAAATATTAATTTAGGGGAATGGGCCGCTACTATTTCATCAATAGCAGCAGCAAGTTTTTTTTCACCCCCAAATATAACATCTCTTTCTCTAATATCTGTGGAGTAACTATTCCTGTAATTCTGAGAATCACTAGATAAACTCCCCCTTATATCCCAAGTATACGCAGCGCAACCTATAGGTCCGTGAACCAAGTGAAAAGCATCTGTTATAGGATTTAATACAACCCTTGCACCGGTGTATACACAAGCTCTCTGACTTACAGAACCAGATACACTATTGCCGTCACATTTCATCTTTTTGTCTTTATTTTTAGAGTTATAACATACTGAGTCTTCTCTTCCTTTAAGTAGTTTTGATTCCATATAATCACCTCCACAAATATTTCATTACATTACTAGTTCAAAATCTTCTTCAGGGCAAGTTCTATCTATTTTGTCTAATATAACATTTAACATCATTTCAATTAATCTAATTCCGCCCTTATATCCAACTATTGGAAAATACTGATGTGCATATCTATCGAGTATTGGAAAACCTACCCTTACGAATGGTACATCCTCAGCTCTTGCAATAAATTTACCATGAGTATTACCAATTAATAAATCAACAGGCTCATTTTTCATCCATTGGTGAAGCTCAAACAAATCTGCTGATCCCTTAACCACGGAATCCTTTAATTCATTTTTATCAAATATAACATTAACCTGTCTTGCAAAAGCATCTCCAGGCGTTCCTGAAATAACATATTTCGGAATCATGCCTAAGCTAATTACAAATTCTGTTAGACCTATAACAGTGTCTGGATCTCCGTAAATAGCAACTTTTTTACCATTAAAATAGGCTTGACTGTCTAACATTAAATCAACTAATTGTCCTCTTTCTTCTTCTATTGATGTAGGAACATCTTTATGTGTTAAAAGCGCTAGTTCTGTAATTAATCTGTCTGTAGCTTCAATTCCAATAGGTGTACTCAAAGTTTTCATTGGAACTTTGCATTTTTTTTCTAATTCTATCGCAGCAGCTTCGCCAGTAAATGTACCAAGCGCTATTGATAACTTAGAATTTCCGGCATCAATAATGTCCTTAACTTTAGTTCCACCTAAAGGATACATTTCAAAAGTACCCGTCATAGGTGCATCTAACACTCCACTAGTATCTGGGAAAAGAATATTATCAATTTCCATAACACTAAGAATTCTTTTTATTTCTTTCATATCACCTGGTTGTACAAAACCAGGAAGCATATTAATCTTGCCATTCTTAACACCACTATTTACAGACAAGTAGGTAACAAAAGCTTTTACCATACTAGAGAATCCTGTTACATGTGAACCTGCGTAACTTGGTGTATTAGCATGAATTACATATTTGCCCTCCGGTACATCTCCCTGACATTGAGAAATTATAGTTTTAAGATCATCTCCGATGGTTTCTGATAAACAGGTAGTATGAACTGCTATTATATCTGGGTTATAAAGCTCAAATATATTTTTCACTGCAGTTTTCATGTTTGATCCTCCACCAAAAACTGATGCACCTTCAGTGAATGCACTAGTCGATGCCATTATCGGCTCTTTAAAATGCCTTGTAAGTTGCATTCTATGAAAAGCACAACATCCTTGAGAACCATGACTATGAGGCAAACAACCATGAACACCAAGTGCTGCATACATAGCCCCAATTGGTTGACAAGTTTTTGCAGGATTAATTCTTAAAGCTTTTCTTTCTACTATTTTTTTTGTGGTTAAATCTAACATTACTCATCACCTCCAACAACTTTTCCTTCGAGTAGCGGTTCTACTTTCCATGGTGGTGTTACGAATCTCCAAGCAGGGGTGTGAACACCAGATGTAACTTCTCTAGCAAAAACTACTGCACCCTTAAACCCAGCGTATGGTCCTGAATAATCATACGAATGTAATTGCTTAGATGTTACTCCCATCTTTTGGACTACATACTTATCCTTAATACCTGAAAAGAACATGTCAGGCTTTAATTTTTTTATTAGCTGCTCAGTTTCATAATGATTTAAATCATCTATTATTACAGTATCATCATTCTCATCTTTGATTAGTCCATCATATTTTGCAAGTGGTATTACCTTTGCAAGCTCTGCATACTTCTCTGGTGATAAAATCATTCTGTAATTCTTTTCATCCTTTTCAACTGTCATATGCTCAATATTTTTACTGTCTGCATCAAGTTTTATAGTTGGAATAACTTCTCTACCCTCATAATCATCTCTGTGAGCAAACTCATAACCAGAAACAACAGTTTCAACACCTAAATCCTTCAAAATTGTTTGATAATGATGAGATCTTGAACCTCCAACATATAAAAATGCTGTTTTTCCTTCAAGTCTTGATTTGTAATATTGCATTTCTCCTTCGATTTCAGCTATTTCCTCCGCAATTATTTTTTCTGTTTTTTCTATAAGCTCTGGTTCACCGAAAAATAATGCTAAATCTCTTAGAGTTTGAACAGTACCAGTAACACCTATGAAATTAACTTTTATCCAAGGTATTCCATATTTTGTTTCCATCATCTCAGCTATATAATTTATAGATCTATGGCATTGAACTATATTAACTTCAGCAGTATGAGCATTTTTTATATCCTCATAACTTCCATCTCCAGTCATAACGCAAACAATATCATAACCTATTTTTTTAAGTACTCTAGCAATTTCCCATCCGTCTCCACCGATGTTATACTCACCTAAAATATTTATTGAATGTTTTTTAGTAGGCACTTTAGTACCTGTCCCAATTACACTTCTCATTAAATTATTGTTAGCAATATGATGGCCAGCAGACTGACTTACTCCTTTATATCCTTCACAATTAAATGATAAAACCTGAATTCCATAAGTTTTTTCTGCCCAAACAGCAACTGCATTTATATCATCACCAATTAATCCAACTGGGCATGTAGCTGAAATTGTTATAGCTCTGGGACTAAATATCTCCACAGCTTCTGTAATAGCCTGTCTTAGTTTCTTTTCACCACCGAAAATGATGTCACTTTCTTGCATATCAGTTGAAAAACAGTATTCTATATAGTTTTGCATACCGGGTTCAGTTTTTGCTTTATTACGTCTTGTACCCCAAGTATAATAAGAACAACCGATAGGACCATGAACTATATGAATCATATCCTTTATAGGACCAAGTACAACTCCTTTACAACCAGCATAACAACATCCTCGATTTGTGATCATACCTGGAATTGTTCTAGTATTGGCTGTTATCTTTTGCACTTCATCATTTTTTTTAATAACTATATGTTCTTTTCTGTTTTTAAAAGTTTTTGCAGGGTATTTCTCCAGAACCTTATCCATAAATTCTTTCATATACTTCACCTCTCTTCATTTTATTAAACGGCTTCTACTCCAGTTTGACCCGTTCTTACCGTAATGACATCTTCTACCTCTGAAACAAAAATCTTTCCATTTCCCGGGTTACCATTTTGGTTTACTTCTACAATTGTATCCACTATAGCTTTCACGTCTTTATCCAAAACACCTAGTATTAGCATTCTCTTTGGCATTAATCTGTGCACCTCAGACAATTGCTCTGCAAGTATTTTTGGAAGTTCATCATTCTCATCAAAAGCATTTTGAAATAGTTCATAGGCTATTTTTTTCTTTCCTCTCCCCATAACTTTTACAGCAGTCATAGAAGGGACTCCCAGTTTAAGAAGAGCTTCTTTAGTTTTATTAACCATATCCATTCGAATAATCGCTGTTATTTCCTTCATAATATTGGCCCTCCTTATAATGCAGAATTTCCAGAGCTTATGGTATAAACTTCATCTACTTTACTAACAAAAATCTTACCATCACCAAAAGCACCTTTTACTCCTGTTTTCGAACTTCTTACTATAATTTTTACAACATCATCTTTATCATTATCGCTAACTACTAGCATAAGCATTTCCTTTGGAAGTTCATCATAATAAACATCTCCAACCTTAACTCCTCTTTGCTTACCACGCCCTACAACATCTACTTTTGTTACTGCCGGAAAACCAGCATCGCATAACTCTGAGAGAACAATACCTACTTTTTCTGCTCTAATTATAGCCTTAATCATTAACATACTTGACTCCCCCTATCTATTTGATATAATAAGTGTGGATACTTTTAAAAGTATTTTTTTTGACTTGCAATTCAATGTGCCGTAAACTTGTTGAATTGCAAGTTTTTATTTGATTTACTTTTACTTAACGTAATCTTATCCATAATAACTCCTTCTAATTAGATATCCATTAACCCATGTTCCATTAATATTTCTTCTAGTCTTTCTTGAGCCATTGGTTTTGGAATAACAAACATTTTATTTTCATCTATTGCTTTAGCAAGTTGTCTATATTCTTCTGCTTGTCCTGCTTCTGGATCAAATTCTATTACAGTTTGTTTGTGTATTTCAGCTCTTTGAACCATATTGTCTCTTGGTACAAAATATATTAACTGACTTCCAAGTTCCTCTGCAAATGCTTTTAAAAGATCTAATTCCTTATCAACATTTCTACTGTTACAGATAATACCACCGAGTCTTATTCCAGAACTATTTGCATATTTAAGTACACCTTTTGCAATATTATTTGCTGCATATAATGCCATCATTTCACCACTAGCTACTATATATATTTCTTGAGCTTTTCCTTCACGCATTGGCATTGCAAATCCTCCACAGACAACATCACCTAATACATCGTAAAACACATAATCTAAATCATCAGTATATGCTCCTAAACTTTCAAGCATATTAATTGAAGTAATAATTCCTCTTCCTGCACAACCAACACCAGGTTCAGGACCACCTGATTCAACACATCTTATATTTCTATAACCAGGCTTTAATATTGATTCAAGATCAACATCATCACCCTCTTCTCTTAATGTATCAAGAACACTTTTCTGCGCTAAACCACCTAAGAGAAGTCTAGTTGAATCCGCTTTTGGATCACATCCAACCACCATAATTTGTTTTCCCATTTCTGCAAGACCTGCTGTTAAGTTTTGAGTTGTGGTAGATTTTCCAATACCACCTTTTCCGTATATTGCTACTTGTCTCATTTTAAAGCCCTCCTCATATATATATAATTCTTTACCAATGTTATTTTGGCAAAGTATTTACCAAATTAATTGAAGCTGGAATTCATAATTGAATTAATTAATTGTAATCAATAATGATTTTTTTAAATTTAATTAATTCATTTTACTCAGATTTAATATTTTATAATTGTATGCTTCATTTTGTTAAAATTGATTTTTTTGAAATCAATTAATTCATATTATTCAAAATTTGAGTTTAGCAATTAAGTCGATACATTTGAATTCAGACTTTTAAATATTAACATCCATAAAATGATAATTTACTAATCAATCACTAAAACTAGATAATTACGAACTTTATTCGTCTAATATGCTCAATTTCTGTTCGAAACTTGAATATAATCCATACTATTTTTAAATTTTCTAGTATAAATGTTTGTTTTTTAATAGTTTGTCCCTATAAAATTATTTATCTAAAATAAAATAAACATTGTTTCAAAAACTAAGGCTTTTATTGTAATTTTATAAAAAATGAATTATTTATTTTTTAAATCAGTCATATTTGTATTCGTTTATTTTTATTTATATTACTGTTTTTTCATCATATAGTCAAGCGTTTATGGTGTTTTTTTAAAATAAAATAACATATTCGTCATTTTTTCATGTTGAAACCGTTGCCACTCTTATCCATTTATAAATGAAACCGTTTTTCACTTTTTTTGTTTATATTTCAAGAAATCATTCTCTTAATATTAATTGATAATTAAAATAAATAAAGCTCTCGCCATGAGAGCTTTTAAGAAGAATGTATATATTCAGGAAAAAGTCGCTTAATTAAATCATCATCTGTCATAACCTGTGGTAACTTCAATCCGCCTTCACATATTCCAGTAGGTTTTAAAATGCTTGAATTTTCGTTCTGATAAGACTTTGAACTTAAAGAGGAATTAGATTTGGCAATGCCTTGGCTATGTTTATCCATAATAATAAAACCGCCTTTAAATTTATTCACCCTAAAATAGTGTCTAAATTTATTATTGACTATAAATGTATAATTCAATCTCCTTGAGTTGAAGTACCTTAAACCAAAATGTTCAAGTTCACGATTTGGGCATAAAAAAAGAGCTAAAATAAGTAAATAATTATTTTGCTCTTTTTTTATTTAATTCTAAATCCTAATCTGCCTTGATTTGTATAACCTTTTCTGGGTTAATTCTTATTTTTAAGGGAAGAGGTTTGTTTTTAATTCTATCCCACTCTTCCTTAGAAATATCCCACATTATATCATATTCTTTTTCATTTTCTATAGGTTCACTAGATTTAAGGTATACTTTCGTTCTAAATAAAGTTTCAGTAGTAAAAACAACCCAGAAGTTAAAAGTGTTTATAGTTTCATCTTCTTCACTAATTTCTAAATAATGAGCCCTAATTCCAAGGTATGTTATATCGTCCTCTATTTCATAGTTAAAAGTAATTCTACATTTCCAATCAACAGCTTCTATTATATTATTTCCAATTTTTTTAGCTTTAGAAACATTTTTACAACCTGTTAACTTTGCAGAATAAAGTGTTGGTGGCTTATTAAATATATCATCCTTATGCCCAGCCGCATCAATACTCCCGCTTTTAATTATAATTATATTTTCGCATAATTGATATGCTTCTTCCATGTTATGAGTGACAAAAATTGAGGTACCCTTGAATTTCAATAGATCCTCTTTAAGTTGTATAATCATATTATTTCTAAGATGCTCATCCAGTGCTGAAAAAGGTTCATCAAGAAGTATTATCTCTGGATCCACAACAAGGACTCTTGCAAGTGCAACCCTTTGTTGTTGGCCTCCTGATAATTGATAAGGGTATCTTTTTTCCATACCATTAAGCTGTAAATCTATAATTTTCTTTTGAATCTTATATTTTTTTTCATCTTTAGAAATGTTTTTAGGAAGTCCGAAACCAATATTTTGCTCCACTGTCATATTAGGAAACAGAGCATAATTCTGAAAAAGAAATCCTACTTTCCTATCTCTAATGGGAAGATTTATTTTTTTTTCTAAATCGAATAACACACGTCCATTTAATACTATTCTTCCTGTATCTGGGGTAACAATTCCTGCAATACATCTCAGCGTCATGCTTTTACCTGATCCAGATGCTCCTAAGAATCCTAAAATATCATCTTCTGCTTCAAACTCAACTCTAAGCTCAAAACCTGGTAACTTTTTCGTAATATTTACTTCTAAAGCCATAATTATTTCCTCCTTGCAGAGGATACTAAAAATGTTTGCTTTTCAGCCCATTTATCACTAAATACCATAACGCCTAATGATATTATAAATATTAATACTACCCATTTAATTGCATTACCATTTTCTCCTGCAAGCACTGCAAAATATATTGCAATGGGAATTGTTTCAGTTTTACCAGGAATGCTCCCAGCAATCATCATTGTTGCTCCAAATTCTCCAAGTGCCCTTGCAAAAGACAACACAGTACCTGCCGCAATTCCTGGCCAAGCGAGAGGTACTGCTACCTTCCAAAATATTTTCCATTCACTAGCTCCTAGTGTTCTAGCTGCATTAAGAACATTAACATCAATTTGACGAAAAGCACCTACGCATGTCCTATACATTAGAGGAAAAGATACTACAGTTGCAGCTATAACTGTAGCATACCATGTGAATATTAATGTGATTCCAAATCCATTTAGTAATTTACCAATAGGATAATTCTTTCCAATAATCATAAGTAGTATAAAACCCAAAACCGTTGGAGGAAGTACCATTGGTAATGTCAAAATTCCATCTAGAATTCCTCTGGCACGTCCTTTATAACCTGCCATAAACCAAGCTGCTGCAATTCCTATGAAAAACACTATAAAAGTAGCTGTAAAAGCTGTTTTTATAGAAATCCATAATGGTGAAAATTCTGACATAGAATTCAACTCCTAACTTATTTCAAAAGAAAATCAAAACCATACTTTACAAAGACTTCTTTTGCTTTGTCACTAGATAAAAATTTCAAAAATGCTTTAGTATCCTCTGCATTTTTGCTAGCTTTAATTACAGCTGCTGGATAAACTACTGGAGTTTTGTATAATTCCTTGCCTGCAATTTCTACAACCTTTACTTTTTGAGAAGTTTTAGCATCAGTGGCATATACTATTCCTGCATCTACATTTCCGCTTTCAACCCAAGTCAAAACTTCCTTAACGTCTTTTGCATAAACAACTTTTGTTTTAACTTTATCAAGAATACCTAAAGTTGTCAATATTTCCTCTGAATATTGCCCTACTGGAACTGTTTTTGGTTCTCCTAATGCTACTTTCTTAACTTTATCAGTTGCTAAATCCTTAAAACCAGTAATACCTAATGTAGAATCATTTTTAGTTACAAGAACTACTGTGTTTCCTAACAAATTAACATTAGTAGTGTCTATTAGTAAACTTTTTGCTTTCAAGGCATCCATTTGTTTTGTACCCGCTGAAAAAAACAAATCGACATCAGCACCTTGTTCTATTTGTTTCTGAAGAACACCTGAAGCGGCAAAATTATAATTTATTGTAACATTCGGCTTTTCTGTTTTATAAAGTGTCTTTATTTCACCCATAGCTTTTGTTAAACTAGCTGCAGCTGAAATTGTTAAAGTAACTGTTTTTGGCGTAGCTGCTGGTGCCGGTGTTGGTGTTTTAGTCTTCTGAGCGCAACCCGTCATAGCTAATGTAACTGTAAGTAGGACCGTAGTTAATAAAAGTTGTAACTGTTTTTTCATTTTTTCCCCCTATAATCTTTTTTTAATCACTTGCAGTTAAAACATAACAAATTGTATCAAAAGTTTAATACATTGTATTTTATGTAATGTTTTGTTATGTTTTGTTATGTTTATTTGTTTTTTATTGTATCTCAATTCTAAAAGAATTTCAATACTTATTTTAAAATATAAATGACCAAATAAAAAGTGATCCAGCAATGTTTGCTAAATCACTTTATATTGATTATGTTTCTGCAGTTATTTTTCCTAAATCTTTTAAATCATATCCACCAATACCCTCTAGTTCAAGCTTAAACTCCTTAGAGCGAAGAATTTGAAGTACCGCCTGGAAATGTGGCTTATCAATATCTTCTTTCTTAATAACAAGCTCATAGCTTTCTGTTTGCAATGGTATAAAGTCAATTCCATCTACTTGCTGGCTCACCTTTTCATTTCCAATAGCAATATCTGCTCCGCCTCTTGCAACCGTGCTTGCTACTGCAAGATGTGAAAAACATTCTCTATCATATCCAGGTATACTATTTCCAGTTATCCTAAGCTTTTTTAAATGCTCATCAAGTAATATTCTTGTCCCACTGCCTATCTCGCGGTTTATTATAGTTATGTCAGGACGTCTTAAATCTTCCCATCCTTTTACTGCTTTAGGATTACCCTTTTGAACATAAATGCCTTGCATCCTGTAAGCTAGATGCACTATAATTGCTGGTATTCCAGGAAGCATTCTTTTTACATAAGGTATATTATACTGTCCTGTTTCTCCATCCCATAAATGAGCTGTAGCAACCTGCACATTACCATGATAAAGAGCATATAACCCATTATAACTTCCAATGTAAGATCTAAGTGCTTGAACCCCTCTAGTGTGCTGTTGTAAATGCCTGGATAGTATATCAAGCATAATATCCTGACCACAAATGACAAACCCATAACTTTTTTGAATTTTTTCTGATTCATATGGACTTATGATTGGCGTATATGTATTTACTAAATCATCATTACTTTGCTTAGTAATTTGAAGTTTTTTAGATCTATTCTTATACTCTTCTATATCCTTCATCTCTATTCTTACCTTGTTACCAACTCTGTAAGAATTAAGTTCTCCTCTTTTCACCAATTCATAAACAGTATTCTTTGAAATTTTAAGCAGCTCCGCGACCTCTATTGGCGTTAATGCAGAATCTTTCTCCACTTTTTTGACCTCCCTATATATGGCCTTTTGATTTAGCTCAACTAAACAAAACCTTATCAAACCAATTTTACTTATTAAGGAAATATATAACTACTCATTAATGTTTTAACTATATTTTATACTTATGTTATTACAAAAGTCAATAATTAAGCTCTACAACTATTACTTTCAATTTCTCTTTATTCGTTTTATTTCACACTTATTAATTATTTACTACCATTTTTAAAAGACATCTACCAAGATACACTCCGCTTGCAGCCGCCTGAGATAAAGAATATGTTACTCCAGAACAATCGCCTAAAACATAAAGACCATCCTGCTTACTCTCAAAACATTTATCTGTGTCAATCTCAGGTTCATAGAATTTTGCATCAATCCCATATAATAAAGTACCCGCGGAAATTTTTCTACCTGTTAGCTCCTCCATTGATTTAAAAATTGTTAATAAAGCATCTATATAGATTTTTGGAATTTCATTATATAAATTTGCGCCTTCACATGCAAGGGACATCTTAATGCTATTATTAGTAAGTTGCTCCCATGTTGTAATCCTATTTTCTAATAAATCCTCAAATTTTTGAACTACTATTCTTCCTCTTTCTTTATTTATAGATTTTATTATACTTCTAGCATAATCCTTTGCTTCATTGTAACAAGAAAAGTAGGATGGTACGAAAACGGTGAAATTCAGATTGCAACTCGGACTATCTGTTTCAGTATGATTTTGCCCATCTGGCATTACAAGACCTTCTTGATACTTTTTAATTATTTTACCTTTTGGATTCATACAATAAGTTATAGCTTCAAATTCATCACACTTGTAACTAATCTTAGTTTCAAAAGAATTTCCAAGAATAGTGTCTAGTTGATCTCCGTTCATTTCAACCCTTATTCCTAAATCTACCCTTTCTCTACATGGCTTTATATTAAAGTCTTTACAATATTGTAGAAATTTTTCTCCTCCACTTATACCTGTAGCTAATACAACTTTTTGTGAATAAAAAATATTTTGAGAAGTATTTAAATTAAATATGCCATTAACTTTAGTTATAGAAATTATATCCGTCTCAAACTTTATTTCAATCTTATCCTTTAGATATAAATATATCTTTTTTAAGATTTCGCCAGACAAGTTAGTTCCTAAATGTCTTACCCTCGTAGTTAGAATACTATATTTTTCCTCTTTTGCCCGTCTTGTAAGTTCTTCGTTTTTCGTACTATATAAAGGAGCTTTATCCCCACCAAATAAACATAATATATTATCCACCTCTTCCATAAGGTCCATTGCAGCTTTATTTCCTATTTTCTCACCTAGTTGTCCCCCAAAGTCATTTGTGTAATTAAACTTACCCTCTGACCTTCCCATACCACCAAACCCTTGAATCCTATTGCATATATTACATTGGATACATCTATCGGATTCCTTGCTTTCAATTGGACATACTCTATCTATAAATTTCTTTCCTTTTTCTATCATCAGTATTTTCATTTTGCTTTCTTCTAAAAGTAATGTATATGCAAGAAAAATCCCACTAACTCCCGCACCAACTATTGTTATATCATACATATATTTAATCCCCTCGTAACTTTGACGTGTAACAAATCTTTAGTAACTAATAAATAAAAGCTTGTAAATTTTTAATTTACAAGCTTTTATTTTACCATAGATTAGCGTACATTACATGAATAACCCTATCCTTTAATATACTATATTAGTTATTCCTAAAGTATTAAGAATACCCTTTGCAATTGCATTAGCTACTTTAGTTTGGTATGCTGCGTTATTTAATAGTTTTTCTTGTGCAGGATTTGATATAAATCCTGTTTCTATAAGTATTGCCGTTGCATCTGTATTTTTCAAAACATAATAATTTGCAGTTTTAAGACCCCTATCTGTTGATCCAGTTGCTTTAACTATTTCAGTTTGAACAGCCTGAGCAAGCTTCGTTGCAGCCGCACTCCCCACATAAGTATAAGTCTCGGTGCCACTAGCTGAAGAAACGCCACTATTCGCATGAATACTTACAAAATAATCTGGTTTAGCATTATTAGATATATCACATATTGCTTGAAGATTTTGGGTTACATTGCTGGTCCAACTTACAGTGTCACTTGTTCTTGTGTATATGGTTTGAACACCATTTTTGGTTAATACTGCTCCCACTTTTAAAGTAATTGCAAGATTTACAGTTTTCTCCAAAACACCTGTTGGTCCTACTGCTCCAGCATCATATCCTCCATGCCCTGCGTCAAGTACTATTTTGTACTTTGCTGTGGTCGTTGCCGCCTTTACAGTAATTATAGCTTTAACCGTCGTGGTCGTTCCACTCATAGTTCCATAATAAGTAATAGTTCCTGCCTTGGTTGTATTAACTGTTGTAGGCCATACTACTGAAACGGCTTGTTTTGAACCATCATTCATAGTTGCAGTTACAGTTGAAGGTAATAAATAAGTACCCCCCACCACTAAACTTGCTGTTATATCTGGTACTGAAGATATTGTTACGAAAGAGGCATAATTAGTATCTGTATTCGCAAATCCAGCATAGTTCATTAACCCATTAGCCATAGCCTTTGCAAGATTGTTTTGATACTTATCACTACTTAATAATATTTCTTCTTGTGGATTGCTTATAAATCCTAAATCCATAACTACCGCCGGACAGCTTGTCTTATTTAATATTTCAGTACTTCCTACTTTTATTCCCCTATCACTAGCCTGTGTTGCTTTAATTAGCTCAGTTTGCATAGAATTTGCTAACAGCTCATTATTACTTACATCAGATGCGTAATATGTTTCAATTCCGTTTGCAGTAGTGTCTGTTGAATATGAATTAGTATTTATACTTAAAAGTACATCAGCCTTTGCATTTTTAGCTATTAGTGCTTTTGCATCATCCTCACCACTTACGGTCCAAGGTACTGAATCAGTACTTCTTGTATATACTACATTAAATCCTCTTGTTTTAAGTATATTACCTAGTTTTAACGCCACACTTAAATTTATATCTTTAGCCTTAATGCCAGTTGAACCAGTAATTACTTTATAGTATTGACCTGGATCAATGCATACAGTTAACTCACTGGGTTTTGTAGGTGCACTTTCAGTAATAAAATCCATTCGAACTTCACTAGGAAGAAATTTTCCATCGGAAGACTTAACATTTTCACCCACTATTAATGTATATGTCTTGTCAGCTTCATAGTTTTTGATAGATTGAACTATTACATTTTTATTGTCATTAGCTAGACTAACTTTAATATCTACGTCATTATTATCTTCTCCTACAACCTTGATATTTGTTGTATTCACAGTGGTTGCACTTAACGACTTATTAAAACTCACTGTCCAAGGTTTACTAAGTACCACATTTTCTTTTGAATCCACATTTGTATATGTACTTGCCTTTACTATTGTTTGCATAGGAATACAAAACGCGAAAGCTAAACATATAATCATAAATGCTTTAAATATATTTTTCATATTACCCCCCCTAAATTTTTATAATTTTATATCTATTTGTTATTTATATCGTTTTTTAGATTAATTTAAGTATACATGTATATTATGGTATTAATTCTCAATTAATTATACTCTATTTTTATTCTCACCACAATAAATTATAAATATTTTTTAATGTTTTTCAAAAATACATTTAAGTTCTAAGTATCTACTTTATAGATGGTATGGTAACTTGCTTAAACTAGCAAAACCACTTGTTTTAACTGTATTTATGGCGACATAAAAAAATCACTATAGCAGCTTAGAATCTAACTACTATAGTGATTACATTTTTAGAAAATCTATCTTATACACAGTCTCACAATGTTATAATTTTGCGAAACCCCATCCTATCAAAGTTTTTAATATACAGTTTTTCAAATTACTCCACTACAGCTTCCATTACATAAATTATTCCCTTTTGAGCATCCATTTTCACCCTTGCTCCAATTGGAAGTGTGAGCTTTGGATAGTCATGACCTGAACAGAATCCAGAAAACATAGGAATGTTTAAATCATATAATCTATCACTTAAAACTTCCTCTAAGGTAAGACTTCTTTCATAGTGTGGTAAATTGCAATCTTTAAATTGACCTAAAATAATTCCCTTGCATTGTTGAAGTTTTTCAGCTAAAAGGAGTTGTGTTAGCATTCTATCAATTCTATACGGTGCTTCACCGACATCCTCTATAAAAAGTATTTTATCTTTCATATCAATTTTATAGGGAGTCCCAAGTGAGTTGCATATTAATGCAAGATTACCACCTATAAGATTACCCTCAGCTATTCCTGGAGTTATACAATTAGTTTTAAATTCAACTGGATTTTTAATTGTATAAGGTTTATATCCTTCCATTAATGTGAACATAAAACTTTTAAATGTTTCATTATCTTCTAAATTAGAAGTACCCATTGGGCTATGAAAGGTTGTAAGACCACATTTTTGATAAAATGAATTTAGAAATACAGTTATATCACTAAAACCTGCAAATATTTTTGGATGCTTTTTTATCACATCAAAATCTAAATATGGGAGTATTCGACTTGTTCCATATCCACCTCTTATACAAAGTATCATATCTACTGAATCGTTTTTAAACATTTCCATAACATCAGCTGCTCTATCTGTGTCCTTGCCAGCTAGATATCCCCATTTATCATTTATGTGAGTTCCCTCTATTACGTTGAACCCTTGATTTTTTAAAAATAAAATTCCTTTTTTTATTGCTTCAATATTTTCTGGGCTAGCAGGAGAAATAAGCCCAATAGTATCTCCTAGACATAGTCTTTTTCCCAGCATTATCAACACTTCCTTGAATTAATATAATAGACATTTAAAATTTTATTTCATTTAATTAAGACCTATAAATCTTCCCACTCAAGTTTCTCTTCTTCATCATCTATTACAGCATGTTTATCAAATAATTTAATTGATACAATTGCTAATCCAAAACCAATTATCCCTCCAACAATACGAGAAATCTGAATAGGTGCTCCAATTAATTTTCCTACATATTGCCCTAAAAACACTCCAATAAACACAGCTATTATTGGGAAAACAAATAACATAAAAGATGCTAATAACATATTAGTCTTTTTCTTTTTCAAAGTCGTTTTTTCTTTACTATTTTCCGATTGATTTGTTTGCATAACAATCTCCTTTCAAATAAAAGTTTGTTTATTAAAAATATATTTTAAAAAATTATTTTTATTATTAGTAAAAAGAATTAAAATATTTACTATAATCTCCTTTAAGTATATATGCTATACGATGAAAAAACAACAACTTAAAAACATTAAATTAAGTCGTTCAAAAAACATGATACATAATGTATACATATACCCTCAAAATGACGTTTTATTTGCTACTAATCACCTAATGTACTAAAATAAGGAGGTAAAAGAAAAATAAATCAAAGATAGTTTTACACTATTAATCTTATTATGGAGGGGTTTAAATGAAAATAATGATAATTACTTCTAGTCCTAACAATGATGGTTTAACAGCTGCGTGTGGCAATGAAGCTAAAGTAGGCGTAGAAATGAGCACAGCTAATTCATCAATAGTAAGTCTTAACACATTAAACATTCCATCCTGTCATGCTTGTGGAAGCGGATGGGGTACATGCAAATCCACCCATACATGTCAGGTACAAGATGATTTTCAAAAGCTACATGGAGCAATGTCCCAGGCAGATGGTTACATAATTATTACACCAGTTTATTGGGGTGATATGAGTGAGTCACTAAAGGCATTTATTGATAGGCTTAGGCGTTGCGAAGCAACAAGTGGAGCTAAAAATAATTTAGCTGGCAAACCCTTTATATGTGTCGCTGCTCCTGGAGGAACTGGTAACGGATGCATTTCCACCCTTGCTTCCTTTGAGAGGTTCGTAGATCATATAAAAGGTATAAAATATGATTTTATAGGGGTAACTCAAAGAAACAGAGATTACAAGCTAACTACCATAAGAGAAGCTGCAAAAAGTATGGTCAAAAGCCTAAATATTTAAAAATAAATAAAAAATAATAGCTAGTACCATTAAATGCAATATTATATTGCTTGTTCTTAATGGTACTAGCCATTTTTTTTATAAGTATATCATTTTTAATGTTAACCCTTAGGAATTTCTAAAATAGCACCTTTGTTGCCAGATGAAACCAAAGCAGCATACCTTGCAAGATAACCTGTTGTAATTTTAGGAAGTCTTGGTTTCCAGTTTGCTTTTCTTATTTTAAGTTCTTCATCACTAACTTTAAAGTTAATAGAATTAGCATCTATATCTATTGATATAATATCACCCTCTTCAATTAAAGCGATGTTTCCACCAACTGCAGCTTCCGGAGAAACATGCCCAATTGCAGCACCACGGGTCGCGCCACTAAAACGTCCATCTGTTATAAGAGCTACGCTATTACCGAGCCCACGTCCCATAATTGCAGATGTTGGATTAAGCATTTCTCTCATTCCAGGGCCACCCTTAGGACCTTCATAGCGAATAACTATAACGTCTCCTGGAACAATTTCATCCGAATTTATAGCGCTTATAGCATCCTCTTCACACTCAAACACTCTTGCTGGTCCTTCATGTTTTAGCATTTCAGGTGAAACCGCAGAACGTTTTACAACGCATGAATCTGGAGCAAGATTTCCTTTAAGTACTGCAATACCGCCAGTAACACTATAAGGATTTGTTATAGGTCTAATTACCGCTGTATCTTTTATTTCGCATCCTTTAATATTTTCTGCAACAGTTTTACCTGTGCATGTAATCAAATCTGTGTTTAATAAATTTAATTTATTTATCTCATTCATAACAGCGTAAACGCCACCTGCCTCATTTAAATCCTCAACATAGGTATGTCCTGCGGGTGCAAGGTGACAAAGATTCGGCGTCTTATCACTAATAGCATTTGCCATATCAACATTTAATTCAATACCAACCTCATGCGCAATTGCTGGAAGATGAAGCATACTGTTTGTACTACACCCAAGGGCCATATCCATAGTTAAAGCATTTTTAAATGCCCCTTCTGTCATTATATCTCTTGGTCTTATATTCTTGTCTATTAATTCCATGATTTTCATGCCAGCATGTTTTGCAAGTCTTATTCTCTCAGAATAAACTGCTGGGATAGTTCCATTACCACCAAGTCCCATTCCTAGAACTTCTGTTAAGCAATTCATACTATTTGCTGTATACATACCAGAGCAAGAACCACAGGTAGGACAACACTTATTTTCAAATTCTTCTAATTTTTCCTCAGTAATTTTACCAACATTAAACTCGCCAACTGCCTCAGCAATGCTCGAAAAGCTTGTTTTACATCCATCAATTTTCCCTGCAAGCATAGGCCCACCACTTACAAAAATACAAGGCACATTAACTCTTGCAGCTGCCATCAAAAGTCCTGGTACATTTTTATCACAGTTAGGTACCATCACTAATGCATCAAAAGCATGTGCCATAGCCATTGCTTCTGTTGAGTCCGCAATTAAATCTCTTGTAGCAAGTGAATACTTCATCCCTTGATGTCCCATGGCAATTCCATCACATACAGCAATTGCAGGGAAAACAATTGGAGTGCCTCCCGCCATTGCTACACCAATTTTTACAGCTTCTACGATTTTATCTAAATTCATATGACCTGGCACGATATCATTTTTTGAACTAACAATACCTACAAGAGGTCTCTCCATTTCTTCTTTTGTGAAACCTAAAGCATTAAATAGTGCACGTTGAGGTGCTCTGCTTGTCCCTTTTGTTACTACATCACTTCTCATAACATTACCACCTTTTTTTATTATAATAGTTAGTTGTATATTTTAATTGTATGTTGTATGATGTCTATTGTCAATATTGTAATTTGCTTTTTCTAAAAAATAAATGCCAACTCTTATATTATAAAGAATTAGCACTTAATTTTATTCATTATATATTCCTAAACCTCGCATAGCACGTAAAATATGAAGTTTCATGGCTGTTTTTGCTCCCTCTGAATCTCGGGCCTCTAAAAATTCCATAATCATATGATGGTCATTTAGTGTATCTCCAATTATAGTTTCATTTTCATAGGATAAAATGACGCCCTTATCAATGGCTTTATAAAGTATGGGCATTAACTTATTCATGAACTCATTATGAGTTGCTTTTGCAATAGATTTGTGAAATGCTTGCTCAGCCTCAGTACGATCAACTTTATTTAAAATTTTTTCTTCTTCTAATTTACCGTAATATAGAATTCTCTCAAGTTCTTTATCTGTTGCACGAATTGCTGCATAGTATGCAGTTTGCGGTTCGAATATTAATCTCATTTCATACAGATCTTTAACATTCATCTTAAAAGTTGAAAACTCTTCTAATCCAAAATCCCCATTGAGCTTCTCATTGTTTGTTACAAATGTTCCTTTACCTCTCTTAATTTCAAGTATATTGTGGGTAGTTAAAATACGAATACCCTCTCGCAGAGTGGTTCTACTTACTTTTAGTTCATTAGATAGTTCATTTTCATTTGGTAATTTATCTCCAATATCATACTTTTTATCTATATTAATCATTGCAAGAATATCATCAGCAACGCTTTGTGATAAACTTTTATCTTTCCTTATCATACAGCAACCTCCTTTAAAACTATTCTTATATCATATAATAAAAGATATAGTTTTTCAATAGAGATGTCTGATGTCTAAAATAAATCCATATTTTTATAGTAACTATAAAATATTTGAATTAAATCCTTTACCATCAACTTCTGAAGCATCTAATATTGAAATCAAAGCATCCTCGTCTATTTTCTGAACCGAATATTTAAACTCTGGTAATTTTGATACATGAACTATGCAGTAAATAACTTTTCTTTCTTTACCTGAAAGATCATTACCATTTAATATTGTAGCTCCACGGTGTTTAGAATTTGTTATATACCCACAAACCTCAGCTTCTTTTTCTGTAATTATAAGTAACACCTTTTTTCTTGATAAACCATGAATTATCTTATCAGTAACAAAAGCTGTTATATACATGCTCATCAATGTGTATAAAGCAATGGTTATTCCATTTATTAGCATTCCTAAAAATACTATAATACAGTTTACTATAAAGCCTAATTGCCCTACATCGAAACTATCATATTTTTTTTTAACCAACATCACTATAATGTTCATGCCACCCTCTGAACCGTGGTTTGAGTATGCAAGTCCTGCTCCTACGCCAATAAGTACCCCTCCATATACGCAAAATAGAATTGCATCGTGTACTATAAGAATACTGCTTAAATTTTTAGTCAATACTAAAAACAATGATAATGAAACAGTCCCAATCAGACTATATATGGTAAATCTTTTGTTTAATTTCATATAACTTAATATTAATAAAGGTATATTAGCTAATAGTACAGTATATCCTGCTGGAATCTTAAAGGCATATTGTATTAAAATTGCTAAACCCGATACCCCTCCACTAAATAGTTTCGCATTAACTAAAAACATATTTACACCAATAGCCGATATTAAGCACCCTACAATCACAAAAATTGCATTCTTTATATTTTGCTTATTACGTGTTGTGGTAACTTCCATACTAACATGCCCCTTTTTATTGTTTTATTAACTTTACTATTATTTTAAATATGCTAATAAATGGCCTATATCCAATTTCCCTTCTAAATACAACTAATACTTCTTTATATCAATATACAGTCATATTGTTATTTTGTACCGCCCACCATTAAAGATATATTTAGCTTCATCTTTAAAGAAGATTAAACGGGTACAGAAAAATACCCCAAAACATAGTTTTTGTATCCTACGATTTGAGGTATTTTTTGATTTCCAATATTTGATTTTTTAGATAATTGTTTTTATAGTTCTTTTTGACATTTTACCATTATAAATTTAAATGGAGGTTTATTTTCCTTATTCTTATGTGGCTCATCAATTTCTGAAAATTCTATCAGTCCATATTTTCCAAATTCTTGTTTTATCGAGTCAGAATCATAAAAAAACATTTTTACCCCTTCCATTATCTCGAAATAGTCTTTACCCAGTTGTTTACCCTTTCCAAACATTGGGTTTTCTTTTGAAATAGTAGACACAAATACCCCATTTGGGTCACCTTTAGCATCTAGAGTAAGTTTGCCTGTTATCTGAAATGTACCATCTACATCATAAGTACCTGGAGTCAATGTACGTCTTAGAATAAGTTTTTTTATTTTTCCTTATTCTTATTTGACCGAACTAAATTAAAGATGTTATGATAATAAATGGTAGGTGATAAATATATGAAAGAATGTAGTTGTGGAAATTGTAGTCATAACCTATGTGCTAAGAAAGTACCCATATTTTCATTTCTCTCCGAAGAAGAACTTATAAAAATCATTGATATGACAGGACATAAACTCTATAAAAAAGGAGATATGTTGTGTAGCCAAGGAGAAAAATCAGATACATTATTTATTATTAATGAAGGCCAAGTAAAAATATCTAAGTTAACAAAAGATGGTAAAGAACAAATAGTCCATATCTTCTCTAATGGAGATTTCTTTGGAGAATTAAGTTTGTTCAGTAGTGATGAAACATATAATTTTGATGCTTATGCTATATCAGATGTTAAAATATGCACATTGACCAAACAAGATATAAATAAAATTATCATGAATAATCCAGAAATATCTTTAAAATTATTGCAAGTTATTACAAAACGTCTAGCTCAGACTGAGAACCTTGCCCAAAATCTAGCAACTAATGATGCAGAAATAAGAATTGCATCTATGCTCTTAGAATTTGCTGAAAAGTATGGCACTTCTTCAAGTCAAGGCTTGCAAATTAAATTACCTATAAATAGGGAAGAGATGGCGAGTTATGCTGGAGTAACAAGAGAAACTGTGAGTAGAAAGCTCAGTATATTTGAAGAATTAGGTATTATCAGCCTTAAGGGTAATAAAGTACTAATTATAAAGCAGTTAGATGTATTAAAGTCATATGTAGAATAAGAATTACAAATCAACCTAGAGTTTATTATATAAGCTTTTAGGTTTTTTTTATTTATAGGGCCACTAATTGAAACTTATGTATTTATTTTTAAACTTTGATTTAAATCATATTTCTATTAGGCAAAACCGAGTAGAATTATGGCATAAGAATATTAAATTTAAAAAAATAAATTTATAGAGGAGATTTTAAGGATGAATAATAAAAAAATAGAAAAATTGACCCAAGTTTTGCAAAAATTAAATCAAGAAGGTGTAACAGAATCTTTAAGAAAAGAAGCTTTAGACATTGTTTCAAATATAAGCCCTATCGAACTTTCAATTGCAGAACAAAATTTAATAGAAACAGGAATGAAGCCTCAAGATTTAAGACATCTTTGTGATATTCACATGGAAGTTTTAAAAGGCGAACTTGATAAAATTAAAACAAAAATAGAGCCAGGGCATGTTGTGTATACCCTTATTGCTGAGCATGATAAAATTCTTGAATTCTTGACACAACTTGAAGAGATTAATTTAAAAATTCAAAAGGCTGAAAACTATGATAACGCTTTAGACGAAATTGAAAAATTAAAGACTGTCGCAAGTAATATATTGGATGCAGAAAATCACCACCAAAGGGAAGAGAAAGTGTTGTTTACTGAGATGGAAAACAGAGAGATTACTGGCCCAACTAGAATTATGAGAATGGAACATGAGGATTTGAGAGTCAAGAAAAATTTGTTAAAAGTTGCGGCCGAAGAGGTTTCTAAATTAAACTTCAATGAATTTAAAGAAAAAGTAGATGAGACAGCGAAATATATTATATTTAACTTAAGAGATCACATATTTAAGGAAAACTATATTCTATACCCTACAGCAATAGAATCTATTAAAGGAAAAGAGATATGGCAGGATATGAAGCGAAGATGTGATGAAATAGGATATTGTGGATTCACACCTAAAGTATAGGAAAATTTTTCATAAGGATATTAATGCGAAAAAAATCACTTCTGAATTAAAATTCACGAGTGATTTTTTTGTGGACATAAGTTAAACCCTGACATTTTTACGTCCTTTATTATTGAGTTAAAATATTGTAAAATAAAAAGTATGCAGAGAAATTCTACTGAATACTTTTTTTATTACCAATTAATGTATTGTTTAACTTCAGCTTTATCTCCAAGCGTTACATCTTTTAAAACCCATTCCTTAAATACTGGGTATCCTGTTCTATCCACAATATACCCTATGTGTTCTTTTCCCCCAGGAGCATCACTATTTATATATTTTTCAATGTATGAATAAGTGTTTTTTATTATTTTAATTATACTTTCCTCATCCACCCACTTTATGAAATCTTGTGCAAGTCTAGGGCTTTTCTTACCTGTTCTTCCCATTATAACAAGTTTATAATATTTCTCATGACTTCTACTCCAGGCCCCTGTTGGGCATTTCCCAACGCATTCTCCACAACCAATACATTTATCATGATCACGTACTACTTTAAAATTTTCAATTTTAAGTGCATCACCAGCTCTTAGTTTACAGTTAGTTACGCAAGTTTTACAACTTATGCATCTGTAGGATTCGTATTGAGGCTCAGTCATCCCTATAATTCCAAAATCCTGCATTCTAGCTTTAATACAGTCATTAGGACAACCTGTTAAAGCTACCTTCACATGATAATCATTAGGAAAGATTTCTTTTTCAATCTTTTTTGCAAACTCAGTAGTATTATAATTCGCGAATGGACAAACATTTGACCCAATGCATGCTGATACATTTCTAGTACCTGCAGCTGAGTATCCTGTATTTGGTGATATCTGATTTATTTCAAGACCATCTATAACCGGTTGAATCATCTTATTAACCTCTGGTATTTTATCTATATCAATGTTAGCTATCTCGAAACCCTGCCTTATAGATATATGAATATTTCCATCTCCGTAAGTTTCTGCTACCTCTTGAATCACCGCTAAATGTTTAGCTTCAATATGACCACCTGGTACTCTTATTCTTATTGCAGTTTTACCTCTTTTTTTAGTTATTCTAAATGCATTCTTTTTAAGCAATTTAGTATTTATATCCATAATTTACTCCCCCTTAATCTACTAGATGAACTGCATCCAAATAGTTAAAAACAGGTCCATCTAAACATATATACGTATCATCAATTTTGCAGTGACCACATTTACCAACCCCACAACACATCTTTCTCTCATATGATACCCATATATTTTTTTCTTTTACGCCTTTTTTTATAAACCCAGCTACAGTGAATTTAAGCATCATTGGAGGTCCTACTACTATAACTTGTACTTCATCCATATTATCAACTGGAATGCCATCAATATATTTTGTTATGAGCCCCACAGTACCAAGGTAACCCTGATCCGCACTATCTACAGTTAATGTTACATTTATACTTTTCTCCCAGACTTTAAAATTTTCTTTAAATAAAATATCACTTGGTGACTTAAACCCCGCCATTAAATTGAAGTCTTTACACTCTTTTGGATTTTTCACAAAATAATCTACTACACCTTTAACAGGTGCAAGCCCTGTTCCACCTGCTGCTACAATAATTTCTTTATTTTTATATATATTAACGTCAAACCAATTTCCGTACGGTCCTCTTAAAAACAATGTCCCTCCTACAAAAAAGCTATGAATCACATCTGTAACAGTGCCAACACGTCTTATTGTAAGATCCACATACCCTTCACCTATTTCACTAACAGATATAGGTGATTCCCCAAATTTCGGTATAGATACTTCAAAGAATTGACCTGGTTTTACATAACCTTTGAACTCCATTCTAAAAGTATAATCAGTCTCTGTATGTTTTTTTATATTAAGTATCTTTGATTTAAAAGGTATATATATATTTTTCATTTACTCCACCTCATCCATAGCTTTATTTAATTTATTAACACAACTAGAGAAAGAAATATATTCAGGGCATATATCATCGCATCTACCACAACCTATACACATATGATATCCAGCTCTCTTTTTAAAATCATATACCTTGTGCATAATTTTGAATCTCATTCTATCCTTTTTATCCTTTCTAAAACCATGTCCACCTGCCATGTCACTAAATCCGTCTACTTGACAAGATGACCATACACGTCTTCTTTCTCCTGCATTTTTATTTTCCTTATAGAAAATATCTTGCATAGTAAAACAACCACATGTACCACAGACAAAATTGCACCTACCACAGGCAATGCATCTTGAGGAGTATTCATCCCACATCTTCGACTTAAAAACTCTTTGATCTAGATTTTCAGGGATGGTAACCTTTATTTCATTTTCTGAAACAAATTCAGGTTTTACATCCTGGGCACTTAATTTATTTGAATTAAAGTAATTCATTAATTCTTCGGATTTACAATTTACAAAAACCTCATCATCTTGTATTTTAGTATACATATCGTAATCTTCTGTTTTATTTGATCCCATACTAACGCAAAAACAATTTTCGAAACTTTCACTACAACCCATAAGTACATATTTAACTTTATCTCTTATAACTTTATAATAATAATCCTCATTTCCATTTTTTAAATAAATTTCATCTAGCCGCCTCATTGCATGAATATCACAACTTCTTAAAAATATTAATATTTTCTTTTCATGACATTTCGGCTCTGTGCATTCGTTTTCAGTAAAGTAAAATAATGTTTGAGTAATCGGAAGTAATATTTCTTTAGGAGAAAAAGTAGATTTTAAATCAAACTCAACCTCCTTTATACTCTCTATTTCCTTGTACCTAATAGTATCTGTGTCTGCAAAGGTTCCTTTACCCTTAATTATTACTGGTGCATATACCTTATATTCCTGACTTAATGTTTCAAGGTATTCATCAAACTTCTCTATTTTTAATTTAAAGCTCATAAATGCATCCTCCTTTATATAATAAATTTTGCCCCTATAAAAACCGGATTTAAAACTTTCTACTTACATTGTATTTTAAATAACAAAAAGAGCATGTGATTTTCATCACACACTCTTAAAATATTGATTTAACTTTTCTCTATTCACTATGAAATTCCTATGATAGATTTTAACCATGCCCATTCCTTCAAGCTCTTTTACTGCCCTTGAAATGGTTTCCCTAGAACTACCTAACATATCCGCTAAATAGGTTATGCTTATCTTAACATCTATTAAAACGCCCTCTTCAGTTTCCACTCCATAGTCTTTAGACAATTTCCAAAGCTTGGCGGCCACCCTTTTGTCCATTTTAGTAGGCACTGTATTTTTAATTTGTCTATACAATCTTCTTATTTTTTTACTCATAGAGTACAATATAACTTCTGTTAGCTTAAAATCATGTTGCATGATATTTAATAAGTCTACTTTTGATATGCTTATAACTTTATTGTCCTCAAAACCTTCACAATTAATAGAGCTAGAATAATTATCGAAAATTACCTCATTTATCATCTCACCTTTGTTTAAGATATAGACAACTCTCTTTTGACCTTTTTCCGATAACCTGTACATGGTAACCTTGCCTTCTAGTACTATATATATATTGTTTATACATTCTCTTTCTGCAAACAACATCTGTGACTTTTTTAATTTTTTTACGAGAACTTTCTCTCTCATGAGCTCTAGAGTTTTATCCTCGATACTTTCTAGTAAAGGAAGATCTTTTAATTGCCTAAACGTCACTTGTGGCATTTTTAACTTCTCCTTATGATTTCATTTTAAGATCTCATTGTTGTAAGAACCTAAATTATATTTTTATAACTAATATTCTTATTATATAACAATGAATTATAAAATTATACAAAAAAGAAAGTATATATCTCTAAGTTTATTAAGTCCTGCTCAATTAAACATAATTAGTAATATATACTTTTATTATTTTATTTTTCTTTTGATATAAACC
Source organism: Clostridium sp. (assembly GCF_036569345.1). Taxonomy (GTDB): domain Bacteria; phylum Bacillota; class Clostridia; order Clostridiales; family Clostridiaceae; genus Clostridium_AD. The sequence goes on from NZ_DATCQT010000047.1 coordinate 46,260, forward strand.
AATATGCCGCTCCAATAAATACAGCACCACCTACAAAATTGCCTAATGTTACCCAAATTAAATTGTGTGCTAATCCCCCTATAGTTATAGCTGTTGTGTGAGGAATCATAAGTGCTGTAGAAAGCAAAGTCATATTTGCAATGCTATGTTCAAAGCCTGTAGTTATAAATGCGAAAAGGCACCAGAAAATCATTATAAGTTTAGCCGTCTCGTCCTTTAATTTAATAGCACACCATACGGCTAAACAGACTAACATATTACAAAGTAAACCTTTTAAGAATAACTCCATACTTGGAGTTGCCATTTTCAATGCTGATGTTTTCAAAATGAAGGATCCTGTACTTCCTTTTGCAAGTCCAGCACCCACAAATATTACCGCGAGCATTACCGACCCTACAAAATTACCTATAAAGCTATAAATCCAAATATTCATTGAATCTAACCATGAAACTTTCTTTTCTAGAGATCCTATAGTCATAATCATGTTATTTCCAGTAAAAAGTTCAGAACCCGCCATTATTACAAGACTTAATGCAATACCGAAGGATGCCCCCATAATAATTTTTGTGGCAGGAGACTCAGCTTGTGATAATAATCCACCAATAGTAAATATCAATAAAATTCCAAATCCCACATAAACACCAGCCAAAGCCGACGCAATGAGGTACCTCATTTTGCTTTTCTTTAAGAGTTCAGACTTTTTTACTGCTGATATAGAAACTTTGTTAATTTCTTCACTAAACAAAATATATCATCTCCTTAAATAAAGTATATTCACACTTTATCAATATAAAAAAAGAAAGTATGTGACTAATATCACATATTGTCTAAAAAACAAAAACTGTATTATAAATTTCAATACAGTTTTTGTCTTAATGGTTATTCTCCCATGAACATCTTTATATCATCATCCACATTACTTATTCCACCAATGCCGAAACTGTCAACCAATACTTTTACAACGTTTGGCGATAAAAATGCTGGCAATGTTGGTCCTAGATGAATATTTTTAACCCCTAAATGTAATAGTGCAAGTAAAACTATAACAGCCTTTTGCTCGTACCATGCAATATTATAAGAAATTGGAAGTTCATTTATATCATCTAATCCAAATACTTCTTTTAATTTAAGTGCTATCACTACTAATGAATATGAATCATTACATTGACCTGCATCTAATACTCTTGGAATTCCACCGATATCTCCTAAATTCAATTTATTATATTTATATTTTGCGCAACCTGCTGTAAGTATAACTGCATCTTTTGGTAATTTCTTAGCAAATTCTGTGTAGTAATCGCGGCTCTTCATTCTTCCATCACAGCCAGCCATTACGAAAAATCTTTTTATTGCTCCACTTTTAACGGCGTCTACAATCTTGTCCGCAAGAGCTATTACTTGGTTATGAGCAAAACCTCCTACTATTTCACCCTTTTCAATCTCAACAGGAGCTGCACATTTTTTAGCTTGTTTAATTATTGAAGAAAAATCTTTTGCATTTCCATTTATTCCATCTGCTATGTGTTTAACACCTGGAAAGCCTGTCACTCCTGTGGTGTATATTCTATCTTTATAAGATGCTTTTGGAGTTACAATACAGTTTGTAGTCATAAGTATTGGTCCGTTGAAGCTTTCAAATTCTTCATTTTGCTTCCACCATGCATTTCCATAATTACCTACCAAGTGCTTGTACTTTTTAAAAGCAGGATAATAATTAGCTGGGAGCATTTCACTATGAGTATAAATATCTATTCCAGTGCCTTCCGTTTGTTTTAATAACTCTTCCATATCTTTTAAATCATGTCCACTAATTAATATACCAGGATTAGTTTTAACTCCTATATTAACTTTTGTTATTTCAGGATTCCCGTAACTAGAAGTATTAGCCTTGTCGAGTAATGCCATTGCATCAACACCGTACTTACCACATTCAAGTACTAAAGCCACAAGTTCATCAACACTCAAAGTATCGTTTAAAGTAGAAGCTAACCCCTTTTGAGTGAATGCATGAAGTCCTTCGTCGTCATATCCAAGGTTATTGGCATGCTTAGCATATGCAGCCATGCCTTTGAGTCCGTATATAAGTAGTTCTCTTAAAGATCTTACATCCTCATTCTGAGTTGATAATACACCTACTTTTCCTGCTTTTTCATCAAATTCTTTTAAGTCATTAGAAAACCAAACCGCCGCATCAGGTAAATTCAATTCTTCTTCCTTTCCAAATCCAAATGTATTAAATATTTTCTTAAGCCAATTAGAATTTTCACCTTTATCACTTAATTTAATTCCAGCTTTAAGAAGTTGCTGTTTTACTTCTTCCCTTAAACTTAAGCCTTTTCTTATTCTTGTTATAAATACATTTCTATCAAAATTTGCATTTGTTATAGTTGCAAATAAACTTTCCATTATGAAATTATCTACTTCCTTATTGACTATACCATTCTCTCTAGCACGTACACTGTATATTGATATTCCTTTAGTTATATAAATTAGTAAGTCCTGAGCCTTTGCAAGGTCTTCAGTTTTACCACAAACTCCCTTTACCGTACATCCTTTGCAATTAGCTGCTTCTTGACATTGAAAACAAAACATAGCCATATAAATCATCCTCCATTTTTTCTTTTATAAGCACTACTTGTGCTTGTGTTATGAGATTAGTATACTAGTTTGTTTTTATATTGTCGGTAACATATGTTACTAGATTGATTTTCTTTAAATATGTTTAATATAAAAAGTAGCACCAGCTTACGCCGGTGCTACCAAATAAAAATAATGCTAATGGTTATTCAATTGTTATGGCATTCACTGGACACTGTTCTTCAGCATCTTTAGCGCTCTCAATTAGTTTTTCTTCAATTTCATTTTCCGAAGCTACAGCCTTTCCATCATCATCCATCTCAAAAATTTCAGGGCATACAGCAGGACATAATCCACACCCTATACATGTATCCTTATCAACAAAACCTTTCATAAAAATTAACCTCCTTTAAATTAATTAGATTTTTTCTATAACATTCCTTCCAAAATCTCTGCATCTGTTTAATCCATCTTCATCTGGATTCCACAATTCTCTTATTCCTTCATTTAATATTTCAAATCCTGACTTATTTAATTCCTCAGTAATTAATTTTGTAGACTCTCCACTCCATCCATAACTACCAAAGGCTGCTGCTTTCTTTCCTTTAAATTCAAGTCCTTTAATCATTTCTAGTATTGCCGCTGTTGAAGATAATATACCTTTATTTATTGTTGATGAACCAACAATCACCATCTTTGATTTAAACACTTCTGTAATAATATCATTTTTATCACTTTTAGATGAATTGAAAATCTTAATTGTAATATCATTATTTGAACTTTTTACACCTTCTGCTATGGCTTCAGCCATCCTTCTTGTATCATTCCACATAGTATCATAAATTATTGTGATCTGATTTTCCTGATAACCCTTTGCCCATTCCATATATTTATTTACTATTTGTAGTGGATTATCTCTCCATATTATGCCATGACTAGGACATATCATATCAACGGATAAATTAAAACTTAATATCTCTTCTATTTTTCTTACAACGAATTTGCTAAATGGGGTTAAAATATTTGCATAATATTTTGTTGCTTCTTGATATAATTCTGCCTGATCAACTTTATCATTATACATAAACTCTGAGGCATAATGCTGTCCAAATGCATCGTTACTAAATAGAATGTTTTCACCGGATAAATAGGTAAACATAGTATCAGGCCAATGAAGCATCTTTGCTTCTACAAATGTCAGTTTGTTTTTACCTATATCTAACGTATCTCCAGTTTTTACTTCTACAAAGTTCCACTCTTGATGATAATGTCCCTTTATTATTTTCGCACCACTTTTTGTACAATAAATCGGGGTGTTAGGTATCTCTTTCATTAAATCTGTAAGGGCACCACTATGATCACTTTCCGAGTGGTTCATAATTATATAATCAATTTTGTTTAAATCAACCTCATTTTTTAGATTGGTTATAAATTCTTTAGAGAATGGTTGCCAAACAGTATCAATTAGCACTGTCTTTTCATCTTTAATTAAATATGAATTATATGAAGAACCTTTATGTGTAGAGTATTCTTCACCATGGAATGTTCTTAACTCCCAATCAATCTTTCCAACCCAGGTTACAGTATCACTTATTTTAAAACTCATTTAATTCCCTCCATCTTTTGCATATATAAGTGCTATTTACGATTGTTTATAAGTTTATGATAGTGCTTCGCAAATATAATTTCAGTAACATATATTGCTTCATTTCCTTCAGTTATTTTTTAATTTCATTAGTAAATCATTTACTCCTGCATTTAATAAATCTATGCTTAAAAATACAATCCTCTTTTCTATGGCATTCTTTAATAGGGCAGAATACTTATTATCACCTATTACAATGGCACCTATTATTTTATTATCTCTAATAAATAATCTCTTATAAGACAAACTATCAGAGCTCTCATCTGTTATTGCCCTATCGCATAGCTTCTCATCAATCTCACCCATGGAGAAAAGGGCAGTATTAAATGCATTTAATATTGTAACTGGCACAATACCATTGTATACTGCATGTCTACCAACAATATTATATCCAGCTGTCTTCCCTTGCTCTATAGCAATGTTCCAAAGTCCCACTATTTTTCCATTTAACTCTGCTACATCCCCTGCTGCATACACATTCTCTATATTAGTTTCCATCCTCTCATTAACTACAATCCCATTATTGGTTTTTATTGGTGTACTCTCTAATAATTCCTTATTAGCTCTTATACCAACAGAAAAAATTACCATATCACAGTCAATAGTTTTTTCATCCATTGTTTTTACGCCTTTTACCTTGTTTCCTCCAAGAATTTTTACTATCTGTGTCTTTAAAAGTACTTTAGTTTTAAAACCTTCAATTGCAGTTTTAAGAATCTCAGATGCCCTTTTATCTAGCTGGCGAGGCATTAATCTTTCTTGAAACTCGGCTATAATAGCATCTTTACCATGCTGATTAAGACTCCACGCGGTTTCTATTCCTTGCACTCCGCCTCCCACATTCAATATAGTTTTTTTATCGTAAATATTATCTTTTATATCTCGTATATTATCCAATTTTCTTATTGTATAAACATTTTCCTTATCAATACCATCAATAGATGGCATAAAGTTTTTTGAACCATTAGCCAATAATAACTTATTATAACCAAATCTATTTCCATCATCCAAAATAATTTCACTCTTAGTTGTGTCAATCCCAATAACTTCTTTGTTAAGAAATAACTTTACATTATTTAATTCGTACCAATCTTTTTTCTGAAGCATTATCTTTTCCTCTTCAAGGCTATCCAATAAGCCTTTTGTTAACTTTATCCTGTAATACGGATAATATCTTTCATTTTGAAATATGAATATATTTGTGTCGATGTCGGTCTCTCGAATTGCCTTTATTGCACTTATAGCTGCAACGCCACCACCTATTATAACTATATTATTACTCAGTCTAACCACCCCCACTATAATTGTTAACTTCTCAGCTAATTTCATAACTTTAATTTTAATTACAAAATCATTTAATCATCCTTTAAATAATATTATATCCATTACGACCTGTTTTTAATGTGATTTAAGTCAAATATAAACACATTAAAAATGTACAAAAGGTTAACTTTCTAAAACTGTTGAAAGATATTTATTGTAATGGTAAGGTGTAAGCATACCATAATTTTCTTAAAAATTGATTCATTATCAATTTAAATTTTCAACAAGTATTTAGATATTCAAATATTTATAAAATTTAGGAGGGTTACTTATGCAAGGAAAAATGTTTTGTTTTCAATGCGAACAAACTGCAGGTGGAAAAGGTTGCACTAACATAGGCGTCTGTGGAAAAACACCAGAGATTGCAGCAATGCAAGATTTGTTAATCTATCAGCTAAAAGGAATAAGTTGTTATGCTACTGAACTTTTAACCAAAGGTGAGAAACTACCTAAATCTTGGGTATCATTTATGGAAAATTCATTGTTTATGACATTAACTAATGTAAACTTTGATCCTAATGCCCATATTGATATGCTTAAAAAATCTCAAGTAATCAAAGAAGAAATTAGGAAGAAAACTTCAAATGAAAAAGTAAATACTGCAGAGGCTTTATATAATTTAAGTGATTCTAAAGAACAAATTCTTGAAGATGCTAAAAAAGCAGGCATTATGTATGATGAAAAATTAGATGCTGATATCCGTTCCGTAAGAGAAACTATAAAATATGGATTAAAGGGTATTGCTGCTTATGCACACCAAGCTAGATTTATAGAATATAACAGTGATGAAGTAGATGAGTTTTATTTTATAGCTCTTGCAGCATTAACTGATAATAGTTTAAATCTTCAAGATCTTATCAAGTACTTACTTAAAACTGGAGAGATGAGTGTTAAAGTTATGGAGGTATTAGATAAAGCTAATACTGAAAAATATAGCTCTCCGTCACCTCAAAAGGTTAATGTAAACATTAAAAAAGGACCATTTATCGTGATTTCTGGTCATGATTTAAGGGACCTTCAAATGCTCCTTGAACAAACAGAAGGAAAGGGAATAAATATTTATACCCACGGCGAGATGCTCCCTTCTCATGGATATCCTAAGTTAAATAAATATGCACATTTAGTAGGTAACTTTGGAGGAGCTTGGCAAAATCAACAAAAGGAATTTGATGGTATTCCTGGGTGCATTTTAATGACAACAAACTGCTTAATAAAACCAAAAGATTCTTATAAAGATAGAATTTTCTCAACAAGTGTTGTTGGCTGGGATGGTATAAAACATATACCTGCTGATGTTAATGGTCATAAAGACTTCTCTGAAATAATAAAGAAAGCTCTAGCACTTGGTGGCTTTGAAAAAGATGAAGAAGTTAAGGAAATACTAGTTGGATTTGGTCATAAAGCAACTTTAAGTCATGCTGATACAATCATTAATGCAGTTAAGGAAGGAAAAATTAAGCACTTTTTCTTGATTGGAGGATGTGACGGAGCAAAAACAGGAAGAAATTATTATACTGAATTTGCTCAGCTAGTTCCAAAAGATTGTATTATTCTAACTTTAGCTTGTGGAAAATACCGTTTTAACAAATTAGAGTTTGGTGAAGTAGCTGGACTCCCAAGATTGCTAGATATAGGTCAATGCAACGATGCATATTCTGCTGTTAGAATAGCTTCCGCACTAGCTGATGCATTTAAATGCACCATTAATGATCTACCACTAACACTGATTATAACTTGGTATGAACAAAAGGCTGTTGCAGACTTGTTGGCCTTACTATCACTAGGTGTAAAAGGAATTTACCTAGGACCAACACTACCAGCTTTCTTAAGCCCTAATGTATTACAATTCCTAGTTGATAATTTTGATATTAAACCTATAAGTACACCAGAAGCTGATTTAAAACAAATACTCGGATAAACGATATAGATATCAAAATTATAGTTTAAAACATAGGCTAATTCTAAAGGTAGTTAAATGCCTTTAGAATTAGCCTTTATATTTATAATTTTTATTTCTACTATCTTTTATTTTGAAGTAAAGTTACTTGAAGTCCCAGCACAAACAAAAGGAACCCCTTGAAGGAGTCCCTTTTACTTTTAACTATTTTTTATTTCTTTTAATTATTCTTGGTTAGCTAGTTTTTTGTATCCAGCTAATCTTTCCGTAGCATCTTTTTCTGTTTTAACAAATAATTCTTCTGCTATTTCTGGGAATGTTTTTGCTAGTGAAGAATATCTTACTTCACCCATTAGATATTCTCTAAATGAAGTAGTTGGTTCTTTAGAGTCTAATGTAAATGGATTTTTTCCTGCTTCTTTTAAAGCTGGATTAAATCTATACATAGCCCAATATCCTGATTCAACAGCTCTCTTAGTTTCAAGTTGTGTACAACCCATTCCAACTTTAAGACCGTGATTGATACATGGAGCATATGCTATTATAAGTGATGGTCCTTTATATGCTTCTGCTTCTTTTATAGCTTTTAATGTTTGAGCT
>NZ_DATCQT010000048.1:0-2190 GCF_036569345.1 Clostridium sp.
GTTGTAAAATCGAAACAATATTCGTGGTTACCCAATATAAAGCCAAACCTGCTGGAACCGTGGCACTAATATAAGCAGAAAACACCGGCATAATATATAACATCGTCTTTTGTGTTGGATCGGAAGTATTTGGATTTGTTATTTTAGTTTGCAGGTATGATGTTAAAGCAGCAAGAATCGGCAATAGCAAATGGTATGGTGAGGTAAAGCCATAGGTTCTAATTAAATCATAACCTAAAAACCAATGGGCGGCAGTAGTTGAACCTCCATAAGGAAATTTTTTTAACGTGCTATATAATCCATAAAGAATCGGCAACTGAACGACAATTGGGAGGAAGCCGCCCATTGGATTAACTTTATGTTCCTTGTATAACTCCATGACCGCTGCATTAGCTTTTTCCTTATCATCTTTATGTTTTTCTTGAATAGCTTTAATCTTTGGTTGTAGCTCAATTGTTTTCCGCATTGACGCCATTTGCTTATACGTTAGAGGATAAATCAAGGTTTTAATTAAGATCGTCAAAAGCATAATCGCTACACCATAATTAGGGAAACCAACAGAAACAGAAAAATTATAGAGCATATTTAATAAACTAGTCATCCCATCAACAATAATATTCACAAAAATCCTCCTTAAATTTTTTTACGCTTGTAAAAAAAGGAGGTGATGTGAAGGATCATCATCAGGATCAGTTTTAATCATTCTTCTAATACTCAAATATCTATTTTTAAAAACTATTGATACGCTGGAGATGAATTGCGATATGGTGGAGTTGCACTCAGATACTTTGGAATAAAGTGTACTACTTTTTAGAAATTTATAGCTTACCCAAGATAAAGCTAGTATCGTTGTAATATTAATAAGTAATAGTAACCAAACATTGTTGTCTATTTGCACTGGTGCACCTCCCCTGATCAAACATTAATTTATTATATACTTACTGATAAACGTTCACAAGTTGTTATGTTAATTGTCTGTATTATGGATTTTTATGCGAACTTGTTCGTATAAATTCCCTTTATTGACACATGAAAGTTATTCCCCAGCCATAAATTATTGAGTCCTATAATTGGGGTTATGGAAAGTTGAGGAAAATACAGGACAACAAATGGTCATGACTTGTTATTCTCTATAAACGTTATCTAATAAATATTACATTAATACATTTATCCAATTATAAAAGGTATGGTATATTCCAGGTGCTAAAATATTTTCAGTTTTGATCATTGTGTAACCCATTATTAAACTCATTGGTATCAATAAGACTGCACTTATAATCGCTTCATTAGGTGATAATCCATATGCCATTCGTTGAGGAATGTGAATCAGTGCCATAACCATTGAAGTGAGTATTAACCCCTTCCATTTTCCAATCCACTCCATCAAACGAATTTGCAAATATCCTCTGTACATAAACTCTTCAGCGAATCCTGCAACTGCAAAATTAAATAATGCCCAGAAGGCACTTAAATTCAAATTACCTCTAATTACGCTTAAGCTTGTTGAACTGTATAAAATAACAATTACAAGAGTGATGATCCCAAGAATAGCTCCTATTAATATTGACTCTTTATAATTATGCTTTGAAACCCCTGTAGTCGCCCATGTTTCCTTTCTAACCTTTTTCATAATTAAGATGGGTGATAGCAAAATTAGCCATGATATTGCACTATTGATGACCATACCTAGATTATACGTATACGGTTGTACACTTGAAGCTACTTGTGATGTGTTTTTTGAATTCGATAGAATCATTAGACCCGTAATCATACACGTACTTATTGTTATTGCCGCAATTGCATACAAAGCACTTTTTTTAGGATTTGAAAATTTATAGCCACGATATTTTATTTTTAAGATTTTTGCTAGATAGTATACTACTGAACCACCTAGTATATTAAAGCTCAGAAATTTAACTCCAAATTCCTTTACAACATTAATCCACATAGTTTCTTCCTCCTTGCGCCTCCAATTAGATAACCTATTGCAGATTTTCTTATATATACAATTGAACAGAGACAAACTCCTTCTTGGGTCCTATAAGGGCTATTACGGAAAGTAACAAAAATATTATTTCCTCATATTCAGCCAGATCCGCCCCTGGGCGACGATTTGGCTGTTTTCATTTACCTACTTTTAGGTCCCAAAAAGTGTGTTTTTGCTTGGAAGGTCAAAGTTCGTTTTTCTCG
>NZ_DATCQT010000049.1:0-53421 GCF_036569345.1 Clostridium sp.
CTTGGGTCGGAACTTTGCCTAGGACTTCCTTCAGTTCACACCTCACGGTGGATACCTTGTCTTCAGCTAGTGGTTGGTAACTACAGACCCCCACAGTGGACTTGCACCACCTAGTTAATTGCCATGCCTGGCACACTAAAAATACCGTAAAATTCCAGATTTTACGGTTACCTTATTTATTAATTTCATCTAACATCAATATATTTAGCTTATTTATTTCTTTTCTTTTTTCCATTAGTTGTTTTATTATTTCACCTCGATAATCTGATTCAATTGATTTAGCTTTTGATTCTATGGAGTTGCAGAACTCATATATCTTTCTAAACTGCACTATTGTTTGCTCAAACTCTTCATCGAAATTAACTATATCTTTATTCTCATAAATCATGTTTAATGACTCTAATTGATATTTTATTATTGTAGAAAATTGTATGAGAAGTTCTTCTGACCTTACCTTATAGATATATAATAATAATTCTGTGTAAATTCTATGAAGAGTAACATTATCAAAAATATCTAAATTTACACTTCTATAACCTAATTTCTTTTTTATCTTCAGATTAAATAACTTTCTTAAAAAATTATTAAAACCTTTAGTAATCCATACTCCATAAACTAAATAGCTATTCTCTATTTTTCTGAAATAACTATTTATTTCTTCTTTATTAACAGATAGTTTTATTTCTTTATCCATTCTAGTTAATATAGTTTTATCAATCACTCGAAAGATTTCTCCATAACTTGAAAATAATTTACCCTCTTTAGCACCTCTTATGTTCTTTACACACATCCATATATCTAACACTTACAAATCGACCCCCAAAGTATACATTAATTATTTATAATAATTTTTGATTTTTTTATATTGTTTGCCGATATTGTCAACATTATACTATGCAACATGCAATAGGTAATCACAATAAAATAAGTGCTAACGCGGGTAGCCGCATTAGCACTTATTTTACTTTTTTTTCAACTCATCACCATATAAGCCATTCTCATATTTATTAACTTATATTGCATGCACTTCGCATAAGTTCATCAATTTCTTTTTTGGCTTTGTCTGACAAATCTATAAACTCTATCTTATATTTTTCAGTTGGCTCTAATTTTTCAACTACTTTTCCCACAGCATCTATGTCTATTTTAAATAATATTGAATTAAGAATTATTTTTAAATCAACGATAGTATCTAATTCTAGTTGCATAGTTGTTTTTATTTCTATTTCCTCAGCAGACATTCTAATTATTTTAAATTTTTCCCCATTTTTAGTGCCTTTTAAAAACACCTTACCTCCACCTGCTACTTCACAACTTGGATATTTATTAATTGACATAAAAACCCTCTCCTTTTACATTATTATAGCTGACCACTCTTATAATTATTATATAACAAAAATATACTTTATAGAATATCCTGTTCTCTGAATAAGCTTGAAACAGCTTCATCATAATCATAAAGTCTTTCTGATTTCTTAATTTTTTTAGCATATTTTGCATTATTAGAAAACACCGTAATCATATAAAACCATAATTCTTTCATTTTAAACAAGACATTTCTATCTCCAGAGAGTATTTTTTTATAATCTTCATAAATATTATCATGAAAGTCTTTTAGTAATTTTTTTTCAATCTTAATATTATTTGTAATATCGCTGATCAGTGCTGGACTTCTTAATAATCCTCTACCTAGCATTAAAGTATCTACACTAGGGAACTCAGTCGAAAACCCCATGTAATCTTCTTTTGTAAAAATGTCACCATTATAGCAAACAGGATTTTTACTTAAAATCAAGGCATCCTTAAAAATTTTTAAATTAGGTTTATTTTTATAAAAATCTTTTTGAATCCTTGGATGAATAATAAGCTCTTCTATAGGGTATTTGTTAAATATTTCGATTAACTCATAAAATTCTTCAGGTTGGTCTTTTCCTATTCTAGTTTTTACTGAGATTTTTGTTATAGACTTAGAAAAGATTTCATCTAAAAACAGATCAAGTTCTTCTCTTTTTGAAAGAAATCCGGCGCCTTTATTTTTTGAAACTACAGTTCCAGAAGGACATCCCAAATTTAAATTGATCTCATTATATCCAAGCAGCTTTATTTTCTTTGAAGTATGAATAAAATCTTTTGCGTTATTGGTTAGTAATTGTGGAATCAAAACTAATCCTTGGTTGTTTTCAGGCAAAATATCATTTAATTCTCTAGTTTTAAAACTTTCGCTTTGATTTGCAACAATAAAAGGTGAAAAGTATTTATCTATATTATTGAAAAAAGCATTATGTGCATTTCTATAAATGTACCCAGTCAAACCTTCCATAGGTGCGAAATAAAAATTCATATAGCTAATACCTCCTTTAAGTTGGATTAGGAAATGTTTTCATAAAAAATAGCTAGTAAATACAATAATATTTACTAACTACCCATTTAATAAAAATATATAATTTCCTGTATTATTTTTTACCTTTTTTTGACCACATTTTTAAACCTATAAGCAATCCAGCCCCTATTGTAGATGCAATGCCTGTATATATTGCTACTTTACCTGGGATTGTTTTATTTTTAGGTGTTTTAACTGTCTTGTGATATTCATCCATCAAATTTTCATACTGTCTCTTGTTGATATTTCCTACACCTATACCCATAACTTCACAATTCAGGCCAGCAAAATAATTTATTTTTTCTGATATGTAGCAGTTAAATGTATGTATTTTCTGTGGTGTTGAACTTCCATCATTCCATAATTCAACCCCAAACAATTCTTCATATATAAATTGATGTTGAAAAACAACTAAAGAGTAATTACCCTGTTTTGAATGATATACATTTATATATCCATTTTTTGCAATTAGATTATCAATATTTCCTTTGTATAAAACTAAAATGTTTTTAGATGAATTTTCTTTCTTGATCTTATTAAATAATTCTTTGCCATCAAATGAATAAAATAATTCAACAGTAGTTATATTATTCTTCACTAAGGCTAGTTTGAGTATATCTATATATGAATCAATGTATTGTATATTTTCAGGAAGTTTATTTTTGTAATCATTTATTACATTTTGAGTTTTTTTATTAAATATGCCATTTATAAATCCCATTTTTATACACCTCTCTTTTTCATTTGTAAGTTTTGTTAGTCTTATTAGTTTAACATATGTTGCCCTCTTTATTTGCTTAACATAACATATATTTTTAAAATTTAGAGTAAGAAGTTGTGAAAAAGATTGACAGGATAACTGTTAATCATCTATATTTATACCAACCGTTAGGTTTTAGGGAGTGATATTATATGTTTCAATCGCATTTAGGAGAAATGGCTGCACTCGCAACCGCCTTATGTTGGACAATTACTGCTGTATCATTTGAAGCCGCAGGAAAAAAAGTCGGGTCGATATCTGTAAATTTAATAAGACTTATTTTTGCTTTTGTATTAATCTCAATATTTAATTTATTTTCTAGAGGAATGATTTTACCAATAGATGCTTCCAGTTCTACCTGGTTATGGTTAACATTTTCAGGAATAATTGGTTTTGTTATAGGGGATCTATTTTTGTTCCAGGCATATGTTGAGGTGGGCGCACGTATATCAATGTTAATTATGTCAACGGTACCTCCAATAACAGCAATTACTGGTTTTTTTTTAATGGGAGAGAAAATTACGACCTTAGGATTAGCTGGAATGATAATAACTATTGCAGGTATTGCTCTAGTAATTCTAACAAAAAATCCAAGTAATAAAAAGGTGAGGCTCTCTCATCCAATAAAGGGTTTAGCATATGCTTTTATAGGTGCATTAGGACAAGCTTTTGGACTTGTTTTTAGCAAATTTGGTATGGGATCATATGATCCGTTTGCTGCAACTCAAATTAGAATTATAGCCGCAATTATTGGGTTTTCAATTGTCATTTCTGTATTAAAAAAGTGGGGTGAGCTATTTGTGGCTTTTAAAGATAAGAAAGCAATGAAATACATTTCTATTGGTTCACTATTTGGTCCATTTATGGGTGTATCATTATCTTTATTAGCAGTTCAACATGCATCAACTGGTATAGTGTCAACCATTACTTCTATTACTCCAATACTATTAATACCTGTATCAATCATTGTATTTAAAGAAAAAATATATCCAAGAGAACTATTTGGAGCAATAATAACTTTGTTTGGTATTACGCTATTATTTATATAAAAAAATAAGGAGTGGAGCTACTAACTTGTAAGGCTTGTACAAATGAATAGTACGGCCTTATTTATTTTTATAATAAAAGATAGCCAATTGAGTTCGATCACGTAGACTGAGCTTTTCTAGTATAGCACTAATATAATTTCTTATAGTTCCTTCACTTAAATATAGTTTCTCAGAAATCTCTTTATTATTTAGGCCGTCTGCTACCTTAACTATTATTTCAAACTCTTTTTCATTTATATCAAAGTCTGAGAATTTCAATTTATTGTTTTCTGTGATTAGAGATGGAATTTTAGTTATTATTTCATCACCGAAGACTGTTTGCCCCGCTTGTACCGCTTTTAGGCAAGGAATGATACTTTCAAAGTTTTGTTTTAAAAGATAACCCTTTGAGCCTATATTTAAAGCTTTTATAATGTATTCGTCATCTAAAAAAGTAGTTAGAAATAGTATTTTAGCATCTTTATTGCTCTTTAGGATTATTTCTGCTCCCTTAAGACCTGTCATTGTATCCATTCGTATATCTATTAATAATATATCCGGCTTTAATGCCTCATATAGCTCTATTGCCATTTTCCCATTATACCCTAGAGCTACCACTTCTATCTCTGAATCTGATTCTAATATAACTTTCAAAGAGACACAGACTAATTTATCATCATCTACAATTAAAACTCTCATTTTATAATCTCCTTTGGAATAGATATAAATATCTTAAATCCATTATCAATGTTTATATTAACATTGCCATTAAAAGCGGCAACCCTATCTAGTATATTTCTAATACCAATACCATTTTCAATGTTATAATTTTCCACAATACCATTGTCCATTATAATAAGCTGATAAAAACCAGGGTGCTCATTAAGGGTGATACACACATCTGTAGCATTTGAGTGCTTAATTATGTTAGATATTGCTTCCTTAACTATGGATATGAACGAATATTTTATCTTTTTATCAGGATTTTCGCTAATGTCATAGATAAGCCTTATAGGGCAAAAGGAAAATTCTTTTGTAAGGCCATAAATTTGGTCATGCAAATCTATAGAATCATCATGAAGATTATGTACACTTGTCCTGACACTATCCATCCCTTGTGACAATGTATCCTTAATTGAGTCAAGGCTTTCTTTTACAATAGAATCCTTATTAATAACTATAAGAGCTCCAATTTGCAAAAGGCATCGTGATAAAATATGACCCACATTATCATGAATTTCTCTTGCAATCCTATTTCTTTCACTTAGTGTGGCAAGATTTATTTCATAATCCTTACTCTCTACTAAAGAAACATTTTGCTGTTCAAGCACTATGGAAAGCTCTGAGGTCTTATCTCTAAAATTCATATAATCCTCTTTAAGCTTAAAATTAGATCTAGTACGAATCTTTAAGAGTATTGTTAAAGCAATAAATGCAACAGTTATAAAAATAATTCTATAAGATAAATATCTTAGATTACTTATTATTGGTATAAGGGCAAAGAGATAAATGAAGCGATATTTATTGGATATCACATCATATAAAACTAGTGGAATAAATAATAAGAATTCACTAAAAAAGACACATAGTATGATATAAATAATAAAAAACAACATATGTAACTCATTGCTTTCAAGATAGCTACTTAGGCTACTTATGGTTAAGGCTAAAATTATTGTAAAAATCCATAAGCCATGAGCTACTTCTAATAAATATATACTTGTGCAACAGAGAAAAATAACTAGTTTATCTACAATTTCAAGCATTTCTTTTACCAATGGAAATTGAATTAATAATCCTATATTCCCATTGAACCCCCTTTATAATTATTTAATATTGGTCCTAGTGTCATATTATTATATGACATTTGTCACCATAAATAATGATTATATACACTTACAAATCATACCATAAAAACGTACTATATATCTATAGACAAAATCCATTTAAGTTAATATTGAGTGAAAGGTTGGGAGAATTTTATGATAGTAAAAGTTAATAATTTAGTAAAAAGGTACAATGAGCTTTTAGCATTAGATCATTTAAATTTAGAAGTTAGAGAGGGAGAAATTTTTGGACTTCTAGGCCCTAACGGTTCAGGAAAATCTACCGCAATAAACTGCATACTTTCACTGCTTAAGTATGATAAGGGTGAAATAAGTATTTTTGGTAAGCCTATGGGACCTGATGCTTATGATATAAAAAAGGATATTGGGGTTGTTATGCAAGAAGTAGCTATCTTTGATGAACTGACAGTATACGAAAATATAGATTATTTTTGTGGTCTCTATATAACTGATAAACTTAAGAGAAAAGCACTTGTAGAGGAAGCTATAGAGTTCGTAGCACTAAATGACTTTAAAAAGTTTTATCCGAAGAAATTAAGTGGAGGGCTTTTGAGGAGGCTCAATATAGCTTGTGGTATAGCTCATAAGCCTAAGCTTCTAATCCTTGATGAGCCAACTGTTGCAGTAGACCCTCAAAGTAGAAATAATATTCTATCCGGAATCAAAAAGTTAAATCAAAATGGAACAACAATTATATACACCACTCATTATATGGAGGAAGTTGAGCAGCTTTGTGATCGAATAGCCATACTAGACAAAGGTAAAACCGTAGCTCTTGGAACAAAAGAAGAATTAAAGGCTATGATTAAAATCGGGGAAAAAATCACCGTAGAGATATATAATTTAGCTCCCAATGTATTAGATGAGATGAGAGAATTATCCACGGTGGATAAAGCCGAATATAAAGAAAATACTTTAGTGATTAGGTCTACCAAGGGTAAAAATAATATAGTCAGAATTATAGAATTTTTAAATGACCATAAAATTGAGTTCGGAAAAATATACTCTGAATTACCCACTTTAAATGATGTTTTCTTAGAAATAACTGGCAAAGAGCTTAGAGATTAAGGGGGAATAGGTGTGTTTAATCATATATTTACTACAAGGATAAAATGTTTATTAAGAGATAAGCAACTGGTTTTTTGGTCTTTAATGTTTCCTATAGTTTTAGCCACCTTATTTAAAGTAGCTTTTTCAAATATCTATGCTAGTGAGGCATTTAAAACTATTGATATAGCGGTGGTCAGTAGTAATTACTATCAAGAAAATATGGGATTTAAAGAGGCAATAGATCAGGTATCTAATGAAGGCAAAGATAAACTTTTTAATGTGACCTTAACTTCCCAGAAAAATGCAGAGGATCTTCTTAAAAGCAGTAAAATAGAAGGATATATATATCTAAATCCAGACGTAAATCTAGTAGTTAAATCCGCAGGGTTAAATCAAACGGTGATTAAGACTTTCTTAGATGATTACAAAGAGAGTGCTAGTGCCATAGCCACCATTATAGCGACGAGTCCAAATGCAAATCATGCTGATTTAATAAAAGATGCCACAACTTTTAAAGAATATACTAAAGAAATTTCACCGTCAAACGGAGTACCAGACACAACCCTTAATTATTTTTATACACTTATTGCCATGGCATGTTTATATGGAGGCTTTTCAGGAGTAAAGGAAATTACTGATATCCAAGGAGATTTGTCAAAAAGAGCAGCTAGAATTAATATGGCTCCAGTTCATAAAATGAAGATGTTTATTTATAGCCTCTGCGCAGCATTTTTGATTCAATATGCTGAAATTCTCATTGTGCTTGGATATTTACATTTCGCCTTAAAGATTGATTTTGGTAATCAACTATCTTATATTCTACTTCTCTGTTTTGTAGGATGTTCCACAGGAATTTCCTTAGGGACTATGATAGGTGCATTTATTAAAAAAAGTGAAGGTCTAAAAATCGGAGTATTAATAGGTATTACTATGATAGGATCTTTTTTATCAGGGATGATGTATGCAAATATTAAATACCTTGTAGACAAAAGCATGCCACTATTATCATATATTAATCCAGCAGCACTTATTACCGATGGCTTTTACACCTTATATTATTATAATAACCACCAAAGATTTTTTATAAATATTTCTATTCTAACCCTCTTATCCATAGTATTTTGTTTAACAACCTACTTCATTATAAGGAGGCAAAAATATGCAAGTATTTAAAGTCTATTTTAAAATTATCAAAGCAAACTTAGGACAAATGAGTATATATTTAATAATTTTTTTAATAATGTCCTTAGCATTTTCAATGTCCCAGCCACCGAAAATCGAAGAAAGTTTTTCTCAAACAAAGACCAATGTAGCCTTCATAAATCTGGGAGAAAATACTGTTTTAACACAAGGATTTAAACAATATCTATCAAAAAGTGTAAATTTTATTGACGTTGAAAATAAACAAAATAAATTACAAGATGCACTATTTTTCAGAGACGTGGATTATATAGTAACCATACCTAAGAATTTTACAACAAATTTTTTACAGGGAAAACCCGTAGAGCTACAAAAAACGGTAGTTCCAAACTCTACAACTCGGATGTATGTTGATATGGCAATAAATAAATATTTTAATTTGGCAAAAATATATGTTAATAATATTCCAGGAATAACAGAGAAAAATTTGACAGTGCAAGTTGCTAAGACAGCATCCTCTGAATCGAATGTGTTATTGAAAACCTTTGGAGATAAAAAACAGAATAATGCCTTTGCTGTTACCTATTTTAATTATCTTGCTTATTCACTACTTGCAATACTAATACTTGGTGTCAGCTCAATTTTAATAGTATTCAATGCTAAAAACTTAAAACGGAGAAACTTATGCTCACCAATGAAAAATAAAAGCTTTAATTTACAATTGATTATGGGTAATCTAGTTTTCGCTTTTGTTTGTTACGTGGTTATGACAGGCTTTGGTTTCATAATAAATAGAGAAAATATGATGTCTTATAACGGCTTATTATTATGTATTAATGCTCTAGTGTTTACTATAGCAGCATTAAGTATAAGTTACCTTGTAGGCCTTTTAATAAAAAACAGAAATGCCCAATCTGCAATAGCTAATGTCCTTTCATTAGGATTTTCCTTTATAAGTGGAGTATTTGTACCTCAGGAACTTTTAAGCGATAAATCCATGGCTATAGCTAGTTTTACTCCTACTTATTGGTATGTAAAAGCCAACAATGTTATAGGTACGCTGTCAAATTTCAGTTTTGATAATCTTTTACCAATATTCACTTATATGTTAATAGAACTAGGTTTTGCCATAGCTATTTTTTCAGTAGCTTTAGTTGTAAGTAAACAAAAGAGAATAACTAATAGCTAGTAAATATAATATTTACTAGCTATTTCTTTAATAATTCACTTGTCCAACTTGGCATATTTTTGTATCTCTTTATTATGCCATCCATTCATCTTTCAATATGGCATATATACAATCATCAAGCCATATATCACCCATTCTATAGCTTTTTATGAAATGACCTTCTTTTCTCATGCCTAATTTCTCTAAAAGTCTAATTGATTTTGTATTATTGGGATCAACTGATGCAGTAATCCTATGCTTCTTAAGATCAAAAAATAAATAACTAATTACTGCTTTTAACGATTCTATAGCGTAACCTTGCCCTTGATAACTTGGCTCTAATGTATAACCTACCTCAGCCTGATCATTATCCTCTAAAAAATGAATTCCTATATCGCCTATTAGCATATCTCCATTCTTTATAACAATGGCTAATTGGAACCAAGTATTAGGGATGTTGGGATTGCTCGCAATACCGCTTATAAAATCATCAACTGAGTTTAAGCTTTTAGGTATAAATGACTGATATTCATAAACATCAGGTAATGAACGGTATCTAAAAAAATCATTCCTATCGTTTATTTCAAGTTTTCTTAATAATATTCTATCAGTTGTTATAGTTGTAAAATTGTTCATAGAATGCCTCCTTTTAGTTTAAGTAAATTCATAACTGATACCTTATAAATTAATACTCACAAATTAGGGCACAAAAATGTGCGTACTTGATATAATATTTCCGAGTAAGATATAATAATAAAATATCAGATAAAAGGTTATATGTATATGAAATAATAAAATAGGGGTGTGGGATTTTTGAAAAAATTATTTACTGAGTTTAATATTAAAAATGTAAAAATGAAGAATCGTATTTGTGTTCCTCCAATGGTTGTTGGATTTAGAGCTGATGGATATGTAGCAATTGAAAATATAGAACGTTATAAAATATTGGCTAAAGGTGGAGCAGGACTTATAATTCAAGAGGCTACATGTGTTAATAGTGATGGGAAATTATCAGAAAAGCAACTTGGAATATGGGAAGATGAACAAATTGAAGGACTAAAAAGTATAGTTAATGTAGTTCACGAAGAAGGCTGTCCAATATTTATTCAAATTCATCATGCAGGAGTCGTTGGAATATCAGAAGACCCATTATGTCCAAGTTCATATGAATATAAAAATTATGCTGGAAGTGTTATTGTTGGGCATGAAATGACTAGTGTAGATATAAAATCTATACAAAATGATTTTATCGAGGCTGCAAGAAGAGCATTCGCGGCAGGATATGATGGGGTTGAACTTCATGGATGCCACGCATATTTGATAAGCCAGTTTCTAAATAAAAAGGTAAATAAGAGAATCGATGAATATGGTAAAAATCCCGAAAAATTTATAATAGAAATAATCGATGGAATAAGAGAAGTAACCCCAAAAGAATTTATTGTTGGAATCCGTTTGGGAGGATTCGAACCAACAATAGAAGATGGAATACATTATTCTAAAATATTAGAAAAAAACGGAATAGATTTCCTTGATATTTCTTATGGATTTATTAGTGAACAGGAAATGCATGTAAATGGAGAGTATAAATACTCTAATGCTGTTTATGCAGCTGAAAAAATTAAAGAAGAAGTTTCAATTCCGGTATTTGCGGTTAATCGAATTAATTCGGCTGAGATTGCAGAAGAAATATTAAATGTAACAAATGTAGACATTGTAGATATTGCAAAAGGATTTCTTATAAACCCTAATTGGGCAAATGATGCCAAAGAAGGCAAAGATACTGGCAAGTGCTTAAATTGTGCAAAATGTATATGGTTTGGTCAAACTAATGTTTGTGCAGGAAAAGTTATATTTGAACGAAATAATAAACAAAAGTGATATAATAAATTAGAGCAGGTGAATGAGATGAGTTCTAACAGACATTTAAAGTTTTTATTCAATATAAGTAAAAATAAACCAAATAGCATTAAAGATAAGAAGACTCCATGTCCTTTTTGTAATAAAGAAGGATTAACAGGAATTATAGATGAAGAAGGACCATTCATTTTAGTGAAAAATAAATATCCTACATTAGAAAATACACTTCAAACGGTGCTAATAGAAACAAGTAGTTGCGATATTGATATTACAATGTACGATAACGAATATATGAGAAAGTTATTAAAATTTGGAGTTAATCATTGGTTGAATATGGAGAAAAGTGGTGATTTTAAATCTGTAATGTTTTATAAGAATCATGGTCCTTATTCAGATGGGACTATTAATCATTCACATATGCAGATTGTCGGACTAAAATCTATAAATTATAAAAAATTTTTAAAGAATGAGTTTTTTGAAGGAATAATAATTAATGAGTCGGATGGTTGTGTGCTTAATCTTTCAACCAAACCCAAGATGGATTTTACTGAATTTAATATTATAATAAATAATATTAATAATTTAGATAAAATGGCTGATAATATACAGAAGGTTGTGAGTTATATTTTAAATGATTTTTATGTAAAATGTAATAGCTTTAATCTTTTTTTCTATGATTGGAAAGATAGTATAATTTGCAAGGTTATACCTAGGTTTATTACATCACCATTATTTATAGGCTATTCTATTTCTCAAATTACAAGCCAAACGGATGAAATTGTAAGTAAAATTCAACAGTTGTATTTTAAGTCTATTGTGTAAAGGAAATTAAAATTTAACTTACAAATAATAGAATTTAATATGGCCTGCATTAACAAGTAAATAGGTAGCTAGTAAATATTATATTTACTAGCTACCTAAATCAAAAAAGCAATAAGTACCTCAAACAATTGAGGTGCCATATTTGTTATGTTATTTAATATTCTCTACGAACTGAATTTTTAATCCATTTGGATCCTGTACATAAAAAAACTTGGTATGTGGATTAGGTTGAAAAGGTCCACTATGAATAACTACGCCCTTTTCTTTAACAACAACCATCATTTCATCTACTGAGTTTACTTCAAATCCAAGGGAAATAGCATGTCCAAAGCTTAAATCTTTAGATGCTTCATTACAGATCAGCTCAATCTTTGTTTCCCCATCCCCTAAGAATGCAATTTCTACTCCAGGCCCTGCATTAAATCTTCTAATGACATTAAGTGCAACTATCTCCTTGTAAAACTTTAAAGATTCCTCTAAATTTTTAACCATTAATGTACTCCAGCAAAATTTCATGATTTGGTTCCTCCCTTTTGATTTCTTTTATTATTTCTACACATAACTCTTTATTCCTTCTAAATTTTAAATAATATCCAATCATGTAATATATCCCAATATGGCCATTCTTCACAGAAACTTCATATTTATTTGATACATTTATTATATAAGTTACAAATTCTAAACAAATGAAGGAGATATACTGATGAAGAATTCCCTGAGAAGTATTGCAATTGTAATAACTTTAATTATTACTTTAAATGGAACTGCCTTAGCGGCTCCAGCGAATAATAAACTAAAACAGCAGAAAGATTCACCAACTACAATTCAAGAAAAAAGAGACGAAATAGAAATGAAAATAGAAGAATTCGATAACGAAATTCAAAACAACATAGCAAAAACACAAGAGAATAAAATCAAGATATCTGGAACTGAAAAGGCAATACAAAAGGCTTCAGTGGAGGTTATTCAAGTTGAAAAGGAATCTAAAAAGGAACAAAAATTATTTAATAGTAGGATGAGAGTTATGTACATAAACGGATTTGATAGTTATGCAAGTATAATACTTGATTCAGAGAGCTTTGGAGATTTTGTATCAAGAGTAGATAACATAAAAACCGTTATACAATATGATAATAAAGTAGCGGCTAAATTTGAAACCACAAAAAAAGAATTAAATAAAAAACAGCAAAATTTAAATAAGACAAAAACTGTTTTACTGAACTTACGTGAACAAAACACTCAAAAGTTGGACAAGCTACTTGTCACTAAGGAGTCACAAGCTAAGTTGCTAAGGTCGCTAAATAGTAAAGGAAATTTTCTTGGAGGCCAAACGTCGGAGCAATCAGTAAATAAAGGCATGACAAAAATAAACGAAATAATTAAATCATCACCTAAAAATACACCTTCAAGAGGTTCAACTACTGTATCAGCTAATAATATTATAGCTTATGCTTCTAAATTTCTTGGTACACCATATTTATGGGGTGGTACAACCCCTTCTGGCTTTGATTGCTCAGGATTTACACAATACGTATATGCGCATTTTGGAATATCAATAGGAAGAGCCACCTTTAATCAGATAAATGATGGTGCACAAGTATCTAGAGCCAATCTTCAAGCTGGAGATTTAGTCTTCTTTGGAACCTTTGCAAATCCTCATCACGTCGGCATTTACATTGGGGATAATAATTATATACATGCTCCTCATACAGGAGATGTGATTAAAGTTTCAGCTATGTCAAGAACAGATTTTGTAACAGGTAGACGGGTAAAATAAAAAGTACCTATATGTTTGAATTATAATTTTAAAGGTTACTCAATTCACTTTATAAATATTAAGGCACATTAAAATAAATTACAAGTCAGTATTCTAGCATCTTTGACTTGTAATTTTTTTCAATGTGCTACTGGTTTTGGTAGAACTTCGATTATTTTATAATATTAGAATAATTAGCTGAATTATTTTTATCCACTACATTCTTTTTATTCAAAAATTTATTTAATATAATAGTAAAAAAAACAAATAATACAAGTGATGGAATACCATACAATGTCTTTGAATAAACGTTACTAAATACCTGGATTAAATCTGCTTTAAATATGTATTTAATTATAAACACATTAATTACCTCAGAGGTAAATTGTATAATAATAACAATAACACTCACCTGTATTGATTTTATAACACTTATTTTATTTATTCTTACATTTGTTATAATTATTAAACCTAAAATTAATAAAGTATTTATGCCTAAACTTATAGGTAGGTTTCTCACTACATATGTACCTATAACTAATATTATAGTTGACAATAAATATCTGTGAAATTGAATTTTGGTTTTAGATAAGATGCAACATGCCCACATCACAAGCAGCCCTTCAGGAATACCTCTGATTATTAATTCCATGATTGATATTTTAAGCATATTTTTTCTCCTTTACACATCAAATTTTCATTTATTAAACTAATCTATGTATATATCCGATAACTCAATACTAACTCGTTCAATCATGTCATTTTTAATTTCACTTGTGCAAGCAACTTCTTCAATCAGTTTTACTGGAAGAATAACAACAAATTCACTCCCATGATTGGGTTGACTTTTGAGAATTATCTTACCTTCCTGTAATTCCACAAAAGATTTAACAAGTGAAAGCCCAATTCCAGTTCCCTCATTATTTCTTTTCAAAGTCTTATCTACCTGCATAAATCGCCCAAAGATTAGTTGTTTTTTATCATCAGGTATTCCTACGCCTGTATCCCTAACAGATATTTCAAGTTTATCATCTTTATCTGTCATGTTTACATATATTTTACCTCCCCTATCTGTAAACTTTAAAGCGTTTGACAGTAAGTTAAGCATAATTCTCTCTATTTTATCACCATCATAAGCCATTAGCTTTTCTTCAACATCAGTGTCAAATATTATTTCTATGCCTTTATCTTCAGCTAAAGAAACTATAGACATTGTAATATTTTCAACTAGATAAACAATATCACCATTTGCCATATGAGCAGTAATAAAACCTGAATCTAACTTTGTAATATCTAATAAATTATTAATCAATCTGATAAGTCTATAGCAGTTCTGTTTCATTACATATAAACACTTTTTTCGTTTTTCAATAAGTTCTTCTTCGCAGCTTTGATTGTACATAGTTATTAACTGTAGCGAAGAAAATATTACATTTAAAGGAGTTTTCAATTCATGGGATATATTAGAAAAGAACTCTGTTACAAATTTATTATGTTCTTTAGTTTCTTCTAATAGTTTATTAGTTAATTTTGCATCTTCTTTTAACTTTAGCACTTGTAATTCCATTTCTAATACTTTTCTTTGATTATTTTCAGAAGTTACGTATTCTCCTAATATCCACGCGATACCAATAAACGTTACTGATAAGAGCAAATCATTTTCCAAATAGGTGTTTACTATTAAATGATAAGCAAAAATTAAATCTGTGGATAATATTATTGCCGATGATATATAAGCAATTACTAAACCCTGCTTCTTACCTCTTGCTATAGTAGTTGTGATCACACTAAATAAAAACAGATATTTATATTGACTCTGGTAAGTACCGGAAAAGAAAATTAATAAGGAAAGAATAACAATGAATAACACATCTTCGATAATCAAAATATTTTTTAGCTTTTTAAAGAATCGTACCTTTAAATAAATAAATGACCATATTAAATATATTAGTAATAATAATAATAATATAACTATTAACACACTATTACTTTGCATCAAATAAGCATAATTTATTCCATTATTTCGAGTATTAAAAATAATTATTAATATGAACATTAAAATAGAGAATTTAATAATTGCAATAACTGCGAGTATTTTTTTATACTTATCATTGTTCCTCAATATTTCACCTCTATCTATCTATAGGATAACTTAAATAACTTTGCTAAAATCAACGTTTTCTTATTAATTCTATAGAATCCTTTATCGACTAAACTCATAATTATTACAAATTTTAAATTTTAAAGAATATTCTTGTACATAAGCCTTATTATAGCATTATTTTCAAAATATAAACATAAAATTTCAAAAAAGTCGATGCTTACTTTTCTGGTATCACTATTTTTTTATATTATGTCAAAACTGACAAACCCACCACCAAGTATCGTGCTGTAAAACCATTTTGCCAAATTTATTTTTTTAATTACACCCCCATCTAAGATGTCTATGAAGGCTGTGCTTCCATCCTCTGAGTATGTAAGTGAGATTATTGTCACCCAGTGCCAAGAATCCAATTGTTTTTCATCACCATTGTCTAGATTAAGAAAGGCAATAGGAGTATCATTTTGAAGTGATTTGTCAATAAACGATAGTAAATCATGAAACTCAGGGCGTAATTCCTGATTCTCTTTTATGTTGACAATGCTAAGTTTAATATTTAGTGTTTTTGCTTTAGTATATTTTATAATATAGTCATAGAGTAGCTCAGTTGTTGGGATTCCGTGCATTGTTGGAGTTACATATTGCCAGACGTCTTCCATCATTGATAGGGCTTCGCGCTTAGTCATGGGAGGCAGCGCCTGATTAGAACTGCAATGCATGCAATTAAGATAATGCACAATATTTGTTACAACTGTTGGTCCGCATCCAGAACTGCGTTGCCATTCGGTTTTATACCATTCCTGGTCACAACCATAATGAGGATTTAGAGCATCTTCATCTATTATTTTAAATATCTCTCTATATTTTATTGACCTTGTGACCATAATTGTCCTCCTTTGGTGAAAATTTTCAGTTTAACTCACAAATAAACATGAAGACTTATAATTTTAAGCCTCATGTTTATTTTTATATAATTTATTACTATTATTCACTAGTTCATAACTATTGTTCACTAGGTCATAACTATTGTTCACTAGTTTATTACTATTGTTCACTAATTCATAACTTATTGTTCAATAGTTAATAACTATTGCTGTTTAAATTCTGACCAAATCAAATCATAATCTTTAGCTGCACTACCAGCATCTTGTAAATGTTTAGCTTTATTGAATTCTTCGCTAGGTATATAGACAGCTTTATTATTAAGAAGTGTTTTTGGCATAAATTGTTTAGCTGCTGTATTAACATTAATATATTCTATACTAGTTGTAATATCGCTACTAGCTTTACCACCAAGTATAAAGTTTATAAAACTTTCGGCATTTTTTTGATGTGGTGCTTTTACAGGTATTATTAAGTTATCCTCTTCAAACTGCATCCCTTCTTTTGGATAAACAATTTTAAACTTTGGATTGGCTTTAAGTGCTGCGGATGACTGTGAACCCCACATAACTCCAATTGTTGTATCTCCATTAATGAGGCTTGTCATTGGTGTATCTGCATCGAAGACTTTAACATTAGCTCTAAGTTTTTTAAGTTCTGCTTTTGCCTGGGCTAGTTTTGCTGGATCTGTCTCATTGATACTATAACCAAGCTTTGTTAATGCCATACCTATAACAGACCTTGAATCATTTAATAATACTTCAGAACCTTTCAAAGATGGATCCCATAAATCACTTATTCCTTTAATATCTATTCTAACTTTATCTGGATTGTAGACTATCATTTGGCTTCCAAGTGAATATGGAACAGCAAACTTATTGGTCTTATCATAATATTGACCTAAATAAGCCTTATCTATATTTTTATAATTAGGAATTGCAGAACTATTAATAGGTTGTAATAATAAATTTTTCTGTTTTGCCATAATTTGCACCATATAATCTGCACAAATTATTACATCATATTGTCCACCTTTAGATGCTTGTAACTTTGCAAGCATCTCTTCATTCGTAGAAAAATTGCTGAAATTCACCTTTATTCCTGTGCTTTTTTCATAATCTTTAATTACGTTATCCGGAACATAATTAGCCCAAGTAAAAATATTGACTACTTTTTCATTATTAGTTTTTGTTGTACTTGTTTTTGTTGTACTTGTTTTTCCACAACCTACAAGTGTAAGTCCCATAACGGAAGCTGCTAGTAAAATGCTTACAGCTTTAAATCTCTTTTTTAACATTAAAATTCCCCCTGATTTCTTTAATAGGTATAAAACTTCATCCGATATATATTCTATTTATCCCTTTTTAGTTTTATACCTTGTGATAATATTAAAACAACAAAAGTTGTTAATAGCATTATCGAACACAATGCATTTATTTCGGGTGATTGCCCAAATCGTAACATTGCGAATATCTTAATTGGAAGCGTAGTACTTTCTGGTCCACTTAACAGGATATTTATAATTACATCATCCAGAGATAGTGCGAATGCAAGCATGGCACCTGAAACAACTGCTGGAAAAATAATTGGAAGTGTAATTGTTCTAAACACCGTAAGTTTTGTTGCCCCTAAATCCATCGCCGCCTCTTCAATTGACATGTCAAAACCCGAAAGTCTTGATTTAACATTTATAAGTACAAATGGTATACAAAAGGTTGTATGTGCTAGTACTAATGTAAGTATACCGAAATCCATCTGAAGTATTGAGAAAAATACTAGTAATGATATTCCCATAATTATTTCTGGAATTACAATGGGGATATAAATTAATAAACTTATTACTGATTTTCCTTTAAATTCATACCTCTTTAGACCAAGAGCTCCAAGCGTTCCAATTATTGCTGATATGGCAGTGCTCATTGTTGCAATGGTTAAACTATTTGTAAGTGCAGTAATTACATTATCATCATTAAATAACTTAGTGTACCAATCAAGAGTAAATCCACTAAAAACTACATTTGAATTACCTGCATTAAAAGAGTACATAATAATAATTGCTATTGGAACATATAAAAACGCAAATATAAATAATATATATGTTCGCTCAAGTCCTATAGATAATTTTGAATTCATTAGAACACCTCCGCGTCTAACTTTTTACCAATAATCTTTACGTAAACTAAGATTAAAATTAAAGACAAAGAAATCATTACTATTGATAAAGCTGCCCCAAAAGGCCAATCATTTGCTTCCAAAAATTGATTTCTAATTAGATTTCCAATAAGCATTACATTGCTTCCGCCCATTAAATCTGGTATAAAAAATAGTCCTACAGATGGTATGAATACCAAAATACAACCAGCTACTATTCCTGGCATGGTTAGCGGAATCGTAACGGTT
This sequence comes from Clostridium sp., assembly GCF_036569345.1. Lineage (GTDB taxonomy): Bacteria > Bacillota > Clostridia > Clostridiales > Clostridiaceae > Clostridium_AD. The sequence goes on from NZ_DATCQT010000049.1 coordinate 19,192, forward strand.
CTAAAAGTCTCCCATTTACTTGCTCCAAGATCTTTAGCTGCTTCAATATAAGCTTTGTCCAATTTATCTATAGAATTATATAGTGGAAGTACCATAAATGGAAACATTGTGTATATCATTCCAATCATTACTGCTCCATAAGAATATAACAGTTTCAGAGGTTCTTTTACTATTCCAATTTTAAGAAATATATGATTTAACATTCCTTCAGTACTAAGGATTACAATCCAACCATAAGTACGTATTAATGAATTAGTTAGAAATGGTGCCATTATTAGCATCATAATTATAATTTTATATTTCTTTATTCTAGTTGCAAAGTACGCAAAAGGGTATCCAAAAACTAAGGTAAATAAAGTTGTAATAAAAGCTACTATTATTGAGTCCCAAAACACCTTAACGTATAATGAGTTAGCCATTCTTGTATAATTTGAAATTGTGGGTATATAAACTATACTACCATCATCACCTCTTTGCATAAAGCTAATAAACACAATATATAAAAGAGGTATTGCAACAAAAAAAAGTATCCAAAAGGATATAGGTACTATAGTTAAACTCTTTAAAATATTATCATTTTTCTTTCTCATTTTATTCACCTTCTTCAACTATAACTACATCTTCAGGTTCAAAATACACCCAGACCTCACTACCTATACCTATTAAATCTTTTTTCTTATCATAATCATAAACTATAATTTCGTGACCGCCTTCAAGTTCTGCTGTAGTTTTAATAATAGATCCAATATAACTATGTTCTTTTATTGTTGATTTAAGTCCATATGGAGGTTTGAATCCATTTTGAGGTTTTACCTTAGTGTATTTAATATTTTCTGGTCTTATTAAAATGTAGCTTTCCTTATTTTTTATATTATCATAATTTTTATAAATTACATTCATCTCATATCCACCAAATTCTACAGATATGTTTTCCTCATCATTTTTTTTTATCTTAACTTTAATTAAATTAGATTCTCCAATAAAGCTTGCTACAAATTTTGTCTTCGGTCTTTCATATATATCTTCTGGGCTTCCTATCTGCTCTATAATTCCTTCATTCATCACTGCTATTCTATCTGACATATTAAGTGCTTCCTCTTGATCATGGGTAACATATACAAAAGTAATCTGTAATTTTTTTTGAAGTTTTTTAAGTTCAACTTGCATTTGCTTTCTAAGTTTTAAATCAAGTGCACCTAAAGGTTCGTCTAAAAGTAATATTTTAGGATCATTTATTAATGCCCTACCTATTGCAACCCTTTGCTTTTGACCACCACTTAATTGATCTGTTTTTCTTTTTTCATATCCCTCTAGCTGCATTAAACTAAGCATTTCCAGAACTCTTTTTTTTATTTCTACCTTATTAACCTTTTTAATTTTTAGTCCATATGCTATATTATCAAATACATTCATATGTGGAAATAGTGCGTAATTTTGAAATACTGTATTTACATTTCTCTCGTTAGGTTGCTTATTTTCAACATGTTTTCCCTCAAGTAGAACACTTCCACTTGTTGGAGTTTCAAAACCTGCAATTATTCGAAGGGTTGTTGTTTTCCCACAACCACTTGGTCCTAGTAGTGTTAAAAACTCACCTTTATTTATCGAGAGCGATATATTCTTAATTACTTCTTGATTTTCAAACTTTTTTATTATATTGTCCATTTCTAATATAATTTCTGACAATTTTTAAAGTCTCCTCCCGTATCGCTTTTACTTAAATACATAGTTTTAAAAATTATTTATGAATATTATACCACAATATTCATAAATTTGATATTATACCCTGGTTATATTATATTATATGATAAGGGTTATTAATATGTTACCTAGTAATCATACTTGTTTATAATAGTATAACTATATTGGGATGTTTTGTAAACTATTATAATAATTTTATAGGTTGTACCACAAAAATAGGTCACTTTATCCTAAAAAGGAGTAAAGTGACCTATAAATTACTACCATTATTTTTAAATAAAACATAGATGTAATATAATCTTTTATCTGTTGAACAATCTCCTCATGGAACTTTCCTACCTATCTTACTTTGATATTTTTAATTTTATTTTCAAGTTGTCTTTGCTCATCGACCTTCTTAAGATTTTCTATTTTAATTTCCATGAGTTTATCTTTCATTTGTTCATTTGTCATATTTTTTACATCTACATTCATACATTTACACCATCCTCTCAGGTATACTGTTGTTTTTATATGTGTTATAACTCTTAAATATATACTTTTTAAACTTATTTAATAATTTAAACTGTTATTAAACTCTTATTCAAATACTTTAATATACATTTCTTTAATTTCTCTGATTAATGGATATCTTGGATTAGCACCTGTACATTGATCATCAAACGCTAATTCACACATTTCATCGAGTGTTGCATAAAAGTCTTCTTTTTTAATTCCTGCTGCATTTATTGTTTTAGGAATGTTTACTGTGTCTTTAAGCATTTGAATAGCTTTAATTAATAAATCTACCTTTTCATCATCTGTACTTCCACCTAAGTTTAGGGTTTCTGCAATAATTGCATATCTTCTCTTAGCATTTGGATATTCATATTGTGGAAAAGTACCTTGTTTTCTTGGGTTTTCTACGGCATTGTATTTTATAACTTCATTAATTAATAATGCGTTAGCGACACCGTGTGGTACATGATGTTTTGCTCCTAGTTTATGTGCCATTGAATGACAAACTCCTAGGAATGCATTACCAAATGCCATAGCGGCGATTGATGAAGCATGAGCCATACCTTCTCTTGCTTTAATATTAGTTTGACCCTCACTGTATGCGAGTGGTAAATTCGTAAATATTAATTTAATTGCTTCTAAAGCTAATCCATCAGTAAAGTTTGAAGCCATAACTGATACATAAGATTCCAGAGCATGAGTTAAAGCATCTATACCTGACGCTGCCGTGAGTCCCCTTGGCATATTCATCATAAGTTCAGCATCTACTATAGCCATATTTGGAAGTAATTCATAATCAGCTAATGGATATTTCATTTGTGTCTTTTCATCAGTAATTACTGCAAATGGGGTAACTTCTGAACCAGTACCTGCTGTCGTTGGTACTGCGACCATATAGCATTTTGAACCCATTACAGGAAATTTATAAACTCTCTTTCTAATATCCATAAATCTCATAGCTAAATCTTCGAATCTTACTTCTGGGTGTTCATACAATACCCACATGATTTTAGCTGCATCTATTGGTGATCCTCCACCAATTGACATAATTGTATCTGGTTTAAATCCGTTCAATTGCTCAACACCTGCTCTTGCTGTAGCAAGGGTTGGATCTGGTAATACATCTGAGAATACCTTAAACTCTATTCCAAGTTCCGTTAAAACTCTTGTAGCTCTATGCACAATTCCAAGATCAACAAGAATCTGATCAGTTACTATAAATACTTTTTTCTTGCCCAATACCTTTAGTTCTTTTATAGCGAGTTCAAGGCAACCATATTTAAAATAAACTCTTTCAGGAACTTTAAACCAAAGCATATTTTCTCTCCTCTGCGCTAAATTCTTAATGTTTAATAGATGTTTAATTCCAACATTTTCTGAAACAGAATTTCCACCCCATGATCCACAACCAAGTGTTAATGATGGAGCAGTCTTAAAGTTGAATATATCGCCTATTCCTCCTTGAGATGATGGCATATTTATCATAATTCTTCCTGTTCTCATAAGTGAACTAAACTTAGCTATTCTATCTTTAGATTTAGTTCTATGAGTCCATAATACGCTGCTGTGACCATATCCTCCAAGAACAACAAGTCTTTCTGCCTTAGCTAGTGCTTCTTCAAAAGTTTTAACCTTATACATACCAAGTACTGTAGATAATTTTTCATGGGAAAATTCTTCTTCAAGTTCTACGGATTCAATTTCTCCTATAAGAACTTTTGTTTCTTCTGGAAGTTTAATTCCTCCAAGGGCTGCTATAGTTGAAGCTGATCTACCTACCTGTTTAGGATTTAATCTACCATCAACTAATATTACTTTTCTTATTTTTTCTGTTTCGTCTGGTGTAAGGAAATAAGCTCCTCTTTTAATAAATTCTTTTCTAACCTGCGCATAGATACTCTCCATAACGATTACAGTCTGTTCAGATGCGCATATTGTTCCATAATCAAAATTCTTAGAAAGTAAAATTGAGCTTACAGCCATTTTAATATCAGCTGTGTCATCAATAATTGCTGGTGTATTTCCTGAACCAACTCCAACAGCTGGTTTTCCAGATGAATAAGCGGCTTTAACCATTCCTGGACCACCTGTTGCAAGTATTAAATCTGCTGATTTCATAACAAGGCCTGAAAGTTCTATAGAAGGCTCATCTACCCATGCAATTATATCCTTTGGTGCACCTGCAGCGACTGCCGCATCTCTTACTACTTTAATTGCTGCAATTGTACATTTTTTAGCCCCTGGATGTGGAGAGAAAACGATACCATTCCGGGTTTTCAAAGCTATAAGAGCTTTGAATATTCCTGTAGATGTTGGATTTGTAGTTGGCACAACTGCAGCTAGTACACCAATTGGTTCATAGATTTTAGATATACCACCTGCTTCATCATGTTCGAAAACTCCAACAGTTTGTGAATCTTTATAACAATTATATATATATTCCGAAGCATAATGATTTTTTATAACTTTATCTTCAACAAGTCCCATTCCAGTTTCTTCAACTGCTAACTTTGCTAAAGGAATTCTTTGAACATTAGCTGCGATTGATGCTTCTTTAAATATATGGTCTACCTGCTCTTGAGTGAAAGTAGAGTATTTTCTTTGTGCTTCTCTAACTTCAGCCATTCTAATATCTAATTCTTCAGCATTTGTAACTCTCTCTGTAGTTGTCTTCTTAGGTATTTTAATATTTCCCACTTTGATAAGACCACCTCATTCGTCAAATTTAGTTGCTTTAAATATTCTGCTCAACTATAAATTTATATAGAGCAAATATTGTGCCAATAATTTTTAGAACGAATTCGTTGGTATAATGGAGTCTACCTCAGTGCTGTTGTATATTTTTTATGCCTTTTTCCATATTCTGGCGTATTATTTTTGAGCACTGTATAATTTCTTTACAATCTACTATTTCATATGGTTGTTATGTTTATTTGAGTTTTTACCTAGTTATATCGTACCTTTTTATTTTAGAATACAAGGTTGCTCTAGTTATACCTAAATCTTTTGCTATTTTCGTCATATTACATTCATTTTGATTCATTGCTTTTATTATTTCTTTTTTTTCTAATTCTGCTAAAGTGCAAATTTTTTTATTTTCTATAGTTAATACTTTATTTGGATCATCGTTAACTATAACATTATTTTTTTCATGATCATCAAAGACCTTTGTACTTTCACCATTTAAATTTACTATATTTTCAATACAATTTTCTAATTCACGTACGTTTCCGGGCCAATTATAATTTATCATTTTTTCATATATACTTGCACTCATAATTGTAAGCCTCTTGTTTAATTTATCAGCCTTTATCTTCAAAAGATAATCAATGAGAATTGGTAAATCTCCTTTTCTTTCTCTAAGTGGTGGGATTTTTATTGGAATAACACTTAACCTATAGAACAAATCTTCTCTAAATCTTCCTTTTTCAACTTCTTTCTTTAAATCTTTATATGTTGCAGCTATAATTCTTACATCCACAGGAATTATTTTATCTCCTCCAACTCTAGTTATATATCCCTCCTGCAGAACCCTCAAAAGATTAACTTGCATCTCAAGTGGCATCTCACCTATTTCGTCTAAAAAGAGCGTACCTCCACTTGAAAGTTCAAACTTACCTGCACATCCTCCTCTTCTAGCTCCTGTAAAGGAACCATCCTCATAGCCAAACAGTTCACTTTCTATGAGATTTTTGGAAATAGCTCCACAATTAATAGCCATAAATGTTTTATTACTTCTATCCCCGTAATTATGGATAGATTGAGCCAACAGTTCTTTCCCAGTTCCGCTTTCACCTTGAATAAGAACGGTAGACGGAGAAGAACTTATTGCCTTAGCATATTCTATTACCTTTTTAATTTCGTGACTATTCCCAACAAGATCTTCAAAATTATAAACTGCTTTACCACTACTATATTTATTTGCAGATTTAATTACCTCTTTTATTGCCGTAAACACAATAACCAAACCTTTAACTTCATTATCAACTTCTATTGGAGTTGCAGATACATTGTATCTAGTTTTTGTTGTTTCATTGCTTAAAGTTACCTCAAAATTATTATAAACATTTCCTTTTACAATCTTTTCAAATATATTTATCCAATCAGGTAGGATAGTATCCACTGTTTTACCAACGATATCTTCTTCTTTTATACGTAAAATACTACAGGCTTCTTTATTTATGGTTTTTAAAATTCCCTCGTTATTTATCACATAAATACCCAAATAAATAGAATCTACAACTGTACTCATGTATTGATAAGTCTCTAGCAATCTATTATTTATATGTTCAACCTTTATTTGATTTTCAATGCATTTCACAGCTGAAACTATTAGGCCAAGTGTATGTTTTTGAACTTTTTCCCTACCACCAGTTAGATTAAGTAATCCTATTACATTTCCATCTACATCGTGAATTGGTGCTGCAGAGCAAGTCCATCTTTGATATGCAGTAACAAAATGTTCTTTTTCAGAAATTTGAATAGGAATGTGTTCTTCCATAGCAATACCCATTGCAGTTGTTCCTATACTACTTTCTGACATATAAGCACCAACTACCATATTTAAACTTAATGCCTCTTTTACTACATCTTCATCTCCTAGAACTTTTAAAATGCAACATTCATTATCAAGTAAAATTATAAAAAAACCTGATCCCTTTAGAAATTCATATAAAGTTACCATAAATCTAGAAGCTATATTTAAAAGCTTTCTATTTTTATTTATTTTATTTTCAAGCTCTTCTAGCTTTAGTATTCTTTTAGGGAATATTACTCCTTTTTCAATACCATAAACTACTGATCTTTCATGCGATCTTTTAATTATATCTAATTTGTTTTTTATAACTTCTGGTGTAGATATTTGTTTTCTAAGTTCAATCTCCAATTTTAAATGCCTCCTTATAGTCAAGTTTATTTCACTTTTTTTCTGAATATAATAGAACGGGAGGTATACATATATCGTTTACATTAAAATAATCATACTGCTATATTGGAAGATATGCAATGGAGGTCTTTGGGATACCTGTAACAACTGTATCATTGCATAAATATAAGGATACCAAATGGCACCCCTATAGGAACTTTACTTTCAATTAGAAGAATATATCATAAAAATAACAAGGAAATTTATTTAAAGCCCCCTGTTATTTTTACCAACTAGACCTCCACCATTGCCTGATGATGAACTTTGCGATCCGTTAATTGATGCTCGCCTAGTATTCTTTTGCGCTGAAGATTTTGCTTTTTTTTCTTCAATAACTTTTTTCATTATTTCCATGTTTTTGCTAATATCATTTTTCATATTTTTACCCTCTATTTCTTATTATTCTACTAATTTATTATACCCCACAAATGATCTTTTGAGTAGCACCTTGTTAGAAATCATTAATAGTATTAATCTAAATCTTGAATTTCTTTTATTATAAAAGGGAGTGATTCTAAAATATGATTTGCATTTACACAAAACATTTCATTTGAAAGTTTATCCCCACAGTAACCGTGAACATATGCACCAGCACATGCTGCACTCATGATATCATAACCTTGAGATATGAACGAAGCTATAATACCCGTTAAGCAGTCTCCCATTCCCCCTGATGCCATTGCGCTACTTCCAGTAGGGTTGATTTGCAACGTTTTACCATCCGTAATTATTGTATTAAATCCTTTGAGTAACAAAACAACATCGTATTTTTTTGCAAATTCTTTTGCTATATCTATTTTATTTTTATTTATTTCATCTATTGAAAATCCAGATATTCTTGCCATTTCTCCCATATGAGGTGTAAGAACTATCTGACATTTACTATTTCTAAGCATTTCAAGGTTGCCCTCAAGCACATTTAAACCATCTGAATCAATTATAACAGGACATTTAGAATTCGATAATATTTTTTCAAGTAACTTTAGAGTATCATTGTTATTTCCGAGTCCTGGACCGATTGCAATACAATTACTCTTAGTTATTAATGAATTTAACTTCTTTTCATCATTTGTTGAGAAGGTCATAGCTTCAACTAATTTTCCACTTAGTATGTTTTGAATTGAGCTATCACAGCCTAGTGTAACAAGCCCAGCTCCACTTCGAACAGCGGCCTGTGTTGAAATATAAGCAGCGCCTGTAAACCCTAGTGATCCTGCCAAAATAAGTGTTCTTCCATAATCACCTTTATGTGAATATTTATTTCTTTTTTTAATTGTCTTTTTAATAAAGTCTATATCCATTATATATTCATTTTCATGAAATTTATCTACTACACTTGTTGGAATTCCAATCTTCTCTATAACAATTTCTCCAGTAAGAGAATCCGCATCATATCCAATAAAACCTTTTTTATAAAGTTCAAATGTAACCGTTTTATTACTTTTAATACAAATTCCCATGACTTTTCCACTATCGCACTCAAAACCCGATGGTACATCAATTGATAAAATATACTTGCTATTTTCATTCATTATTGTAATTGCTAGAGAATAAATACCTTCAACTTCTCTAGATAGTCCTGTTCCAAAAATTGCATCAATAGTAGTTTCGGAGTGAGTTATACTTTCTCTTAAAATTTCCAAATCCTCATTATTATTCACTTTTGTTATTTTCATACCCATATTTCTTATAATATTAAGATTGACCATTGCATCAAGACTCATATTCTCCTCTGACCCAAGAAAAAATACCTCAACATAATTTCCTCTATTGAGTAGATGCCTTGCTACTACAAAACCATCTCCACCATTGTTCCCACTTGAGCAAACAATTACGAAGCTTTTAATATTTTCGGGTATATTTTTCATTACCTTTAGTGCTGCATTTTCCATTAGTACAATACCTGGAATCCCTAAAACGTCTATACAATACTGATCGATTTTTCTCATTATCTGTGCTGTTGCAATCTTCATTTTCATTTCCCTCCAAAACTGCAAAAGTAATTGCAGTTTTATTTTCATGATTAATCAAGATGTTAGTGTTTTCTTTTCTGCTGCAAACTTATGATTCCAGTTATAGTCAATATTATTGCTAAAGCAACAATTGCACAAAATATATACCCTAAAGATGACTTAAAGAAAGTACTCCCGAATCCAGGTATAGAATAATGTGGCATAAATGATTTCCATTTATCAGAAAGCCTTGTCATTCCTTCTGGAATAAATCCAATTTTTGATTTTAGCTCATTTCCTGTCCATTCTCCATAGGCAGTACCTTTAGCTAATAATCCGATAGGAGCAAAAATCATTAAAGCAATCAAAACATACCAATACTTTTTTATACCACCTATTATCTTCAATTTTTCAGTTGATGATTTTTGTGGTGGATAGATTTGGAGCATGGTTGGATTTGATTTTTGCATATATCTTACTACAAGTCCTGTCACCATGCCTTCCAGAGGACCAGCTAAAGTAAGATGGGCAAACAACATGGTAGGAACAGTTTGCATCATAGTATATGGTGCGTACAAAGGGGTTCCATCAAGTTTATGAAATAATAATGGTTGTAGCCCAAGCTCAATTCCAGTACACAAGGCTCCAATAGAAATTGCTACATATCCAGCTATAATTGAACCAATAAATCTACGTTTTGAAGTAATTTCTGAATTACCTGATATTAACTTATATATGTAATAACTCACAAAGGGCATAACAAATGCCATGTTGAAGATATTTGCCCCAAGTGTAAGAATCCCACCATCTCCAAAGAAAAATGCTTGAATTATTAGCGCAATACTCACCCCTACTGTAGCAGCCCAAGGTCCCAAAATTATTGCCAAAATTGAAGCTCCAACCGCATGTGCTGTAGTACCATCTGGTATTGGTATATTGTACATCATAATTGTAAACGAGAAAGCTGCTCCAATTGCGAGTAGTGGAACTTGTTTGTCCTTTAATGTCTTTTTTAACTTTACTGCTGCTATGCCTATTATTGGAACTGCTACCATCCCCAGGACTACGCAGGTTTGTGGACTTAAATATCCATCAGGTATGTGCATAATATCCCCTCCTAAAGATTTAATAACATTATATTATTCATAATGATTGTGATCACGCTGTTCTCCTTGGTCAAATACATGAACATGCCTGTGATAATGCTCATCTATAAGATTTACAGAAAGTAATAATTCTTTATTTGATAATATATCCTTAGGTGAACCCTGCGCAACTATCTTATGATCTTCATTGAAAACTATTACCCTATCAGCAATTTCTTCAACAATGTCAAGATTATGAGTGCACGTAATTAAAGTCTTGCCTGCTTTATTAAGTTCTACCAATAAATTTATAAGCCATCTTTGAGTACGGGGATCTAATCCATTAGTTGGTTCATCCAATATCAAAACTTCAGGATTTATTGATAATACGGAGGCAATAGCTACTTTCTTTTTCTCACCACCACTTAATTTGTAAGGTGGCCTATCTTTTAATGATTCTAAGTTAAGCATTTGAATAACCCCATCTACTCGCTTTTTTACTTCTTTAAAGCTAAGCTTCATCTGCAAAGGTCCAAAAGCTATTTCTTCCCATACATTGGTAGAAAATAATTGGGCATCCGAATTTTGAAATATGTATCCAATCCTTTGGCGAAAAGCCTTTGAGAATTGTTCATCATTTAATGAATCTTCAGTAACAATTTGACCAAAGGCATTATACTCGCCTTTACTTGGAAATATCAAACCGTTAAGAATTTTTTGAAGTGAAGATTTTCCTGAGCCATTAGCACCTAAAATAACTAATTTTTCACCACTGTAAATATCTAGGTTTATATCTTTAAGTACCGTTTCATCTTTTAGATATTCAAATGAAACATCTCGTAGTTGCATTATTTTTTCCTTATCCAAGAATAATCTCACCTCCAAAAGCTGCCAAAGCACAAATTATTACGCATAAAAGCCATTGAAAATCGAGCAAAGTAAATTTAAACCTATTCATAATAACTGGCTCGCCTTTATACCCTCTTGATAGCATAGCTGAATACACTTCTTCACTTAAGGCATAACTTTTACCAAATAGACTTCCAATTGAACTTGAGACAAAGCGGCGACCCTCTCTTGAATCAATTTTGCTGAATGTTCTACTTTTTCTAGCGATAAACATATCCGTTGTAATATTTAGTAATATAAAGATATAACGATAACACATTTCCAATGTTGTAATAAATATTTTAGGTAAAAATAAAACCCTAAATGCCTTCATTAAATCAGTCCAGCGGGTGGTATTCGTAAATATAAAAGCAAGAGAAATTGAAATACCAACTCTGACAATTAATAAAATAGCTCCTAACACTCCCTGGCTCGTAATGGTAAGTTCGGCCGGAAATGTGAGTGGACCCAAATGCACTTGATGTCCAAAGTTTATAAGTGATATTAAACTAGTTCCGGGCCTCACAAAGTTAAAAATTGATGGTAATACCGCAATTCCTGTAAACAGGGGCGTAATTAACCATATGCGTTTAAAATATAATTTTAATGGTACATATGATATCTTTGCTAAAATACATGATAACAAATAAAGAGCCATTAATATAATCACATTATTAAGCAAAGTAGATGTTAATATTAATATAATTAAAGATATAACCTTTACTCTTGGGTCTAACTTTTGTAAAAAGCCTTCTTGAAAGGCTATATCCTCGAAATAAATGACTTCCTTTAAAAGTTTAGCAATTCCATTAATAGTTTTTTCTAAAAAACTAACTTTCTTTCTTTTACCAATACACCCACATGGACACATTCCTATTTCTCCACTGTTTAACAACCACTCCGGTACTTGATTTTTCGAATTCATTTATTTTCTCCTTAGTATTCTTTTTAGGCCCCTTATAACTAGTAAATTATGTATCATATTTAGATTCACTTAAAATTTATCAAAAAATAAAAACCACAAAAATTGATAACTGCTCTGCAGAAATCAGCCTTCGTGGCTATTAATCAAATTTATTTATTATTGAAATAATTATATACTCTCGTAGCATACAACTGCATAGTATCATATGAATTTTAATTTGTAAATACCAATTCTTGTAAAACCACATAAGCAATTTATATTATATTTTTGTTTATGCTAAAAATAGGATATATCTCTATCTTATAGTATAATAATCTTCATGTATATAAATTTAATATGACTTTATTCAAAATGGAGGTATTACCATGAAGATTGCTGTAATAGACGCACAAGGAGCAGGCCTAGGACAAACAATTATTAAAAAAATTCGTAAAGAAATAGGCCTTGATATATATATAATTGCACTTGGTACAAATACATTTGCTACTTCTAACATGGTAAAATCCGGTGCAAATGTTGGTATAAGTGGTGAGAGTGCAATTTGTTCATTTTGCAGGACAAATAAAATTGATAGTATAATTGGACCTATTGGAATAATATGTAGTGGTGGTATAAACGGAGAAGTTACTCCCATGATTTCAAACTCCATATTTAATATGGATTGTACTAAATATATACTTCCACTACAGAAACATGGTATTTATATACCAGGAACAAGAAATTTACAAATCAAAGATATAATTGAAGAAATTGTATTTGATATAAAAAGTAATATGAAACTATAGTTTTAAACTTTAATGCTTAACACTCTTAATCATACGAAGAATGTTATCTACTGCGAAAGTCATGTTTTCCACACTTTTATAGCGACTTGTTTCAAAAGCTTCCGGTAATCTATTTATTGAAAAAATAGAAGTTACACCCATGTCGTACGCCTCGTCTATTCCTTTGTCTGCTCCGCCTGTAATAACCGACACGTCGATATTCTGAAGTTTCGCCCTTTTAGCCACTCCAATAACTACTTTTCCCCTTAAACTTTGGAAATCAATCTTTCCTTCACCAGTAAATATCATATCTGAACCTTTAATAACATCACTAAAATTAACCGTGTCCAGAACTGTTTCTATTCCCATCTGCAATGTAGATCCAAAGAATGCTATCATTCCAGCACCCATTGCCCCTGCAGCACCTGATCCAGGTACTTTACTCAGATCCATGAACAAATCTTTTTTTATTACTTCTGAAATGTTTTTAATCCCTTCATCCAGAAATAATACCATTTCTGCATCCGCACCCTTTTGTGGTCCGAAAACATGAGCTGCACCTGTTGGTCCGTACATTGGATTATCAATATCACACATTGTGACTATTTCAATTCCATTTAGGACTTCGGCCTTGCTTGACACATCAATACTTGCAATATCATGGGTTGTTCCCCCTGTAGGAATAAACACCTCACCTTTGTCGTTAAAAAACTTCACTCCTATTGCTGCTGCAGCGCCACAGCCGCAATCATTTGTACTACTTCCGCCAAGTCCTACAATTATTTTTTTTACTCCTCTACTCGCAGCATCTAAAATTAGTTGTCCAACACCGTAAGTAGTAGTTTTTCTAGGATCCTTTCTATCTTCAACAAGTGGAAGTCCAGCACAAGATGCCATTTCTATTACAGCTGTATTACCTTTGTCAATGATTCCATAAAATGAATCCATATCTTCAAAATAAGGATTTTTAACAACCAAATTTATCTTTTCACCACCCAATGCTGTAAGGAAGCAATCTACACTACCCTCACCACCATCGGCTACTGGTATTGAAATAACTTGGCACTTAGGAAAATGTTCATTAATTTTTTTCTCTATAATTTCACATATCTGCGTGGAACTAAGTGTGCCTTTAAATGAATCAGGTATTAAAACTACTTTTTTCATCATTATCTCCTTTATAATTTTTATTCTTGGTTTAAAGAACTATTACTGATACTCCGTCAGGAATAATAGTAATTTTTGAATCCTTCTTTCCTAAGATCTCATCAGCTTTTGCAATTGCCTCTTCTACAGAATGTGCTGGAATCATATGCAAGTCTGTTACTATATTATCTGGAGCATCTGATATATATACAACTTTTGTGTTTTTTAAAATACGTGCAAATATTTGAGACTGCCATTGGTCTGGAATAGTTTCCTCACTTTTTGTTGCGAGGAATTCATCTAACATTTTATTTACATCTTTCTCTTCTTTGAAAGTTTTGTAGAACTGTTCTCCTCCGTGACCATCATTTGATTTTGCAGCTATTATCATTACTCCACCTTTATTTATGGTAGCTTCTGCAGCCGTCATGCATTTGACTGCCTGGTAGATATTTTGGTCTAAAGGGTATCCTCCATTAGTTGTAATAACTATGTCTGAAGGCACACTTTTAACTTTGCATTGACTGTTTAAAAAGTTACGTCCCTCAATATGAGCCAAATCACAGTCTCCTGCTACAGCAAAAATTGCTTCCTTGTCAGAGTTTATCACTACATTTACTATGAAATCTAATCTTGCTGTTCTTGCAGCATAAAGCATATCTCTGTGGATTGGATTTCCATCAATAATACCACTTCTTGATTTATCGCTGTCTATAAAAGTAGCATTATGATTATACATAACTGTTGTTCTGCTTGCAATTCCAGGTAGTACACTTTTTCTTCCACCTGAATAACCTGCAAAAAAGTGTGGTTCTATGAATCCTTCAGACACAAGAAGATCTGCTTCTAGTGCAAGTTTGTTTATTATGAGTCTTCCTCCTGATGGGAGTGCTCCTATATCAACTAACATGCTCTCGTCTTCACAGTCGTGAACATATATTTTTTCATTAGCCATTATCTCAGGTCCAAATTTAGATTCTAATTCGGCTACAGTTGTTCCTCTATGGCATCCTGTTGCTATTAATATTGTTATATCGACACTCGGATTACCCATTCTTATTTCAGCAAGCATTAAAGGCATAATAACCTTGCTTGGCACTGGTCTTGTATGATCACTTGCTATTATAACAACCTTATTTTTCCCCTTTACCATTTCTTTTAACCTTGGAGTTCCTATAGGATTCTCAATTGCTCGTTTTACAAGTTCCACCTGACTTAGTTCTGATTTATAGTGATGCATGTCCGATACTAGAACAGCATTTAATCTCTCTTCTGGTATTTGCACTATAAGACACTCATGTCCATATGGTAATTCAATATTTGTCATATTTTACTCCTCCTATTTGAAGATTTATATAAAAACAATACTGGATTATTACACCCAGTATTTTATAATTTAACCCTTTTATGATAATTCTAAAAAAAGATCTGCCGCTATAAGCGCCTCTATCATACTATCCCCTTTTGCAATACCTTTCCCTGCTATGTCAAAGGCTGTTCCATGATCTACTGATGTTCTAATTATTGGGAGACCTACGGTAATATTAACTCCTGTATCAAATGCTAAAATTTTTGTGGGTATGTGCCCTTGATCATGATACATAGCTACAACAACATCATATTGTCCCTTATTTGCTTTTAAAAATACCGTATCTGGTGCAATTGGACCTTCTACATTAATTCCTAGTTTACATGCTTCTTCAACTGCTGGAATAATTTCATCTATTTCCTCACGCCCAAATAATCCTGACTCACCAGCATGTGGGTTAAGACCCGCTACTGCAATTCTTGGTTTGACTATTCTCATTCTTTTTAAAGTATCATTAGCAAGTTCTATTACCTCTAAAACTCTTTGTTTTTTTACTCTATCGCAAGCTTCTCTTAAAGAAACGTGAGTGGAAACGTGAATGACTCTAAAATCTCCATTCGTAAGCATCATTGAGTATTTTTTTGTATCAGTTAACTTTGCAAAGATTTCTGTATGTCCAGCAAAATTATGTCCTCCTAGATGAAGTGCCTCTTTGTTAAGTGGTGCAGTGACCACAGCTTTTATTTCACCTTTTTTAGCAAAGCCTATGGCCTTTTCTATATATTTATAAGCTGAATCACCACACAGCGCTGATACTTCTCCTATTTTAATATCATTCATATCTAAATCAACAACATCAATAATATTTATCATATCTTTATCAAATTCATTAATTGTATTTATAACATTTAATTTTTTATTAATGTTTAGTAGTTGTGCGTAATACTTTAAAACTTTATAACTTCCGAATATTATTGACTTTTCTCTAAAATCATCTCTTTTTTCAAAAGCTCTAAATATAATTTCTGGTCCTATTCCTGCAGGATCTCCCATAGTAATTCCAAGTAAATTCATTTAAATGTCCTCCTTTAACTTCCTCATACAATATTCTATAGCATTTTCTTCTCCAAATGCACCTGCTTTCGTAATTACTTTAAGGCCATTACTTTCACCACCAAATAAGGTCATAAGAGGTATTCCAGTCATTAACTCCTGCTTTATACTTGTGCCACTTACACCTAATTTTTTAATTACTCCTATGGCGGTATCTCCTCCAGTTAAAAATATTCCAGAAATTTTATTTTGATTTATTAATTTTTCTGCAATTTCTCCTAATATATCTTGAGTGAATTTACTTACGTCTTCTCTGCTATAACCTAATGTTTTCCCTTTTTCTATTGCTTTTTCATAGTCTTTTCTTTCATATGTAGAAGCTATAATAACATCTAGACCTTGATTTATTTTTTCTAGTGCATTTTCTACAGTTTTCAATGTGTCCTTACTTATTAAAATACTTTCAATATCAACATTAATTATATTGATACCTTTGGACTTAGCATAATGAAGTTGCTTTCTTGAAACTTCACTTATGCTTCCAATTACTGCAATACAGGGTTTTGTGGGCATTTTAACTTTTAGTATACTATCAGCAAGACCAGCTGACCCCACCCACAGTACTTTTTTACAAAGAGGTATAATTTTTCTAACTATTGATATCAAATCTTCATTTGTTTCTGAATCAAACGTAAATATTCTTCCCTTAGATAAATCCATCTTGTTTTCTCTTATTTCCTTCAAATACACATGATTAACTTCTTCATCAAATTTATCTTTAAGCAACAAATTTATATTATCTATTTCTACTGGTTTCATAGGATCCTTAGCCATTTCAGTTTCAGTAATTGGAGTTCCATTTATTTTTTGGATGCCATCTATAGTTGTTCTATTGCTATCCGGGTATGCAGGTGCAAATATTATAAAATCAGCATTGTAATATTTATCTACCGCCTTAATTTCAGAGGCTATATTTCCCCTAAGAGTAGAATCAACCTTTTTATAAACATAATTGAAATTATGTTTAAAAGCATCTTTTATTTTTAATTCTACATCTTTGTAAGCCTCTTCGCTACTAAGCCCTCTGGATTCAGTATCAATTACAAAAGATTTTTCTTTATCTTCTATAGATTTGAATTCAAAGATTACATCAGTTTTTATTCCTCTTTTTGTTAATTGAACTCCTGTATCATTTGCCCCTGTAAAATCATCCGCGATGATTAAAAATTTATCCACGTCTTGCACCTCTTTTAATGTTAATTTGCAGAAATATTACCCTGCTGTAATTCATTTTCCTTTTTCTTTAAATATTTATCCATAAAAACAACTATTGCTGGGCATAAAAATGCGGTTACAATACAAGCAGCTGCTATCTGTGCTGTAGCAGTTGCTACTATTAATGGTGCAAATCCTGTTGTAACTGCTGCTATTGCTGCTGGTGTTCCTACTGCATTACCTGCTGTGGAACCCTCTGCAAGCCCTGCAATTGGTCTCTTCTCTCCAAATGCTTTTAATGCATAATATCCACCAAAACCTGTTATTACTGCAGTCATTATTCCTAACAATATGCCTGATCCTCCTGCTTTGAAAACATTAGCTAGATTCATTCCTGCTCCTAAGGGAAAAGCAAAGAATGGTATAAGTAATTTTTCTCCATGAGCTAAGAACTTACGCATTTCCTCATCTGCATTTCCTAGAATCATACCGAGTCCAATAGGAACTATAACAGCTACAAAAGCCATAATAGGAATTGTTGCGAGTCCTGATGCACCCAGCGCCATCATTGTAAAAAATGGTCCATCATTTAAAGAAAGAACAGATACAGCTCCTACATCTGTCTCATCTCCATATTCTCCTGCAAGTGCCACATAAAGTCCACCGTTAGAATTGGTCATGGCTGCTATAATAGCCAAAGGTGTTAATCCTAAAAGTCCCGCTGGTCCGAATATTTTCCCCACACCTAATCCTATTATTACGCCAATGGCATATTTAGTTAGTGTAAGAATGACACCTTTCTTAAGAGATTTTGGTGCTACCTTTGGGCTCATTTGAGATCCCATACAAAATAAAAATACACCTAAAATTGCCAAAGCACCTTGCTTAAACATAGCAGTTGTGAATCCACCTATCATTAATGCATCTGGAAAGAAAGTATTAACAGTAGCACCTAATAATAAAGGTATAACCATTAACCCACCTGGTATTTTATCAATTGTTCTTTTAATTTGCATATTGCTACTCCCCCTAATTAATAAATTATAATTATTTACATAAATATTTCAATACTTATAAACCTAAAATGTTGACATGAGTCTTAATATACCAAATTCTCTATGATTAAGTGACTCTGCCTTTGTCTGTTTACCGTTGATTACTTCAAGCATTTCACTGAAAATCTCATTACCTACTTCTTGAACTGTTTTTGTTCCATCAATTATAGTCCCTGCATTTATATCCATGTTATCTTCCATATTCTTAAATGTTTGTGGATTTCCACACACTTTTATTACTGGTGCCAGTGGATTCCCTGTTGGTGTTCCTCTTCCTGTGGTAAATACAACTATTTGAGCTCCACCTGCTACCATACCTGTCATAGACTCAATGTCCTGTCCAGGTGTATCCATTATATATAATCCTCTATGTTTTGGTATTTCTGCATAATCTAAAACTCCATTTATTGGAGCAGTCCCACCTTTATAAATGCATCCCAGTGATTTTTCTTCTATAGTGGTTAACCCCCCTTGAATATTACCTGGAGTAGGTTGTCCACCTCTCATATCCACCCCCATTGATTTAGCTTTTTTCTCACAATTAGCAACAATACTTAATATTTGTTCACCTATCTCTTTAGTTACTGCTCTTTTTGCTAATATATGCTCAGCACCAATAAATTCTGTAGTTTCTGAAAATATAGATGTTCCATTTAATGAAACTAGTTTATCCGATGCATATCCCACTGCTGGGTTTGAAGCAAGACCTGATGTGGTATCAGACCCACCACATTCTATTGCTAGCGTTATTTCTGATATATCTATTTCTTCTTTATTAAGCCTAGCAACTTCCCTAGACATTTCAGCTGCAATTCGAATTCCCAGCGCTTCAGTCTTAATTGTCCCACCACATTCTTGAATAATTAAATATTCAACTCTCTTACCTGTAGTTTTAATATTTTCTGCAACTTCTTTTGTTGGTACACCCTCACACCCAAGCCCTACTACTAATACTGCTGCTACATTAGGATTTTTACCAAATGCCTCTAATGTTGAAATTGTAAGATCTAAATCAGCACCAAGCTCACA
Source organism: Clostridium sp. (assembly GCF_036569345.1). Lineage (GTDB taxonomy): Bacteria > Bacillota > Clostridia > Clostridiales > Clostridiaceae > Clostridium_AD. Next base: position 38,736 of record NZ_DATCQT010000049.1, read on the forward strand.
GCATCCATGTTGATTTGGTAATGATATAGCTCCATTAACATGGCTTGCGATTCTTGCTGAAACCTCACTTGCACAAACAGATGCAGGAAGTATTAATATATGATTTCTTATTCCGACTTTTCCATTTTCTCTTCTATATCCATATAATTTCATTATTTTGATGCCTCCAAATCTCCACGACCTCTTTCACTTATAACATTATGTACATGAACATAATCTCCTATTTTTATATCCTGCGTAGCTTGTCCAATAAACTCTTTATACTTTATTATTTCTTTACCTTTAGCTATATTTTTAATAGCGAACTTATGCCCAAAAGGAATATCTGAATTTAGTACCACCTCAATGTCTTTACCAAATAAATCAATGAGTATTTTTTCCTGATCTTTTAGATCTTTTACTGCTGTAGCCACATTATCATTTTCATTAGCAATGACTGCAAACTTTAACATACCTAACCCTCCTAAATAATTTCTTTATTATTTAATAATTCCTTTATTACTTAATAACTTCTTTATTACTTAATAAGCAATTGCCATGCCAAATCCATCTTATAGCATTTAGAAGGTTTCGTTTTGTAAACGTTTTATAATGCATCAAAATTTTGATGCAAAAAGAAACAACGTTGCATTATGCATCGTTGTTTCTTTTTCTCCATAAAGTTGTTCTATTAATTTTTAATATTTTAGAAGCTTCACTTAGATTTCCATTACAATAACCTAAAACTTCATTTATGTATTCATTTTCAACTTGTGTTAAACTTTTAAAATCTTTTGATTTAATTTCATTATTTTTTTCATTTTGTATATTGTGATGCTCAATGGCTTCTAATCTTATATCCTTTATATTTATGCTAGCACCGGTACATAATATAACAGACCTTTCTATCATTCCTTGAAGTTCCCTAACATTTCCTCTATAATTATACCTATTCAAATAATCTTCTGCACTTTTTGACATACAACAAATATCCTTATTATACTTTCGACAATATTTTTTTATAAAGAAATTTGAAAGTTCAACTATATCCTCACTTCTATCATTTAAACTTGGCACTAATAATGTTAAAATATTAATTCTATAATACAAATCTTCTCTAAAACTGCCCTGGTTTATCATTTGTGTAATATTCTTATTTGTTGTTGATATAACCCTTACGTCTATAGGTATAACTTTATCATCACCAATTCTCATAACCTCTTTTTCTTGAATAACTCTTAATAATTTACTTTGAAGTTCAAAAGGCATTTCTCCTATTTCATCCAGAAAAATTGTTCCGCCATGTGCAAGTTCGAACACACCAGTTTTTCCACCTTTTACAGCACTGGTAAAAGCTCCTTCAACATATCCAAAGAGTTCACTTTCTATAAGATTGGGTGTAATCGCAGCACAGTTTATAGCTACAAAAGGAGCATTTTTTCTTTTACTGTTATTGTGGATACTTTGAGCAAATAACTCTTTACCAACTCCAGATCCTCCTAGAATTAAAATTGGTGAATCATACCTACTATAAGTTTTGGCTCTATCAATACAATTTTTCATATATTTACTTTTATATTTTATATCATCAAAATTGTATTTAGCTACAAACCCTTTTTTCTGAAGTTTGACTCTTATTTGATGTTCAAGCTCCTGTATTTTAGTAATATCCTGAAATGTAGCAACAACTCCAGTTATTTTATTATCTACAATAATAGGTACTCTATTTGTAACAATTTTAGATCCATTTACCTCTTGAATTGCTCCAAGTTTCATTTGTCCAAGCTCTAACACTTCTATTAATTTAGTTCCCTTTACTACCCATTCTACTTTTTTCCCAACAGCTTCTTCCCCTGAAATTTGAAATATCTTTTCAGCAATAGAATTAAATATAGTAATTCTACCTTCTTGATCTATAGCTATTATGCCATCATGAATGAAGTTAATTATAGTTTTAAACCTTTCAGCCTTCTCCTTTTCAAACTTCAACCCTTTTAAAATTCTTCTAGCTTCCTGCATTGATGAGATAACAGACTCTATTCCAGATTCTATAATATAACTTTTGCAGTTTAATTTCTTGGCCATGGAACTTCCTATAACATCTCCCACAAACACTTGTACACCTTCATTTAGATGTTTATTTAATAATTCTTCTGCTTTTTCTTCATTTTTAATTTCAATTCTATCTATATTTAAATTTAAGAAATCTGCTATTGTTTCACACCCATTGATAATGTTTTTGTACCCTGCTACCCCTATCTTTCCTTTATAATTAATGAGTTCCTTAAATCCTCTTAAAATGTCAAAGGAACTCATTGTTAATTCAACCACTGGTATATCAACTGCCTCCTTTATCATAGTATAAGTTCCGCCTCTAGAAATTATTATATCAGCACCTTGTTCCACAACTTTTTTAGCAGCATTAACGCCATAACTTAAATTGCCAACCAAAACTTCTATATTACTATACTTTCTCTTCTCAATAACTTCCTCTGCTAAACACGCCAAATTTTTAAATGGAGCTATAAACACTATCTCTTTCATATTTATCTCCTTACTAATAACATTAAAATTTATAGTATCATTACTAAATTATACAGAATATTATTATAAATTTCAAATATTCAATAAAAGCTTCGCCCCTTAATAAGTATTAGCTACTTATTAAGGGGCGAAACATATAATTTATATTCAGTTTTAAGATATATTAATAAATGTTAAATGATCTATTCTTATACAAGCTGATTGTGATAAATTCGAGCCTTACTTGAAAATCTAAAATGTGAAAAACACCCAATCATAAGATAAGGTGTTTTTGTTAATTTGGTATAACATTTCAATTAAATTGTATCCTTAAACTTCCATCATCATAACTAGCTTTAATAATTTTCTTAGAATGTAATTTTTGTGGAATAACAAAATTTCTTTTTTCATTTTTAATGGAAATACTAACTTCATCCCCGTTTTGTAGTAAATTTAGTTCATCTTTAGAAACAAATGGCATATTTATATTTAAATAATAGCTTCCGTCTATACTCGATTTTTCAACTTCAAATATTTTATCCTTAAATAGGACTTTCTCTGCTTGTATTTGTTTAAATATACTTTCCCCCATATTTAATAAGGCCTCATAATTTCTAACTTCGCTTTTCATAAGCTCAATATTAAATATTGGTACTGGGTTAAAACTTTCTCTTATATCCCTTAGGTTTTCACTTTGAAGTTTCATCCACTTTTCAAAATAACCTTTTCCACCCTCCTCTGAAATTATTTTATTAACGATTATTGCGTCTACATTAAAATCATAGAGATGCAAATAAGAAAAATTTCTTTTGGCTTCTTTAACAACAATTTTTTCTGGAGTAGTAACTATTCTAAGGCTTACCTTATCCTTTTGTAACATTAGCTCATGAAGCTTGTGAATTTTGTCATAAAGGTTTTCAATTTCATCAAACGTTTTCTCATCAGGAAGTGGAATCTTTATTGTATGGTCAATTATCGGTTTTACAATTTTAGCTGCCTTCCTTTTCATAGGAAAAATCTTCTCCATCCACCACTTAAAAAGTTCTGGAAATTTTAAAAGAGACATGGTTTCTCCAGTAGGCGCACAATCAACTATTAACACCTCATAATTATTTTCATCGCTAATTTGCTTAATTTTAAGAAGTGAAATCAAATCTTCAAAACCTGGAAAAACCAATAATTCTTCAACCTCAATACCTTTTGCAGTTTTTAATAGCATTAATTTTTCTATATATCCCTTAATATTTCCCCAAATAGCCTCATTTTCAATAAGAGCATCTATCTCCATAGCTTCTAAATTATCTGAGATTTTCACGGGCATATTAGATAACTTTATACCAAAGGCATCACCGAGACTATGTGCTTTATCAGTACTCATTATTAGGACTTTTTTACCTTGCTTTGCAATCAGACAAGCAGTTGCTGATGCAACACTAGTTTTTCCTACTCCACCTTTACCTGTATATAAAATAATTCTCACTTTAATACCTCCAATTCAATTATAGAAAGTCTATTTTAACCTTATTAACTTCTTTTTTTATTTCTTCCTCGTGGTCCTCTGAAGTATCCCCTATAAAACCTAAGGCAATATCCTTTATAACCGTAACTGCCTCCTTCTCAAAATTGTTAAGCCTATGCACCACTTTCCCCGGCAAAATTTCCTTTATAATTTCATATTTAAGTATTTCTATTTTTATCAATTTTCTAATTATTTCTTTATTCATTTAATCCACCTTCTCCTTCAAATAAATAGACAAATAATCCTCATTAAAATCGGCTTTACTTATTGAGTACTTTAATAGTGAATTTGGGCAAGGAATATTCCTCTTAAAACTGCCTACTTTTATTGATATATCAAAACCTGTTTCATATAACTCTAAGTCCTTCTTGTCTCCAAAAGGCACGTAAACTTGAAGCTTATATCCATCTTCTACCTTCTCAAATTTTTCACTAAAGGTTACTTTCTGAACTTTTAATATATCCTTAACATCCAAAGAATCCTTTACTATTCTTTCTAGTCCCTCAATCCCATTAATATCAACCTCATACCATTTAATTTTAAACCTAGGAAGATTCAAAAATACCGAATCTATTTCTTCAATATATTTTTTTTGAATACACTTCCACTCATCAAAAAAACTATTATCTATATCAACTGGTAATATCCTATTAATATATATAGCATCTACATTGAAATCATAAAGATTTAAATACATGTAGTTCCTCTTGGTCTCTTCAATTACCATCTTTTCTGGAATCGTAACAAGTCTTATACTACAACTATCTCTATCCTTTAATAAATTCTGAAGTTCTGTAAGCATTTTATAAAGTTTTTCAATATCATTCATAGCTTCTTTATCAGGCATCTCTATCTTAAAAGCTATCTTTGATATTGGTCTAAGCATTTTTAATGCAAACTTACCAATAGGAAATAATTTCTCCATGTACCAGCTCATAAGCTCTGGAAATTTTAAAAGTGATATAGTTTCGCCTGTTGGTGCACTGTCTACAATTATTAGATCATAATCACCTTTATCATGTAAATCTTTAATTTTAAGTAGACAAAACAGCTCTTCCATTCCTGGGAATACAACAATATCCTCAAAACTTTCTATTTTTTTTTCATCTTTAAAAAACATCATTTTTTTAAAAGCAGCTTGTATGTTTCCGTAATACTTCTCCATTTCATAATTAGGATCAATTTCAAGGCCCCATAGATTTTCTCGTATTTCTGTAGGTTCTTTTTTTATTTCTATCATAAAAATATCACTTAAATTATGTGCCATATCTGTACTAACAATTAAAGTCCTTATCCCCTCCATTGATGCCTTCAAGGCATGAGCCGCAGCTGTGCTTGTTTTTCCAACTCCACCTTTTCCTGTGAAAATAATTATTCTTTTCATTTTATCCCTCCAAATTTTAATTCTCTTGATGAATAGTTCTTATATCGAAGTATTTTATTCTAAAAAACTCAGCTATACTGAGTTCGTAGATACATTGCGCTGGAGTCTAAGAACGTTCGCTCTGCATTTTATTATTCAATAATTATTCTTTTTAATTTTTTAACATGGAGTCCTTCCTCTTTAACTGGATTTGTATCTTCCTTAAAAACTTCAAAAACTTTATTATAAATACTTAAAACCGCAGAAATTTCATCCTCAGTAAGTTTTTCGTATATCCTAGTAATGTACTTAATAATATTAGCTTTTTCTTTCTCAATCACTACATTACCGACTTGTGTAAGGGTTATTAAAACTATTCTTCTGTCTATCTTACTTCTTATTCTTTCCACCATCATTTTTTTTTCTAATCTACCAATAACCCCTGTAGCAGTATTTAATGGTGCCATTATATATTCTGCTATTTCCGTCATATTAGCATTTCTTTTCCTATATAAAAATAATAAAGCTAATATTTCATTTTTAGAAAAGTCTAAAAATATCTCACTCCATTGCTCCGGAAAAAACAAAACCTTAAACTCATCAATGTAGTTAAAAACAATTTTTTCTATTTTATTTGCATCCATAAATGTCCTCCAAACTAGTTCTTGTATCGAAGTATATTTTGATTCTAGCACCGAAGTATTATTTTGTAAATACAATATCATTTAACTTAATAAATGAATTAGTTTTAGCAGATCTCTGACAAACATAAAATACTATAGTAAAATAAATATGAAACGGAAAACTTGAAGTAATTCATATGCAAAGGATGTAGACAATGGAAAAAAATATAAAAATGAGATATCCAACCTACCTTAAAGAGTTTAATTGTATAGGTGGAAAATGCACAGACAGCTGTTGTATTGGATGGGATATAGATATTGATAAGGTTACCTTTAGGCAATATTATAAGGTTAAAGACAAAGAAATGAAGAGAATGTTTCAAAAAAATGTTCATAATAATGATAATTACCTAAGTCCTGATGTAGATTATGGGAAGGTAAAATTGAAAAGTGGAAAAAGGTGTGCTTTTTTAGATGAGAGCAATTATTGTATTATTTATTCCAAAATTGGAGAAGAGTATCTTTCAAATGTTTGCACATCTTTTCCTAGAATAATTAATAAAGTAGATTTATGTTATGAAATATCACTTGATGTAGCCTGCCCAGAAGCTGCAAGAATTCTTTTACTAAAAGAAGAAGGAATTCAATTTAAAGAAAGTTACGAGACTTTAGGCAAACATATAATATCAAGTGATATTGAAACTAGCTCTAAAGAATATGATAATTCACCTATTAAGTATTTTAAAGAAATTAGAGATTTAAGTGTTAAAATAATACAAAATAGAAGATTTGATTTAAGTCAAAGACTTTATATATTAGGTGATTTTATAAATACATTAGAAAAAGAACTTAAACATAAGTATAATAATGTACCTAAATTCATTAAAAAATATGATATGGATTCAGTTAGTGATTCTTATGAAAAAAATCAATTAAATTATATTGTTCAGATGGATTTTTTCAAAAGGATGATAGGTTTCTTAAATGTATCTAAAGAAGTAGACAGTCTTTCTTTTAAGGAATATACGAAGCAACTTATAGCTGGATTCAAGTTTAATCAAGAGGAAGACATTAGTAAAAATTCAGATTTGTACATAAAAGCATTTGAAGATTATAATGAAAATATTATAAATAATAATAGCTTTATTTTTGAAAATTATTTAGTTAATTTTATGTATAACTATATGTTCCCCTTTTCTGAATCAGAATCAATATTTGATGGATATATTATGCTTTTAATAAGATTTTCATTTATTAGGTTTTATTTAGTTGGTAAATATCTAAATAACAAGCAAGATTCCAAAGAAAATATAACTGAATTTATTCAAACTTTCTCAAAGACCATAGAACATCACAGAACTTATTTAGTTGATTCAATAAATTATATAAAAGAAAATAAACTTAATAATATAGAATTCGCTAAAATTCTTATATAAATCTATGCTCCTTTGAAATAATATTTTAAAGGGGCATAGACTTATTATATTGCTTATAATAATTTACCCATTCTATGATGCTTATGACTACTCATGTCTTGGTCATCCAAATTATCTGTACTATCAGTCGAATTTTCTTTTATCGAATCCATTAGTTTATCCATAATAGTTGAAAGTTGATTTTTTTCTTCTTCTGATAAACATGAAAACATGTTATCGACTTCCGAATTTCTTGATATTACAATCTCATTTACTAGTTTGCGGCCTTCTTCCTTAAGAAAAACATTTGAAACTCGTTTATCATTCTCATTTACCCGCCGCTCAACATAACCACTACGTTCTAGTTTATCAACTAATTCGCCAAGTGAAGCTGGCCTAATTTGTAATTGTGTGCTTAATTCCTTTTGTGTTAAACCATCATGCGAGAGTAAAATACCCAATAAATGTCCTTGCCCACGGCCGATATTTAGATCATTGGCTCTCGAATCTCCATGATGATGTTGCCTGTGAGTCATATTAGTGAAATTATATATTTGATGTCGCAATTTTTCTGATAATGAATTATTCATATAAAACCTCTCCTTCTATTTCAATTTCTTGCTTCGAAATATCCCGCTTAAAGTTAACCCACAACCACAATCCTATTGTGCATGTTAAAATTTCAGTTACAGTCATTGACCATATAACCCCATGTAAACCAAAAGTATACTTTCCTAAAATCATAATAGGAATTAGTAACGTTCCCTGTACTATTGACATTAAAGTTGCCTCTTTCCCTCTTCCAGCCGCCTGGAATATAGCTATAAAAAGACCGGAAATACCAGCAAACAAAGATGAAATAAGCATAGCTATCAAAATGTATATTCCGGTGTTTATTACGTTAGTATTGTTACTAAATAAATGTACTATTGGTTCCCTAAAAATAAATATTATAAGTGATAAGGTTACAGTTAGGGCCACAATATAGGTCGCTGTAGTCTTTATTATACTCTTCATTCTTTTTATATTCTTAGCGGCATATGCATATGCGATTAAGGGTACGACTCCCATATATAATCCCATAGCAACAAATTCTGAAAGTTGAACAAGCCGCCCAGATATTCCAAAGGCAGCAACAGCATAGTCGCCATAGTATGCAGAAAAATTATTTAATAATAAGCAAGAAACAATTAAAAATGCATCCAATAAGAAAGCAGATATTCCTATTTTAAAGATATCTTTAAGCATGTTACTTGTTGGTTTAAATGTTCTTATTGAAACCGTCAAAGTATTACTTTTATATCTAAGGTAATAAACATAGTACAATACTGCGCCTATATTCGCAATGACTGTTCCAATTGCAGCTCCTACGATTCCTAAATGGCATGAAAAAATTAGTATAGGGTCTAAAACAATATTTATAATAACACTTATAAACATTCCATTCATTGAAACTGTTGAGGCTCCTTCCGCTCGTACTACCTGCTCTAATGCAAAGTTAGCAATTACAAATGGACTTCCTAAAATAAAAGCCATAATAAAATTTTTGGTAAACAAAACTGTATAACCTTTTGCCCCTAATACTTGTAGAATAGGATTAATTAATGGTATTGCAAGTAACATGAAAATACATCCAGCTAATAAACTTAATAGAAAAGTAACTTTCTGTTTTTTCCATATAATAATCCCCCTTAAACCTATTGTAGATATTCCTTTATTTATATAAAACGTCTCCTATATTCTTTTAATAAGGTACCTTACTATTATTATATTATTCCTGACCTCTTACCTTGTCAAGAAGTTTCTTAAGGTACCTTAACACTTCCGTTTTAAATAGGGCCTATGTTAAATTTCCTTATATAAACAATATTTATTATTAATTAAAAATATTTCTTTACAAATATCAATTACTATGCTACTATTAATTTATAAACAAAGAAACAAAATTTAATCAGTACAACAAGTGGAAGTGATTCCACATAGATATTAACTTTCATTAGATAAACTAAAAGAATCGCTAATAGAAAGGGGATAGTCCAATGTATCATATTAAATCTTCAGAGTTTTTAGAGGATAGTTCAATTTTATAAATAAGAGGTCTTAAGGATATGTGATAAGACAACGAAAAAACACTTTAGTTAAAAAATAATTACTATTCTCTACTTAATTAAAAATTAAATAAATGTATATATTTAAAGGGAGTTCTTAAAAAGAACTCCCTTTTACTTTATCCCTTTAAAATTTTCTTCTACCTCTTTTTATCTTATTTAAATAAATTTTTCTTATTATAATTACTATTCCAATTAAAAATAAAATAAATATTCCAGCAGCCACAAGATATATAGGCATATCATTTTTTACTAAAGTTGCTTTAGTAACCGTTGAATAAAGCTTGTAAGACTTTACTTTTCCTTTTTCAGTTAATGTCAAGGTTCCAATGCTTTTGTTCCCTTCAAGACTAGAAAGATCAATGCTTGTTAAATTTATGTTTTCCTTTAAATCTTTTTTGTTAGCTTCGTTGTTGTAATAACTAACGTCCTCTTTAACTACCAATGGTACACTAACAGTTTTCTCTGGTCCAAAGAAGCCAAGAGGTTTGTATTTTAATATTTCAGTTTTTACAACTGAATTGTTCGCATGTAATATTGTTTTCTGTAAATCATAACTATTGTTAATTATTTTTTCCATATCATCGAAAACATAAGTGTCGTTGGAATTTTTAACTGAATCCATAACTACGCCCATAATTTCCCTTCCATTTCTTACATAAAAGGCTACAAGGCATCTACCAGCTGGTGTAGTATATCCTGTTTTACCACCAATACAACCGTCAACCCCAAGCAATTTGTTGCTATTTTTAATTTCAAATGTTGTGCCTATCGATGTTGACAAAGTATTTTGCTTTTTACCCATTGACTCTTTTATCCATGGGTTTAAAAATGCGGACCTAGCCAATATACTCATATCATAAGATGTAGTATAATGCTCTGGATCATGAAGCCCGTTAGGAGTTACAAAATGGGTTCCTGTCATTTTCAGTTTTGCCGCCTTATCATTCATCATTTTCAAAAAGTTTGTAGCATTTCCTGAAACGTTGTCAGCAATCATATAGGCAGCATCATTTGCTGAATATAGTAAGAGACCATCCATTACGTCAGAACCTGACATTTTTTCATCAAGTCCGATTGGATGAAAATTAACATTTAATGAATCCGCGGGCTGAGATTTTGCACTTTTCGTATATCCTATTTCATCAGTTTTCTTCCTGTTCTCAGCGAGCAATAATGCGGTCATTAGTTTTGTTGTACTCGCTGGGTACATTCTCTCGTCTACATTTTTTGCGTAAATTATTTCCCCTGTTGCAACATCTACTGTGATAGCCGCTTTCCCATATATTGTTGGTAAATTATTAGTACCTTTGTTACCCGCAGCGAAAACATTTGAACTCATAGAAAATACTAGAAATAAAACAATCATAATAATAAATCTTTTCTGTTTCAACTTACATCTCTCCATTATTTAAATTTATTGTGTTTTCATTATAAAATACAGTTTTTAGTATAGCATTTTACAAGATAATTGAAAATAGAGTTTTAAATAAATACTATTAAAAAGTTATAATATTATTCCTTTTAAGAATATGTACCTAAAACAAAAAACAGATGCAATTTTGCATCTGTTAATGGTGGGACTTTCAAAAAATCAACGATGAGAATATAGCCATTTAACAAAATCATTTTTAATATCTAAAGAAACTTCATGGCCAACTGGGTAAAGTTTGTAAGTTACTTTTTCATCTCTAGCTTTAAAAAAATCGTAGTTATCCTTTCCTACACTTACTGGGAATATGGGGTCAAACTCTCCATGAGAAATAAAAACCAACAAATTTGATAGTGGTTTAGTAACATGCTTTACTTTAACGTGCTTTGGAATATAACCACTTAATGCAATAATACCTTTGAGTTTGTCACCCATAATAAGTGCTAAGGTCATAGATAAAATAGCTCCTTGACTAAAACCTAACAAATATTGATTTGTTGTATCAATTGGATAACTCTTGGGTGCATTATTTATGAACTCTTTTAAGTTTGCTACAACACTGTCAAAGGAATCTATATCTGGATTACCATAACTTTTTATATTAAAATATGCAAACCCATTGTCCTTAAGTATAGGCCCCCTAATCCCTATGAGAATAAAATCGTTTTGTAACTCTTCTATTAGATTAAGGATATTCTTTTCATTACTTCCCATTCCATGCATAGCATAAATTACAGGATATTTTTTCTCTTTCACCAAATTAGAAGGAAGATGGACAGTAAATAAAAATGGACTTTTCATAAAATCACCTCCTCATAAAATAAAGATTGTACCATGAATATATTCTCCTTTAGCAAATTGATAATTTGAATTACTAACTAATATCAAATATTAATTAGAATATATCAAATTATCCATTGTTTGTCAATGTAAGTGGCAACTACTATCAATAAATCTAAATATTCCATAAGCAAGAATTTAGATTTAATAGTATAATTATAGAATATAAAGATTATAGGGGGAGAGTTATTTATGAATAATAAGAAAGTTTGCGTAGTTGGCCTCGGCGGTGTTGGAGGATACCTGGGATGTATGCTTGCTCATCATTATGATAATATATATTTTTTCGCCAGGGGAGAGAGGCTTACGTCCATCAAAAAAAACGGACTGAAATTGTACAGCGATGCTTTTGGTGAATTCACGACTTATCCTGCAATGGCAAGTAATAAGGCTGAAGCAATGGGAGTAATGGATTATATCATTCTTAGTGTAAAGAATTTTTCATTGGAAAAAGTCTGCACAGAAATCTTGCCAATGATTGATCAGCATACTATAATCATACCACTGCTTAACGGTGTTGGAACTTCCGATAATATACGGAAATTTATTGGAAAAGGACATGTTTTGGATGGCTTGATTTACATCACAACAGGAGCTAATAAAGATTTTTCCATACACCACACTAGCGCTTATGGTGTAGTTCATATAGGTTATGACCTACAAAATCAATATGATGAGAACATATTATCAGAAGTGCAAAAATTATTACAGGGTGCAAATATTACATGCGTAATAGAAAATGATATAGAAACTGCTATTTGGACAAAATATATATTGAATTGTGCTTATAATGTGGTAACAGCTTATTATAAAGCAACAACTGAAGACATCAGAAAAGATGAAATTGCCATTCAACAGCTGAAATCACTACTTGAGGAAGCGTGTAGCGTGGCACGTAGGCTAAAAGTTAATATTCCAGATGACCTGGAAGAAGTACAAATGAATCATATACTACAAAAACAATCTGGATCAGCGACAAGTTCTTTAAATAGAGACATTACTTTAGGAAGACAAAATGAGCTGGAGACCTTCTCTGGACAATTACTTGAATCAGCATCAAGCTGCCAACTGAAAATTCCTATGACTGAATTTTTTTATAAGGAATTAAAAGAAAGAAGTATAAATAATGACTAAACCAGAATAAAATTATCTCCAAAGGTAAGAACGCAATTTATTAAAGAGAGCATTTCTATGCTCTCTTTGCTATAAAAGCTAACCAAATCGAATAAAATTTTGGTTTAAAATGCAATCCGTCAGCCATTCTTATACTTGATGAACTTACATTTATACTTGATGTATCCAGGAATGTTATCCTATTTGATGTTGCTAATCCCTTTATTATAGTATTACATTTAGCTACTTCAATATTTTTTACTCTACTACATGTTGCATTAACTTTAAATATTGGTTCTACAATTATCTTTGATTTTGGATATTTTTTTTTAGCTGTTACTATTAAATCATTGTACAAATTTTTGAAATTAGTTACATTTAATCTATCAAAACCTAAATTATTTACACCACACATTATTATTACTCTTTTGGGTGACTTAACTTTTGATGCTATTAATAAATTCTTTATATCTACAATTGTTGCTCCACCTTTGGCTATTAGTTTACTGGGAGCCATATATCCATAAGATCCCATACGATAGGTTATAGAATCTCCTACAAATACATCATTATTAAAAAAGGTTGAAAATGGTACTGGACTTGCACTTGCTTTAGCTGAATAAGCACTATTAACTTTAGTTTTTCCATCTATTATATATGCTCTAATACTATAGAAGTAAGTTATATTGTTTGTAAGTCCAGTATTAGTATAACTTGATTGTGTAGGTGCTGTTATTAAAATATAAGGCCCTTTAAGAGATGTTGCTCTATAAACTCCATATCCTTTGGCTTCACTCACTGGACTCCAGCTAATATTAATGCTATCACATGTAGATGGTACTACTTTTACTGAAATTACTGGATTTACTGAGGTTATTGAAGTTACCACTGATATTGCTTTAACATTTATCAATGGAAAAACTATATTAATTAATAATAATATAGACATCATTATTGTTACCATATTATTTTTATTTTTATACATTTATGTATCACTCCTATTATTTTAGAAATTTGAATCCATCAATATAGAAAAACTAAAAAATAGCCACTCTCTTTTCAGGAGAATGGCTATTGACTATCGCTTACATTATTCGTACCATATAAGCTATACTATGCATAATGTATTTAAAATATTCTATACTCTAACTATATATTTTATCATGCAACATGTCCGTTATTTAATTTTTTCATTTTATTTTTACTCATCAATTTAAATGCATAAGAAACAATAAATGGACAAAGGATAGCAGATACTACACATGATGCTGCAACTTGTGCAGTGGCTACTGTTGCTATAGCAATTAATGATGGATCTGCTCCTGCAATAATAGCTGGCGTCGCTACAGCATTTCCTGCAGTTGACCCTGTTGCGAGTCCTATTATAGGCTCTTCTTTAAACAATTTCAAAAGTACATATGCTCCTATTCCAGTAAATGAAGCTATTATTCCGAGTAGTATTCCAGGACCTCCAGCTTTTACAATAGTTCCAAGATTCATTCCTGCACCTAATGGGAAAGAAAAGAATGGGATTAATAACAATCCACTGCTTCCAAGGAATTTTCTCATATCAAGATCAATGTTTCCTAAAATCATTCCTATTAATATTGGAACTAATACTGCTACAAGTGCCATAAAAGGAACTTGAGCAAGTCCTGATGCACCTAATGCAACTAATGTAAAAAATGGACCATCTTTTAAAGACAATAAAGCATAAGCACCTACATCAGTTTCATCACCATATTGTGAAGCAAGAGATGCATATAATCCA
>NZ_DATCQT010000050.1:0-3103 GCF_036569345.1 Clostridium sp.
GCTTGATCTTCAAGCTATACTTTTAAGAGTTATAGAACAAAAAAATTTTATGAGGATTGGGAGCAATATTTCAACAAGTGTTGATGTAAGAATAATTACAGCTACAAATAAAAATTTAAAAGAGAAAATAAAACAAAAACAATTTAGAGAAGATCTTTTCTATCGCCTTGCAATTATAAGGATAAATATACCTCCATTAAGAGAAAGAAAAGAAGATATTCTTCTCCTAGCAAATAACTTTATAAATCTTATTTGTGAGAGAATAAACAAACTTCCAGTTACTCTTTCCCCTGAGGCTAAAGATTTTTTTGTTACCTATACACGGCCAGGGAATGTACGTGAATTACAAAACTTTTTGGAAGGTACAATTCAAATTTATGATGATGCAATAATAACTTTAAACCATATAAAACTTTATTTTAACACTGACTTGCAACTTTATGATGAATCTAAACTCTATCCTCATAATTCTGCTACAATAGTTATAAATGATAAAAATACGGTGAATTTAGGTGATAAAGAAAAGATGATAAAAGCACTAGATATCAATAAGTACAACAAAACAAAAACAGCTAAATATCTTGGAATATCAAGACGAACATTATATAGAAAATCAGTTGAATATAACCTCTCTTAAAAATAGCTCATATTCATAGTTTATTCACATACCCCAGGGAATTTTTTGAAGGAGCTTGCGACTGAAATTGCTAAGAGTAGTAGGATATTGTTCAATAAAATAAGACATTAATTTGGAGGGAAAAAATTTGGACTATAGAATGTTTAAAATTGAAGTAATCAATATTTTATGTATAATATTGACAACAATTGTATCTCTTAACTTTAGAAAGTATCCTAAAACACTTAAAAAAGGTAGAAAAAATATTTCAAATAATTTTAATGATAAGAAACGTATGATTATAATTGTATTATGCACTTATTTTATGTATCGTCTTATTAGCTATTTATTTAATATTGATTTTATAAGTGCATTTACTTCTAATAAGAACAGTTCAAGTGTCAGTTTTATAGGAATTTTTATATTAATGAAATTTAGTTTTTAAGGCGGTGCTTTCTATGATTGAAGGAAATAATGCTCTAACGATCCAGAGATCAGCATATGTAAATATGCTCACGATACCACGCCTTACGAGGGGGTAATATAATGAGAAAAAACATCATTTTCGTCTTTTCAGGAACAGGCAACAGCTTATGGGCCGCAAAGAAAATCTCAGAAGAACTGGAAAACTGCGAAATTGTATCCATGGGCTGCCATAAGGAATATACCCTGACGGGTGAATACGATGTCATTGGTTTTGTCTATCCGACTTATAACCGGGGGGTGCCTGCAAGGGTCCAGGATTTTGTTTCGCAATTTGATTTTCAAAATAACAAGAACGCCTACTTTTTTGCTGTTGCTACCTGCGGGAGTGTTGAACGCGCCGGAAATTCTACAGTTCAACTGCGCAATTTGATGAAGCGAAAAGGGATCACGCTCAGTTACGCTAAAAAACTCGATATGTTTTCAAACTATATCATCATGTTTGACATGCATGATACCGTTGAAGAGGAAACGCGGCAATCGGCCCGCGATTTGGAGCCAATCATCGGTAACATTAAAAATAGGACTGTCGATCTGACTGCATTGAGAATCAAACCGTTCCAGCAACTTATGTATAAGGGAATTATGCACTTTATCCATCATATGGATAAGCATTTCAATGTATCCGACGCGTGTACTCATTGCGGTATCTGTCAAAAAGTCTGCCCGGTAAACAACATTGATTTGGATCAGGACAAAAAACCATATTTTAAACACCACTGTGAACAATGCTTAGCCTGTATTCAGCATTGCCCGGCGAAAGCCATCAACTACAAGGACAAAACAAAAAACAGGAAGCGGTACACACATCCTGATATTTCGTGGAAGGAACTGGCAAAGTTGAATGGTTATTAATTGTGCTTTTGTATCAATGCCTCTCAGATTATTCGGTTTTAGTAGTTATGACGCTTTATTAAAATTTTGTGCATTAAGTTTGCTGTAGATTATGCTTAATTTCTACGTTCCTTTTGTGTAGGGTATCTTCTTGAATATGCAATAAAGATATTTAGAATCTCATTCTCACCATGAATAAATAATATAATATACAAGGTAATCCGATAGCAGATAGTATTGTGATTGCAGTATGTACTTTTTTCTCATCTCGTAATATAAACAATAAAAACTTATACCCTAAAATACCAATCAATCCACCCAAACAATTTAGTATTATATCATCAATGTCTGATGCTCCAATGCCTAAAAACCCCTGAATAATTTCAACAAACAAACTCACTATAAATATAAACAACAAATTGGTTATTACTCTTTTATCATTTTTGAATAATGACCAATATGTACCAAGGGGAGTAAAAATAACTATATTGCCAACCACATTACCAAAAGCAAATGCTTTTATATTCGCAGTTCTGCCAGATATATATTCCATTATACTATAAAAAGGAATGAGATTGATTGACCTATGCTCCAAATACGGAATTCTTGATAAGAACAATATCTTAATTAACAAAAATATGTAACAAATGAAAACACCATATAAAAAGGCTGTTTTAATTTTCTCTCGTTTATTCATAATACCTCCATTTTTCATTTCATCCCTGCTTATTCTCTGACGTTCAGTTTATAAATATTCAGTAGTTCACATTTTAATAAATCTCGACTTGAATTTATAGAAATTATAGCATGTTTTGTATATTTTTACATTATATCTTTTTATATTTTATAGCAAATATAAGTTGGTTTCTTTCTAGTTGTTCACGTGCCGTTCACAACCCCCGGGATCTTTGCGACGCCTTGGCTGAGCTTGCTACATAATAGATAAGACTATTCTACTAAAACTTGGGTCCATTCCCCCTAATATCATTCTATCCCCTCCATTAATACTAAATACGTTACATAAAGAAAAGACCAGCTAATTAAAGTCAAGCACAAATTTTAAAAAGCAGTTGATGATTTTGTTGCACAACAAAAAGACCATTTCGAAACACGAACAATGGATAATTTAGGTATTCTTTTATTCTAAATTATGCTACTTCCCTAGAATGA
>NZ_DATCQT010000051.1:0-1973 GCF_036569345.1 Clostridium sp.
ACACGGAGTGACCGCATTGTTATATGTGTAGATTGCCTTTCCAAGCACAAATAAGTGTGACTTTGAGCACGCAGACTTATCTTTGTATGAACATTACTCGTTTATAGCTAGGCAATCAGTCAATGCTGTCTATCCCTTCAAATCTATGAAAGGAGATTCTCCTATGGCTTTGAAAATTGTCTATCAAATTTGTTGTGGCATTGACGTCCACAAAACCTTTAAAAATTCAGCCTGACTCAGTATCTTAACTTAATTTTAGATCATCTCTTGATGGCTTGTTTGCCTATGCTCTAGAACTAATATGGGTTTTTGAGATGTGTTTCAGACTTATTACCACCTTTCTCTTATAGTAATTGGTCTAGAATACGCTTAGCGTTTTTCCAATTTTTTTTGTTTTCAAAATAAGTCCCTTTCCCTTTTTCTGTAATCCTATAGTACTTCCTTCTTCCACCCTGGGTCTCATCACCCCAATATGAAGTTACATTACCGTCATTCTCCATCCTCTTCAGGCTCGAAAACATAGTAGACTCCTTAAGTTCATACTCACCATTAGAGTTTGAATGTATCAATTTCGATATTTCATACCCATATTTATCACCGCTCATCAACAACTTCAAAATAATCGTATCTGTATGCCCTCTGAGTAAATCCGAGGAGATTTTATTATCGACCACAGTCTCACCTCCATAGTTAAAATATATATCGTAATACCACGACTGTCAAGGTAATACTATTGACGCTATACTATTCTGATTTGCTGATTTGCTAATTTGATAAAAAGAATTAATACCACTTCCTGTGCCAGCACGACGACTTCCCCTCCCAAATCGTCAGAATTGAGGACAATCCAGACTTGAGTACAAACGCCACTTCCAGGGAATACACAAAAAAAGCCGCCAACACTAATAGCCATTATAGCTACTAAAGTTGGCGGTTATCCAAACTGCATGCTTTTAGAAATCACACCCAAATTCACACTTAGATTCCTAAAATGGAACAGCTTGAAAATAGGGTACTGTCTCTTAAAATCACTAAAAGACAGTACCCTACTTTATTTTGTACGTATATCCTCTAAGCCTTGATATATAAGGCTTAGAAAGCTATGTCTATACTATTTCACTGGATGTTTTATCGCGGCTTGGGCAGCCACTATCATAAAGGACCAAACACTGTTTTTTACTATTATGGAACACTTTTATTATCTTTGGATAAATTGTTTTTTACTACACCTTAATGTCCAATCCATTGACGGGATAAGGTGTCCAGTATCTTACAAAAAAGAATATACTTTTTGATTGTCTGTCGTTTCTTCTCCTAACCCTCACACATTTGAGAATGCATAATTTTCAATGTATAGGTTATTAATATCAACAGATATTAATCAAAAAGATAGTGGGGTAAAATACATTGGGACAATTATTATTATGGTTATTACTTATCGCACCTTGGTTTTTACTTATACCATTAGATTCAAAAAGGATAAGACACTTTTCATCGGTTGCATTCTTTACTATATTTTTGACTACGATTTACTGGCAAATGGCAGAAGTATGGCATTGGTGGGATGTTACAAATAATGTATTTTTTCTTAAAAATATTTCATCATTTAATTATGGTCTTCTTCCCGTCACCACAATTCTTGTATTCTATTTTACTTACTCAAATGCCTGGTTATTTTTTGGAGCAAATATTATTATGGATGCATTTCAAGCATTTATCATTAGTCCATTTATTTTTCAAAGATTTGGCCTTTACACGATGAATAGTATGAATAATTTCGGGCTTTTTCTATTGTTATTAAGCAATGTTCCTATTATCTTTCTTTATCAAAGCGACATTTGATCTAACCCAGTAATAATAACGAGGTCATCATCATAATGTGAAGGTTTGCGATAGCGACAACTTACCTCAATGACCGCTAAACCTAAACCCTGTTCTTCAAATTGAGTATAAGGAAGATCTAATTCTCGAAA
>NZ_DATCQT010000052.1:0-65274 GCF_036569345.1 Clostridium sp.
TATTATTATTTAATATATTAACAGAAAATTTATGGTATTTTTTCAATTAAGGAGAATAAAAATGGGAAATAGTCAATTAATTAATCAAATTATCGTATTATTTATTATAATGGCGGTAGGATTTTATGCTAAAAAAAAGAAGTTTCTTAATGATACTGTCGATAAAGGGCTTTCAGAACTATTATTAAATGTAACCTTGCCCTTTATGATTGTTACATCATTTAATATTAAATATGAAGCAGAGATGGTTAGTAATGCACAAAAGATTTTAATATATTCTTTTTTAATACATATAAGTTTAATATTTATTAGTAAAATATTTTTCTTCAAAGTTCCTAAAACAAAACAGCAGGTATATCGATTTATAACAATTTTCTCAAATACTGGCTTTATGGGATATCCAGTTCTTGAAAGTATTTATGGAGGAAAAGGTGTTTTCTATGCAGCAATATTTAATATTGCTTTTAACATTATAGTGTGGACTGTAGGGGTAATGCTATTCACCGGAGAAAAAGATTTTAAATCCATGAGAAAGGCGGTTGCAAACCCAGCAATTTTAGCAGTAATCATTGGTGTCATTTTATTCGTATTTTCAATAAAATTACCTTTACCTATTGAAAATGCGATAAAGCTAGTGGGGTCTACTACAACACCAATATCTATGATAATTGTTGGTTCAATGCTTGCTGAAATGAAATTTAAAGATGCCTTCTCTGATTTTTCTATATACTATGCTACATTTGTTAGACTTTTAATAGTCCCAATGATTGTTTATGCTGTGTTAAAACTTTTAAAAGTAGATGATTTATTACTTAAAATATGTGTTATACTGCAAGCAATGCCAGCAGCAGTAATGGCACCCTTACTTGCTGAAAAATACGGTGGTGACAATTTGCTCGCCTCACAGTGCGTGTTTATAACTACGATAATTTCTGCAGTAACGATACCTATAGTAATATTATTTTTATAGAATAAGTTATTGTAGGAAGTTCTTATGTAGATGGAGAATAGCATATTTAAATCATGGAGAAATAGTACACAGAGTGCATATCTACACTGTTATTAAAGTGCAGATAAATGTTTAGTGTACTATTTTTATTTATCATTTAACTATATATCGAAAAGGGTTTTTTTCATATTTTGATATTTGTTAATATAATAATCTCTTTTTAATGAAATCTTATTTAGGGCATAAACTAATATATCAATTTCCGAGTAAGTATTATATAGTCCAAAACTAATTCTAACCATTCCGGGATGGTATAAATTAGGATTAGCTAGTCTCTCACTTATAAATTCATCAGAAATATTTAATAACTTAACGACGTATGGTTGAGCGCAAAAACATCCACTTCTTACTGAAATGCCCCATTCATAGGAAAGAATTTTTGCAACTAAGGCATGGTCAATTCCACAAATATTAAAAGGAATTATGCTAACCCTATCAACGCCTTTAGAAGTATCACAATAAATTCTCAGGTTTGGTATATTTTTTATTTTGGAAACGGCATAGGAAGTCAAATTATTTTCAATACGCTCCACATTATTCATACCAATTTTATTTAAAGATTTAATAGCCGATGCCAGAGCGACAGAACCTATTACATTTGGTGATCCAGCCTCATGCCTCTCTGGAGATTCATTCCATTTTATAAAATCATGAGTAACAATATCTACTGTTCCACCGCCTACCTCATCAGGTTCACATTTATCTAAAATACTTTTAGGACCAATTAAAACTCCTATGCCAAAAGGTGCATACATTTTATGAGCAGAAAAGATTAGAAAATCTATATTGTATTCCGAATTTTCATTATTCATAATAAAAGGAGCATGAGGTATTAATTGTGCACCGTCTACTAATAGTTTCGAACCAAATTTATGAACTAATTTAGCAACATCATAAATAGGATTTTTATAGCCGGTTATATTTGATGCACCAGAAATTGTAACTAGTGTTACATAATCATTATATTTATTTAACTTAGCTTCTAAATCATCTAAGGACAATTTACCATCTGAATCTACAGAAATATAATCTATTATAAATTTATCTCTCCAAGGCAGATCGTTTGAGTGATGCTCCATATCTGTCGTTAATATAACACTTCTTTTATAGGGCTTACACAATAAGTTTGAAAGTTTGTTAAAGGCTTCTGTGGAATTTTTAACATAAATAACTGTATTATTAAAATCAGCATTAACGAATTTTAAAACAATATTTCTTGAATCCTCATATAATTTAGTGCTTAGTTGAGACTTATACCCTTCACCACGATGAATGGAGGAGTACCATGGAGCAAAATTAACAACATCTTCCATTACTGATTTGAAGGGTGGTGTAGTTGCTGCATTATCAAAATTAATTGCAGTAACAATTTTTCCGGAAATAAGAGGTACTTTTTTGTTTACGCCAAGTATCAGATCTCTGTAGCTTGGACTATTATCTTTAAAGGACATAATACTCCTCCTCGTAAAGTTATTTACTGTATATACTATTAGTTTTACGAGGAAAATGTGTCTTATTAATAATATATTAAAAATATGGAACCTGAGTATTAACATGAATTTGTAAAATCAGAGTTATATTAATATATTGTAGTTCAATTTTAGTCCATATATCAATGTCCTTAGTTTAAAGCCATAACTTTGATTACGTCATAAAAAAAAGTAATATATTCTAGCGAATATATTACTTTTTTGTGAGTTAATGATTTATACATTAACTATTTTATAGGCATTTTCAAAATCAACAGTTGTTTGCTCACCAGTTATCATATTTTTTACTGTAACAGTTTTATTTTGGGCTTCTGTTTCACCAATTAAAATTACAAAAGGAATACCTAGTTTATTTGCATACCCAAGTTTCTTTACTATTTTAGCATCATCAAGGTATATTTCAGTTATTACTCCCTTATCTCTTAAAGTATTTGCAAAAGAAATACCATAATCAATATTATTATCGAGTGGTATTACAAGTACTTTTGTTATACATTTTCCAGTATCATTCTTAAAAAATTCAACTTCATTTAATTGATAAAAAAGTCTTGTAAGACCTATTGATATTCCGACACCTGGTAATTTTTGTTTTGTATAATATTCTGCCAAATTATCATAACGCCCACCTGAACATACAGAACCAATAGATGGGTATTCATTTAAAAATGTTTCATAAACCGTGCCAGTGTAATAATCAAGACCTCTGGATATTTTTAAATCTATTTTAAAATTATCATCAGGAACTCCAAACAATTTTACGTATTTTGTAACAATTGAAAGTTCGTTTACACCTTGGTTAAAACTCGCATTAGAAATATTTAAATTATTTAAGGCGAGTAGAATATCATTGTTGCTTCCACGCATATTAATAAATTCAAGAATTTTTTCTACGACTTCGGTGCTTAAGCCATTACCTAGCAGTTCCTGAGTGGCTACGGATACTCCGATTTTGTCTATCTTGTCAATAATCTTTAGAACCTCTGATTTATCTTGGATTTCTAAGGATTCGAAAAAACCATTTAACAGTTTTCTATTGTTTATTTTTATGGTGAAATCTTGGAAACCAAGATTGCTGAATATTGAATAAATAATACTTGGTATTTCAGCATCATTTAAAATACTTAAACTGTTGTGTCCTACAATATCAATATCACATTGGTAAAATTCACGAAACCGTCCCTTTTGATTTCTCTCTCCTCTATAAACCTTACCAATTTGGTACCTTCTAAAGGGGAAAGTTAAGAAGCTGAAATTTTGAGATACATATCTAGCTAGTGGGACAGTTAAATCAAACCTAAGGGATAAGTCATTACTCCCTTTTAAAAATCTATAAATTTGTTTTTCAGTTTCTCCGCCTCCCTTTGCAAGTAGTATTTCTGATTTCTCGATCACTGGTGTATCTATGGGCATAAATCCAAAGCTTTCATAAGTTTTCCTTATTGTATCAGATAATTTATTGAATTGAATTTGATCTGCTGGCAGTAACTCCATAAAGCCAGGTAAAATTGACGGTTTAACAATTTCATTTTTCATTTTTAATACCTCCTATAAAATATAAAAAACCCAACGTAAGTGACTTATCTACGTGGGTAACATTCTTCCAAAGCGTTTTTTAAATTATACTATATATAATTAAATACTTCAAGGAAGAATATAAATTTCTTTAGTATTTGGGTTCTAATTATTTACTAAATATATAATATCGAGCATTATGGATGTATAAGTAGATTATTGGCATATAATTCGATAATTAAGCTTAAAAATCGAGAAAATAAAAGAAAACTGAGTTATTCATAGTTGACAAGATTACTAGGAGTTGATATGATGATTTCAGAAAGTATAGTAAAACACTCTACTTTAAGAATAATTCAGAAGTGAAGTTGCTCCAGTTTTAAGCAGAGATTACATACTATAACAATTTGAAAACTTTAGTAACTACGCGGGTGTTGATTAAAGGAGTGATTATATGAAATTATCTACGAAGGGAAGATATGGGGTCAAAGCCATGGTAGATTTAGCTATAAATTATGGTGAACAGCCTGTATCTATAAAAAGTATATCCGAAAGACAAAGTATTTCTGAATATTATTTAGAACAACTATTCTCATCTCTAAGACGAGCTAAACTTATTAAAAGTATTAGGGGGTCTCAGGGCGGTTATATACTTAATAGAAGACCAGAGGAAATAACTATATATGATGTTATTAATGTACTTGAAGGACCAATTGAAATTTCTAATTGCCTTGAAGATGAAGCATGCAATAATATTGATTGTTGTGCTACCAGATTATTATGGAAGAAAATAAAAAATAGTATAGATAGTGTAACCACCTCGATAACTTTAAAAGATATTGTTGATGATTACAATGAAATGACACTAATTAAAGGAGTGAAAGATAATGAATAAATCAATATACATGGACCATGCTGCAACAACTTATACTAAACCAGAAGTAATGAAAGAAATGCTTCCTTACTTTACAACTTATTTTGGAAATCCATCTTCAATCTATACTCTAGCAAGAGAAACTAAAAAGGTAATAGATATTGGACGAGACAAGGTAGCGAAAGCAATAAATGCTGATTCAAGTGAAATATATTTTACAAGTGGTGGTTCAGAAGCAGATAATTGGGCTATAAAGGGTATAGCTTCTGCTTATAAGAAAAAAGGAAATCATATAATAACTACTGTTATTGAGCATCATGCAGTACTTCATACTTGTGAATATTTATCTAAAAATGGATTTGACATTACATATTTACCAGTAGATGAATATGGATTTATTAGTATTAAAGATTTAGAAAATGCTATTACTGATAAAACCATTTTGGTATCAGTAATGTTTGCTAATAATGAGATTGGAACAATTGAACCAATAAAAGAAATAGGAGCATTATGCAGAAGTAAAAAAATACTTTTCCATACAGATGCAGTTCAAGCCGTAGGTCATATTCCAGTTGATGTAAAAGAGATGAATATAGATTTATTATCACTCGCTGGTCATAAATTTTATGGACCAAAAGGAATAGGAGCTTTATATATACGAAAAGGCATTAAAATAGAAAATTTAATACATGGTGGTGGGCAGGAAAGAAATAGAAGAGCTGGTACTGAAAATGTAGCTAGCGTAGTTGGAATTGGTAAAGCTCTTGAGCTAGCAGTTGAGAACATGGAAGAAAATAATAAAAAACTAGTTTATTTAAGAGATAAACTTATGAATGGATTATTAAAAGTACCGTACACAAGGCTTAATGGACCAATAGGAGAAAAAAGACTTCCAGGAAACTCTAATATTAGTTTTAGGTTTGTTGAAGGTGAATCTATATTATTAATGCTTGATGCAAAAGGTATTGCAGCCTCAAGTGGAAGTGCATGTACATCAGGTTCATTAGATCCATCTCACGTATTACTTGCAATAGGTCTTATTCATGAGATAGCTCATGGTTCATTAAGATTAACTTTAGGTGATGCTACTACTGAGGAAGAAGTAGATTACGTATTAGAAACAGTTCCAAAGGTTATTCAAAGATTAAGAGATATGTCACCACTATATGATGACTATTTAAAGAAGGGGGAAAAATAATATGGATTACAGTGCAAAAGTTATGGACCATTTTACTAATCCAAGAAATGTAGGCGAAATTCCAAATGCTAGCGGAATTGGTGAAGTTGGTAACGCTAAATGTGGAGATATTATGAAAGTTTATTTGAAAGTAGAAGATAATATAGTAGTGGATGCTAAATTTAAAACCTTTGGTTGTGGATCAGCTATAGCATCTTCAAGCATGGCAACAGAGCTAATTAAAGGTAAATCTGTAGATGATGCATGGACATTAACAAACTTAGCAGTTGCTGAAGCATTGGATGGATTACCACCAATAAAAATGCATTGCTCAGTACTCGCTGAAGAAGCTATACACAAAGCAATTAATGATTATAGAAGAAAAGCTGGGCTAAAAGTATGGGATCATGAAGCACATCAAGACATACATGGTGAAGTACACGGAGAATAGGTGATATTATATGAAAAAAAAAGTAGTTATTGGAATGAGTGGTGGAGTAGATAGTTCTGTAGCTGCATATCTTTTGAAAGAACAAGGCTATGAAGTTATAGGGATCATGATGAAGCTCTCTCCAGATAATCCTGATTATGAAGAAAATGAAGGTGGATGTTGTTCTATTTCAGCGGCAAATGATGCAAGGCGAGTTGCAGATGTACTAGATATACCCTTTTATGTTATGAATTTCAAGGATGTTTTTAAGGCAAATGTTATTGATAATTTCGTTGATGAATATATGGAAGGTAGAACACCTAATCCTTGTATTGTCTGTAATAAAAAAATCAAATTTGAGGAATTTTTAAGAAAAGCTAGGGCACTGGGAGCTGATTATATAGCTACAGGTCACTATGCTAAAATTGAAAAACAAGATGATAGATATATACTTAAAAAATCAGAAGATGATAAAAAAGATCAAACATATGCTTTGTATACATTAAATCAAGAGCAATTAAGTCATACTTTGATGCCTTGTGGAGATTATTCAAAACCAGAAATACGTAATATTGCAGAGAGAATTGGACTAGAAGTTTTCAAAAAAAAGGATAGTCAGGAAATTTGTTTTATTCCTGATAATGACCATGGATCTTACATTAAAAAATATAGTGGTAGAGAAATAAAACCAGGAAATTTTGTTAATAATGAGGGGAAGGTTATGGGCTTTCATAAAGGAATAGTATACTATACCATAGGTCAGAGGAAGGGGCTGGGTATAGCTATAGGTAAACCTGTTTTTGTTAATGATATTAATCCTAAAACTAACGAAGTGGTA
The DNA here is from genome assembly GCF_036569345.1 of Clostridium sp. GTDB lineage: Bacteria > Bacillota > Clostridia > Clostridiales > Clostridiaceae > Clostridium_AD. The sequence continues at coordinate 7,331 of NZ_DATCQT010000052.1, forward strand.
ATAGGAGACGAAGAGAATATTTTTAAAATTGGTCTTATTGCTAAAGATTTAAATTTCATTCCATTTGATAAACTCGAATCAAATTTAAGAGTTACAGCTAAGATAAGATATTCGGCCATTCCTCAAGCAGCTACTTTAATTCCTATAGAAAATGATAGAATCAAAGTTGTTTTTGATGATAAACAAAGAGCTATAACCAAAGGCCAATCAGTGGTTTTCTATTTAGAAAATTTAGTAGTTGGTGGTGGGATAATAGAGGAGATTTTATAAATCTAAACCATATGTAAATAAAGCTATTTAGTAGAGAATTTAGGCAGAAAGATATCTAGTTGAAAACTAGATATCTTTCTGCCTTTATAGGAAACAACAATTATTAGGTAAAGCAGCGCGATGATAATAAAGCGAAACTTTTATTGTGAAAAAAAGGAGTAAAATTATGATATATAGTGATAAGGTTATGGAGCATTTTTATAGTCCAAGAAATATGGGAATATTAGGAGATGCTAACGGTATTGGAGAAGCAGGAGATCCAAAATGTGGGGATATAATGAAAATTTATATAAAGGTTGAGGATAATATAATAATTAGTGTTAAGTTTAAGGCTTTCGGATGTGGATCAGCGATAGCTTCATCTAGCATTGCAACAGAACTTATAAAGGGCAAAACTTTAGAGCGGGCGTGGAAGTTAACCAACAAGTCGGTTATTGAAGCACTAGACGGTTTGCCAGCTTTAAAAGAGCATTGTTCTGTGCTTGCAGAACAAACTATACATAATGCAATAAATAATTATAGGGAATCACAAAAACTTGAACTTTGGAAAAGTGATTTGAAATAACTACATTTTATAAAACTACATTAGTTTTTGAAAAATGTAGTTTTTTATTTTTTCATTAACGATTCTATTTTATTGTTAATACCATTAATATCATTGATATTGATGGATTTTATTATATCATTATATTTTATAATGGCGCCCATTGTCATATCATCAGTTATAACTACTCCGGTAAAATTTAAAGTTCCTCTTAATATATCGGTTATAACAGTTTTTGACATACTCGCAGGATAAGCAGGGTCTATTTTATTAAGTAAGATATGTGACACCATAATGGCATCCACATTATTTTTTATAGCTTCTTTAAAAGGAACTAGTTCAAACGCATTAAGTTTTGCTAAATCCTTTTTTACTACGGGAAGTTCTAAATGTGAATCAACTGCTGTGTCCCCATGCCCAGGAAAGTGCTTTACAACAGAAATTATATTGTTATCCATTATGCCTTCCATAGTTTTAATGCCTAATTTATTAACAATACTTGGGCTACTCCCAAAGGATCTGTCACCTATTATGGGATTATTAGGATTGCTATTTATATCAAGTACTGGGGCGAAATCCATATTAAATCCAAAGGTTTTAAGTTCTTCTCCTATAATTTTTCCAATATTGTAACTTGAGATGCTATCGTTGTTTTTTCCTATAGTTTCATTTGATGGAAGCTTTTTAATTTCAGTTGGCATCCTTGATACCCTTCCACCTTCCTCATCTACAGATATAAACAAAGGTATTTTGTTTTGGGAATTCTTAGTTTTTAGTGAATTAGTTAGGCTAACTAATTGATTCGGATTATTTACATTTTTGCTAAATAAAATAACCCCGGAAACCTTATGTTCTTTAATCAAATTATTTATATTATTATCCAATGTAAAACCATCAAGTCCAACAATTACTAACTGACCAATTTTCTCGTCCAAACTCATAGCATTAATTTTGATTTGTACTTTATCAATATTTTTAATTTTAGGCAAAATAACCTTGTCACTGGAACTAGGAATGGGACTAAGGCTAGGAATTGAATTACTACAACCAAATAGAAATAACCCACTAATTAACAATATGTTTATAATTAATTTTTGCCTTATCAAATTTCATCGCTTCCTTTTAAAATATTAGAATTCAATAAAAAAGAAAATTATTAAATAATAATACTGTTTAATCCATATATTTTCAACATTTATATTTTTTACGTAATAATTATTAGATTAATTGGAAAACATAACTGTAAGTAAAAATAAGAAAGATCTTTTTATATAGGAGAGACTATGTTTAAGAGCAAAAAATTTATATTTATGGATGTTGTGAGTGTGGATGGAAAGAAAATAGGTTTTATCAGAGACTTACTAATAGATTTTAATAACGGTAAGGTACTTGGATTTGTAATATCTCCATATAATTTTTTCAGTAAAAATCTAAGTGTATTAAAAGAAGATATCATATATTTTAATAAGCATATGGTAGTTAAAAAGGTGGAGAAAAGTAGAAAATTATGTTTGCACAGCTTTATCAATATGGATGTAATAGATAAATGTGGAAATATATTTGGTATGGTAGAGGATATTAATTTTACATATGATACATTTGAAATAAAAGGAGTTATAGTTTCTTCAGGGTTTATTCCAAATTTGCTAAGAGGGAAAAGGATAATGTTAATAAATGAACTAATTCTTGGAGAAGAAAATATTCTGTATATTCCACATAGCGAAGAATATTATTTTAAAAGTATGCCACATAATTTTTTTGTAAAGGAAAAAATAAATGAAAAAAATTAATAAAAAGAAGTTAACTATGACTATTGTATGTATAATTATTTTTATAGTTATAATCCTTATTGCAGTAAGAATACCTATTATTAAGCAAATAATAAATTTAGTTTTTATTTCTTTTATCGTTGCATATATACTAAAACCACTATATATGCTTTTAATTAAAAAAGGAGTAAATAAAAAAGCAGCTTCTGCTTTAATAATAGTAGGTTTAGCAGGCTTAATAGCATTAACCTTAATAGTTGTAATTCCATCACTTTTTAGAGAAAGTTTGTACATAAATAAGGCAATAAATGAACTTCAAAACTATTTGATTAATGCAAATATGAAGATAAAGGTATTAAGCACTAACAAAGTTATGAGTGGTATTATAAATACTATATACAACAAGTCAAATGCTCAAATACTTTTAATATTTGATAAAATATTTAATTCCATCATGGGAATGGGTGAGAATATAATAACGTACATGCTTTCTCCCTTGATAATATATTACTTTTTATGTGATAGTGAAAATATGATAAATAAGGCTTTAATAGTTTTTCCGCCAGAAAGCAGAAACGTAATAAAAAAAATAATAGAGGATATTGATAAGGTATTGGGACGATATATTATAAGTCAACTTATTTTATGTGGGATTATAACTATTGCAACATTTTTTATTTTAATATTTATGAAAGTTGATTTTCCTTTGATACTTTCATTAATAAATGGAATTTTCAACATAATTCCTTATTTTGGACCTCTATTTGGGGTAATACCTATTATTTTAATAGCGCTACTATCCTCACCAAAAATAGCTTTATATACAACGCTTTGGTTATTTGCACTTCAACAAATTGAAGGAAGTATATTGTCCCCAAAAATAATTGGAGAAAGTATTAGTATGCATCCATTGACAGTAATATTATTATTACTGATAGGTGGTAATGTTGGAGGTATTTTAGGAATGATACTAGCAGTTCCTCTAGGAGTAGTGATTAAAGTTATATACGAGGACTTAAACTATTATTTATTTTAGTTATATCAAATACATTGTTCTATATTAAATTTAAATCAAATCTTCAAAAGATTAATTTAAACATACCTTATATATTGACAATAAGTATATTTTTGCTTATAATTTGTATATATAGAGGTATTAAGGTAATGATAAGAATTAGTAAATATATTGTATCATATAGAGAGGAAGTGGAAGGTGAAAACTTCTTGATAAATGTATTGAAGCTATCTTTGAACTTTATTTTGTTGAGAGATATTGTTTGTAATAATTTTAATTAATTATGAGGCAATATAATTAGGGTGGTAACGCGGAAAACTTTCGTCCCTTGTTTTTAGGGAAGTGAAGGTTTTTTTATTTTCTGATGAAAACAAACATTGTAAAATAAACGGAGGAGATATTATGGAAAAATTAGGGCTAAATGAAATTAGGGAATCCTTTCTGAAATTTTTTGAAAGCAAAGAACATCTTAGACTTGAGAGTTTTTCTCTAGTGCCTAAGAATGATAGCAGTTTATTACTTGTAAATGCAGGTATGCAACCATTAAAACCATATTTTACAGGAATTAAAACACCGCCTAATACTAGAATAACCAATTGCCAAAAATGTATTAGAACAGGAGATATTGAAAATGTAGGCAAGACCTCAAGACATGGTACTTTCTTTGAAATGCTTGGTAACTTCTCTTTTGGAGATTATTTCAAGAAAGAGATTATTCAATGGGCTTGGGAATATGTAACAATTGTTTTAGATATACCAAAAGATAATTTATATGTAACTATATATTTAGAAGATGATGAAGCTTTTGATGTTTGGACTAAAAACACCGATATTGATCCAGCACGTATATTCAGATTAGGGAAAGAAGAAAATTTTTGGGAAATAGGTCAAGGACCTTGTGGTCCAAGTTCGGAAATACACTTTGATAGAAATGTAGAACTCGGTCAAATTAAAACTGAAGAAGAATTTCTTAAAGCAGGAAATGATGATAGAGTAATAGAATTTTGGAATTTAGTGTTCACTCAATTTAATAAGGATGAGCATGGGAACTACAACAAATTAACGAATCCTAACATAGATACGGGGATGGGCCTTGAGAGAATAGCATCTATAATGCAGGGCACCGATAATATATTTGAAATTGATACTATAAAAAATATTTTAGAAGAGGTTTCAAGGATCTCAGGTGTTAAATGTGGGAAAAGCAGGGCAGAGGATATATCACTTCGAATAATAACAGACCATATTAGAAGCACAACATTTATGATAAGTGATGGTGTACTTCCGTCTAATGAGGGGATAGGTTATGTTTTAAGGCGATTACTAAGGCGTGCAGCAAGACACGGCAGATTACTTGGAATTGAAAATATTTTTTTAAATGAATTATGTGATACGGTGATTGAAAACTCATTTAAAGCTTACCCAGAGTTAAAAGAGAAAGCATCATATATTAAAAAGGTTATAAAAATTGAAGAAGAAAGATTTTTGGAAACTATAGATTCTGGTATGGATATTTTAAAGGCTTATATTGAAGAACTTAAGATGAGTGAACCTAAAGATGAAAATAGTAAAATTTTAAGTGGGGATAAAGCATTTAAATTATATGATACCTATGGTTTTCCTTATGAGCTTACAGAGGAAATATTAGAAGACGTGGGCATGAAAATTGATTTAAAAGGATTTAATAGTGAAATGCAAAGTCAAAGACAAAGAGCAAGAGATGCTAGAGGACAATCAAATTACATGGGTAGTGGAGAAAGTGTATTGAATTTAATTCCTAAAGACATAGAAACAGAATTTGATGGATACGATAAAACGGAGTTGCAAGCAAAAGCTAAAGTTTTAATTAGTGGTGAAGAACTTGTTTCCGAACTTTCAAAAGGTTTAAAAGGAATTATTGTAACAGAAATTACTCCTTTTTATGCTGAAATGGGTGGACAAATTGGAGATAAAGGAATTATTTTTAATGATAATTTTAAAGCACAAGTTTACGATTGTCAAAAAAGTGCTTCAGGTAAAGTTGTACATTTTGTTAAAGTGCTTGAAGGTTTACTGCTACCAAATGAATTAGTAACTCTTAAGATTGATGAGAATAGAAGAACAGAAGTATGTAGAAATCATACTGCAACTCATATGTTACAAGAAGCATTAAAAAGAGTTTTAGGTGATCACGTTCACCAATCAGGTTCTTATGTAAATCAGGAGAGACTAAGGTTCGACTTCACCCATTTTTCCGCACTAACGGAGGGTGAAATTATTAAGGTTCAAAAAATTGTAAATGACAATATTATGAAGGCATATAAGGTTGAGACGAATGTTATGACTATAGATAAAGCTAAGGAAAGTGGCGCCATAGCATTGTTTGACGAAAAGTATCACAATGATGTTAGGGTAGTATCTGTAGGGGAGTATAGCAAGGAATTATGTGGTGGTACTCATGTTAGAAATTCAGGGGAAATCGGGCTCTTTAAAATTCTATCAGAATCAGGAGTAGCAGCCGGAGTTAGAAGAATTGAAGCTATAACAGGTAGTAATTTTGTAGAATATATGGAAGATAAAAATAATTTATTAAAAGATATTTATGGTGAACTAAAATGCTCAGAAAAAGATATATTAAAAAAATTAGAAACTCAATTGTGTGAATTAAAAGACAAAGAAAAGGAAATAATATTATTAAAGGGCAAGTTGGCTAGTTCGTCAGTTGATGAAATGTTAACTAATATTAAAGAGATAAAAGGTGTTAAAGTAATTTGCGGCGATGTGAAAGATATAGATGGAGATGCTTTGAGAGATTTAGCTGATAAACTTCGTGACAAACTTGGTGATGGTGTAGTTGTGCTTGGAAGTCACATAGATGATAAGGTAATATTTATTGCAATGGCATCTAAATCAGCAATAGATAAAGGAATACATTGTGGAAAAATTATTAAAGAAGTTGCTAAAATCGCTGGTGGTGGTGGAGGTGGTAGACCTGATATGGCAGAGGCAGGTGGAAAACTTCCTGAAAAATTAAAACAAGCAATAGAGAATGTATCATCTATTATTGAAAGATTGGTAAAATAGTATACTTTTTGTAATAGTTGTTTTATAATATAATTAGCAACAAGTTATTTTATTATCGTTAGTATCTATAATGGTGTTTATTCTAACAAAAATCTGTAATGTATTGCCATTCTATACAATTTCCTAATGTATTCAAATGGTGTAAATTACAGCGTTAAGCATATTATAAGGGAAGAGGTGTATGGAATGGATAATAATGAAAATACAGTCCAATTTGATTTTGTAAAAGATAAAAAAGATTTAACAAAAACTATTTTGACTGACGTATACAATTCACTTATAAAAAAGGGATATAACCCAGTAAATCAAATGGTAGGATATTTAATTTCTGGAGATCCAACATATATAACGAACTACAATGGAGCAAGAGCGTTAGTAAGAAAGCTAGAGAGAGATGAAATATTAGAAGAAGTTTTGAAATCTTATCTAGACATAAAAAAATAAAATGCCCAAAAGGGCATTTTATTTTTTAAAGATGGGTTGTATTAATTAAACTATTATTAAAGGGGTATATGAATGAGAGTATTAGGATTAGACATTGGAGACAGAACAATTGGCGTAGCTGTGTGTGACCCCTTAGGATTAACAGCACAAGGAATTACAACAATCAAAAGGAAAAGCATAGTCATAGACATTGAAGAAATCAAAAAAATATGTGTACAGTATGATGTAGAAACAATTGTATCAGGTCTTCCTAAGAACATGAATGGAACTATAGGACCACAAGGAGAAAAGGTTCAGCGCTTTTGCGAGAAACTTAAAGAAATTTTTAATTTTGAAGTAAAAATGTGGGATGAAAGATTAACTACCGTAGCTGCAAATAGAGTAATGCTAGAGGGGGATTTGTCTAGGTCAAAACGAAAAAAAATTGTAGATAAAATCGCAGCTGTGTTCATATTGCAAGGATATTTAGATAGTTTAGGCACACATTTATAAGGCATATTTATATAAAAATATATATTTTAAAATACATATGAAATTAAGATTTAAATATTATTAATAATACAATTAGAAAGGAGAAAATAAAATGGATAACAATGTTGAAACTATACTATTAAACGATGAAGAGGGTAAGGAGATAGAATTTGATGTGCTAACGAAATTAGACATTGAAGATAAAGAATATGTTATTGTTGCTCCAACTGGAGAAGAAGACATTGATGCTATTGCACTAAGAATTGATAAGGACGCAGAGGGCAACGATATTTTAGTTACAATAGAAGACGATGAAGAGTTTGAAATGATTTCAGAAGCTTACGATGCAATTTCTTAAGGTGAGCATAACCCACAATTTAAAAGAAAGTCTTTATTTGAGCAACTTTAGTGGAATTTTAGACAAATTAGCCTCTTTTATATAGACTAAATGATTATCAATTGACAATATCATAATAAAGTATTAAAATGAATATATAGTAAATATAATTTACACTGATTAGTCAACTGATAGTTGTAGAAAAGGGGTATATATATGTCAAACATATCTCCAGAGAGCGTTGAGAGTTTAAAAGAATCTTTAAAACAAGAGGGATATAAGTTAACTCCACAGAGGAGAGCAATCCTAAATGGAATAATTAAGAGTGAAGGTAGCCATCTTACTGCAGAAGAACTATATGACCTTGTTAAAGTTGATTGCCCTGAAATAGGTCTTGCTACAATTTATAGGACAGTTCAACTTTTAGAAGAAATGGGTGTAATTAATAAGTTGGATTTAGATGATGGATGTAGCAGATATGAACTTAATCATGAAGATGAGAGACATCAACACCACCACATGATTTGTAATCGCTGTGGCGCAGTGCTCGAGGTAGAAGGAGATTTACTTGATGAGCTAGAAGCAATTGTTGAAAAAAAATACAATTTTAAGATTGAAGACCATAGTTTAAAATTTTATGGCATTTGTGAAAAGTGTCTAAGTAAACAATAAATACTTTAAAAAGAATTTATAGGTAACTTTTAGATTAATATGGGATGATGAGATGAAATTACTAAGTGATATTAGGCAATTAAATTCGTCATTTAGTGATAATGAATAATAGACATAGTTGACTTTTTTGCAAGATAATATTAAAATAAGTATAGTAAATGCGAAAATTGGATACTTCAAGACGTATCCAATTTTTGTTTGTGTAAAATGTGTGAACTTACGAAAAAAAAATTGGAGGATTAATATGAATTTATTTACAAGAAATGATGTTAGAAATATAGCAATAATTGCTCACGTAGATCACGGCAAGACAACACTAGTGGATTGTCTACTAAAGCAAAGCCATGTTTTTAGAGAAAATGAAAGAGTACAGGAGAGAGTAATGGACTCTAATGATTTAGAAAAAGAAAGAGGAATAACAATTCTTTCTAAGAATACAGCAGTAATGCATAATGGGATTAAAATAAATATAGTTGATACTCCAGGACATGCTGATTTTGGTGGAGAAGTTGAACGTGTACTTAAGATGGTTGATAGTGTACTTCTTGTAGTTGATGCATATGAAGGTGCAATGCCACAAACTAAATTTGTTTTAAAGAAAGCATTAGAATTAAATCTTAAACCTATCGTTGTTATAAACAAAATTGATAGAAAAGACGCTCGTCCTACAGAAGTACTTGATGAAGTCTTTGACCTATTTGTTGAACTTGGAGCAGATGATGAACAATTAGACTTTGCAGTGGTATATGCTTCTGCTAGAGAAGGGTATGCAAAACTTGAAGTTGCTGATGTAAGTGACAACATGGAGCCATTATTTGATTCTATAATAAAGAATGTAAAGGCACCAGAAGGATATTTAGATATGCCACTTCAAATGCTTATTTCAACTATTGATTATAATGAATATGTTGGAAAAATTGGAATAGGAAAAATTGAAAGAGGATCAATCAAAAAAAATCAACAAATAGCACTTATAAGAAAAGATGGAACAATAAACAATGTTAAAGTTTCAAGCCTTTTCGTTTACAATGGTCTTAAAAGAGAAGAAACTGATGAAGCAATGCTTGGTGATATAGTAGCAGTTTCTGGTATTCCAGACATTAACATTGGAGAAACAATAGCTGATATTAATGAACCAGAAGCTCTTCCATTCATTGAAATTGATGAGCCTACTTTAAGTATGAATTTCATGGTTAATAATTCTCCTTTTGCAGGCCAAGAAGGAACGTATGTTACATCAAGACATATAAGAGATAGACTTATGAAAGAACTTGAAACTAATGTTAGTTTAAGAGTAGAAGAAATTGAAGATGGTTTTGAAGTAAGTGGAAGAGGGGAACTTCATCTTTCAGTTCTAATAGAAACTATGAGACGTGAAGGATATGAATTCCAAGTATCAAAAGCAAATGTTATATACAAAGAGGAAAATGGCCATAAAACAGAGCCAATTGAGCACCTTACAATTGACGTTCCAGAAGAATTTATGGGTGTAGTAATGGAAAAAATGGGACCTAGAAAAGCAGATATGGTTAATATGACTTCTGCTATAAATGGATATACTAGATTAGAGTTCAAAGTACCTTCAAGAGGATTAATTGGCTTTAGAAGTGAACTTATGACTGATACTAAGGGTAATGGTATAATGAATCATGTTCTAGATGGTTACGATAAGTATAGGGGAGAAATTCCAGATAGAAATAAAGGTTCTTTAATTGTATTTGAAAGCGGAGAATCAGTAACTTACGGATTATACAATGCTCAAGAAAGAGGAACTCTTTTCATAACATCAGGAATGCCAGTATATGCAGGAATGATTGCAGGGGAATGTGCAAGAGCTGGAGACATAGAAGTAAATGTTTGTAGAAAGAAACAGTTAACAAACACTAGATCTTCAGGAGCAGATGATGCACTAAAATTAACTTCACTTAAACCTATGTCACTAGAGCAGTGCTTAGAATTTGTAGCTATAGATGAGTTAGTTGAAATTACTCCTCTAAACATTAGAATGAGAAAAAGAATATTAGACTCAGGAGAAAGAAAAAGAGCATCTAGTAAATCAAATAAATAGTTTCAGTAAAAGAAAACCCGAAATTTAATTTGGAAGGTTTTCTTTTTCAATGTACATATAAAATTAAAATGTAACACAGGGATTTTAGTTAACTGTGTTAGTCACATAAAAATAAATGACAAGTCAGTATTGTAAAATCTTTGACTTGTTATTTATTTTTATATGCATTAATGAATTTTTGGAGGAAATTAAATGAGTGGGGTAACATATGATTATATGGAACAATATTTAAGGGGTTTAATTCCAGGTAATAATATAATTATGAAAAATTTGGAAAATTTTGCTCTAGAGAATAGAGTGCCTATAGTTCAAAAAGAAACTGCTAAATTTTTAGAATTGATGGTTACTATGAAGAAACCTAAAAAGATTTTAGAACTCGGGACAGCTATAGGATATTCTGCTATTCTAATGAATCTAACTTCTGGAGGACTTAGTGAAATTACAACTATTGAAAGAGACGAAAAAATGATAGAGATTGCTAAGTCTAATATAGAAAAATACGGACTACAAAATAAAATTACTATTATAGAAGGAGATTGCCTAGAAGCACTAGAAAATCTTAAAGATGAATTTGATATGATTTTTATAGATGCAGGTAAAGGTCACTATAATCATTTTCTTCCCCATTGCTTAAGGCTCTTAAAAAAAGAAGGAGTTCTTATTGCTGATAATGTCCTTTTTAGAGGAATGGTTGCATCAAAAGAGATTGCAACGCGTAGAAAAATCACTATAATAAAACGTATGAAAAGTTATTTAGAATTAGTATCTAATAATGATGAACTTATAACTTCTGTAATACCAATGGGAGATGGTATCTCAGTTACAGTAAGAAAGTGTGAGGTAATCAGCAAGGAGGAACAAAACTAATGAAACCAGAAATACTAGCACCCGCAGGTAACTTGGAAAAATTAAAAGCGGCTATAAATTTTGGAGCAGACGCGGTTTATTTAGGTGGAAGTAAATTAAATTTAAGAGCTTTTGCTGATAATTTTAGCACGGAAGAATTAAAAGAAGGTTTAGACTTTGCACATTTAAGAGGCAAAAGGGTATATATTACCTTAAACGTATTTCCTCACAATGAAGACTTAGACGGCTTAGAAGATTATCTAAAAGAAATATATGAACTAGGTGCGGATGCTATTATTGTATCTGATCCAGGAATTATTATGACAGCAAGAGAAGTCGTACCAAATTTAGAAATTCATTTAAGCACTCAAGCTAACAATGTAAACTATAAATCAGCTATCTTTTGGCATAAACAAGGGGTTAAAAGAATTGTTCTAGCAAGAGAATTATCACTTATCGAAATTAAAGAAATTAGAGCAAAGTTACCTGATACTTGTGAACTTGAAGCTTTTGTTCATGGATCTATGTGTATGTCCTATTCAGGAAGATGTCTACTGTCTAATTATATGACTGGAAGAGATGCGAATAGAGGACAATGTGCTCAGCCATGTAGGTATAAATATTTCTTAGTTGAAGAAAAAAGAGATGGGGAGTACTTTCCTATAATTGAAGATGATAAAGGTACTTACATAATGAATTCCAAGGACTTAAACATGATTGAACACATACCAGAACTTATGAAATCAGGGATAGCATCCTTTAAGATAGAAGGAAGGATGAAAAGCGCATATTATGTTGCATCTGTAAGTAAATCTTATAGAGAAGCAGTGGATGCGTATATAGCTGATCCAGTAAATTATAAATTTCAGAAGAAATGGATGGATAATCTCTTAAAACCTAGCCACAGACAATATTATACTGGGTTTTACTTTGGAGATCCAAACAAACAGATATATGAATCATCGTCATATATTAGAGATTACGATATAATTGGAATTGTGCGCCAATATAACGAGGAAAATGGTATTGCAATAATCGAGCAAAGGAATAAAGTATATTGTGGGGATACTGTTGAAGTATTAAGGCCTGTAGGAGATAATGTTTCAATAGTACTTAGTGATATGAAAAATTCCAAGGGAGAGAGCATAGTTTCTGCACCAAGCGCTCAGATGTTATTTTCTGTTAATGTTAAAGAAAAACTTCATGAAAATGATATAATTATTAAATCTAAGGAGAAAGAATAATGAATCGCCCTATTTTAATAGGAATAACTGGTGGAACAGGTTCAGGAAAAAGTACAATAGCTAGAGAAATTTATAAACGGTTCGGCGATACATGTATTGCAATGATTGAGCAAGATTCTTATTATAAGGATCAAAGTGATCTTTCTTATGACGAGAGAATAAAAACAAATTATGATCATCCGGATGCTTTTGATACTTCTCTTTTAGTTAAACATTTGAATCTCCTTTTAGAAGGACATGTTATTGAAAAGCCTATATATAATTTTGAAATACATAACAGAATAAAAGAAACAGTTGCTGTGCAGCCAAGGGAGATTATTATATTTGAAGGAATTCTTGTACTCGCAGAAAAGATTCTTCGCGACATGCTTGATATTAAAATATATGTAGACACTGATGCAGATGTGAGGTTCATAAGAAGACTTATGAGGGATATTAATGAGAGAGGTAGAACAACTGATTCTGTTATAAATCAATATTTGAATGTTGTTAAACCAATGCATGAACAATTTACTGAACCTACCAAAAGGTATGCAGACATTATTATACCTGAAGGTGGACATAACAAGGTAGCTATAGATATACTTACTGCAAATATAAGCCAAATTCTACAAAAACAGCAAAATCAAAAATAACATTATAAAGTATAAAACATCTCATTCTAGGCGAGAATTAATCTAGATGAGGTGTTTTTATGTATAAGAGAAATAATATATTTGGTTACTCAAATCAAAAGAGTGAAATTAAAAAAAGAATATGGATAATAATGCTTATATTTGCGCTGTTATTTTGTATCCTAATTTGGAGAATTGCAAATGATATGTATTTTAAATCTGAACCTTTGAAAGCTATGTTTAATGCACAATATACAATAAATGAACAATACGGTATGTTATATAAGTTAACTGATTGTAATGGAAACGAGCTTTTAAACTATTCTAATAATTATTATGCTGTTATTGACCCAGTGGATTATCTAAGATTTAATGAATATACAAGTAAATATGACATGCAATCTTTGATTATTACTTTAAGAAACTATAATAAAGGCTATGATTTAGAAAAGATTAAAGGCACAGGAAATGGAGAGAAATTAAGATATAAAATAGATGAAGCGACCTATAATAAAATCAAGGATATTAAAAAAGTAAAAGGGTTTTATACTTTTGAATCAAATGATTTAGTCGAAAATAAAAATTGGAAAATTCAAAATGTATTAACAAATCTAATATACTATAATAATAAGGTTGAAACTAAAAAAAGTTCAGATTCTTTAGAGATGCAAATATATAACAAAACTAAAAATAATAAATTTACAGGAATTAGGTTTTCAAAAGGAGTTAATGGTGAGATTGCAGAAGGTGAGACTATTGATACTACAAATAATGTTAATGTAAGACTTACTTTAGATGAAAATATTCAAGATAAAGTTGAAGCTATTCTTCATGAGGAAAAATATGAGCAAATTGGTGTTGTGCTTATGGAGAGCAAGAGTGGAAAAATAAGAGCAATGGCGCAAAAGGATGACATTGAAAATAATGCAAATTTAGGAATTCCAAGTACCGGCGGTGCTTTACCAGGATCAATTTTTAAAGTTATCGTGGAAGAAGCGGCGTTAGATACTGGCTCAATAAACAAAAATGAGATTTTTACATTGAGTCCAGGTTTATTTCCAGACGATACTCATCAGTACAACGGTAAAACTGAGTTTACAGTTAGTGAGGCACTACGTGATTCTTCTAATAATATATTCGCCCAAATAGGTTATAAGATAGGGTTCCAAAATATGTATGACTATGCAAAAAAGCAAGGGATATTAGACACAGTATTAAATTTTCAGCAAGAGCAAATTGGTAAGTTTGATAATGGTGTGGGTTTATTAAGCCCAAAGGAGGATATATATCAGGCATCTATAGGGCAGAAGATTAAAATAACACCACTCGAGGCCCTTAGCATTCCAAATACAGTTATAAACAACGGAGTATATGTTCAGCCAAGCATAATAGACACATATGTAAATGATAAAAATGGCGTAGTAGAAAAGGTTACTCCTAAAACCTCTCAAGTATTAAAAAGTGAGACTGCAAAAACTTTAAAACTTGATATGTTGGATGTAGTAAACAATGGCACAGGTGTAAGAGCCTTTGTTAAAGGTATGGATATAGGGGGTAAAACAGGTACCACCGAGTATTCTGTGGAAGGAAAAAAGTATTCAGATGGATGGTTTGTTGGCTTTTTTACTTTTAAAGGAATAGATTATTCTATGGTTGTATTTGTAAAAAACATAACATTAGGTCAAAAGGAAGGTATAGGAAGTCAAGGTGGCGGGGATACTGCTGCTCCAATATTTAAAAAAGTAGTTGAAGCACTCTCTATTAAATAATTAAATAAATTTCTATGTACAGGCACCTTTAATAAAATAAATCATATTATATTAATAAGCTCTATTAGGAGGAACACCTGTGTTTTTCATGAATTGTTTATTTGATATGATTGGAAACGTTACGTTTTTGACGGCTTATATAACTGGAAGTAGTTCATTCCCTCAACCATTAAATGAAGAAGAAGAAAAATCCTATTTAATAAAATTAAAGGAAGGCGATATACTAGCTAAAGGAATATTGGTTGAACGAAATTTAAGACTAGTTGCACATATAGTAAAAAAATATTCTTACCCAGGAAAGGATGTAGATGACCTCATATCTATTGGAACTGTTGGGCTAATAAAAGCTATTGATTCATTTGATACAAGTAAGGGAACAAGACTTGCTACCTACGCTGCGAGGTGCATAGAAAACGAAATACTTATGCTTATTCGTAATAACAAGAAAACAAAAGGGGAAGTGTATCTGCAAGATCCTATTGGTATTGATAAGGAGGGAAATGAGATCTCCCTTATGGATGTATTAAGTAGTGATGAAGATTCTATTATTGATAAAGTAGAAAGTAAAATACAAATTAAGAGACTTTACAATAAGATAAATATGGCTTTAATGGATAGAGAAAAAATAATAATACAAATGCGCTATGGATTACTTGACGGTAACCCTCGAACCCAGAGAGAAATCGCATTAATTCTAGGAATTTCCAGGTCATATGTTTCTAGAATTGAAAAGAGAGCATTAAGGAAACTTAATAAAGAATTAAATAGTAATAATAAAATTATATAAACAGTTCTAGCAAATTGTAGCAACTATGGTATAATTATTAATTGTACACTACTAGGTGGATAAGGCATCTTAAGGAATTTCAATTATTTATTTAATATAACAAATTTTATTTAAAAATACGAAAAAAATGTAGCAAAATATATTAAGATTAAAGCTAATTTTTCTTGTATATTTGTAAAGCTACATAAAAAGAACAGGAGGACCACTAATGATACCTCTAAGTGAATTATTAGAAAAAACAACGCAGCAAAATGCATCAGATTTACACCTAACAGTTGGATCGGTACCGGTTATTAGAGTCAATGGACATCTAATACAGGTGGGTCAAACTAAATTAACGCCAGCAGATACTGAAAAGTATTCAAGAGAAATTTTAGAGGATTATTATGAGGAATACTTTGAAAACGGTGAAATTGATACTTCTTATTCTATTGGAGGCCTTGGGCGATTTAGAGTTAATGTATATAAGCAAAGGGGAAGCGATACTATAGCTATTAGAGTAGTTGCTCTAAAAATACCTACTATTAAGCAACTTGAGCTTCCAGAGGTTGTTAGGGCTCTTACAACAAAACAAAGAGGGCTAGTTTTAGTAACAGGGCCTACCGGTAGTGGTAAAAGTACAACACTCGCTGCTATGGTTAATGAAATCAATTCAACTAGAGCTTGTAATATTATAACTCTCGAGGATCCTATTGAATATTTGCACAAGCACAATAAATCTATTATTAATCAAAGAGAAATTGGGAAAGATAGTAAAAATTATAAAAATGCTTTAAGGGCTATACTTAGAGAAGATCCAGATGTTATATTAGTAGGCGAAATGCGAGATCTTGAAACAATTTCTATTGCTATTACCGCAGCTGAAACGGGACATTTAGTTTTCTCAACGTTGCATACTATAGGTGCAGCAAAGACAGTAGATAGAATAGTGGATGTATTTCCACCACATCAGCAGCAACAAATTAAGGTTCAATTAGCTGCTGTAATGCAAGGAATAGTTTCTCAACAATTAATACCTAAAATAAGTGGAAGTGGGAGAGTAGCCGCTCTTGAGATAATGATATCTACTCCAGCAATTCAAAACCTTATTCGTGAAGGCAAAACACATCAATTACAATCTTGCGTTCAAACTGGAGGAAAATATGGTATGAAAACTATGGATATGTCAATTGCAGACTTATATAAAAAAGGTGTTATATCTAAAGAGGAAGCAATGACTTACTCAGTTGACAATGAAATGATGATAAGAATGTTATCCCTTTAGCTAATATTTAAAAAATAAGCTAAGAGCTTATCAACTACAGCTCTTAGCTTATTTTAATTTTTTTTAAAATTTCAAATGTCACACTATTGTGAAAAATTCGCTTAAAAATATAATATTGCATTTTCTATATATTGCTACTATACTAGTTATGAAGAACAAGTTAGCTTTTTACCATCATAAATTTAATATAGTATACTAATTTGAAATTAAGTTTATATATATCTAAAAATATACAATAAAATGCAAGAAAAATTAACAGTATTTAAATTTATAATAAATATTATAAAAAAATGATTTAAATAAGAGGAAAATTTATTATTTTGTTGAATATATACACTTAAGGTTTCTCTTATGAGGGGGGATAAACTTAATGAATGGACAAATAGTAGGAATTGATTTAGGATCATCAAAAATATGTGGAGCCGTTGGTAAAATAAGTAGTAATGGAAAACTTCAGATTATAGGCATTACATCAGTGGTATGTAGTGGTTTAAATAAATCAGTTGTAATAGATATTGATAATACAGCTGAAGCTATAAAACAATGTATCACACAACTAGAGCGTATGACAGATACACAAATTAGTGAAGGGTATATTTCACTGCCTGGAGGAATTTGTGAATTAGTAAGAAATACAGGAATGATTGCAATATCTTCTGAAGACAGAGAAATTAAACAAAGCGATGTGGACAGGGTAATTGAAGCAGCTAAACTTATTTCAGTTCCATCAGATAAAGAAATAGTAGGGGTTGAACCTGAACAATATATTGTTGATGGATATAATAATATTAAGGACCCTAGAGGTATGAGCGGAGTAAGGCTGGAAGTAGAAGGACAAGTAGTAATGGCACAGTCTACAGTTGTTAGTAATTTACTGAAAAGTGTTAAAAGAGCAGGTATTAAAGTCAATGGCATAGTACTTCAACCGTCTGCTATATCAGAGGCAGTTCTTCGAAAAGAAGAGAAAGATATGGGCATAACACTAATAGATGTTGGAGCTCAGACTATTGATATTTCTATTTACAAGAGCGGAAAATTAAAATATACTTCTATTGTTCAATTAGGTGGAGATAACATAACCAATGATATTGCAGTTTGCCTTAAAGTGCCCTTTAGCGAAGGCGAAAGATTAAAGCTTAAATATGGAAGTCTAATTAAAAGTAAAAGCGAAGATGTACCAAAAATTAGAGTTAAAGATTCTTATGATACTTTAATGGAAATTGATAATAATTTATTAATTGATATAATTCATGCCAGAGTAGAAGAACTATTTCATTTAATAAAAAGAAACTTATTAAATAGTGGATTTTATAAGGAGATTTCTGGCGTAGTTATAGTCGGAGGTGGAGTATCTTTATTTAGGGGTACTAATGAGCTAGGTAAGGATATACTAGGTAAGTCAGTAAGAATAGGTTCTCCGGAGTACGTAGGAGCAGCTAGCCCTATTTACGTTACAGCTGTAGGGATAGTATTGCAAGCTGTAAATAATCTTAAAACTAGTAATAGTTCAATTGAAGAATCAGATGAACATTCTTATGATAACAAATGGTCAAAAAACCAAAATATAAAAGGGAAAAACAAATTTGCATTAAAAGTTAAAGATTTTTTTGCGGATTTTTTCTAAAGAGGAGGTATTGTTGTGCTAGATTTTGATGTTGATGTTCAAGAATTTGCTCAAATTAAAGTAATTGGGTGTGGAGGCGGAGGAAACAATGCTATAAACAGAATGATTATGGAGGGACTTAAAAACGTAGAATTTATAGCTATAAATACAGATAAACAAGCTTTAATTCTTTCTCATGCGGTTCAAAAAATACAAATTGGTGATAAACTAACTAAGGGGCTTGGAGCAGGTGCCAATCCCGAAATTGGTATGAAGGCAGCAGAAGAAAGTAAAGAAGAAATTTCTCAAGCAATAAAAGGAGCAGATATGGTATTTATAACTGCAGGTATGGGAGGCGGTACAGGTACTGGGGCTGCACCAGTGGTTGCAGAAATTGCTAAATCTATGGGAATACTAACAGTAGGAGTTGTAACAAAACCATTCCCATTTGAAGGCAGAAAAAGGATGATTAATGCTGAAATAGGAATAAAAACTCTTAAGGAAACAGTAGATACTTTAGTAACAATACCAAATGAAAGATTATTAACCATGGTAGATAAAAAAACTACATTGATGGATTCTTTCAAAATGGCAGATGATGTATTAAGACAAGGTATACAAGGTATATCTGATTTGATTACAATCCCAGGTCTTGTAAATTTAGATTTTGCAGATGTGAGAACAATTATGCTTGCTAAAGGCCTTGCACATATGGGCGTTGGTAGAGCTTCTGGTGATAATAGAGCTCAGGAGGCAGCAAAGCAAGCAATTTCAAGTCCACTACTGGAAACTTCTATAGTTGGTGCTACAGGTGTGCTTTTAAACATTACTGGTGGAATGGACTTAGGATTACTTGAAATAAATGAAGCTGCAGAAATAGTACAAGGTGCAGCCGATCCTGATGCTAATATAATATTTGGCGCAGTTATTGATGAAGATCTAAAAGATGAAATAAGAATAACAGTAATTGCAACTGGGTTTGAAAGTGATAATTCGATGCAAAATAAAACTGTGCTAAAATCTAAAGTAAAAGAAACAGTGAGTCCTATTGAAGAAGTTGCGTATACTAAAGATTATGAAGAATCAGACTTAGAAATTCCAGCTTTTTTAAGAAGACAAAGTAAGTAATAAATAATAAAGTGCCTTTTGGCACTTTATTTGCGTTTAAAGTGATATTAATTGCACATTAGACATTATTCCCTATGTAATAAAATCACGTTAACTAAAGCCATTTCAGAGGTATTGATTAACGTGACGAATTTTTAGGGGGTAAGTCTTTTTTTGTATATATATTTAATCATCAGCTTAGATGCTGTAATATTAGCTACTTCAGGAGGAAATTTATGTAACATCAGAATATAGTTTTTTTTCACGCAAGTTGCTTATAAATATATAATATTTATGATATTCCTTATAAGATGTTGTTAGGAATAATATAGAAATAAATGACGGTTTATAAAGGAATAAAAATTACTTTTGTGGTAAAATATGACAAAATTCTGAATGAAAAAGTTATATAATAATTTAAAGGAGGAAGATGGAGTGATAGTATATTTAGATGTTCTTATATTAGTGAACTTTATAGTTAATTTATTCATATTACATGTTACCGTTCAAACATTAAGAAAAAGAGTAAAATTTGTATGGATATGCCTTTCAAGTTTTATAGGCAGCCTATATGTTTTAACTGTAGTATATCCAAAGCTTAAATACTTGACATATTTACCTTTTAAAATATTAATAGTAATTGTCATGATTTTAATTGTTTTTAGAGAGAAAAAATTTTTATTCAACATTAAGGCTTCTCTAATTTTTTTATTATATTCAATCCTATTAGCTGGAATGTGCTTATTTATACAAATCAGCAGTAGTACAGATATGTCATTCGATGTAATCATAATAAATTTTCCTTATGAAAAATTACTGCTTTCATTAATGGTAATTTATATACTCATATATAGAATCATGATTTTTATAGGAGATAGAAAAAAAATATTAACACTGGTTTACACTGTTGATATTATAAATAAAAATTATAAAAAAACTATAAAAGCATTTTTAGATACTGGAAATGAGCTTCGAGAGCCTGCTACTAATTTGCCAGTACTAATTGTTGAACGCGATATTTTAAGGGAAATTTTACTAGAGAAAAACAATACTTATTCTATTCCTTATACAGTGGTAAATGGAACGAGTGGAAGATTTATAGGATTTAAACCAGAGTATATAAATATTCATATTGATAAAAAGAATATTGAAACAAAAAATGTAATTATAGCATTTTGCGAGTATAAATTAAGTAAAGATAATGACTACAATGGGTTAATGTCAAGAGGTATACTAAGTTAATATACTGTGGAAATAAGTAATTGTTATATGCTAATAATAGAGTTTAGGAGGACGTTATGTTTAATTTTAAAGTGATGTTAAACAAATTATTTGTTAAATTAAAAATGTTTTCAAACAATTTGTTTTATATAGGAGGGAATGATGCACTTCCACCTCCTTTAACTAAAGATGAAGAGTATGAATTAGTGACTAAATTAGACACCGGTGATAAACGGGTAAGGGCAACATTAATTGAAAGAAATTTAAGATTAGTAGTTTATATCGCAAGGAAGTTTGAGAATACAGGCGTAAATGTTGAAGATCTAATTTCTGTGGGAACCATAGGGCTTATAAAAGCAGTTAACACATTTGATCCTGAAAAGCAAATTAAGCTAGCTACATATGCTTCAAGATGTATTGAGAATGAAATTTTAATGTATCTTAGGCGAAACAGTAAAATTAAAACGGAAATTTCTCTTTATGAGCCCTTAAATGTTGATTGGGATGGAAATGAATTGTTGCTTTCAGATATAATTGGTACGGACAACGATGTGGTTTACAATATTATTGAAGAGGATGTTGATAAGCAATTACTTTGGCTTGCTATGCAACGTTTGAATTCAAGAGAAAAAGAAATTGTGCAATTAAGATTTGGATTAAATGGAACTATAGAGAAAACACAAAAGGAGGTTGCTGATATACTAGGAATATCACAATCGTACATCTCTAGGCTTGAAAAAAGAATAATAAAAAGATTGCAAAAGGAAATTAATAAAATGGTGTAGGGATGTCTTTAGTATAAAAATATATCAAGAAAAAAGTATGTTTAGGATCCTCTACATGGGTCCTTTTTATAATTCCTTTAAAATTAATAAAATGTTCTAATTATAAATAATATTTTTAGTGAGTAATGAATATAAATAATATAAAGTGAAAGGAATATAAAAAGATAGACTACAATAGTGAATAGCTATTTAAAGTGGCTGCTTTAAAAAACTTATAGGGGGTAATAAAATGGAAAGCTTAATGTTTGCTATAAACAACTTAAGACAAATGGAAATTATAGATATAAATTCAGGCTCAAAAATGGGATATATCAAAGATCTAAAAGTTGATTGTGAAGACTATAGAATTATTTCAATCGTTCTTCCAACTCTGAAATCATCTTGGTTTAATAAAAATAATAGCATTGAGATACCTTGGGAGAATGTGAAGAAAATTGGTGTGGACGTTATTCTTGTAGATGGTAGTGATGTATTTATGGAAAACGAATAAGAAAAAGTGTATAATGTTAGTATATTTGCTAACTATACTAGGAAAAGGGCGTGAAGACCATTGAAATGTCCATATTGCAGCTGTGAAGAAAGTAAAGTAGTTGACTCTAGATCAACAGATGATAATATTGCAACTAGAAGAAGAAGAGAATGTCTTAGTTGTTTTAAACGATACACTACTTATGAAAAAGTGGAAGATGTACCTATTTTAGTAATAAAAAAGGATTTTAATAGGGAATATTTTGATAGAACAAAAATACTAAATGGCCTTATGAAAGCATGCCAAAAGAGGCCCGTATCAAGAATGCAAATAGAAGCAATTTGTGATGAAGTAGAAAAACAGCTAAATAATGAAATGCTTACAGAAGTAAAATCTGATTACATAGGAGAAATCATTATGAGTATATTAAAAAATGTAGATGAGGTTTCTTATGTGCGATTTGCTTCTGTATATAGGCAATTTAAGGATATTAATACGTTTATGGAAGAAATAAGAAAACTAATGTCTAAGGAAAAAAAATGTCCTTAGGCATTTTTTTTCATTTCAATAAGTTATAATGTTGTTAATAAAAGCCATATAAAAGAGGTGTAGTATTGCAAATTGAAACTATTGATAATTATGAATTTATAAAATTTGAGTGTGATAATGCAGTGATATTGTTTTCAACGGCTAAGGGTGGATTAGATTTCAATCAAAGAACTGAGAAAGGGTTACTAAATTTAGAGAGAATTAAAGAACATTATGATTTAAAAGATATGGGTTACTTAAATCAAATTCATAGTGACGTAATTTTAAGATTTGATGGTAATATTAAGGATGGAGATGCTTTAATAACAGATAGAAAAAGAACAGCTATAGGTGTTTTTACAGCAGATTGTGTTCCAGTAATTTTAGTAGACAATAGGGCATGTGTTATTGCTGCCGTGCATAGTGGATGGAAAGGAACAAAAGATTTTATAGTAAGTAAAACAATAAAAAGACTACAAGAAAATTATGATTCTAGAGCTGAGGATATTAGCGTTTACATAGGACCACATATTGGAAGTTGTTGTTATGAAGTTAGTAGGGAACTAATAGAAGAGTTTACTAGTGAAGAAATTTATAGTAATATTAATATTAGTAACATAGATAATAAACTTGATTTAGAAAAATGCATTTTAACTCAACTTGTGGAAAAGGGTATTAAAGTAGAAAACATTAGTACCACCAATATGTGTACTTCCTGTAATAAACAATATGAATTATATTCCTATAGATTCAATGAAAATAAGCACGAAAGGATGTTTTCTTTTGTTTATTTAAAATAAGAAGACAATAAAATACAGAAGACAAATGGAGGGATTAATATGGCCGAAGAAAAAATATTAGTAGTGGATGATGAAGAACATATACAGGAGTTAATTAAATTTAATTTGGAGAAGAGTGGATATAAAGTTATATGCGCTGATAATGGTATAGATGCTATAAAACTCGCTAAAGAGCAAATGCCTCAAATTATGTTGCTTGATATAATGTTACCTGGCATGGATGGTTTAGACGTTTGTAAGGAAATTAGAAAAGATTCAAATATGTCCAATATGCCCATAATAATGATAACAGCAAAAGGTGAAGAAATAGACAAAATAATAGGACTTGAGTTAGGTGCTGATGATTATATTACAAAACCATTTTCAGTAAGGGAGCTAGTAGCCAGGATTAAAGCTATCCTCAGAAGAAGCACAATGCAACTAGTTGAAAAGACTTTCAATGTTGGCAATTTAGTAATTGATTTTGCTAAACACGAGGTTATTAAAGGTGAAACTAAAATTGATTTGACATTAAAGGAATTTGAACTATTACAAATACTAATAAAGAATAAAGGTAGAGTTATGACTAGAGACTTCTTACTCGATAAAATATGGGGTTATGAATACGTAGGAGAGACTAGAACCGTGGACGTTCATATAAGACATTTAAGACAAAAGATTGAAGACGACGATAAAAATCCAGTATATATCCAAACTATTAGGGGTATAGGCTATAGATTTAATTTTGGAGATTAATTATGAAGAAAAAGTTATTAATATATTTGTTATGTACTGTGATTTTTATATTTATTGTAGTAACTGCATTAATTATATCTATTTTTAATTTTGAATATAATCAAAATCTAAAAGATAAACTTCAAACAAATAATAATATGATAATTAGTTTATTGCAAAGTAATAATTTAAGAGACCAACAGAAATTTTTTACTAAAAACTTAGAAAGTTCGGATTTGAGGTTTACATACATAAATAAGTTGGGTAAAGTTCTTTATGATTCAACTGTAAATAGTGAAACTATGGATAATCATAATGGTAGGATAGAAATAATAAAAGCAAGAAAAACCGGAAGCGGATTTGCAATGAGATATAGTATGACTACTAAGAAAAATATGATGTATTTTGCAAGTACTTTTGGTGATGGATTTATTATTAGAAGTTCTATGCCTCTTGAGATAGTTAATGGTTTAGGGAGTAAATACTTAAAATTTTACATCTTAGCTATAATTTTTTCAACGTTAATGTCAATTTGGTTTTCTATAAAACTATCCAATGTAATAGTAAAACCCATTACGGATTTGATTTTTATTACTTCGAGAATTAGTAAGGGCGAATTCCATAGAAGAGCTAGGATATTGTCAGATGGAGAAATAGGAGAATTAGCTAAGAATTTTAATGAGATGGCGGATAAACTAGAGTCTACACTAAATGACGTTATAGATAAACAAAATAGGCTAGAGGCTATTCTACAAAGTATGGATAGTGGAGTTATTGCTGTAAATAGAAAAAATAAAGTGATAATGATTAATCCATACGCTAAAAAAATGTTCGGAATTACTGAAGATATTATTGGACAAAACCTTATGGATAATATTAGAAACTTTGAATTAGAAAATATATTTCTTCAAAGCGATGATGATTATAAAGAAATTAAGATTGGCTGGCCAAAAGAAAGAGAACTCAGGATAAAAACTGCAGATATAATTAACGCAAATGAACATATTGGTACTGTAGCTGTAGTTCAAGACATTACAAAAGTGAAAAAATTGGAGAAAATGAGAACACAATTTGTAGCAAATGTTTCACATGAACTTAAAACGCCTCTAACATCTATTAAAGGGTTCGCAGAAACATTAAAATATGTTGATGACGTTGAGACAAAGGAAAAGTTTTTAAATATAATTAACGAGGAAGCTGAAAGATTAACTAGGTTAATTACTGATATTTTGACACTTTCACATATAGAACAAAAGATGGAAGTTAAAAAGGAAAATATTGATGTTAATGAAATTATAGAAGATGTTTACAATTTAATGAAAAATACTGCAGATTTGAAAGGAATACAGTTATTAGTGAAGAAGCAAAACATAAAGACGATTACAGGTGATACGGATATGTTTAAACAAATGTTAATTAACTTAGTAGATAATGCTCTAAACTACTCAGAAACAGGAGATAGTGTTTGCATTGGAACAGAGTGCAAGGAGGATAGATTTATTTTGTGGGTTAAAGACACAGGAGTTGGAATAGCTGAAAAACAAATTTCACGTATTTTTGAAAGATTCTACAGAGTTGATAAGGCACGTTCTAGATCAAAAGGAGGCACAGGCCTTGGCCTTGCTATTGTCAAACATATAGTACTTCAATTTAATGGGAAGATATTTATAGAAAGTGAGTTAGGAATAGGTAGTAAATTCATAATAGAAATACCATACCGTCATTTTAAATAAGCAATTTCATTATTACAGTGATAGATTTATTTTTGCCATTGTAAACTTTAATTAACACAAGTTAAACTTTAGTTAACTTTGGCTTAATACAAAGTTAACTTTCAGGGTATAATATTATAAGTGTAATGAGTAGCTATTAAAACAGTCTAAATAAATGAGACGGAGGAATTATCTATGAAAAGAAAAAGTTTAAAATTAATGGTGGCGGCATTAGCTGTTGCAATGACAGCAGGAATTTTTGCTGGTTGTTCAAGTAAAAAAACAACTGAAACCACTCCTAAAACTGAAACTGCCGCATTATCAGGTTCAATAACTGCAGCAGGATCAACTGCACTTCAGCCTCTAGCTGAATTAGCTTCCCAAAAACTCTCCGATAAAAATCCAGGAGCAACAGTAAATGTTCAAGGCGGTGGAAGTGGTACTGGACTTACTCAGGTATCACAAGGTAGTGCACAAATAGGTAATTCAGATATATTTGCAAAAGATAAAACTGGAATTGATGCAACTGCATTAAAAGATAATAAGGTATGTGTTATAGGATTTGCAGCAGTTACAAACCCAAAAGCTAATGTAAAATCTTTAACAAAACAACAATTAATAGATATATTTACAGGCAAGATAAAAAATTGGAAAGAAGTTGGCGGTGCTGATATAAAAATTACTATTATAAATAGAACAAAGTCTTCAGGAACAAGAGCAACGTTCGTGCAATATGGATTGGATGGTAAGCAAGAGGCAGCTGGACTAACTGAGGATTCAAGTGGAGCTGTAGAAAAAGTAGTTAAACAGACTGATGGAGCAATTAGTTATTTAGCATTATCTTATTTTAATGATGCAGCTAAAAAAGTAGGCTTAAACGTATTAAAAATAGATGGTGTTGAAGCAAATTCAGCAAATATAAGTACAGACAAATATAAAATTTGGTCATACGAACATATGTATACTAAGGGCGAATCTACAGGAGTAACAAAAGCATTTATAGCTTATATGTTAAGTAGTGACATGAAAGCATCAATAATAAAATTAGGATACATTCCAATGTCAGATATGAAAGCAACAAGAGATTAATGTTCTCTAAAGGCTAGGTAAAACTAGTCTTTATTTTGCATTAAAATAATATTTTGGGGTAAAATAATATGAAAAAAAATGGTATGAAAAAATTTCTTTTAAAACTTAAAAATGAATATTTAGGACGTGGATATGCAACATTTTGTGGTGCGATTATTGTTATTCTCACTTTCACCATCATATTATTCTTAACAACTAAAGGTTTAAATACATTTATAAAACACGGATACTCGATAACTAATTTTCTATTCTCTGGTGCTTGGAATCCGGATGGCGGAGAGTCTTTAAAACCTCAATTTGGAACTTTAATATTTATTTTTGCTTCGACATTTGTGTCGTTTCTTGCGGTTCTTGTTAGTGCACCTGTAGGGGTAGCCTTAGCAGTATTTATGAATGTGATTTCACCAAAACTTGGGACAAAGGTTCTCCAACCTGCTATAGAATTGTTTGTTGGAATACCATCAGTTGTATATGGTTGGATAGGAGTAAGTGTATTAGTGCCTATTATTAAGGTTTTCTTTGGAGGAATCGGGTTTAGCCTGCTTGCAGGAGTACTCGTTATAAGCGTAATGATATTACCGACAATTGCAAGTATCTCCTCTGATGCTATAAGAACTATTCCAAAAGATTATATAGAAGCATCTTATGGACTTGGAGCAACGAGGTGGCAAACTATAATTAAGGTGATTATTCCTGCAGCTAAAAGTGGAATATTAACTGGAATTGTACTCGGAGTTTCAAGAGCTTTTGGAGAAGCACTTGCCGTGCAAATGGTAATAGGTAATTCAATTACATTCCCTAAAGGGCTACTTGGAACTACATCTACATTAACAAGTATTCTTACTATGGATATGGCAAATACAATAGATGGAACACCTTGGAATGATGCATTATGGTCAATGGCGCTACTATTACTAATTATATCATTTATATTTATACTTATAATTAGAAAAATTGGGAAAAGGGGTGAGGCATAATGAGTTCTAAAGTTAAAGATAAAATAGCAACAATTGTTTTATATATAGTTTCTGCTTTAGTAATTTTATTACTTGTAAGCCTCATTGGGTATATAATATATAATGGACGAGAGTCATTAAATCTAAAGTTTCTGCTTGGTGAACCCAAAATTGGTGAAGCTGGTGGTGGAATTGGACGTCAATTATTTAATTCAATACACTTACTTGTAGTAACACTTATATTTACTATACCTTTGGGTGTAGGCGCTGGAATATATTTAGCTGAATACGCAAAAGAAGGCAAGATATTAAATGTTATAAGATTATGCATAGAAACAATGGCGTCATTACCATCTATTGTAGTTGGTTTATTTGGGCTTTTAATTTTTGTTAACATGGCAAAATGGGGATATTCTCTTCTTGCTGGAGCGTTAGCTATAACTATAATAAATCTACCAGGTATGACTAGAGTTTGTGAAAATGCTGTTAAAGCCGCATCATTTGGTGTTAAAGAAGCAAGTTTAGGATTAGGTGCAACTAGGTGGCAGACTCTTAAAAATGTTGTATTGCCATCTGCAATGCCTCAAATTTTAACAGGTGTTATACTAGCAGCAGGAAGAATATTTGGAGAAGCAGCAGCATTACTATATACTGCAGGTATGAGTGCTCCAAACTTAAACTTTACTACTTTAAGTTTAACAGATAAAGTTTCAGCTTTTAGTTTATTAAGGCCAGCGGAAACATTATCTGTCTACATATGGAAACTTAATTCAGAAGGAATGGTGCCCGATGCTACTAAGATAGCAAATGGTGCTTCTGCGGTTTTAATAATAGCAGTGCTTATATTTAATATATCTGCAAGAATAATCGGAAAAAAAATATATGATTCTCATTCGGGAAGTAAATAGGGAGGTAACAATATGGGAATAGTTATAACAAAGAATTTAAATCTATATTATGGGAATTCTCAAGCGTTAAAGAATGTAAATATTGATATAGAGAAAAATTCAGTTACGGCACTTATAGGTCCATCAGGATGTGGTAAATCAACATTTTTACGTACTATAAACAGGATGAATGATTTAATAGAGTGTGTTAGAATAGAAGGAGAAGTAATATACGAAAATCAAAATATATACAAACCAGATTATGATGTTATAGATTTAAGGAAAAAAGTCGGAATGGTATTCCAAAAGGCTAATCCTTTTCCTATGTCAATATATGAAAATATAGCTTATGGTCCCAGAATTCATGGAATAAAAAATAAGAAAGAGCTTGATGAAATTGTGGAGACGAGTTTAAAGGGAGCTGTGCTTTGGGAAGAAGTAAAAGACAGGCTTAAAAAGAGTGCATTAGGATTATCTGGTGGACAACAGCAGCGTTTATGTATTGCTAGAACTTTGGCCGTAGAACCTGAGGTTTTATTGATGGATGAGCCAACATCTGCCTTAGATCCTATTTCAACTTTGAAAATCGAAGAATTAATGGATGTACTGAAAAAAAAATACACAGTAATAATAGTAACTCATAATATGCAACAAGCAGGAAGAATTTCTGATCATACAGCATTCTTTTTAAATGGAGAAATTATTGAAAATGGAAAAACAGAGGAAATATTTTATAAACCTATAGATAAAAGAACAGAGGATTATATTACAGGAAGATTCGGCTAAAATATAAAAAAGGAAGGTGATTTTATGGCAAGGAAAGTCTTTGAAGAGAATCTTCAAGAACTTCATAATGATCTCATTAGAATGGGGAGTATAGTTGAAAAACAAATTCATGACTGCATCGATGCTTTAGTTACTCATAACACTGATAAAGCAGAAAAAATAATGAAGAATGATGATATAGTTGATGAACTAGAACGAGAAATAGAAAATAAAGCAATTAAATTAATTGCCATGCAGCAGCCTTTAGCAATAGATTTAAGAAACATTTTTACTATGACAAAAATAGTAACAGACCTAGAGAGAATGGCTGATCATGCTGTGGACGTTGCTAAAATTACATTAAGATTAAAAAATGAAAAATATGTAAAGCAACTAATACATATACCTAGAATGGCTGAAATAGTAGTAGCTATGATAAAAGATGCCTTGGATGCCTATGTGGCAGGAGATGTTGAAAAGGCGTATGCAGTTTGCAAACGAGATGATCAAGTAGATGCTATTTATAAGGAAGTATTTGGTGAACTCTTACAATTAATGATTAAAGATCAAAGCACAATAAATCAAGCTACTCAATTTATATTTATCTGTAAGTGGCTAGAAAGAATTGCTGATCATACTACCAATATATGTGAATGGACAATTTATTTAGTTACCGGAGAAAAAATTAATTTAAACGAATAATTTTGATGAAAAATACAAAAGCTACAATGAATATCTATAAACTTATAAAATATTGTAGTGGAGTAGTGATTATGAAGAAAGAATATTTCAAAAGTTTTTTAATTTTTCTTTGTATTAGTTTGATAATGATAAGTTCTGGATGTAAAAAAGATTCTCAAACTAAGGAAAAACAATCTAAAAACATTAAAATAATTTGTGAAGATACAGTGTTGCCATTGGTAAATGATTTAGTGCGTGATTATAATTTAAATAACGATTCTGTAGTTACTGTGGAATCAGCACAGAGAGAAAGTTCTTTTGATAAATTATATAATTCTGAAGTAGATGTACTAATTGGATATGTTCAGCCAAGTAAGACGAAGATCGAGGCTAAAATGCTAGCTTATGATGGAATAGGTATTATTGTTAATAAAAGCAATAAAGTAACCGGTGTAGGAATACAGGAATTAAAAAAAATATATACCGGAAGTATAGTAAACTGGGAAACATTAAATGGAGAATCAAAAATCATAGTACCTGTAGCTTATAAAAACATTTCAAACTCTGTGGAGCAAGAATTTGGTACAAGAATAATGGATACTCCTGTAAAAGAATCAATGGTCAATAGCACGCAATATGTATCAAGTGTGGAAGAAATGAAAAATTTTGTTGCACAGAATAAATATGCTATAGGTTTTATACCTGGACAGTGGTATAATGAAGAAAGTAAGTTTTTAAGAGTCAATGGTATTGAAATAACCACTTCAAATTTAAAGAATAAACTTTATACTCTAAAATTTCCAATAAAAATGTATTTTTCAAAAGAAAAAGAAGATAGTTTAAAGGATCTTTTTCAGTATTTTAAAAGTGAAGATGGTAAAAAAATTATAAGAAAATATTGTATTGAAGCATTTTAATACCTCCTTCTTAGGAGGTATTTTTATTCTGTAATAAATTCTATGACTATTTTAATTTCTAATTTATGATATTTAAGAAACTTCAAAATAGGTGATATATGCTTTTTTTATACTTTTAAGGGCTAATCTCGTTGACTTAGGTATTTAATTCATGTAATATAACTTAATGGAATGATATAATTTATTATTGAACTAATGCTTATTCTAAATTTAATATTATATATTTAAATGTGGTATTAAATATTAATATAATATTTCTAATTCCTCACAAAACCTTTTTAGAAAGGGTATGGTTGAGCAGGAGGTTAAAATGAAAAACCAAATATCTAAGATACTTGTAGGAAGTATTGCTGAAGAAATTGAGTTAGAATTAGGAGATAGATTGATTAGTATAAACGGCAATGATGTAATAGACATTATAGATTACAAATTTTTAATTACTGATGAACTTATTAATATAGAAATTGAAAAGGTAAATGGTGAAGTTTGGGATATTGAAGTAGAAAAAGAATATGATGAAGATTTGGGAATTCAATTTACTGATGTTATGTTAGATAAACCAAAGAGTTGTCATAATAAATGTATATTTTGTTTTATTGACCAATTGCCAGAAGGAATGAGGGAAACTTTATATTTTAAAGATGATGATTCAAGATTATCGTTTTTTCAAGGTAATTTTGTAACTTTGACTAATATGAAGGAAGAAGACATCGAGAGGATTATTAAATATAAGATAAGTCCTATCAATGTTTCTGTCCATACTACTAATGTTGAGCTTAGAAAGATAATGTTAAACAATAAATTTGCTGGAAATGTATATGATAGATTAATTAGGCTGGCTGAAGGTGGTATTAAAATTAACTGTCAAGTGGTTTCTTGCCCAGGTATTAATAATGGAAAAGAACTTATAAAAACAATCGAGGATTTATATAAACTATATCCAAGCATTGAGAATCTAGCGGTTGTACCAGTCGGAATAACAAAATTTAGAGAAGGCTTATTTAATTTAACTTTGTATGATAAAAATACTGCAATAGAGGAAATAGAAAGTGTAAAAGAATTACAAGCAAAATATATTAGTGAAATAGGCTCACCTTTTATAAGATTGTCTGACGAATTTTATGTTTTAGCACAAATTGATGTTCCTACAGAAGAGTTTTATGATGGGTATCAACAGTTAGAAGATGGTATCGGAATGATAAGGTTACTTAGAAGTGTTATAGATGAAGATCTAGAGACGTTAAAGCTAAATACTAGTGGAAGTTTTACTTTTATAACAGGGCATTCAGCTTACGCAGAAATACTAAAGATAGCTAAAAAAATTAATAAATATAATAATAAAATTAATATTGATGTAAAAAAAATAACAAATGTTTTTTTTGGAGAAACTATTACAGTTGCTGGACTTTTGACTGGAAATGATATAATTAAGCAATTGACAGGTGAAAAATTAGGGGATTATTTAATTATTCCAAGAAATATGCTCAAAAGTGACTATGAATTAGGGAATGATGAGCAGCAAATATTCTTAGATAATATTACAATAAGTGATATAGAAAAAAGCTTAAATAGAAAAATTTTAATATGCGATTATTCAGGAGAAGATTTAATCCATATAATAAACCAAAATAGTCGGGAGGAAGAATAATGGCAAAACCAATAGTAGCAATTGTAGGAAGACCTAATGTGGGGAAATCTACTTTATTTAATAAGTTAGCAGGTAAAAGGATATCAATAGTTGATGATAAACCGGGTGTTACAAGAGACAGAGTGTATGCAGATGCAGATTGGCTAAGGCATAATTTCACAATAATTGATACAGGCGGTATAGAAATTGAGAGTCAGGATATTATTTTAGCACAGATGAGAAGACAGGCACAGATAGCTATAGAAACATCAGATGTTATAATCTTTATTGTAGACGGTAAACAAGGACTTACGGGTTCGGATAATGAAGTTGCCCAAATGTTAAGACAAAGCAAAAAGCCAATAGTTCTCGTAGTAAATAAAATAGACCATCTTGAACTAGAAGCAAATGCCTTTGAATTCTATAATTTAGGTATAGGTACCCCTGTGGCTATTTCTGCAACTCAAGGTCTTGGACTTGGAGATATGTTAGATGAAGTGGTTAAACATTTTGATAGTGTTTATTCAAACACGGAAGACGAGGAATATATTCAAGTTGCAGTAGTAGGTAAACCAAATGTTGGTAAATCATCTCTAATAAATAGATTGCTTGGAGAAGAAAGAAATATAGTAACAGATATCGCAGGTACTACAAGAGATGCAATAGATAGTAAATTAGAAACTGAGGAAGGTAAATTTATTCTTATAGATACCGCAGGAATAAGAAGAAAAAGCAAAGTTGAAGAAGGAATTGAAAGGTATAGCGTTATTAGAGCCTTAGCGGCCGTTGAGAGAGCTGATGTTGTTATACTTATACTAACAGCAACTGAAGAATTAAGTGATCAAGATGAGAAAATTATAGGGTATGCTCACGAAATGAGAAAAGCCATTTTTGTTATAGTGAATAAATGGGATCTTATTGAAAAAGACACTAAGACTATGCTTGAGTATAAACAGAGAATTCAATCTGGTTTAAACTTTATGGCTTATGCACCTTATTTATTTATATCTGCTAAAACTGGCCAAAGAGTACATAAGGTATTAACAACAGTAAAAGAATGTTATGAAAATTATTCTAAAAGAATTTCTACTGGAATACTTAATGAGGTTGTAAATAAGGCTGTACTTATGAAAGAACCTCCCACAGTAGCAAATAAGAGATTGAAAATATTCTATGTTACTCAAGTAGACTCTAAGCCTCCAACATTTGTATTCTTTGTAAACAATACAAATTTATTACATTTTTCTTATCAAAGATATTTAGAAAATCAATTGAGAAATAGTTTTGAATTTATTGGAACAGGTATAAAACTTATATTTAGGGAAAGGAAGGAATAAAATGTTTAAAGTTGCTTTTCTAGGTGGTGGGAGTTTTGGTAGTGCATTATCAATTATGCTTGCCAAAAAAGGAACTGTAGTTAATATTTGGGATAGAAAGATTAGTGTTATTAATGATATTAATATTAAAAGAGAAAATATTAAATATTTACCCAGCGTTATCGTACCAGCGGGAGTAACAGCATTTACTGATGTAAAAGAGGTTATAAATGATAGTAAGATAATAGTACTCGCGGTGCCATCACATGCAATAAGAGAAATATGTAAGATGATAGTGCCACATTTAAAGCAAGATCAAATTCTGGTTAGTATTGCAAAAGGAATTGAAGAGGGTTCCTCAAAAAGAATTTCACAAGTTATAGAAGAAGAAATTCCGAATAACCCAATAGTAATACTCTCAGGTCCTAGCCATGCAGAAGAGGTTGCCTTAGATATACCTACAACAGTAGTGGTTACGTCTAAAAAAATGGAGTATGCAAAGATTGTTCAAGATGCATTTATGACAAGTAAATTTAGAGTTTATACTAATGAAGATATTATTGGAGTAGAGATAGGCGGAGCAGTTAAAAACATTATAGCACTTGCTGCAGGTGTGTCAGATGGTATTGGCTATGGTGATAATGCGAAAGCTGCACTTATGACAAGAGGAATGAGTGAAATTATAAAAATAGGCACGAGACTTGGAGGTAGAATTGAAACATTCTATGGATTAACAGGTATGGGTGATCTTATAGTAACTTGTACTAGCATGCATAGTAGAAATAGGAGAGCCGGTATTTTGATTGGTAAGGGTGTACCTATGGAAAAGGCTTGCGTAGAAATAGGAATGGTAGTAGAAGGTATAAAAGCAGTAAGAGCATTCTATGAATTGAAAGAGAAAGAACAGATTTCAATGCCTATCACCGATGTGCTTTATAAGGTATTATTCGAAGGTAAAGATCCTAAATATGGAGTATATGAATTGATGTCAAGAAATAAAAAAGATGAGTTTTAAAAATCAGTATAAAATTAGTAATTATTTAAAGCCAATTTTTGTTAAGAAATTAATAAAAATTGGTTTTTTTTATATATTTTTAATCTGTAGTAATATTTTATTGATATCTTAAATATATTTATAGTGATAATAATAAGTAGTGGGAGGTATATATTGGATAATTTTGATATATATAAAGATATAGCAGAGAGAACACAAGGAGATATCTATGTAGGTGTTGTGGGTCCCGTAAGAACAGGAAAATCAACATTTATAAAAAGGTTTATGGAACTTATGGTAATTCCTAACATAGACAATCCTCATAAAAAAGAAAGAGCAAAAGATGAACTTCCTCAAAGTGGTTCAGGTAAATCAATTCATACAACTGAACCTAAATTTGTACCAAATGAGGCAGTAGAAATTGAATTTGAAGGCGGTACTAAATTCAAAGTTAGAATGGTTGATTGTGTTGGATATATTGTAAAAGGAGCTCTTGGATATACTGAAGGTGAGGCACCAAAAATGGTTACAACTCCTTGGTATGATTATGAGATTCCATTTGAGGAAGCGGCAGAGATCGGAACAAAAAAAGTAATAAATGAGCATTCAACTATAGGTCTTTTAATTACTACAGATGGTTCTATAACTGGTATAGAAAGGGAAGAGTATTTAGAAGCTGAAGGAAGGGTAGTTGAAGAACTTAAATCCATAAATAAGCCATTTATCATGGTTTTAAACTCTAGTAATGCGGCTGCACCTGAAACAGCAGTTTTAGCAAGAGAGTTAGAAGAAAAATATGATGTTCCAGTTCAAGTTATGGACGTTATAAACATGAAAGAGGAAGATATAGCTAATATATTTCAAAGAATTCTTAGAGAATTTCCGGTTAAAGAAATTAACATAGATATGCCAGAATGGATTGAAAACTTAGATTCTAAGCATTGGGTGAAAGTTAACTTTATGAAATTCTTAAAAGATATGTGTAAGGATATTTTTAAAGTTAGGGATATAAATAAATCTCTACTAGGTTTTAAAGAAGTTGATTTCTTAGATTATGCAAAACTTGATGAGATGAATATGGGAGAAGGTACTGCTAGAGTTAATATAGTTCCTAAAGCAGAATTATTTTATAAAATATTAGGCGAAACCTGTAATTGTGAAATAAAAGGAGAAAATGACTTATTAACATTAATGGGAGAGTTTTCTAGAGCGAAAGTGGAATATGATAAAATTTCGGAAGCATTAAAAGATGTTAAAGAAAAGGGTTATGGGTTAGTAGCACCACAGCTTTCAGAAATGACATTAGAAGAACCTGAAATTGTACAACATGGGGGTCGATATGGAGTTAAATTGAAGGCTTCAGCACCTTCTCTTCACTTTATTAAGGCAGACATTCAGACAGAAATATCCCCTATTATGGGCACAGAAAAGCAAAGTGAAGATTTCTATAAATCCATTTTAGAACAGTTTGAGAATGATAAATCTCAAATATGGCAAAGTAATATGTTTGGTAAATCTTTAGAAGTATTAGTCAAAGAAGGACTTCAAAACAAGCTATTTAAAATGCCTGATGACGTACAAGTAAAAATTCAAAAAACTTTACAAAGAATTATAAATGAGGGTAATGGTAGCTTAATTTGTATTATATTATAAAAGTGCTTTTTATTTTATAGTAGTTTGAGTTATAATGAGTATATATTATAACTCAAACATAAATTTAGTATTGATTTAATATAAAATTGTATAATGTGTGGGAGCTCTTAAAAAGGCTCTTTTTTTTGCTTAAAAATTATAAATATTGAATGATCTACTTAGAAATATCTTTTAGAAAAAATAGAGATTGTGGAGTATTATATATGGTAGATGCTGAATATAAATACATTAGAGATTTTATGCTGAAATCGGAGGAGTAAAGATGTTAAATAGTGAAGTTAAAGAGAATCTATTTAGAGAAGGAATTCATGAGGATGCTGTGAGAGCATTAGATGATAAGGGAAAGTGCCTGTTTGATATAAATAGTACAAGAGACGTATGTTTTGAACTAATTGATGTTGGAGTTAAGTTTAGTTGCGAAAGAAGTATTTTAGATGATGGATTGTATTTAATAAAAATATTAAATTAAATTTAGGAAAGGATAGATGTTGATTTGTGAAAATCACTTATCAACATAAACTCCTTCAATCTCCAATAATAGTTTTTGTGTAGGAGTTCTATTGCCTGCAAAACCCACCAAATTTCCTTTTTTACCAATAACTCTGTGGCAGGGTATAATTATAGGTAATTGGTTAAACTTATTAGCTTGACCTACTGCACGCGCAGCATTAGGATTTCCTATTAACTGTGCAATCTGCAAATAATTTTTTGTTTCACCATAAGGTATGCCCTGAAGTGCTTTCCATACTTTTTTTCTGAACAATGTACCTTTTATTGATAAAGCAATATCAAAATTTCTTCTTTTACCTTTAAAATATTCATCTAATTGAGTTATAACTTGCCTACATAAATCCTTATCTTGGGAAAGTTCATCATAATTTTGTTTGTATTGTGCCCAATCTTCTTCGAAGATACATACATTTCTAACACCAATTTCATCTACAACTACATGTATTAGCCCGATAGGGGAGTCATAAATGTCGTAACCAATTTTCATAAAATACCTCCTAGGTTTTATAATAATGTCCATAAATAAAAGGTAGCATAACTTTTCAATCCTGTCTAGGATAAATGCAATATATTTATTATATTAATTAAATAAATATAAAAATAATACATCCAATAATTAAGTCTTTTGTTTTTAAACAAAACATGATAAAATAAGAACAAACGTTTGGGAGGTGTTAAGATGGATGTAATGAGAAAACTTGAAATATTATCAAATTCAGCAAAGTATGATGCTTCGTGTTCTTCTAGTGGTTCTAATAGAAAGAATACAAAGGATGGAATAGGAAATGCAGCATCTACTGGCATTTGCCATTCATGGTCTCAAGATGGTAGATGTATTTCACTTCTTAAAATACTATATACTAATAAATGTATATATGATTGTAAATATTGCATTAATAGAGCAAGTAATGAACTTGAGAGAACAAGTTTCACCCCTAAAGAGGTAGTAGATTTGACCATAAATTTTTATAGAAGAAATTACATCGAAGGATTATTCTTAAGTTCAGGTGTGGAAAGAAATCCAGATTACACTATGGAAAACTTAGTTAAAATTATAAAGGATTTAAGATTGATTCACAAATTTAATGGATATATTCATGTTAAGGCTATTCCAGGTGCTGATCCTAAATTTATATATGAGGCGGGACTCTATGCCGATAGAATGAGTGTAAATATTGAGTTACCATCCGAAAAAAGCCTAAAACTTTTAGCACCTCAAAAAAATAAGGCAGATATATTAAACCCTATGGGAATTATTACTCGAAGCATAATAGAGTCTATTGAATATAAGAAAAAAGGGTTTAGGGTACCTAAATTTACACCAGGTGGTCAAAGTACTCAGATAATGGTAGGAGCAACTAATGAAAGTGACTTAAGCGTAATTAGTCTTACAGAAGGATTATATAATACTTTTGGACTTAAAAGAGTGTATTATTCTGCTTATGTGCCAGTTATGGAGCATGTGAATTTACCGTCAATTCAAACTACGCCTCCACTTTTAAAAGAACATAGAATGTATCAAGCAGATTGGCTTCTAAGGTATTATGGCTTTAAAGCAAAGGAATTATTAGATGATCTAAATCCTAATTTTGATGTAGATCTAGATCCTAAAGCTTTTTGGGCATTAAATAATTTAAGTGAATTCCCAGTAGAGGTAAACAATGCACCATATGAAACATTACTCAGAGTACCTGGCATGGGAGTAAAATCAGCTATAAGAATTATAAAATCAAGAAGACTTTGCAATCTTTCCTATGACAATTTAAAAAAGCTAGGGGTAGTGCTCAAAAGAGCTAAATTTTTTATAACTTGTAGCGGTAAATTTTATGGAGATAAAAATATGGAAAGAGAAAGGCTTAAAAATTATTTATTAGACTATGAAAGTTTTGATAAGTCACAGCAAATAAGTCTTTTTAATTTAAGGAGTGATTTATTTGTTTAGGTTTATCTATGATGGGAGCTTTGATGGGTTTTTATCTGTTATATATGATTGTTATTACGATAAAATACCTGAGTATATAGAAATAGAGGACCATTATACTTTTAATATACTATATACGGATAAGCTTATAAAAACTGATTTAGTAAAATCAAATAAAGTATCGAAGGCAATATTAGAAAAAATATCAGAAGAAACTCTGATTCATGTGTATCAAGCATTTTTATCTGAGGATATTGGAATAGAATTAAATTTATTTAAATATATACAATTAGGTTTTAAGATGGGGAGAAAAGTTAACGATTTCTTAACAAATGAAATTGTAAATGAAGTACAAAAATATTCTAGAAAAGTGGAATCAGAGGCACATAGATTTTTAGGATTGGTTAGATTTCAACAATTCAAGAATATATTGTATGCAGCTATTGAACCTGATTATAATATTCTTGAGCTTTTGGGAAATCATTTTAAAGAAAGACTCACAAATGAAAAGTGGATAATTCATGATGTTAAGAGAAAAGTAGGTATAGTTTATGATAATAATGATTGGGTAATGAGGGAATTGAAATTTGAAAAAATACAAAGTCATGACAAGGAAGAGTTATTCTATCAAAATCTTTGGAAGGTTTTTCACAAAAGTGTTTCAATAAAGGAAAGAAGCAATGAAAAACTGCAAATGCAGCATATGCCCAAGAAATATTGGAACAATTTAATTGAGATGAATTGATGTCTAGCAAATACGCATTTTTTTATATTTCAGTAATACATTTTTAAAAAAACAAGAATCATGATATAATGTAGGAGAATGAATTAAATAAGTTATTGTTAATTAAAGGAAGGAACGATGTTATGAAAAAGTCACTAGAATATGTAGAAGTTGAAAGCCCTAACATTAGTATTGAAAGAAAAAAAAATATGATGGAGAAAATTTACAAAAAATTAGAAGAATTAGGTGCTACTAGTAAGGAAACGGCTAAAACTAGTAAAGAAATAAACAATGCTTTTCCTAAAGAGCATATAATTAAAGACAGAGGTAACGATAAACAAATCAAGAAGGTACAATTAAACACACCTTCATTTGTAGGTTCACTATCTGGAGTTATGTCTAAGGGACGAATACTTGGAAAAGTTTATAATGTAGAAAAGCAAGAAACTACTTGGTATATAATTGGAAATATAAAAATGATTAATGATATTGATCCTAGAAATATGTAATATCAATCATTTATTTTCATCAACATAAACATAATAAAAAACTAAGTCTTAAAAGTTAAGACTTAGTTTTTTATTGTAGAAAAATTCAATTAAAGATTTAAAAATGCTTGTAAATATAACATTATTGAATATATTTATACAGAGAATCTAACATAATTTACTCAAGGCTAAATTTAATTTTTCTAACACTAAAAGTACATCACTTTCTTTTATTATAAGTGGTGGCTGGAAAGCTAGTACGTTTCTATCTAATCCATTTTTCCCTAAAATAATTCCTTCATCCTTTAAAAATTCTAATATAAGGTCGGCTTCCTCTAAGGCAGGTTCACCATTTTCTTTTAATAACTCAATACCTAACATAAGTCCTATACCGCGAACATCATAAATTATAGGATACTTTTCTTTAAGTTTAAGAAGTCCTTTTTTCAATTTTATTCCTAAAATTTGTGCGTTTGAGCATAAATTGTTTTCTTTAATATAGTCAAGTACAGCTATTGCAGTACTTGCAGCTACAGGATTACCACCTAAAGTAGAAGCAGAAGCATTAGTAAACGATGCTGCAATTTTATCATTTGTGCAAAACGCAGATATAGGCATTCCGTTTCCAAGAGCTTTTGCCACTGTAATTATATCTGGTACAACGTCATAATGCTCGATGGCAAACATTTTGCCAGTTCTGCCAAAGCCTGTTTGAACTTCATCTATAATAAGTAATATACCATTTTTCTCAAGGATGGTCTTCAATTTTTTGAAGTACCACAGAGGTGGAGTTATAATGCCACCATTACCTTGCACAGGTTCTGCAATTAAGGCTGCTATTTTATCACCTTTAGAAGCTATCACGACTTCAATAGCTTTTATGGAGTCACTAGCAGCTTCCTCAAGAGTTTTATCTTTGTTATAAGAATTAGGTACAAAGGTAACACAATCAGAAAGTATAGGATCTGCTCTCCACATAGGGAGGCCAGTAACACTCATAGTTAAATAAGTTCTACCATGCAAGCTATTGTTTAATGAAATAAATTCATTTCTTCCCGTATAAATTCTAGCAAGTAAGAGTGCGCCTTCATTAGCCTCGGAACCACTACAACAGAAAAAAGAATGTTTGATATCTCCAGGTAACACTGAAGAGAGTTTTTCGGCAAGATTAACCATTGGCTCAGTTAAATATATAGTACTAGTATGATCCAATGTTTTCATTTGCTCAATAGAAGCGCTTAAAATATCAGGATTGCAATGACCACAATTAACAACGGAAACACCAGCAAAAAAATCGAGATATTTATTACCTTGTGAATCAATTAAATACTGCATTTTTCCACCTACAATCTGAGGTGGTTTTTTATAAAAATGTTGTGAGCATGGGAAAAGAAAATCTTTTTTCTTTTGAATAATTTTTTCAGGACCTATATAGTTAGACATTATTATACCTCCTTAATTAATTGAATTGGAAAGCTCCAAGGGTAAAACCAGAACCAATAGGATCTAGGGACTGGAATATTTCTTCACATTTGCTTAAATCACTAAGGGCTTCTTTGTAAACACTCAAAATTTTATGTAGGGTAGTAGTATCATAATGACAAGCTTCAATTCTAAAATGAGATACGCCTATATCATTGAGCTCTTTTAAAAAGGGAAGATAGCAAAGATCTTTATAAAGCGTCATATGATTCTTACCATTGTTATCTTGGTATATTGGGTGTTCATTTCCTTTTCCGTCTACTAAAACTAATACTTTGTTAGAAACATTAGAATTATTTTCATGATTTGTAGACTCTGAAACTCTAGTATTCTCATATAAATCATGATTCATATACATAACTGTTGGAGAACCATGAACTATGATTTCAATAGGAAT
The DNA here is from genome assembly GCF_036569345.1 of Clostridium sp. GTDB lineage: Bacteria > Bacillota > Clostridia > Clostridiales > Clostridiaceae > Clostridium_AD. The sequence goes on from NZ_DATCQT010000052.1 coordinate 49,854, forward strand.
TGGTGAATTAGAAATAGTATCAATAGCGTCTAGCAGTGGTGCCTCTACAGAAAGTGTAGCAATTGATAAGCCTTGCTTTTCATAGAAACTAACTGCTTTATAGTTATAAATATTTAAAGAATAATCTCCAATAAGTTCAAGACCTAAAGATTTATATTTATGAATAGCTCCTAAATTGGTTACAATTAAGCCATCTAATCCTAGGTTGTTTTCTTTAAGTAAATGACTATATTTTGAAAAATCCTCATCAAACATCATTTTAGGAAAACCTAAGTATATCTTTGTATTTCTTTTATCTTTAGTTAATTTAAGTATTTCATTTTTACTAAAAGGGTTATTTGGCTTAAAAACTTCTCCAGATAAATAAACTGCATCTACGCATTCATCTATTGCAATTTTAGCTTGTGAATAGGAATTGACTTTTACATTTAACTTAGGCTTCTGTGCTAAAGAAGTTTTTACATTCAAAAGGTTCTTTATTTCTTCTATCTTATTTTTCGTAATTTCAATTTCTTCTACAGGATTGTCGAAAACTTTACCATTACCATTGTTATCTTTACCTTCATAACGTCTATTGATATATGATAATCCTGGTGTTCCAAATGAACTGCAAGTAGATAAGTCTCTTGTACGGGTTTCAAAAATAGTCTGAGCATCTTTTCTTCTATCATAACAGACAGGATCCTCGATATATCTATTTATGGCGTCGCTATAGTAATTAATTAATTTAACTAGAAAATCTGCATCTCTCATTCTTCCTTCTATTTTAAAGGAGAGGATGCCTGCCTCAATCATTTCAGGTAGATGCTCATACATATACATATCTTTTACTGCCATGGGAAATTCTGTAGGATAGGCTAGTCCGTCTTTTTTCATTGTATAATTCCACCGACATGGTTTCATGCAAAGTCCCCTATTACTGCTTTTTCCCAATATCATCCCACTGTACAAACATTGAGCACCGTGGGAAATACACATATCTCCATGAGTAAAACATTCGAATTCCATATCTGTTTGGGTATGAAGATTTTTAATGCTTTGTAAATCCATCTCCCTTGATGCTACAATTCTAGTAATTCCACATTCTCTAAGTGCTTTAATGGTTTCTAGATTGTGAACATTCATCATCACAGAAGAATGGAGAGTTAGTTTCAAATTTAAACTATTTATTAATTCTAATATGCTAAGGTCTTGAATAATTAAAGCATCTGGCTTAACTCTTTCTAAAAATTTCAGATAATCCTCAGCATCACTTAAATCTACCTTACTGAAAAGATTGTTTACAGTTATATAAACCTTTTTATTTAAGGAATGGGCAATAGTGATTGCTTTCTCTATTTCAGCATTTGACAAGTTATAATCTTTTCTATGCATACGCATATTTAATTTTTTGCCACCCAAATATACAGCATCAGCCCCGCTGTGAATTACCTTTTCAAAAATTTCAAAGGTTCCCACAGGGGCTAATAGTTCTACTTCTTTGTTATTAAAAAATCTACTCATATTAAGACACCTTTCCTTTACATTAAAAATTTTTTGATGAAAATGTAGCTAAAAGTCATTTTCTTAAATATTTATTATATTAAGAGAATAAGTAATTTTATGTTTTTATGCAAACAATACTTTTATAAGATTATGGAGGTGTAAAATGGATTTAGATATTAAAATGATTAATGATTGGGATAAATGAAAAAAAACATTATACAATATGATTTCTATGGGAGAAACCGTAGGTCTATCAGATGATTCAATAACAAAATTAGGTTCAAAAGTTGGAGAATTTCTATCTTCCAATGTAGACCCAGAAAACAGAGAGCAACGCCTTTTAAAAGAACTATTTGAAGCTTCAGATAAATTAGAACAAGAAATTCTGACAAAAGTAATAATAAAAATGGTTGAAAAAGATCATTAAATAATTTAACTTTGATGTACCTCTTTCTACATATTATAAGAAGGAGGTTACATTTTATTATAATGTAATATTATTTAATGAACGAATCATCTGATAGATCGTGTTATGTTCGTCTTTTTTCACTATTACTATCAATAACACCTAAACTCATCGTTATTGTTGAAATGATTAGTGCAATTTTTCCCATTAGGTACCTCAAATAGCAATTAATCTATCTTTAAATAAATTTTGTAAAAAAAGTTATTCAAAGACTTGAAAGAAAGTGAAATGTGATATAGAATCATATAGAGGTATGTAATGAATTGTCAATAACGAGGTGATTATAACACTTAGTAAACTTGATGTAAATAGTAATTAGTTTTTTAACTTATTGCATGTAATATATCTATGAACTAAATAAACAAAATGCGAAATTAATGACCAAATAGCTTGTTTATTTGCACTGCTAATGTTAATATGATAAAGTTTTAACTAAGAAGGCTAATTTAATTATAGAGAGGAAAAGACTGAGTGGATAACGGTTACATTTTAAATTAATTATAAGGCAATATTATATTAATCTATAACATATACTAATATAAATTATGTTTTTTATAAAATGCCTTTATATAATAATATTTTATAAAACAAGGGGGATTTAGTATGAGTGAGAAAAAAAGAATAGCTATACTTGGTGGGGGGTATGGTGGAGTATTAACAGCAAAGCAACTCGCTAAAAAATTTAAAAAGGATGAAAATGTTGAAATTACTCTTATAGACCAAAAACCATTCCATACATTGCTTACTGAACTTCATGAAGTAGCAGCAAATAGGGTATCAGAAGATTCTATTAAAATTGATCTTAAAAAAATATTTGCAAAAAGAAAAGTAGATGTTGTACTTGATGAGATTACTGATTTTGATTTTAAAAATAATAAGTTGAAATCAGCAAATAACACCTATGAATATGACTATCTAGTTATCGGTGCTGGATCTAAGCCAACTTATTTTGGCATAAAAGGCGCAGAAGAAAACTCCCGTAAATTATGGTCTTATGAAGATGCTGTAGAGTTAAAAGAGCATATTCTTCAAATGTTCAGAAAAGCTGTGAAAGAAACAAACAAAGAGAAAAGACAACAAATGTTAACTTTTGTTGTTGTTGGTGGTGGTTTCACAGGAATTGAAATGATAGGTGAACTAGGTGAGTGGAAGGATAGATTGTGTAAGGAATTCTACATAGATAAAAAAGAAGTAAAATTATATGTTGTAGATGCTTTACCTAAGATATTACCTAATTTACCAGACAAGCTAATTGCAAAAGCTGGTCAAAGACTTAATAAATTAGGTATTGAAATTATAACCAAAGCAGGTATTACTGAAGTTACAAAAGAATCTGTTACAATGGGAGATAAAGGTACAATTAGTACTTTAACAGTAATTTGGGCAGCTGGTGTTGAAGGCTCAGATACTATTGGCAAAATGGAAATTGGACAAAAGGGTAGGAAAAGAATAGAAACAAATGATAAGCTACAATCTGTAGATTATAAAAATGTCTATATTGTTGGTGATAATATTTTCTTTATTCCTGAAGGTGAGGAAAGACCTGTTCCTCAAATGGTAGAAAATGCAGAAGAATCTTCTGAGTTAATTGCACATAATATTTATAACACTATAAAAGGTGGGGAATTGAAAGCTTATAAACCTGTATTCCATGGTGCAATGGTATGTATAGGTGGTAAATATGGAGTTGCAAACATTGGATCAGGAAAAAAATTCTATGCCTTATCTGGATTCTTTGCATTATTTGTTAAACATTTTATCAATGTTGTATACTTCGCTCAGGTTGCTGGATTTAACAAATGTTGGTCATATATATCACATGAGTTTTTCCATGTTAAAGATAATAGAAGTATGCTTGGTGGATATTTTTCAAACTCATCTCCAAACTTCTGGCTAGTAGTACTAAGAATGTTCGTTGGTTACAAATGGTTAACAGAAGGACTTGCAAAATTACCCAATATATTAGCTGATCCTTCAAAAATATTCTTAATACCTGCACCAGTAATTGATGGAGCAACTGCAGCAACAGCAGCAGCACCTGCAGCAGGTGCAGCGGCAGCACCAGTAGTTGTGGCATTGCCAGTTCCAGGATTTATATCAGGTATGGTTAAATGGTCTATGAAGACTTTCTTCTATACAGGAGATGGTGGCTTCACTACTTTAGCTACAGTTTTCCAAACAGGTATGGTAATTGCTGAAATATGCGTAGGTTTGTTACTGATAGTAGGATTATTTTCAGCATTGGCTTCACTTTTATCAGTTGCTATGGGTACAATGATTTGGAGTTCAGGAATGGCTCCCGCTGAGATGTTATGGTTCTTAGCAGCAGGAATAGCACTTATAGGTGGATCTGGAAAAACATTTGGCTTAGATTATTATGTAATGCCAGTTTTGAAAGAACATTGGAAAAGGGTAGGATGGGTTAAAAAATCTTATTTATATGTAGATACCTATAGTGTTGATCAATAATTTTATAATAAAAAATTAAATTTCTTTAAATCAAATGTCCTTTTAAAAATAATTAAAAGGACATTTGATTTTGTATTGAATTATTTATAATATGTAATTAACAGTAATTATAACTATAAAAATATAAACAAAAAATAATTGGACTAGGTGATAAAATGAGTATATTTTGGGGGGATTACCCTGATATTGCAGACGAATTAGCAAATATAAAGAAAATTATAAAGAAAAATGTAAAATCCAGTGAAAAAGAATTTGATGAGGCTATTACACCTTTAGTTGATGCAGGTGGTAAGATGTTAAGACCTGCCTTCTTATTACTCGCAGCAAAGTTTGGAAAGTATGAACCCGAGAAGATGCATAATCTAGCAGCGGCTATAGAAATGATGCATATGGCAACATTAGTTCATGATGATGTTGTTGATGAATCAAAATTCAGACGTGGAGTAGAAACAATACAACATAAATACAGCAAAGAGTATGCTGTATATATAGGTGATTTTCTATTTTGCCAATGTTTTATAATGTTATCTGAATTTGGATACTCCACAGTAATACTAAAAGACATTTCTAAAGCTATATCTAAAATATGTATGGGAGAAATAACACAATATAATATCAGATACATAAGAAACACAGGACTTAAAAAATATCTAAAGATTATATCTGGAAAAACTGCAGCTTTATTTGCTATCAGCTTTTTCACTGGTGCACAGGAAGCTAACTGTAGTGAGAAAACGTCAAAACTGTTAGGACGAGTAGGATACTATATTGGTATGGCTTTTCAAATCATAGATGATCTGCTTGATTATAGTGGCGATTCTATTAAACTTGGGAAAAGTGCCCAGAGTGATTTAATAAAAGGATATTATACGCTACCATTAATATATGCTATGGCAGAAGATAAAGAAAATAAGATTTCTACTATTTTAGATAACTCCTCATTAAATGATTCTGATATATCTGAAATAATTATTGTAGTTAACCAATATAAAGGAATAGAAAAAGCTCAAAATTTAGCAAATAAATACACGAAAAAAGCCTTTGAGTATATAGAAAAATTGCCTCAATGTGAGAGTAAAGAAGTAATAGAAGATGTTGCAAAAAAATTATTGATTCGTGAGTTCTAATTTGTCTAGAAGGGAAAGTTTTTATGGCCTATAAAGATTTGCAGGATTTTATAAATCATTTGAGAGAAAAAAAGCTTTTAGATGAAGTCGAAATAGAGGTTGATAGTGAACTTGAAATTACAGAAATCGCGGACAGAGTTTCAAAACAAAACGGGAATGCTTTGCTTTTTAAAAATGTGAAAAATTCTGATTATCCATTATTAATTAATTCTTTAGGATCATATGAGAGAATTAACTATGGCCTGCAATTAGAGAACCTTGATGAAATTGCTAAATTAATACTGGATTTTATGGATGATTCGAAACTTGATACACTTGTAAGGGTCTTTCCTAAAAAAGTAAAAAATGCTGCTTGTCAAGAGGTAATAGAGGAGCCAGATTTAGATAAACTTCCCATATTAAAATGCTGGCCAAAAGATGGAGGGCGCTACATAACACTCCCACTTGTAATAACAAAGGATCCAGAAACTAATCAGCAGAACGTTGGAATGTATAGGCTTCAAGTATATGATAAGAAAACGACTGGAATGCATTGGCATCTACATAAAGACGGAAAAAATATTTATGAAAAATATCGTACACTTGGAATTAAAATGCCAGTATCTGTAGCAATAGGATGTGATCCAGCAACTATATATGCCGCGACTGCACCACTTCCAAAAATGGTAGATGAAATGATTTTTGCAGGATTTCTTAGAAAATCACCTGTAGAAATTGTTAAATGTATTACCAATGACATTTATGTACCTGCTAATGCTGAATTTGTATTAGAAGGATATGTAGATTTAGATGAGACAAGACTGGAAGGTCCATCAGGTGACCATACAGGATATTATTCTCTTGAGGATATGTACCCTGTATTTCATATTGAAAAAATCACAAGAAAGAAGAATCCTGTATATCCAACAACAATTGTTGGTAAACCGCCAATGGAAGATTGTTACATCGGAAAAGCTACAGAACGGATTTTCTTGCCATTATTAAAGGTTCAATGTCCGGAAATAGTGGATATAAATTCCCCTTTGGAAGGGGTATTTAATAATTGTGTAATTGTTTCTATTAAAAAATCTTATCCCAAACATGCTCATAAAATTATGAATTCTCTATGGGGACTTAAACAAATGATGTATACAAAAATGATAATAATTGTTGATGAAAATGTAGATCCAAAGGATATATCAACCGTTGCCTGGAAAGTATTTAACAATATAGATCCCAAGAGAGATTTAGTAATTTCAGAAGGGCCATTAGATGCACTAGATCACGCATCCAACACTCCTTTTTATGGTTCTAGATTAGGGATTGATGCTACAAAAAAATGGTCATCAGAAGGACATTCAAGGCCTTGGCCAGATGATATAGAAATGTCAAAGGAAGTTAAAGATATGGTAGATAAGAGGTGGAAGGAATATGGTATTAAAGAAACTTAAAAGTTATGGGGAGTTAGTTATGTTTTCACATACACTATTTTCTCTTCCCTTTGCTTTAATAGGAATGATTTGGGCAGCAAATGGGTTACCATCGGGTTATACAATATTTTGGATATTAATTGCTTTAATTGGAGCTCGAAATGGAGCTAATGCTCTCAATAGAATCGTAGATAAGGATTATGATAAAAAAAATCCTAGAACTGCAAATAGGCATTTGCCTAAAGGATTAGTAAAAAATTATGAAGTCTTAGCAATAGTGATTTTGTGTTTTTCAATATTTGAAATAGCTGCATATATGTTAAATCCTATATGTTTTATGTTATCGCCAATAGCACTTTTTTTATTTGTAATATATTCATATACTAAGAGATTTACATGGATATGCCATATAGTTTTAGGCATTACCTGCGGAGGGGCACCTGTAGGAGCATGGCTTGCAGTAACAGGAAAATTTGCACTAGCACCAATTATTTTAGGCACTGTAGTTACATTGTGGGTAGCTGGTTTTGATATAATTTATGCAACTCAAGACATTGACTTTGATAGAAAAACTGGTTTATTTTCTATACCTGCTAAATTTGGTTTAAAAGGTGCTCTATTCATATCATTCTTATTTCATTTTATTATGATTTTACTTTTAATTAGTTTATATTTTATAATGAATAGTGGATTAATATATTTAACTGGAATTTTCATAAGTGCTATTTTATTAGCATTGGAGCATTATATAGTATCACCAGCCAATGAAAAGAAAATGAAAATCGCGTCATATCACATAAATCAAGTAGTAAGTGTTTTGATATTTGTTTTTACAGTGTTAGATGTTTTTATATCATAGTTAAGAGGTGATTTAGTTGGGAAAATACATAGTAGGCATCACTGGTGCTAGTGGAAGTATTTATGGTGTACGACTTATAGAAGAATTAATAAAAAAGGATAATGAAATTTATCTTCTTATTACAGAAAATGGTCGTAAGGTTTTAGAATATGAGGTTGAACTAAATTTTGAAGAATGGATCCAAAGTATAAATAGAAATAAGAGTAAGCTTAAATTATGTGCTATAGATGATATGTTTTCTCCCATAGCAAGCGGTTCATTTAAGACTGATGGAATGGTAATTGTTCCATGCTCCATGGGAACTCTTTCAAAAATAAGCTGTGGTACTTCTGATAATTTATTAATTAGAGCGGCGGATGTAATCATTAAGGAAAAAAGAAAGTTGATTTTAATTCCAAGGGAAACTCCTCTTAGTTCTATTCATCTTAAAAACATGCTGTTTTTAAGTGACTTAAATGTTATGATAATACCTCCAATGCCAGCTTTTTATCAGAAGCCTAAAACTATCGAAGATATTGTAAGTACCACTGTAGGGAGAATTCTTGTTAGTTTAAATGTAGATAGTGATTTATGCCATGAGTGGAGTGGAGGTAAATGATAAAAATAAAAAATTTAAATGTCTCATATAAAAATGGGGACAAGTATACTAAGGTAATAGAAAATACAAATTTATCAGTGGAAAAAGGAGAAATATGCGCTGTAATTGGACCATCAGGTGGAGGGAAATCAACATTACTTAAAACTCTTGCTGGGATTATTGTAGACTACGATGGTGAAGTTTTAATAGATGGAAAAACAGTAAATCCGAAAATACATAGAATTGGGTTTATACCTCAAAATTACGGGCTAGTCAAATGGAAAACTGTAGAAGAAAACATATTTTTATCAGCTAAAATTAAGGATGGTAAAAAAAACATAGATGTATTATTTTATGAAAAATTATTGAACGAGTTAAAAATTACAGACTTTGTTAAAAGGTACCCAAGGGAGCTAAGTGGCGGTCAAATGCAGAGAGTTTCCATGGCTAGAGCCCTACTATTAAAACCTAATCTACTTTTAATGGATGAATCTTTTTCTGCCTTAGATGCAATAACTAGGGAGGCTGTTCAAAAATTATTTCTAGAAGTTTGGGAAGAACATAGAGTTACCACCATTCTTGTAACACATGATATTAAAGAAGCAATATATTTAGCAAAGAATATAGCTATAATATCATCATCACCTGGGAAAATAATAGAAGTCATAAACAACCCTTTGTTCGGTAGATTTGATGTAGAAGATAATTTAGAGTACATAAATATAAATATTAAGCTCAGAAAAATTCTCAAAGGAGACCTTTAGAAATGAGACTTAAAGAATTTAAACTAGTTAACTTTGTTGTTGCTTTTATTATTATTTTTGCTGTGTGGCAAGTTCTTGCGATGGTTATCAATAAACCTTTATTTCCACCACCCAATGCTATAATAGTAAATATAGTTACAACTTTTCAAAGTGACTTAGCAATCCATGTTGTTTACAGTTTTATTAGAATTATAGTGGGCCTATTATTTACTTTGGTTATAGGAATACCTGTGGGAATTTTTATGGGGTACTTTAAAAAGATTGATTTAATATTCTCACCAGTAATATATTTCAGTTATCCAATACCTAAGATTGCGTTACTTCCTATAGTAATGCTTATTTTTGGGTTAGGAGAGTCAACAAAAATAGTTATGATTTTTTTAATAACTTTTTTCCCAGTAGTAGTTAATTTAAAAGACGAAGTGAAAAGTATTCCTGAAGAAGTTTTTTATCCTATGTACTCGTTGGGAGCAACAAATTTTCAAATAATAAAAGAAATTGTTTTCCCAGGAATTCTTAAATCCATATTAACATCGCTCAGAATAGGGATAGGTACAGCAATATCTGTTTTGTTTTTTACTGAAAATTTTGGAACTGAATATGGCATGGGTTATTTCATTATGGATTCTTGGATGAGGGTTAACTATATTCAAATGTATTCAGGGATTTTAATTTTAAGTATAATTGGGCTATTTTTCTTTATTTTAATTGATGTTCTAGAAGGGATATTTTGCCCTTGGAGATAAGGAATATTCAAATATTTTTAATTGATTTTATAATATATAAGTAATGCTATACTAAACTGGCATAAAAGTTCAAAAATGGTATAATTAGAATGATAATAATCTACTCCAAAGATAGTCAAAGTGAAATAGTAGGGGAGGAGTCATTTGAAAAAATTATTAATACTTGCTTTAATAATAGTTATATCAACTGGACTAGTAGCTTGTGGTGATAAAAATATAAAATATAAAGCAGGAATATATGAAGGAAATGCCGAAGGACATATTGGGCCTATAAAGGTACAAGTAATAACGGACAAATATGAAATAAAATCAATTAAAATATTAGAACAACAAGAAATCCCAATTATAGCTGATACTGTTTATAAAAAAATTCCAGCAAGAGTAATAAAAGCCAATAGTCCTGATGTTGAGGTTGTAGCAGGAGCAACATACACAAGCCATGGGCTTATTAATGCTATTAAGAATGGGCTAGATAAAGCTAAATTAAATTAGTTATACAATGAGGTGAGATGTAATTGAAATTACAGTATAGATTAATAATTTTTGTAAGTATTATATTATTTATTGTAATTGGTGGTATAGGAATTGTAACTTATTATCAAGTGCAGAATACCGTAGAAACTCAAATGGGAAATAATGCTATGGACTTAGCTGTAACTATTGCGTCAATTGATATAATTGAAAAAACTTTAGCAACTTCAAAAGATTATAATACTGTTCAGAAAACTATAGAAAGCTTCAGAGATAAAACTAGATTTAAATATATTATTGTAATTGATATGAAGGGTATAAAATATTCCTATCCTTATGGAAATTCCTTAGGCAAAAAATACGATGACGGTGGAGAAACACGAGTGATTACAAAGGGAGAATCTTATGTAGCTAAGGATAAAAATGTACTAATAACTGCAATAAGAGCCTTTGTACCCATATATTATAAGGGAAAACAAGTTGGAGCGGTTTTAGTAGGTCTTCTAACGGATACTGTATATGGTGAACTTAGTTTTTATTTGCTTTGTTTAAAGATAGCTATAGTATCTGGGCTTTTAATGGGCATAGCAGGTGCAGTCTTTTTAGCAAAACTAATAAAGAAAAGCATATTTGGATTAGAGCCAAAGGAAATTGCACTTTTACTAGGGCAAAGAGATGTAATCTTACAGAATTTAAAAAATGGAATTTTAGCTATTGATCAAGATGGAAGAATAATACTATTTAATAAAGTAGCAAAGGAAATCTTAAAACTAGATGATGAGGATATAGGCAGAAAAAATATTACTAATATCAATCTCAATTATACAGATCAAATGATGGAAGTAATGAGGACTCAAAAGGCGGTATATAATCAAGAAATCAAAATATGTTTTGATAAGACACTTATGTGCAGTCATACCTTGTTAAAAAATTATAAAGAAGAAATTATTGGAGTTGTATCCAGTTTTCAGGATTTAACAGAGGTTAAAGATATGGCTGAAGAATTAACTGGAATTAAAAAAATGACAAGTGCATTAAGAGCACAAAATCATGAGTTTATGAATAAGCTTCACACTATTTCAGGACTTATACAATTAGAAGAATATGATGAAGCAGTTGAATATATTTCCCATATATCTAAGCTTCGAGGCGAAGTTTCTGATATTCTAAGCAAAAGAATAAAGAATGTACATATAGCAGGTTTGTTACTGGCTAAGTATAATAAAGCAACAGAAGCTAAGATTTCTGTAGAAATTGATCCGAATTCTTATATAGAAAATATACCTAAAGATATAACAGAAGGTGAAATTTGCTCTGTTATAGGAAATTTAATAGAAAATTCTATTGAAGAATTAGTGAAATTTGAAAATGGTAAAATTTTAATAAAATTAAATTCAGATAATGAATCACTTAGAATCAAAATTCAAGATAATGGCCCCGGAATTAAAGATAATATTAGAGATAAAGTTTTCGAACGTGGATTTACAACTAAAAGTGGAAATAGAGGTTTTGGCCTTAGTATTGTAAAACAAATAATAGATTATGCTGGTGGAGATATAAATATTCTACAGGATAATGGTACTACATGGGATATATTTATACCAATGAAAAGGGGTAGATAGTATGATTAACGTTCTTATTGTTGAAGATGATCCAATGGTCAGAGAAATCAATGAGAAATTTTTAAAAAAAGTAGAGGGATTTATATTATATGACAGTGTTAATTCACTTGAAAAGGCAAAAGAAGTTTTATTGAGTGGGAAACCTGATTTAATATTATTAGATGTTTTTTTTCCACAGGGTAAAGGTACAGATTTATTAAAGTGGATACGGTTAGAAAATTTAAAATGTGATGTTATTTTAATCACAGCGGATAGGAACACAGAAACAGTTGAGGAAGCCTTTCGGTATGGAGCAGTAGATTATTTAGTAAAACCATTTATATTCAATAGATTTAAAGAAGCACTGATTCAATTTAGAAGCAGAAAGAACAGTTTCAAAAATGTCGATAGCGTTGAACAGGAAATTATAGACAAATACACCATAAAAGAGAATGCACACATAATAGAATATGATGAATATATTGGAGATATTAAGGGATTCAATCAATATACTTATGAGAAAGTTTTAGAGGGCATAACAGATATGGAGGATAACTCTTTCACATCAGATCAGATTGCAAAAAATATCGGTGTTTCTAGAATTACTGCTAGAAGATATTTAGATTATTTAGAGAAAGAAAAAAAGCTTGTTATTGAAATGGAATATGGTAAGGTAGGTCGGCCTAAAAATAAATATAAAATAAAGTAAGAATATTAGTACATTTTAATATGTACTAATATTCTTACTTTAATACTGAGGTTATTAGAAAAACATTTTTAGATCTTTATTAGTCACTAAAATTCCTCAGTTTCTAATTTAAATCCTTCTATAAAAATATCCTCCTCAATTTCAATAAGCAGACATCTTCTCCCATCCTTATTTCTTACCTGCTTAACTGAATTTAGATCTTTAGGCGTTAAGGTAATAGTTGCAATATCACTAGTGATTTTGATGGACTTAGAATTAAATTCAGGTACAATATTATTTATTTTAAAGTCATATTTGCTACCACAAGTTCCTTCAAAAGCAGTTTCTGTGTCGCATATAATTTCTGCCCCACAATTATTAAGAATATTTTCAACATCGTGAACTCCAAGAACAGGAGTTTCACCATCTTCAAATTGCTCAGAAAGTTCATGTATATTAGCATAAATATCCTGCATAAGTTCAGGTTTTATCTTTTCTCCAATTATGGATTTTAGTATATCACCAAAGCAATTTTTTTCGTCTTCAGCAGTAAATTTGAAACCACAGTTAAGAACATTCTCAATAAAGGAGGTGTTTAGTTCCTTAGGTTTCGAAGCATAATATAAAATTTTATTAATATCCGAATACCCACTAGTAAGACTAGGGAACATGAAGCCTTCTAGTGGAGCATTAAGATTAATAACTGAGTCTAAAGCAGAATTTGCTTTGAATTCCTTATCAGTATAGTCAAATTTTAAAGTTCTCTTTGGAATATCTATTTTATTTACACTTGATAAAATAAAATTAAAGGCTTGGACAGCATCATCGATACTTTCATTAGCATCCATATTTTTGTGACTCGAGCCTAACCAGTATTCAGCTTTAATAAAAGTAACAACTACATCAGTTTCATATTTATAGTTAGCTGCAATTTTTTCAATAACTTTATTAATATGACTTTCAATTTCATTTTTGTTATTAGTTTTTAAAGCATTTGATAAATATTTTTGAGTGTTATTTTTATCTTCAATATTTTGAAATTCTAACTCGAATATTTTGGTATCAAGGGCGCCAGTAAGTACTTTTTTAAAATTCCCTAGAAACAATTCTTTTTTATCCATATCCATTCTATCAAAGTAATCAAACTCTGAATGGATAACTGCCTCATAATCAATTAGCACATTATCCTTTTTTAGATATACACTATAGATTTCCTGGATTTTCATCATTCCACTATCTAACTTAAATTCTTTTCTTATGTCAGCCAATTCTTTTTTATTCATCATTAAACCTCTTTTCACTGTTATTTATAGTCAAATTATAACACATAATTATGGATTTAAATGATAAAAATTCCTATATTAAATAATAATAACTATTGACAGATTATCATTACTATGTTAGTATTTAAATATAAGAAGCGCAACTTATCATATATTTAGTAAAATCTTTAAACAAAATTTGATACCCCCAACGAGTTAATATAATCTGAGAGAGTGGGGAGAGATCATAAGAAATATATAGAAACTATAAGTAAACTAAGAATTCAGTGATGATTGCCATTGCAATCAGGTGAAAAGCCACAATGGGCTAAGAAACCATAATATAAATTACTTAGGAATACAGAAATTAAGTTTATCCGTAATGAAATAAGTTTTTAATTAGTAATACTTCAATATATTAAAATTTAAAGACGGAAATATAGTTTAAGGAGAAAGAATATTGAATATAGTGAAAAATAATAGAAGTTAGGATCTAATTCGTTGTGAATTAAGGATTCTAACTTCTATTTATTTAGAGGTTATTAATATATATTTTCTTCTTAATAGTTTTGCGTAAACCAGTTTATTAATTTTTTAGCTATGCTTATACTATCGGGTGTTAAAGGCATTGAAGTAGAATTATACCAGTCAGCATGACCAATTTCTTTTCCATCTACTTGTATTTCTCCACTTGCATATTCTGCTGTAAATCCTATCATTAATGAATTGGGAAAAGGCCAAGGTTGATTCCCAAAATATTTTATGTTTTTTACAATAATTCCTGTTTCTTCGTGAACTTCTCGTGCAACACATTCCTCGAAAGTCTCTCCAACTTCTACAAATCCGGCAACTACGCTATATAAATCTTTAGGAGATTCGTTATTATGTGCAAGAAGCAATCTTCCTTCCTTTAGAACAGCAACAATTATAGCGGGTGAAATCCTAGGGTAATTTGTAAGTCCACATTTAGGACATCTTTTAGCTCTTTCTCCATCTACGTTCTGAGCTAATGTACCACATCTTCCACAATATTTATGATCAATATTAAAGTTTATTATTTGCTGAGCTCTACCTCCTACCCAAAACATATCTTCTGACAACTGATGAGTTAAAGCTTTAAGCGTGCTGAAATACATATTGCTTGGGATAAGTGCATCGTTTGTTACTTCTCCACAAAAGCAATTTTCATCGTTTATAGACCCGATATATTGAATATTTTTTAAATTTAAATTCTGTAAATCTTTAATCGCTGGTATTATTGCTTTATTGTTTTCAGATTTGACTAACAATGTATCCTTGCAAAATAAAAAATACATATCATTATTAGTTACAGGCAAAGTTGCAACTACTGAAGGTTTAAAATTTGTTATATTTTCCTCGTTACACATTAGTATCATATCTCCAATCTATAATTAAGACTCTGTATTAGGTAGGCAGATAGTGTTTATGCAATTATAACATATATATTATGCTTTTAATATTTTAGATATACATTAT
>NZ_DATCQT010000053.1:0-10107 GCF_036569345.1 Clostridium sp.
CAAGGAGGGCATTTCAAGACGTTACTCTATCATTCTACCTTTAGCAATAATAGTTCTAACACCTAAATTTAATTAGCTTGTTAGGGCAAACTTTTATTTTGCCAACTGGTCGCACTCCCAACCTAATAATTTTTTTTCTAAGTCATCAAAGTCATAATTTCTTTGATCATAATTATTAAATGTGCCAGTTTTGGTTTTACTTTTGGGAACTTGATAATCATCTTTGATCGCTTTGAGCATCCAACCAACCACACTATCAATTTTAGCCACATTTTGAGCTAGAACATATTTTTCTTTAATTTTATTTATATCACCATTAGCGGTATCACTAAGTTTTTTAGCTTCTAATGCGGTTATTTTACTATCACACATTATAGCCATGATTTTTTTAATTGGGTTTTCTTCTTCCATTTCCATTAATGTAGCTGAAACCTCATCATCAGCAGTTTTCAATGATTTAAGCTCATTAACTTTTATGTAAAACTTAAGTGATGTAACAGTTCTGCCTGTCTTTATTTCTTCGAAATCAAAACTAATATCACTCATTTTTTTTAATTCTTTTTGTGATTGCTCTATTACCCTTCTTTTAAAATCATAATATCTAGGATATACATTATCGCTATTTAATATTTTTTTTAAATCATTAATTTCAATTTCTATGTAACCTTGTTTCTTAAATTCATTGCACTTCAAAATCTCATATATTCTAGGTGAATACTTACTTTTCATGGCTAAAATATTTCCTAATTTATATTGTGTGAATTTCTCTTTTAGTTGAAGCATATAAGGTTTTAATCTAGGCGAAAACTCTAACTCCACCATACCAGTTCCTTTTTTATAAGTTGCAGAGCTTAACCAAGCAGTTTGAATAAGAGTATCATCCTCTTCTATTTCAAATACCTTTTTCATAAGCTCCTTAGTTATTTTAGGTGTTTCAGTATATTTACATTGATTAGAAACTCCTAGAAGCTTCATAAACTCAGATATTTTAAATATATAAGGCTTAAATTCTTTATCTTCCGGCTGAACCATACTAGCCAGTGTAAGTATTAACTTTTATAACAATAGGTAAGACTTTGAAGTTATCTCCGCCTTTTCCCCTGTTTCACACCGTACATGAGACTTTCGAACTCATACGGCGTTCCAACAATCTTTATTCTTAATTAAATAACTGAATTTCCTACTAACTCTCTTAAAGAATTGACACGTTTTAACCCTTGTTTATCAAGGGATAATAAACCTAGATATTTATTAATGGTATCTTGTTGTGTACAGTGAATTAACTTGTGAGCTTCTCCACATAACCAAACTAGATTTTTATATTCATCAGCACCACCATCACATTTTTGCTTCTTGTGATGACATTCCATATCACCTATTTTTAAATTTAATCTTGTAATATAACAATTACCTTGTTGCCCTGCAATCAAGGATATTCTGTTATCATCAAATTCAGCAGTATTATTTCCATATGTTGCTTTTAATAGGTACTCAACTAAATGTCTGTACCCTCTAATATTCTTATGAATTTTCTCTCTGCCGAGTTTAGTGTAATTACATATTACTTGATTAAGACTCATTACATTTTTGGTTCTACACCCATAGATTGGGAATATAGTGACATTGTAAATTGTTCTGACTTTTCCATTATAATTTCCATATAAATGTTTATATGTTTTGGTAAATCTAGGTTTGCTTGTTATCCAACTCCTTAACCGTATTTTCAAGGTTTTTGTCACTAAGAAATTTATTTCTTTAAAATCTAATGACACATAGGTTGCACTATTATAATAATTGTGACTTCCTAATATCATAGAGTTTAATGTTAGTACCTCTTTACTACTTCCATGCTTTTGGATTTTCTTAATCTGCTCCTTTAGCTTGTTAATAGTTTTGATTTTTGCTTTATCACACATTCTACTTTGACAAACATATTTGCCTTTTTTAGGTTTTAATGTTAGTTTAAATCCTAAAAATTCTGTATAATTCTTTCTCAAATTAGTTATTTTGGATTTATCTGGACTTATATCTAATTCCAGCCTTTCTTTTAACCATATTCTTGTAGCATTATATATTTTCTGTGCAGTTTTATAGTCTTTACAGAAAATTTTGAAGTCATCTGAATATCTTACTAAGTACATTTCTTTGAGGTTTGTTGTCTTCATTGCTCTGTATTTATTTGATTGGCTTACTTGTCTCTCTGTTATAATTGAGTAATCCTTTTTTGTTTCAAATGTTTCCCATTGAGAGCTAATCCACCAGTCTAATTCATTAAGAACAATGTTTGATAATAATGGACTAATTATGCCACCTTGAGGTGTACCTTTTAACGAAATTCCTATTCCTTGTATTTCTGAGTTTAGAATTTTTCCTATTATACTAATCAAATTTTTATCTTGTATACCCATATTCCACATTTGTTTTTTAAGTTTGCTATGATTAACATTATCAAAGAAACCTTTAATATCAATGTCTACAACATAATGTAGTTTTGACTTATTCATTAGGAACATACTTCTGGCTATAGCATGGTTCGCTGACCTATTCGGTCTGAAACCATAACTATGATTGTGAAATTTTGCTTCACATATAGGCTCTAGAATTTGTTTAATACATTGTTGAATAATTCTGTCTTCAATACATGGCATTCCTAAAGGTCTAGTTTTACCATTAGGCTTAGGAATTTCAACGCGTCTTACACTTTTGGGTATATAGTTGGCTAATTTATTTTGGATACGTTTTATAAACGTATCTGTTTTCATATCCTTAAAGTAGTTTATATCAAGATTATCGGTTCCAACTGTTGTTGACCCTTTATTTTTCTTGATATTCCTATATGCCAGTAAAATATTATTTTTAGAAGCTATGTTTTGCATTAGTTTTTTAAATTTTCTATTTTTTTGAGATTGTTCATACAGGTCGTCAAATGTGTTTTGCATTGTGTAATATTCATTATTTCTTAGTGTTTGTCTTTTCTCTAATTTTGAGCTTTCCTCCAAGTCTGTCACATCCCTCTTTGTATAAATACAAATTAAGCTTTAACATCTCTTAGTCATACTCGAACCTTGGAATCATTCATTTATTTAATTATCAAATAACAATTGTCTAGTGGCTATTGCTCAGTATCCATTACAGAAACTTCATAGCTTTATGCCACCACTCTCACTTAGATTAAGATAAGTTATAGATATAATCTTTTCCTTATCAATACTTCATAGATAGTAAAATCTCCATATTCTAAGTTTTCCTTGTTCCGTTATTACTATCTGTACATATATCTTTAGGTCGTTAGTATAAGCCTATGAGCTTGCTAGTGCCTGTAACACTACATGGACTTTCATAAAGAACAATTTTACTCATCCACACTCATTATACTTTCTGTATTATATTCATTTCTAAATATTCCTAGTTTAGACCCTTACATTCCTAACTTCGTCAGTTCCGTAGGAACATCCTAACCATAGATATTTTATAGACACCCGACCTATTTTATACTCGACCACTTCTGGTTCGCTTTTCGTGTAGGAATGTTATTTCTTCTACCTACGGTATAATCTCAGTCGACTTCACCGAGCTTTTAACCCTTTGTCGTTTACTCAACAAAACGCTAATCGGAATCTTAGTGAGGCATTTCAAGGCGTTACCCTATCATTCTACCTATCGTAATAACAGTTCTAATTTCTGAACTTAATCAGCTAATTAGTCTAAGCTTTTAGCTTAGAAAACAAGTCGCACGTTCCTCTAAATTTAAATCATAACTGGAATTCATTATAAAATAATTAGATTTAGTTACTATATAATTTTTATTCATATAATCGCCTCTTAATGAATACATTACCATAAGTAAACGACAACGTCAATTCATACGTCAATGTCGTTATTCACTATGTAAGTGTCGTTCTAAAACTTATTTATGACGATGTAAGTATCGTTGTTAATTATGTAAATTTAATTTTCAAATCTATTTATGACTATGCAAGTGTGTTATTCACTATGCAAGTGTCGTTTTGAGATCTATTTTTGACTATGCATGTGTCGTTTTAAACTATGCAAGTGTCGTTATTGACTATGTTAGTGTCGTTCTAAAACTTATTTACGACTATGCAAGTGTCGTTATTCACTATGCAAGTGTCGTTTTAGATTTTTTTAAGCCAGTCATATCAAAGCCTAGAAGGCATCGTAAAACACTTAAAACAAAAAGATTGTAAAACAATCTAAAACAACAACTGTGGTTGTTATTTATTTATATTCTAAACTTTAATTTAAATAGTCAATAAATTATTTATGGACCTATGCATGAAGCTATTTAATTGTTTGGAATATTACAACACTTTTTTTTGCTACGGGCTACCCTTCGGACTATTACAAATACAAACATCACTATGTAATAAAAGCATATATTTTTATGCATAATCAAGTATATTATATATATATTAATATAAAAACAAAACCTGTGATACCATTTAATACAGAATTTATTAATACTTTTTCATAGTGAAGTAATATTTATATTAAAACAACAACAAACAAATATTTTTCCTTGTTGTTGTTTTAAGTGTTTTAGACACCCTTATAACCGTTGGTATGACTGGCTTTAAAGTCCAATTATAACCTTTCCGTAGTGAACTAGACGAACTTGCTGAGATTAAAAAATATAAGTGCCTTCCCACCAATTCTAAGCCACTAAAACAACGCATGATATGATATAATAGTTATATAAGTAAGGGGTGATTTCAATGACTGATAAGGAACTAGAAACTTTAGGCAATATATTTGATGAAAAACTTAAACCAGTGTTCGCAAAACTCAATGGACTTGAAACCACAGTGCGTGGAATTAAAGTACAACAGGAAGAAGACCACTTGATTTTAAAAGCACTAGAACATAATTCCAATATAAATTCAGCCGATCATGATAAAATGTCTAATGATATTTCACACATACAAGGAAGCTTGAAAAATATAGATGAGCAAATAGGTGCTATGGCAGAAATTAATGGCAGACATGAGCAAGATATTACTGTTCTCAAACGAAGACCAGTTTAGTCGCTCTATGCTATACGACAAAAATATATGACAAGTATAAATATTTTATGTGTAACACCTTAACACCAGTTATAGCAATGATTACAAAATCTATTGCAACCTAATTACTGTTGAGACTTATAATGAATTTATAATTAAATTAAAACCTCAAAAATAGGTATATCAATCCCTGACGAATCTAAACAATGACAAGTCATGTATATAACCGATAATCAATAAATAACTGATATTAATAATTAAAACCTACATCATAGAATATTGAACAAACTAATATTGCTATATTAAAAAACCATCTGTATAGAGCTCAGATGGTTTTTCTTTTTGTTCGATATCATTATATTTATTTAGACAGAACAGGTATGAAACAGTAGTAACTACCGCACCTTCGTTTGCTACTACCGTCTTTCAAAATGGAACCTTCCCTACGGGCTACCCTTCCATTTATTCAGTTGGTCTAATCATTTTAATTTCTTTTCAGTGCCCCGATCACTAACAACTTTATATTTTATTAAAATCTCTTATATTTATAAGATAATGTTTCTATGTATTCCTGTATTTCATTAGAAAAATTAATTAATTCTTCATCAGTTAATTTTTCTAGAGCTAAATTATTAATAGCTTCATGTTTTGATAAATAGTTTATACAATCGGTTTTATCATTAAATTTTTTTCGTATAACATTAAACTGTAGTTTATTAATGGGAACTTCACGTTCTAAAAAATAGTAAATCGACACGTCGAATATATCACAAAATTTTTCTAGATGATTAAGTGTTGGTGTTGTTCTATTTGCTTCAATACTTGTAATCGATGACCTTTCCAAATTTAATAATAATGCTAGTTTTTCTTGTGTCATATGTTTTTGTTTTCTTAAAAATTTTAAACGTTCTCCTATAAACATTTTTTTCTCCTTTTATATACTTAATTAATTATCTAATTTAATATTACATTGAATTTTAAAAAATACAAATAAAAATATAAATATAATTAAAAATGAAATATAGGAAATTAGTGACAATGTTGCTAAAAATGTAGAATTATAGTTGCAATGGAAACTTTAAGGGTGTATAATTAACGTATAGAGTTTTAAAAACACATTATTTAAAAATATGTTTGGCATAATCACATTGGAGGAGGGATGAAAATAAATTGATTGTTAGAAAAAAACTAAAAGAAATAAGACTTAAAAAAAAAATGACTCAACAAAACGTAGCAGATAAAATTGGGGTAACAAGAATGGGTTATAGCAAAATTGAAAACTGTACTCGAGATCCAAGCTTCAAATTATCTTTAAAAATAAAAAAAATAATGGTATATGAAAATGATGATTTATTTGATATTTATAAAAATCAAGAAAAATTAAGGTTAGAAGTACGTTCAAAATCAGTAAAAAACGGACAAATATAAAAAAAGGGGGAATGAAATGAGTGATATAGAGAAGAAAAAGGCAATAGAATTATACATCAAAGGATTAAGCTATAAAGAAATCAGTAAAATAATTGGTTCAACATCAGAGGCAGTACGAAAATTTATTTCCAGAAATGCTAAAGAAAAGCAGATTACTCGAAGAGCAGATAGAAAAAGTAAAAATACAAAAACAGATTATGGGTTCGAATTTGAACATAGCACTTTTCTTAGTGTAAACGATTTAAATGAAATAAGAGAAGAAAAAAGTTTTGGTATAATGCCCAATGAAAGCATTGGAGAGCATGGGTTTTGTATGATGAATATACAATCGTATAAGTTAAGTAGTAACCATAAAAAGTTAGTTTTTGATGAAAGTCGAGGGGCAATAACGGATAACGTACCAAAATATTTTTAATTAAAAGAGGACAAGTTCACTATTATAAATCTAAAAAGATAAAAAAGGAGCATGATAATTAATGGAACAGTTAGTAGCTGGAATTACAAGCTTTATAACATGGTTACAAATACCAGCAGTAGTATGTTATGCGTTAGCATTATTGTTTGGAGGATATGAAATGTTGTTGTGCGACACGTTTCTAACTGAAAAGGTTAGACGTTAACTCGTCAAGAGTTGATAGAACTAATGACTTTAAAAGTCGAATGATAGAGTAACGTCTTGAAAGGCTTTCTTTAATACTCCGAATAGCGATTTTATTATTAAGAATAAAATGGTTATAAGCTCGGTGAAGTCGGCTGAGAGTACACCCTAAGTGTTATGTGTTAATACAGGAATGGCGAACCAGAGGTGGTCGTGTGTATGATAGGTCGGGAGTCCACAAAATACTCATGGTAAGAATGTTCCATAGGAACTGACGAAATTCCGAATGTAAGAGTCTAAAATTTCAGAAAGTAGAAATATTTTCACTGCTCAAGATGCAGGGTGTGTGAGGTCAAGTAAGATTGGTAACTATGAACAACCTTATACTGTTAAAGGCAGTATCAACCACACAGGCTCAAAGGAATTACCTAAAAGTATATGTATGGATAAAAGTCATTGGAACGTGGTAAATATCAAACATGGAGAACTTAATGTCTATGAAATGGTGATAAGGAAATTATTTATAACTTATCTTTATTGATATAAAAGTAGTGGCATAGTACCTATGAAACTATGATAATAAATAGTGGAGGGATAGCCACAAGTCAATATTATTTTTTTAAATTATACAATAAAACAATATTTTATTAGGTTCGAGTAAGACTAAGAGAAGCGAAATTCAACATAAATGAGGAATTAGCTGACTAAGGGCAACTCAATTAAAGAAGTTTAAAAAGAAGAAAGCATTAAGAAATAATAAGTTTTACCAAAATAAATAAACTTCGTAAATTAGTTGGAAATTGTGAATTGTATATAAGTTAAAATGAAAATAAGCATTGAGGGAACGCCGTATGAGGTGAAAGTCTCAAGTACGGTGTGGATGAGGGGAAAAGTTGGAGATAACATCAAAAACTTACCTATTCATATTGTTGGTGGTCAACAAGGAAGTGGAAGTGCAAAAAAAGTATTTATAAGTTCTACATTAGCTTTTATTATAATAAAAGGTGCAAATGCACTAGCAACGTCGCTAGGTAGTAAGATAAATTTTTAAGAAGTTCTTAAATAAAACAATGGGGTACATTATAAGAGCAAATAAAGTATAGGGCATGTTTTATGTCATATACTTTATTTGCTCTTATATTTATTTGTATTTAAGGCTATTATCTTTATAAAATAGAAAGGAGCTAATAAATTGACTACCGTTCAAATTTTACAAACATATTCAGAGTTTTTTAAACTAGATACAATTTTAGGTAGAACTATAAGAGAACTACTTTGGGGTATTGTTAAAGTTTTAGGATATATCGTAGATTCTGTTTCTGCTATAACAGACAAACTATTTGTACTTGATAAATTTTATAACGACCCTGGAGTTATAGATTTTATAAATAGTGTTAAACCACTAATAGTTGTATTGTTTGCACTTTCGTTACTCGGCATTGGTTATCAGTTAATGTTTTCTCAAACCAAACAGTTTAGGAAAATAGGCACGAATATTCTTGTAGCTATAGCTGTAATTTTAGTTTTACCAATGGCAATGGACAAAATGAATGCATTAACTAATCTTGGAGTAACTGCTGTAAAAGGAAGTCCTAAAGACATAACTAATCAAATTATTAAAAGCAATATAACAGATATTTTACTCTATGACCAAACCAGTTTTAATAAAGATGATATAAGCGGTTTAAGAAGTTCCAATAATATTAAAATTGAAAATATTCGATATATAGACCCAACATCAATTATAGAACCAGATTTTATTAACTCAGGGGGAATTAAAAATAAAGAGGTATTTGGTGAAAAATTATCAACAAATGTAAAGGGAGATTTAAGTACAGAAAAACTTAATCAAGGGTGGCTGACATTTTGGAAAGAGTATTATTACAGATTTGATATTAATTTTTTAAATATTATATTGTCACTTGGGGTTATTGGAGCAACTTTAGCATTTACATGCTTTAAGCTTGCAAAATTAATTTTTGAACTTGCTTATAATAAATTTCTAGCAATTCTTTTAGCTCCAGTAGATATTAACGACGGACAGAAAACAAAACAAATAATTCAAAATATAATGTCAACATTTATTGTGACTTTTTTGATAGCTGTGTTACTTGAATTTTATGTATTATTTGTAGATTTGTGTTCAGACGTAAAAGGTATAGAAGGTGTAGTATTACTCGTGGCCGGGTCTTTTGCAGTAATAGACGGTCCAAACATGGTAGAAAAGTTATTTGGAATAGATGCTGGACTACGAAGTGGATTTAAAACAATGGCAGGAGCATATATGGTAGGTAATGCTGTTATGGGAGGTGCTAAAAGTATTGGTAAAACTGCTAAGAGTATTGGGAAGACTGCAAATAGCATGGCAGGTAGTGCTGGCAAGATGGCGGGCTCTACATTTGGAGCAGGTGCCGGTATAGCAAGTGGTTTATATAAAGACATGGATAAGGATAAGTCTAAGGTTAAGAAAAATGCAGATGCGAATAAAGCAAAATCTATATATCCTGGTATGGCTAAAGATAAGGCTAAGGGATATGAAGATTTAAACAAAGGAAATGTTGTTAATAGTAGCACTGGCAATTCTAGTAAAAAGGTCGGTACTAGTAGTCCAGAAGGTAATATTAAAGGGAATGGTAGCCAGGGTCATCAATCCATCTATGATGAAATGGGCAATGGGAAAAGCAGTATTAAGGACAATGGTAGCCAAGGGCATCAATCCATTTATGATGAAATGAATGGTTCTAGTGGTGATAATGAAGAGGGTGAACAACCTAGTTCAAATAGAAATGTTCCAAATAATACCCATGAATCAATTAATAGCAGTAATGGCACTGAAACAAACGGTAGTGAAAATAATGAGACAAGTGGACATACTGTACCAAATAATAAATCGGAGCCTATACGTCCAAATAACGGTAAGTCTTCGTATCAAATGATTCGTCAAAAGCAAAAAGAGAAAATAATTAAAAAAGTTCAGAATAATCCTATTGTAAAACAAACTATGGAATCGTATAATCGAGGAAAAAACATAGGTCAGAGTATACGAGTGGAAAAAAA
>NZ_DATCQT010000054.1:0-1829 GCF_036569345.1 Clostridium sp.
TGCTTCTGGAGCGAGTTCATGCACCTTGAGCAAACGAACTTCCGCACCTGCTTCTTTAGCAGCTTCAGATGCCCACCTAGCCAACTGATAATTTATGCCTGTCATGCTGTAATAAATGACTGCTAATTTAACCTTTTCCATAGTGATCCTCCTATCGCTTTATTCAAGCAATGATGTATGTATCAAAGCTTAAATAAGGAAAGTGCCCCATGAATTTTCATTCAATCTTTTCGCACTGCTTTTCGAAGCGCTTGGGGTCGCATTAACTTGTGCATTCGCAATGACAAATTCTTTAACATATCTCGATCATAGTACAGGCAATAGTGATCTGATGGACATCTTGTGTATTGATCAGCACAAATTATTCCTTGTAGAAAAGCTGACAAAGAGATGGACAGAATAAAATAAATCCTGTGTATCTCTCTGTCAGCCAATTTATTACAAACTATTAGCTTTCCAGAAGTCGTGAACGTTACAATACGCTCAAACGTCCGCTACGTGGTCCAGATTAAGGATGGTTTTCATGACCATCTTAAAAACTCCATTTTGATTTCTTTCGTTTTGCTAGATAATTCATTCCTGATCGAATGATTTCACTCACAATTTGAACGCCATCTATGGCAATTTCAGTTTTTTCGTTTAGTTTACCAGAAGAATTACTTATATTTTTTTCAATAATTTCAGCAGTGGCCGCTATAGTCTGAACGCCCTCTTGTAACTCTCCAGTGATCGCAGAAATATTAAAGGCTATTCCAGGCAAGGAAGAAATTGTGTTATTAATATTATCCTTATTTTTTCTAAGTGTGACCTTAATATCCCTTAGTATGCTATTTATATTACTTGCTGTAATGACTAAATAAACTAACAGAGTAATACCCGTCACTAAAAGAATAAATGTTAAAACCTCATTAAATGATATTGTAACGGCCATAAAGTCACCTTCTATCCTTTAAGATCGTCTATGATAGTTTCCGTTGTATCTAGAACACTGTCCTTACGGTGCATAATATCACTTCTAACAGACTCGAGTTTATCTTTTCCAACTCCGAATTTATCTTTGCCTTCCTTAACAAGCTCGTCTACTTTTTCCTTACCTTTTTCTACGGTCTCGACCACTTTTTCTTTGAGGGTGTCAAGTGACACATTGATTTCTTCAGATTTTGGAGCAATAAATAATGCTGTGACAGCGCCGGCTGCAGCACCTAAAACAGCTGCTAAAGCTAGATCTTTAGCTCTTTCGTTCCGTTTTTCTTTGTTGATAGCCTTAACCACATTTGTAACCAAAAGCATATTATTACCTCCATTCCTCTAATTGCGACAAATTATACCATAATGGCATTTTTCAGTCAATCATTATTTTTACAAAATTTTCTTTAATTACTTAGATTAAAAAGGATAAACCTTGTACAAAAATTTGCTTCCTTACTGTAAATATTATTGTATTTCTTACAAAATACTGTCTCCGGAGATCCTAGAAATCTGAACCTAAACGTATATATTCGACCAATAGGGCCATTTGCCTAACATGGGATTGTCCCTGATACGGCCCAATATGATTTCCAACGCAATTTCAAGTGATAGTCCTTTGTTTATTAAAAACAGGAGGCAAACATTGTACATGGCTACACAGAAAATAGGCTGTCCAATCTGTGCACACGCCAGGGTTAATTCGAAGAATTGTCTTAAATATATTAACAAAAGGGCCAAGTATTGAATTTTTTTATAGCTGTTAACCGTAAATTACAAAATATTATGCTATTATATTAATTAAAATGAAGCCTATTAATAAAAGGATACTTCATTTATTTAAGAAAGGGAGGGGGGGATTA
>NZ_DATCQT010000055.1:0-156238 GCF_036569345.1 Clostridium sp.
TTGAATCTTTTTTCCATCTGATATTATCCAAATATTTTATTTTAAATTTAAAAGGACATTTATCAAAAGTATTTAAAAGATTTTGACTATAGTAGACATGATTTAATTTTCTAATGTCTAACATTTAAAGCACCCCTTTGACTATTTATGTAATCTTGAAGAACATAAAAATACTTTGATGGTTTATCTTCATTCCATTTTCCTTCATTAGACTGTGTTGCCATTAAAATTAAATATTCCTTAGCCCTCGTTATCCCTACATATAAAAGCCTTATTTTTTCATTTATTATCTGTATTTTAGCTTCCTTTAATGAATCTTCACAAATATTATTACCTAGAATTTTAGCAATTTCGTTTTTACAAAGAACTGTAGGGTTTTTAAATTCATCCTTTAAATAATAATAGTCTTTAAATTTATCGGTTGTCATATAAGGATATTGATAAGAAGTAATATTTAATATTAATACGCAGTCCCATTCTAACCCTTTAGCTTTATGACATGTTGATACTGTTACTCTATCAGGGGAAGGTTCATATCCCTCTAAGTCATATATTATACCTGAAATATGGTCCAGTATACTATTCTTTCCATCTAATAATTGCTCTGCTACATAAGCTAAAGAAAATTCACTATTATCTTTAGAAGCATATCTAACATATGAGGAAACGGCCTCTGCCATTGCTCTATTTTCAAGACCAAAGTTTAGAACGTCACTAATATATAAAATCAGTTTATCAAAATGTGTCTGAGGATATTCAAATATTGTTTTAATTAGATCCATAGAACTTATAAATTGTTTATACACCTTAGAATTTAATATTTCACCTGGAATATCCAGTTCATTTATCTTACCTCCACTTGGGTATATAAGCTTTTCAACATCATAACCGCAAATAAAATCGAACATTTTTTCACTTTCTTCATTATGTTCTTCTATAAACACATTCTTAATTAGATCTTTAAATATAACACTATCCTGCGGCTTTGAAATAAATTGAAGTATATATCCTAGTGTATTCGTAACTTTAATTTTTTTATCTGATTTATTTGATAACTCATCACATTCAATATTATAAGTTCTAAGCATATCTGCTATTTCTCTAACTTGATTATTAAAAGGAACTAATATTGCGCAGGTTTTACTAGGGAATTTTTCTTTAAATTTCATAGCCACGTGAACTGCTTTTTTAGTTTCTTCTTGTCTTGAATTACACATCATAGTGCTTATACCATAGTTATCTCCGATTTTTTCAACCTTATCATCCAAACTTTTAATCTTTTGATCTACTAATGCACTTCTACATTTTTCTTCACCATGTTGATAATTTGTATACTTAACTAATTCATTTGCTAAATCAATAATATGATTTGTACTACGCCCTGCCATGAACATTTTGAATGCATTATTTGCATTACCACAAAACTCCCTGAAAAATTTAGGATCAGACGCTGTAAATGTTCCTGTTATACTTTGATTAACATCCCCCACTCTTACTAAATTGCCACTTTTCTCAGAAATTAAACTTAGTATTTTCCCTTGAATTAAATTAGAGTCTTGGCATTCATCTTCAAAGACAAAGGTATATTTTTTTTGTAACTTTTCTCTAACTGTACCATCAGTTTTTAAAAGTTTATACGCAAGAATTAGCAAATCATTGTAATCTATATACCCTTCACTTTTTAAGATTTTAGTATAGGTATCATAAATTTCAGATATATGTGCTAAGATACTATTTTGATCTAATAATTTTATGTCCTCTTTTAATTTTTCAGGAGAAATGTCATTTATCTTTAATTCACCAATAATTGTATCCACTGTTGCAAAAAAATCATTCCACCACATATCTTGTTTCCCTGCATATTTATTTAAGGCTTTATCCGATATCATACTCTTAAAAGCAGTCTCTCCTCCCTTCCTTCGCCACATTGATATGCAATTATTTAAATATAAACTTTTATTAACATCATCCAATATTTTAAATTCCTCATTAACCCCCATTACATCCGGTCTATCTTTTAAGATTTTTAGTGCTAAACTATGGATAGTCATGACTTCGTAATCGTTGCTTGCATTTATCCCCTTATTTTGTAACACCATGGAGATTCTATGTTTAAAATTGTTAACTGCACTGTTCATAAAAGTTACAATAAGTATTTTGCCTGGTTTATGAACTTTATCTTTTATAATTTCACATACTAGATTACATATTATGAAAGTCTTTCCCGCTCCTGGAACTGCTGGAACTGCCATAGTTCCCCCTCGATATTGCATTATAGGCAATTGGTCATCTCTATAAATTATTTCTTTAACTTCATTACTTATACCTTCATTACTCATCGTCTTCGTCGCTGTACTCATCGTCTTCGTCGCTGTAATTATCTCCTTTGTCATTGATTTCACCTCTTTCGCTTAATATTTCTATAAGTATATCTGCAAATTTACTTTCTTGCTGGAATCCACTTAAAGAATATTCACTACCATATATGTATAATTCACTTCTACATTTTCTTAATAGGCAATTAACTACAGACATTAGAATTCCATAAACATTATTATTTTCTTCCTTTTCGGTATACATATCATCAATATTCCAATTACTCTTTAATACATAAGAATTTGATAACTCGTGAGCATTTCTAGGAGACCACATATTGCTGTTAATATCTGTCCAAATCTGAACCTTACTACTTAAATTAGAGGTCAAATAGGTATAAGGAGATGTTAAAACTATACTATTATCTTGTAATAACATTTCTTGTATCTCATTCATCGAATAAAATCCACTTCCTTCGCCTCGGATAAATTCTATAAACCTCTCCTCTGAAGATTTCCCTTTAAATTCTAATTTATCTAAAGTATTTATGAAACCTTCGCAGCTTTCATATAAACCTATATAGTCCTCTATATGTTCTTTAACTTTTGGTAGGACTATAAGCACTTGTGAAAATGCATTTCTGAAAAATTCTCCTAGCGAACCCTTGAGCTCCATTAAATTAACTTTATAATTTTCTATCCAGTGTTTTAACTCATTATATCTGCCTACTGCCTCGCCACCTACTCTATCTTCAATTTCTGCGCTAAGATCTTGTAACCCACTTTCATTTACAAAAGGATATAGCAAAGACCCTCGAATAACATCTAGCCTTAGCATAAAAGAGAAAAAGTTTTTATAATCTTCATTTGTTAAACTTATACTTTTGTAATCATTACACAATACCGCGAGTACTATTAAGGGGTGTAAATATTCATTGTCTATAAATCTATCTCTTTTTGAAGTCTCCATAACTGATAGACCTAATTCCTTTGCTTTTTTCTGAAGCTCATAGGAAATAATGAAATCATTAAATGGACATATTATTGCTATGTCCTTTGGCATAAGTCCCTGCTTTAAGAGCTCTTCAACTTTTACTAATATCTTTTGGACCATTTCCGATCTTAATTGTGATGTCATATCTATAAAGGCTGGTACATCTTCATTTATTTTATCTTCCATAAAGAGATTGTGAGCCCTGTTATCTATTATTCTAGAAAGGTTAATAAAATCATCATAACAGCAAAAATGATTATCTAAAGTAATCTCGTGATACTCAAGGTTTAATTTACTCTTCAAATAATCAGTATTAGCTCCATAATAACTACACATTCCGCCTTTAGGATTATAAAACAAATATGCCTTATCCACATTATTAATAATCTTAAATATTAATTCTTGCTCTGCTGGTGATGCCTCATCTATATCGTCTACTATAAGATATTTTATATTATTTATACTATTATATCTTGGATCATGAAGCAAATAATTATTATATAAATAAAAGGACAGTCCATAATCTACAACACCATTACACAATAATTTTGAAATATAATACCTAGTTACTTCATCCAATTGATTGTAAGTTTCTTTAATTAAGAAATCCTTTACCTCTAATGAATTATAAAACCTAGTTCCTATTTCATCAAAAGGAACTAACGATAATGCAGCATTATTAATATTAGAAATTAAATCTGATGCTATTTTTGAAGAGGTTGATGTTATATCTTGAAAGTATCCTTTGGCTTTTCTAAAATGTTCTACTAAGGCTTTCATAGCATAATTGGTAGCATCAAAAGATGCAAATTCAGGCTTCAATATATTAATTTTTATATCCGTGCAATTCTGAGTTACATAAGGCCAATAGAGGGATAATTCTCTCCTGATAAATCCATAGTAGGAACTTTTTCTAATCTCACCTGAAGTATTAAAAATCATATCTTTGGTCCATGTTATATTTTGATATTTGTTCATAAATAAGCATAATATATTTGAACTTTTAATGTTTTTATTGTCTATCAGATCCCTGTATTTAGAAACTGCAAGAGTTGTTTTGCCACTTGCTGAATTTCCTTTAACTAATATACATTTCTGACTAAATCCATTTTCATTTAATTTATTGTATACTTCTGTATAGTTCATAATATCAACTCCGTGTAATCCATTATTTTTATGAATTTTATTTATAACCATTTTGTTACATTAGCACCAACCTATATATTTGTACTCTCTGTTTTACCTTAATTATACAATGTAAAATGCTTATAGTATATAAGATGGATCCTGTGTCAAGGACATTCTAAAAAAGAGCCTAAAAAATACCCTTATATTACAAATGTGATATAAGGGTATTTTTCTAAATTTTTATAGGGTACTCACCTATTTTTAAGTATGAAAGGAAGTGCAGTATTGAGCCAAAATCCTGGGTCAATCATACCACTTGACATTCCTCCATGACTATACTGTTGGATATGGATATACTCTTTAGAATCAAACTTACTTCCACTGAATTTTTCAAACATACTATACATCTCATTTCGAAAACTCACTTCTGAGAATGGAATAGTAGCATGTGAGAAATGTTTTTTTAAATCATCCCATAAATATGGATCACCTCTTAACCACCCATTGCTTTGGGAGTTTTTCAAAGATCTTCTCTACATTAGAATTCATAATTTCACCCCTATTTCAATTAGTCACACTTTATTTCGTTGATTTAAATAATACCTAAATCACTTCTAATCTTTAAAACCTCACAAAGCTTGTTATATAGCCTTAACTCTTCTCCACTTTCATTTGTACTTACCCTTAAAATAGATATATTATATTTTCTAAGTATCTCATCCTTCATTTTATCACGCTCTAATTGTACTTTATTATTAGCATGAAAAGCATACCCATCAACTTCAACCACAAGCACCGGCATCTTATCTATCTTACTAAAAATTATAAAATCAGTATGAGTTAAAATATTCATAGCAAATTTATATTCCACTTCTGTTAACTTAGATGTATCTTTGATCAACATTTTAAGCGGTTGATGTAATACCTTATCAAGAGCTTTAAACTCATCTCTACTTAGAACCTTTTCAATCACCATATTCATTAAATTTTCTGAAGCAAATTCAGAAACTTTTTTGTTCTTATTTAATACTTCTATTAGTTTTTTAGAATAACTGCTATAAAGCAAATCAAATACTGAAAATGTGGTACTATTAATAATTTCAAAATTATTATATTGTATGTATTTTATTAGATCTCCTATATTACTATCTTCTGTTGATATATTACTATCAGAAACTATAAGAATTAGCTTGTTTTTTGCGCGTGATACTGCAACATTTATAAGATTAGGATCATCTATAAAATCATTTATTTCATTTGCTACTGTAGTTAAAACAATAGTATCTTTTTCTCTTCCTTGAAATTTATGTACTGTATCAACTTCAATACTCTCATTTTTAATTAACTTCTTTAACTCCTCTGTTTGCAATCTGTAAGGCGAAATAATGCCCACAGCTTTAGGAGATTTCTCTAAATTTAATTTTGGTATTATTTCCTCAAGTATTACATCTATTTGTCTTTGGTTTAGCTTCCCTCTGGCATGATTTCCCGTAGCTGTTTTATATATTAAAAGCGGCTTTTCATCTAAACTTTCATCGGTTAATATTACCAACTCATTGTTATAGAATTTTTTATTACAGAATCCAATAATTTTAGGATTGCATCTATAATGTTCTCGAAGTAAGGTCTTCGGAATATCTCTATATAAATTAGTTATTGAAGACAATAAACTATTTTCAGCATAGCTGTAGGCTTTATCTAAGTTGTGCTCTTCAAAAATCATAGTACTTTTATTTTTAATTTCTGTAGATACAATGTTAGGTAGTTGCTTTAAATCCCCAACAATAACTGTGTTTTTAGCACAAGAAAGGGCTAGTGCACCAGTTACTATATCAACCTGTGATGCTTCATCCACAATAACATAATCAAATAAATAGTTTTCACTTGCACAGCTCCTTAAGGAATGAGTAGTACTGAGTATTACTGGATATTCTTTTTGGAAATCTTCAAAGTTTTTCCATAGTGCATCTATTGAAAATCTTGGTCTACTAATTTTTGTTATGAATTTCCGTGCTAAATTAGCTTTAAGCACTACCATGGAGTTTTCACTGTATACTTTCATTAGGTTTTCAAAATCAGCCTTTTCTAATATGTTATTTAATAAGTTAATAGCTTCATTTAACTCTTCTATTCTTAGTTCATAATAGATTTTTTTAAAATATTCTACTATATTTTCACTAGAGTTCTTATAAAATTTAAAGCTTGTGATACCATACCTAATTAAGTTTTTCAGCTTATGCCTAAATTTAAATACACCATGCTTTTCTATAATGATTTCGTACTCTAACAGTAATGACATTACTTCATTTGAGTTTTGCTTAAATAAAGAATGATAAGAAGTTATATTAAATTTTTTCTCTTCATAATATCTGTTGAAATACTCTATCTCAACCGATAATTCAGAAAGCTCTTGTTTTAGCTTGGCTATTTTATTTTGTTTATCTAACAGGTCATCAAGTTTTTTTTGAGAATCCACTAAGTCGTTTTTTACTGTCTTTAACTGCTCCTTCTCTATCTTCCAATCGTTCATAACCGGATAAGAAGAATTCTGAAAAGCGAAGAATTTCTCTTTGTTTTCTCTATTTCCTAAATATGCTGCAATAAAACCCACTCCATACTTTTCCAACTTTTCTAGTACATTTGCGGTGGCTGAATTATTGTTAGAAACAACTGCAACAGTTTTATTATTAATAATAGCATTTGCAATAATATTTAAAATGGTCTGTGTTTTACCAGTTCCAGGAGGCCCCTCAATAATACTTATTTGATAAGTTAAAGCTTTTTCTGTTGCACTCTTTTGGCTAAGATTAAAACCAAATGGAAATATTATTTGTTTCCCATATATTCTTTTTTCAAGATCTTGTGGAGTTAAATATGCTGATAAAACACTTCTAGGACTAATATTTTTTATTTTATTATACTGTTTGCTCAAAAAACTGCTATCATCATTTAAAGTGATACTAACCTTTACTGCTAATTTCTTTAAATACTCAAAACAATTACTTGAAGATTTATTTTTCAAGCAGGATTCTTCCATTTTTATATTGGATATATGGTAAAGTTTTTTATAACCAGTTTTAAAGCACACTTTAACATGCTCTTCAAACTTGAATATTT
Source organism: Clostridium sp. (assembly GCF_036569345.1). Taxonomy (GTDB): domain Bacteria; phylum Bacillota; class Clostridia; order Clostridiales; family Clostridiaceae; genus Clostridium_AD. The sequence goes on from NZ_DATCQT010000055.1 coordinate 7,555, forward strand.
TAACAGCACCAGAAATAGGATGATTATTTTCATATATAATTGTAGTTTCAGCATTTATCTCAATAGGATGTCTAATCCACTTAACGTTATTGTAGTTATATGTATATGTTTTTTGGTTATCAAATGTAACCCTGTACTTGCCCTTACTATTTTCACAATAAATAACCCTATCTGTTTTATCTTCATCCTTTATAAGAATAAGATTTTCTTCAATATTCAATATTATAGTTCTCCTCTTTCTTTATTTTTCACCTTAAAAGGTTTCATACTGCCTTTCAAACTATATCCACTACCTCTTGCTCCAATCTAACCCTATTCTCAATCATGTACTTTATGGCTTCAAAATGTTCCTCATAATCACTATCCTGAAGCATTCCTCTTAGACTATCCAAATAAGACTCTTTATCTATTAGTTTTAAATGATCTTTATACTTCACTAAAGTTTCACCATCCATCAAATACGCCTTAAAAGGGATTCCTGTCATTTTCTTTAAATGATTTAAGATTCTAAAACCGCCTAAATCAATATCTCCCCAATGGTAAAAAGGTGTTTCTATATTAAACTCATATAACTTAACAAGTAATTCCCTTCTAATTGAATTATGATAACCACCAAGGTAAATAACTAACTCATTTCGAGATTTATACGAATGAAAAGTAGTTAGATTTTCTATAGTGAGAATTCGACTCACATCTAATTTATTAACTACAAGCTTTTCAATTAAAGAAATACTTAACCCAATCTCACCTTGAAGTTTTTGTAAATCTATTTTTTGGTCATTAATAGTAAAAATACCACTACCTTTTAAATACACATAACTAGGATTTTTTATAATATTGGCTTCAGCTAATACATCCAGCTCAGAATCAAAACCACCGAAATCAATCATAATTCTAATAAGTTTTGACTCGATTTTTTCTAAACGTTTAGAATCATTAAAATGATATACACTAAAAACTCTTTTGGGAATTTCTACGTCCTGCCTTATTATTAAATGGATTGCTTTAAGTACATCACTCATAACTACTAAATCTTCTATATCAAAATATTTTTTAATACTTTTCTTTTCTTGAAGCCTTTGAGTTATGTCTTTTGAAAAATCGGAAAGATAGTTTTGCTCTGATAAATATGGTTCTAATATAGTGATAGCTGCAGCTTCCATTGACTGCTTTTGTGTCCTTTTTAAGGTTTTATAAATTTCCTCTAGCTTTAGAACATTAAGAGTTACTTTTTCTATAATATTTCCTTCTTCATACCTTTTCCAATGTATTTCAACAAAGCCCTTATTACATAGGTTTAAGCAACACTCATTTATTTCATCCTTTAAGTCAGAATTTATTTCATTAAAATAGTCTGGCAGACTACTACTTGTTACTTTAAAACCAATATTAACTGTTACAACATTATTTCCTTTATATAGAGAGCTTTTCTCGTATTTATCTAAAAGTGTATTTAATATAATATTACTATAATTTTTCATTAATATATAACGCCTCCACCCAACTAAAAGTATCTTCCCTAGATATTACTAAGGTAGTTCCAACATGACCGTCGATACTTTCTATTTTTTGAGGAGGTGCTGCAATAATAACTTGTAAATTTAGTTTATTAAGAAAGCTCATCATACTTTCAATTCTATTTTCATCCATTTTGTCAAAGGCCTCATCGAATAATATAACTCCAATTGACTCATCTTGGTGAGTCCCATCGTAGAGTTGAACAAACGAGGCTGCAATTGCAACATAATAAGGAGTCTGAGTTTCACCACCACTTTTCTCTCTGCAAACCTTAGAGAAAGAAGAAGTGCTACCATCCAAGTGATGAATCTTAATATCATAGTCCATATAAGTTCTATAGTCTGTAAATTTTTCAAGGGTTTTTTGAGATTCCTCATCATCAATGGTAATTCTTTCAAATAGCTCATCTATGGCCTCTTTATGTTTATCCATAAAAGAACTAGTAAATAAGGTAAAGCCTCCAAAATTAGTATCATCCATAATCATGTTATAGAATTTCTTGTTGTCTTTACTTTCCATATACTGAAATTTGTATTCGTCCTCACCAAAAGTAATTCCTTTAAGAGCATTATTTAATTTTTTAAATTCACCTTGAGCGGATAAAATATTTTCTTGAAGTTTTGACACAAAATGTTCCTTAAATTGTTCTTCAGCCTTTTGCCTAGATACCTTTATTTTTTCTTCATATTCAATCACTTTACTGTCTTTTAACAACCTATATTCATTTTGAAAACTCTTTATTCCAGAAGTTCCTTCTGCTGCACCAAAATGAAAATCTCTATTATAATCTCTTTGTGCTTCTGAAAGTTCTTTATCTTTATTGATTTCCTGTGTTTGATATCCTTTTTTAGTAGTTATAAAACTAGATTTGACACTTTCTAAATCTCTAGATTTAGTAACCTCAAAAAATTTATCTTTAGCGGGAGCTATAATATCCATGTTTTTTTCTTCAAAAGCAGTAAATATACTAGTAGCTTCAGTAGATATTTCCTCATATAAACTTATTTCTTTATTTAGATTCTTTATTATTACTGATAACTCAATATTTTCTCTCATAACCAAATCAAGCTGCTTTACAGTTTTTGAATTTTTATCTATTATCATATCTAATTCAAACTGAAGCTGAATTAGGGTACTCTTATCTATTCTTTCAAGTTGCTCTTTTTTATCCTTAAGTTCGTTACTTTTGTCATTAGCTTCAAGCTTTATTGTGCAATTCTCCCTTAAATACTCAAGCCGCAAACCACTAAGTAAATTTACAGTACTATCTAATATATCAATCTTTTTACTAAACTCATTGATTTTAAGCGTACATTCATCTCTTTCAACAATCTTCTGTTTCAGTTGCTCCTTATAAGCATCTTCACCAATATAGGGCTTTTTATAGATATTTGGATTGATTTGCCTTGCAGTATTATTTTGATATACCATACATGTGTCTATAATAGCTCTTTGAAATTTCTTTAGATCCTCTGCTTTGTTACACCTAATAACTTTTCCAAGAATCATATTAATGTATTGCTTTGCATACTTATTATTTGAAGTAACCAAATAGGCAAGACTATCCTGTGCGCAAGTATCAAAGGCATCTAACTTTTGAGTATTAAGAAGTCCTACACTATGAATGTGTTTATTATTTTTAACCCTTTCATATATACTTAAAGCTATGTCGAAATATTGTGGATCCACAATCAAATTAAATCTTTGAGTATTCATGTAACCTTCCACTGCATTTATCCAAGAAGGATCTTTAATATGTAACAATTCACAGATTATTTTTGGCTCTATGTCTTTTCCCAATTCATTCTTTATTCCCAAGGAAATAGCTTTTTGAAGTATTAATATGTTATCATCATATACAAGTTTTTTGCCTTCAAGTAGCCTTATTTCTTTTTCAATATCAGATAATTTACTAACCTCCAATGTTTTTTTAATTTTTAATTCTGCTCTATTATTTACCGATTTATCATTCATAGTTTTATATTCATCTTCTATATTAATCGATGCTTTTGAAAAACTACTAATGGTTGATAAATTCATTAAATCTTTTGAAGATGAAATAAAATCTTCAATTCCTTTTATAACAATAGACTGATTATATAGTTTCTTTGCTCTATCAATTTCCTTAACTAAATTTTGATCAAAATCTTTTTCACGAAGAACAATTCTACTATATTCATTATTAGAGTCATTAATTTGGTTTTTTAATAAGTTAATCATCTGATAAGTATCGTTCTTTAAAAGACTGGTATGAAGCTCATCTGCAATAGATTTATCTTTATCAAGTTCTTCCCTTTGCGTAAGCTCTTTTGACATCCCCTTTTTATATGAATCACTACTATTTTTCTCTTCTATTATTTTATTTTGTAATTTGTTTTCCTCAATTTCCTTTGAAGTCCTGAGGATTATATATTCTTGAACTCTAATATTCTCACTAATTCTTAATAACTCATTATAAATCAAATCAATTTTACTGAGCCGTACTAGCTTATTTTTTATATCTTGTAGAATTTTATCAAACTCTAAATAAGTTCTTACATTTTCCTTTAGATACTCAATGTTCACTTCTTTTGTATCTAATATGTAGGAATAAACAAAATCTTTTACATTATCAATGGGCTTAAAGGCCAACGCTTTCGGAAGAAGTTCAAAGAATCTATTATTTAATGCTCCATATCTATGTCCGAAATCTCTTTGAGTTTCTTGAATAGTATTAAGTAGTCTATGTTCAAAGCTTTTAATATTCACCTTAAAATCACTAATATTTCTAGGAGTATTCCCTCTTAAAAATAATTCATCTGATATTTTTTTATTTTCAATTCTATAAAAAAGGTGTTTCGGTATATTTAGATCGCTTGAAGAATCAATAACTACCCCAAGTATAAAACTTTTCTTTTTCTTTTCTTCATAAAATTCAATTGCCACATGTGCAGTTACATCCCCAGTTCTTTCATATTGCTTACTATCTTTCCCAGTCTTACATCGTACATAGCCAATTAAATCTCTATTAGCCTTATCATGAGCCGCATTATTAAATCTAGACTTTCCTCCAGTTAAAACGTACTGAAGTGCATCAAGTATAGTAGATTTACCAGAACCATTATCACCAGTAATAAGTGAACTTCCATTAAAATCAATGGTTGAATCAGTTATATAATGCCAATTAATCAGCTTCATCCTGGTTATCTTCTTCACTATCTTCACCCCCTTTTTTATAGGTATCTAATTTATCATAAACCTTTCTTATATCATCAACTTTTATTGCAAGTAAAATTGTAGGATAAATTATTATTCTGCTATCGCCAGCGGTTATATCATTATCAATAAAATCTATTATATTAAACCTTTTAAATAATCGTAGCGTACTTTTTAATATTCCCTTTTCAATAGGTTTATCCCTTAGCTTTAGAGCAGCAAAACGTTCATGAATTTCATCAATTCTCACCACCACATTTTCTGCAAGAGTTAACTCTTGAAGCTTTTCATAAAAAAGTATTCTTAAAATCAGGAGTAAAATGCTTTCAAAAAGTTTAAACTGATATCTATTATAATTATAAGGATTTACAAGATGCATAACCCCGTAACTATCATCAATTTCAAGTTCCCATCCTATGGTTTTAAAAAGGTTCTCAAAAATTTCTTTATGACTATCTATAAAATAATAATCTTTCTTATTTTCTTCCTTCTTTTTTGTAAGAAAACAAACTGACAATAATCTATTTGAAATTCTTGCAAATTCACCCTTTTGTCTTTCATTTAACTCCGAATATTTTTCTGTAGTAGTCATGTTATTTCCTCCAAATTTCAAAGTCATTAAAGCTATACTCTTTTACAATAACTTTATTACTTAGCTTTTTAATTTTATAATGCACAAGTCTACTTTTCCCATAAATAATTATATAAATAATCCTTATATAATCTTTAACCTCATTAAGTTCTAAACTTGAGGCATTTATCGTTTTATTATTACCAAGTGCATTTAGTATAAACTTATCTACATTTTCTTTAGACATTCGAGTTTTATTTTTTTCCTTAAGTTGTTTTATTTTTTGCTCTCGCTGCTCTTTTGACACAATATTAGCTTTGTCTATTTCCTGCGGTTTAAAGTCTTTCTTACCTTCATTTGAAACGTATAAGGATTTTCCATCAATAAAGTTTTGTGGAAATAATCCAAATAACTCCTCAATTTCTAAAATGATATCTTCTTTCAAATTTAGATTATCATTTTCAATGCTACTGCTTATATACTTTAAAATCTCAGTGATCTGCCCACTTAAATCTCTAGTATTATTTAAAAGGTATTTAACCCTAGAAAGTGAAGCTCTTATGTATTGAAAATTCTTTCTATCTATCTCATCAATAATTTGATCAATATTATATAAAGCATTTATAGTATCATTTAGACCCATGGTCACCTTATCATAAGCCTCGTCCATTGTTTTATATTTTTCCATCTCAAGCTCTTGTTTACAAACTATTTTAAGATATTCCTTATCGCTTTTTACAGCTTCTAGTCTTTCTATAATTCTCGGCCTAAATTTACTTACATTATCTGATGTCTTCAATCGATGATAGCCTTTATCCACAATATTCTGAGCATAACCTTCAAAGTGTAGTTTCATAATTTCCTCAGGTGTCTTTTTAAGGGTTATTTGATCTATATATTTCTTTATATTTGAATTTAATGTTTTTAGCCCATTTACTAGCTTATGTGTATTTTCATATACTTGTTCAAGCATTACGTTATACTCTGTACTCTCATTACTAAATAGGATAGAAAAGATGGTATACACATACCCTTGATATTCTAATCCTTCATTATTAATAATTTTATCCATAGTACCTAACATTGAAATAGCATAATCCCTTAAATTTATTATCTGGTTATAATTATTTGTTGTTTCTATATCAATCCAACCACATTCATCTAACTTTCTTATAATAAAATTAGCGCTATCTCTTGAATTCTTCATAGTTTCATTCTCTTCCATAAATATATTAACCTGTTCAAGACTCTCAAAATAATCAACAAAAGTCTGAGTCACTATTTCTCTATCTACTCCAAAGGAAGTATTAGTGTTTACTACTTTATACAAAATAAATAGACAATCCGAATATATTTCTTTGTTAATAGAAGACAAGATGCTAAAAAATTTAATTGGAAGAACATCGAAAAGTTTCAAAAAATTCAACTCCAGTACGCTAAAATTATGTTACAATATTACAAATTTACTTATATTTTAACATAAATTAGTATAATAAGGTAATAAAAAAAGAACCAAGTAAACATTTATTTTGTTTACTCTGGTTCAAGTTTATTTCTTATTATGATAGATACATAGACAATTTACCACACCTAACTACTACACTTCTAATTAAACATCTACTTTCAATTGGTGAGGTTTTAAACCTATAGGACAAACAAAACTCAAACCCTACACTGCTAGAAGTTCAATGCTTAACTTAAATATTGTTATACTTGAAAATTAATGGAAATGAAAAATATTGGAATCCTAACGATAGTTTAAGCAATGCAATGACTCAAAGTTATGATGATTTTATAAACCAGACTGTATATCAAGAAATTAAATATCAGTTAGATCGACAGGTAAGCACAGAGCAAGTTAACGAAATTAAAAGAGATTTTTTATTGAATGGAAAAATGATTAAATTAAATAGAGCTTTTGCTGAAATAAAAGCCCTTGAGGCAAAAAAATTAGGATTTAATAAAGATTTAGACCTATGTGATACTAACGATCTTAATAATAAGAGATTACAGCTTGACAAACAGGGTATCTCAAAGTATTATAGTGCTTTTCAACGTCTTTTGTGTGCTAATGGATTTCACTCCTTCTTTTTCGATGTTGCAGAATTTAGTGAAAATGAAGTTGACTACATAATAAAAAATTGTTTGTATGATCAACGTTATTCTAATATTCCTAAAAGCGAAATGGACCTTTATATAGTCTCCTCTCTAGTTATATCAATGTTAATACAAGAATATAGAAAAGTTAGAGAATTGTATCTAAATAAATCAAAAGAAGATTTATTTTTCTCACTTAAAAATCAGAGAGATGAGCTTGGCAAACGTGAGCACTCTTTAGAAATGAAAGATAAGTTATTAACAGAGGAAATCTCTAGATTAAATGATACAAATGAAAAACTAATAAATGAAAATGAGGATCTTAATCTTAAAAACAAGAGATTGGTACTTGAGCTTAAAGAACGACAAAATAATGATAAAGAACTTCTAAGTTTAAGAGAAATGCTCTTCAAGCTGGATAATGCCGTTGTACCCGATATAGACAGCCTAAATATTGATGAAATGATAAAAGGACTTTCTCAAGAAAAACTTGTTTTTATTAGTGGTCAAATTTCTTTGGTTAATAAACTTAAGGATTTGCTACCTACAGCACGATTTCTGGATATTGATAAATTAGGAACCAACTTATCCTTCTTAGATAATTATTCTATCGTATATGTTGATGTAAGTCATCTTAGTCACTCCTATTATTATAAGCTAACAGCCCAAATGAATAAAAACAGTGCAAGACTAATCTTTATTACTAGGAAAACAAATATTTATCTTCTAATAAAGGAAATGTATGAATCTATCTATGTGAAATAAGACATAAAAAGCAACATAAACTGAAAATAATTTTCAGTTTATGTTAGTGTCCATTACACATGATTCATTTAATTCTACAAATTCCCAATTAATGAATCAAGAGCAGCCGCTGCATCATTTAGGATGATTGAAATATTTTCATGTTTAGAAAAAACTATGGGTTTATCATAATCAATAGCGGATTCTTTTGCTAACCACATTGCAGCATGTGAAACATGTTGTGTTAATACAACTATGATATCACTCTTGTCCACTAATTGTTTAACGTCTTCTAAGTTCTTTCCAGTAGCTGTTATAATTTCACAAGAATAGGGTTTCCGTAGTTTAAGTTGGTCTGAGAAACCACCTATAATGCCTAAAACCTTAGTTGACAGGAGTTTTTCAGTATTAAATATTGCATCCTTTTCAAGAGTAATTATAGGCTGATCATCGAAGTTAATGGGCTGCTCGATTGATTCTTGTGGTAAGCTTTTTATAAACTCTTGCATCTCTCCAATCATAACCTTAAATTGTCTAATCTTTCCTGACTGAGATTTAAAATGCTCAGCAGTGCTTGGAAGCTCCTTAAGTTTTTCGTTTTCATTTGTTAACTTATCAAGCATTTGTTTTGATTTTGTTTCTTGCTGCTGTATTTCCTTTATTTGCTTTGTTAAGAAATCAGTGGCTCGTTGTTTTTCCTGAAGTCTTTTCTCCAAAGCAATCATTCTATCAATTATTACTTTCATTTGAATATTATTTTCCAAACCTAACTCATTTAGAGCTTCCATCCTCATCCATTCTAATTCTTCAATCAAGGGAAAGGTTAGAATTGCTTGTTCTAATATGACTTTTCCAACTTGAGCCTTGTGAAACTTAATGTTCCAGCGAAGTCCGTTTTCAGCTTCACTTGGCAGAGCATTCAACAAATATCCTAATACCGGAACTATATAAAATACTTTATAGACTTTAGGTGAGTTACGAAGCAATTTTTTTTTCATTTCCGCTAATTCTTTTTTAGTTATAATATTATCCAGTAAATCGTGACTAACCACTTCCTCTAACATAGCAACATAGCAGTGCTCATGCCAATGTGAAGAAAAACCTTTTGCCACTGAGTTCCAGTTTTCAACACCAAATTCTCCAAGTTCATGTATCCATTCTTTTTCCTTCTCATCGAACAGCTGGGATTGCTTAAGTTTTAATTCCGCTAATTGCCTTGCTTCTTCTTCATTAACTGTGACAGGATATTTATCAGAATTATTCACTACAGGGATTAAATAAGAACCAATGGGAACTCTGTACATTAAATCAGGACCTTGATATTCTTCTAACCAAGTGGCATCAAAACTTGCTCCACAACAGGTTAATGTTGGCACTTCCCGCAAGGGAGTACCCCAATAGCGGATTAATCTTTTTACAACATCTTTAAAGTACCCTACTTCTTCATAAACAGGTTCGCAACGAACTATCTTTTTGCAACAGGGACATTCACCTGCAGGCACAATCTTAACGTTAAGATTTTCATACTTGCATAAAACTCTATTGTATATTTGCTCTAAGGGTTTTAACTTCGTTTCGTTATGGATTATACTCCGCTTTCGGATAAATGAAATAATACTTCGTTCAGTTTCATAATCTTCAATTGGATCTTTTGATTGTTTATAAAAATCTGTTTCATTAGATTTCATATCTATAACCTCTTCCTTTCTTCTGTCATCTTAATATATCCTTCATAGAAAGTTCCTTTTAATCATATAGCCATCTCCACAGGACATACCTCAAAGATATCTGAAGAGTGTTTTTAAAAGATAGCCCTAAATATCATCATTAATAAATGTTTTTATAAATTCATACATAGGCTCATCAAAAACGCCACAATTTTCCGGAATATTTATTGAAGCGGGACACATACAAGCTCCTGAAAAATTCGTTGCTGCCTGAATTGTCAATATACCAGCATTATATTTTAAAAGGTATCCCAGGCATTCAGTATCACCGATATAGAACTCGTCATTAAATATATTATCTTCATTCATTTCATACGCTTTACCATCTGCACAAGCTATTAAATCATCAGTATTATTTGTGCTAAAAGTGAAGAATAATAATTTCCCCTCATTCACTAATTCATTTCTAAAGTCTCTATCTGTATTCTCAGGTATGTCTTCATAGCTATCTAAGCTGTCATCATCTTTGCCATAAACCGGACTATCACCAATTTCAAAAGTCCATGGAATAGCGAAGTACTTCTTAAAATGCTTTTCTGCAAACTTAAATGTTGCCCCTACTAGTCTGTTAAAGTCTAATTTTTCATAGGTTATCTCAATTTTTTTCATTACTTACACCATCCTTTTTTTTCGTGTCTCTCAACTTCTTCTACTCTAATCCTCCTCGTAATCTAGGCTCGCATTTGGGTTATACTTCACTAAATTTAGTAATTTAACAACTTCCTCATGTTCAACACCACTTAAAGGATAATCTCCTAAATCTTTGTCGAGCATTTCCTGCTCTTTAGAATAATAATTAAAGTTTTCAACAGTGAGCTTTTCGGCTCCAAGCCCCTTTAAGTAATCATCATAATCTATTTCTTCATCTTCAATATTAAAAACTATTTTTATATCCTCATCATCTTCATATTCTTCATCGTTGTCCTGTACCTCTTCTCCTTGGTTATCAACATAGTTATCAATTCCATATACAAAAGGTGTGTAGAATATTCTCAATCCTGCCGGAAAATCCTGATCTACGTGCAATATAGCTTTTTTATCATTATACTTAATTAAATAATAGGTATTAGGCCTTTCATCATATCCAATATACTCTAATATTTCTACTTTCTTTAATTTGTCTTTTGCTTCACTAGTAATCATTATTATCACTCCTCATCATTTGTTATATCCTATCTCTAAGCATTGTTAGTTGTATTTATGCATATTTTTATTTCTCCACGCTTAGTTAAATCGTAATATTTCTTATTTTTCAATAAATTTTTTGATATATTTCCCCATAGGTTCATCAAACACATCACAATCATCATAAAGATCTATGGATGGTAATGGTCCTAGAGATGGTTCACCTGAATTCATTGCGGAATTTATGATGATTTCTCCATCCTTATACTTAAGTAAATATCCAATTGTAGTTGAAACACTTAGACTAAAGTTTGAATACTTATCAAGTGTATATTTCTTTCCGTTAGCACAATTAATAGGATCTCCTGAATCAACATCACTAAAGTAAAAATACAGCATTTTCCCTTCTTCCTTAAGTTCCATCTGATAATCTCTTTCTTTTTTATCCACATCATACCCTGGAAAACCACCCGCTTTATCAATCCAAGCCACTGCATAATCAGAATCCATTGTTTTTTCTGCGAAGGTCACCATTTTATTCACAAAAATCTCAAATTTAAATTTTGCAAAAGGGGCACTTATTTCTTTCATTTATAAACCTCCATTTTATCTTTAGTTTGTTTTTAATCTATGAAATTGGCAAGTTTTATCAATTTCCTTTGACATTATATCATTAAAGATAAATGAAATGTAGTGTTAAATATTTCCACATTTCTTACTATTTATTCAATCATGCATACAAGATTATGATTCCATGTAAAACAAACTTTAATAGAGTAACAGTTGTTGATTCTATAAGTTTTATTCTTCCATATTATCCCAATCTGCTACCAAGTCCTCTTGTCTATAGCAAAGCACATAATATAAACGCTTGTCATGATCTTTTAGTTTCAATAAAAATGGCAATGGTAAAAGTTACATTTTCCATTGCCGTTTTCCTATTTATTTTTTAGCTTTTATCAAATTGCCATTACATATGTTATGATTTTTGTCTATGAAATTCAAGCCTGTAATTAATCCATTACCTCCAAGTAATAGAATTCATTAAAAAAATCCAAATCATGAACTATTCCGCTTTTAGAAATTTTTCACTCTTATACATCATTTTTCCCACTAATATGAGCGTCATTTATTATATATTTCATATACATTAGCCTCCGAATTTATTTTATTCTTTCACTCTTATTAATTTATAGAACTTTTCGCATAACCTTATTCGGAATCATTTTCTTTTTTTAACCTTTTTAACTTTCTTTACTGTAGTTAGCATTTCAATCTAGATATGTTTTAAAGGATTCCTATGATTAGAAATCCTTTATAATATTTTCTATTTTTCTACTATTTTTGGAGGTTCTCAACCTTAAATCCTCTTCAATGTTTCATCTGAGCTGCATTTTCTATTTTATGTATAACCCTTTATCTATTCAAAATTTCCAATATTTTTTCCCCATATTTTTCAATTTTCTTATCCCCGAACCCTTTAACCATATGTAATTCACTCTCTGATTTGGGATTAGCTTTAATAAGTGTTTCCATCTCAGCATTATTAAAAACCATATATGGCTTTATTCCCTCATCCCTTGAAGTTTTTAATCTATATGCTTTTAAAATACTATAAACATCTATAGCTGAAACTGCTACCTTAGGTGTTAATTCTTCCGTAATAATATCCTTTTCTTTAAATTGTATTTCCTTAGCAATCATTTTCACGGCGTCTTCGGCTTTTACCTCATCAGTTATTTGGCTTTCAACTTTTCCCTTATTAATCACCTTTTCACTTATATCGAAGTCTTCATCAGTTAATGAGTACTTTGCTTTATTATCAAATTTTATTGGTCTATTATTTTCCACAAGATAATCAGCTATCTCATACATTAGCTTCTCTCTCATTTCCGGATCATTTTTTACAGAACTTAATTCCGTATTTAATAAAGTTGTTAACTGATCATATTTATATATAAGATTTTGAATTACCTTAGGACATTTCGTTTTCTTCATTATTGTTTTAGGGTTGGCAATAATAACCGCGGAATTTATTGGTATAGCTTTAATTATCTTTTCTCTAATTAAGATATCCTTTAATATTTTTACATGTCTTTGATTTTGTGTAATAGGACTATATATGCCTTCTTTCTTAATAGCTTTCCCAGCATTACTTTTTATAGTTCTTATAAAGTCCCCATCAGAATTAATCTCTATATCTCCATTAAGTTTTTTAGTTTCTAAAACATAAATAAACTTATAAGTTATTAGGACAAAATCAAGTTGAGCAATATAGTCCTCAAATTGTAATCTGATATCATGCAGACATAACATTGGGATAAATGAATTTTGAAGCTCATAACTAACATTGTTCTCTCCATCTAGACCATACTTTAATAACATGATATCTCTATCAATCAATCTTTTTTTACCTGAAACTACCTTATTTGAAAGTTCAATTAAGTCTTTCAGTTGTTCATTATCCCTAGTGAATTTTTTAATAAATATAGGCTTAGTCACCGTTTTCTTACTATTAATAATTGCAGAAATCGCATTTTCTAAAAATGACATTCTCTTGCCCCCCAATTCTTTAAGTAATATATTAACATAATACCATATCTATCCCAAAATATTAACTAATTGTTATTATAACCATCATAAGGTTACATGCTTAAATTGCACACTATACAATAAACGTGCTGCAAAGATTAATCTTTGCAGCACCTATCATCTGCTATACCTATTGTCCAAATTTAATACGTAAAAAAAAAGAAGACTTAATATGTGCCTTCTCCACACTTGTTTAAAATTCGGCTAAATTTAGCACCTCTTACTTCCTTCAATGTGTTCTTTCATCATTTGAAAATTGAAATTCTAAATTAGTTGTTTTGTTATTTATTTTATTAGCTATAGATTCAAATTTTATAGTGTTATTGCAATATGGATAATTGATACATCCGTAAAATTTTCCATTTCGTCCTGATCTTTTCACCATATAGCTACCACATGAGGTACATTTAACATGATCATTTATAATCTCAAGTTGCTTAAATGTTAGGTCACATAATGGATAATTACTACAACCTGAAAATTTATTATTATCTAAGTTGTTCTCCCTTATTACCAGATGACCCTTTTGGCATCTCGAACAGCTCTGAGTTTCTTCTACCTCTTGGATTCCATCAGCAAACTTTTGATCAATTTTTAGCAAACATAAGTTGTCCATTTCATTTCCAACTTATGTTAGTTCCTCCGAGGTGCTAGGAGGTAACTGGAAGTTAGCTTCTTGCTATCAATTAGAGTCTTTCTGCTTGATGCTAATATCTTCTTCTCATTAGATTCCTTAACTAACTTATTGTACTCTTCTTCTTTACTTTTAAAAATTAATTGCCACTCAAGTATTTGCGAATCAACCAAATTATAAGTTACCATGATTTCATTCTCAGAATTTTTAAGTTCTTCTAGCAGCTTACTCTGGCAATTAACTATCTTCTCTTCAATTCCACATATTAGACCATCACTTTTATCTTCAGCATTGATTTCAATTGAATGGGCATTTTCAATTTTTGTATATGTTTCTACTACAATATTTTTCAAACTTTCTATGTATTTTAATTGGGAGTTAAGAAATGTATTTTTAGCCTCACATACTTTATATTCATTTAGCGTATTGTTATCAGCCTCATTGCCACCCATAGTTTTATCTATTTCGTTTATCTGTTCCTGTAATGTATTAAGGTCCCTTTCAAGACTCTCCAAAGTAAAATATGATTTATTTGAATCTCCTAATTGTTTATCATTATCATTCAAATTTTGTTGAAGCATGCTTATAATTCTATTTTCGTCATGCAAGTCGGTAAATCCATCTATTAATAAAAGCTGCGCACCTTCATCCTCTGCTGTCTTTATAACCTCCATTTGACTATATGCAAGAATTGGAAATAGTTCCTTGATGTTACCGTTATATACTTCATCAGTTATTAAATTCTTGCAAGCATATTCGCCCTCTAGAGTACGTTTTATCATGTATGTAGTACCGCTCTCCTTTTGGAAAACAACTTCAACAGAATTCTGTACTCCTAATCGTTTTTCAAGTTTACTCTCATGGTCTTTTAAGATATCTTTATTACTTGAGTTCTGATCAAATGCAAATCTAAGTAGTTCCACGATTAATGACTTCCCAACACCCTTTCCACCAATTATGCTATTTAATCCTCTATGAAATTTAATATTCTGAAACTTTAAAAAACCCTCTGATGCTTTAAGACTAAGTATTTTGGGATATAACGCTTCTTGAGCATATTCCATTTTCTTAATTCTAACCTTTGAATCTATAAAACATTGTCTCAACCCTTCTATTGTAATTTTATTACCTAATTTAAAGTAAGAGCAACTAGAACCTAAGCCCTCAATCGAATGTTTTATTGGCTCTTCAGGATCAGGATTATCAGAAGCTTGATAACAAGCTGGTATTCTAAAGAATCCATTTTCCTTAGTATAATCTGCTGGTAAATCACCGCTTGACGTTTCAACCGCATCGTACCTTGATTCATTAAATAATCTTCTCTGTGGGTTACCAGTAAAGGTTGTATATGCACCCTTTATTCCATCAATATGTGCAAGTATAGCTAATCCATCTTTTTCCTTTATAATATCAATAACTTCCGCTGCTCCAAGTTTGCATATTGCATCTGATTGACCCTGCTCTTCTGCAGGTATCTTTAATGCTCCGAGTAAATTTTGTATATCTTCAGTACCTTTATTTTCATCTAAAATTGCAATTATGTGTATACCTGGGGAAACAGTTATTTCAACACCAGGAAATATAGTTAAAGGCTTACTTATTGCTGCTTCCTTAGCCTTATCTATCCATTTTCCCGTGTTATGATCAGTTATAGCTATGGCCGATAATTTTTTATTTATAGCTGCATTCACAAATTCTTGTGGTGTTATATTTTTATTTTTAAAACATTTTGATTCTGGCGTATGTGTATGTAAATCTACCTTTTTAAATAATAAACCTTCCCCCATAAAATCATCCCTTCACTGTGTATATTTTTCAAATATAACCTAATATTAACACTATTATACAAAACTTGATAATATTTTACAAGAAAATATATAACTGAATTCTAATTTAATATGCTCTCTTTTCTACTCAAAAGTACATCTGAAATAACGTTCCACTCTATCCTTTTAAATTAGTTTGCCCACAAGTTGTTATGTGCAGTTTTGTTACCAATTTGGCAAACGACAAGCCCTAGAAACCTTACTTCTTATAGGCTTCTATTTGTGCATGGTAAGTTAGCCCAAGATATGTCCAACTGGTTTATAATAGCCTATACAATCTAGTATACTTAGTTCAACATCATCTTTACCTATCTAACTTTGATATTAACAAACCCTAAAGTAATCATAGCTTTAACTAACTAATTAGCAAATTTCTCTGAAGTAGTACCTACCTAACCCACGCCTCTATCATTCCTCATCGTTTACCATCTATAATTCCTCTGGTTATATGGTTTAACTTCTTAACAAAATAATACTCTGATGTATTCTTCTCAGTTTTTACAATAAAGTATAATCTCCTCTATTTATATAAAAAATAATAAGCACAGATCTGAACATTCTAGCTCATCAATCCCCACTTATTACTTTTATAATTTTAACTATTCAACCCCCAATGCTTTAAATACAGCATCCTCTGGCGATTGATAAAATATCAGATTAAATTTACCCATTAACTCTGGCGGTACTGTCCCCATATCCATCGCTGATGTTATTGGAACCAGAATCTTTTTAGCACCACTATCAAGACATACTTGCAATACATTTGCCAAATCCTCAACCTTTATAATTGTTCCACCAATGCTTAAGTTCCCAAGTATAGCAAGGCTACTGACTATTGGTTTTCTCATAGCTGCTGAACATAACGCAACAAGTGAAGGTAATGTCAGTTGGTTAGTCATTCCTATCCCATTAATGTCTTGCACATGCATTAAGTAATCTTTTGAAACCATACTAATTGATCCACTGATATTTTTACTATTAGCTTTTAGATATCTAAAGGCAGTATCCACAGATTCTTTAACTTCCCTATCTGAACCAATGCCCGTATGCTCAAATTTACCTGAACCAGATACCATTTCAACCTCTAGTTTAAATACTCCTATCATACCTGATTTGCCATGCGAAACAGTATATAGTTGACCTGGTTTATGGGTACCTTCTACAATGAGTTTACCACCACCTTGTTCTGGCACGGGTACAAATTCTTCTGCAAGGGTTTCATTGTCTATATAAGAGAAATTAACATCATAAAACTCCATACCACCTATTTTCTTGAGTTGCTCTTTTACTCTTCGTCTACATTCAAGTGCAAATCTAAGTATCTCTTCAATGTCTTCTTTTTCAAATTTACCATGTGGATAAATGAGTTTAACTAGTCCCGAGACCATCTTTCTTACTGCAATAACATCTCTCTGATTTAAATTATTACCTAATTTAAAGTACTTATCAAAAGCGTCAGCAAAAGACCTCTTTTTAAATTCCCTCATAAACTCTGATAAATAATCCGTTATAAAGCCATAATCATCAGTAAAGAATTCAGGTCTATACTTAGGGATTTCCCAGCCTGGAACATAGCAATGCATTCTATCGAAAAACGCACTGTCATTTGACATGGCTTCTGGAAATGGATCAAACAAATGAGAAGTTTTTAAAAGAACATCCACGCTTTGATTAATATTTCCTATAAATACCATTGATGCTGATGCGCTCTTTTCTTCTTTGCCTCTAGAAAACGATCCCGATGCCATATAATCTTTCATAATTTGAATTCCATCTCTATCCTTAAAAGTCATACCTGCAACTTCATCAAAAGCTACACAATCCCACATTCCTACAAGTCCCACAGTCTTATTGGCCATATTATAAAACAAATTGGCAACCGTAGTCTGACCACCAGAAACCAGTATACTATTGGGCGAAATCTCTTTATACACATGTGATTTTCCTGTACCTCTAGGTCCAAGTTCACATAGATTAAAATTATTTTCAACTAAGGGTATCATTCTTGCTAGAAGTAGCCATTTAACTCTATCCGAAAATTTTGAGGCTTCCATCCCTACAGATCTTAGAAGTACGGTTATCCACTCTTCCTTTGAAAACTGGTCTCTACCAGTTATTACTTCTTCTAAATCAAGATTTGGCATTTGAATAGGTGTTAACTTGTTAATTAAAAATGGGCATCTATTGTTATCTGCTTCATCATAAAAATATTCCAATTGAACTATACACCAAATTCCTCCACATAGTAATCGCTCAAATTGTGAAGGATAACTTTCTGAAATAGGAACATTTTTTATCCCTAAATTAGAGAATTCGGCCTCATATCTATCAACTTTATAATTTAGTTTTACTGATATCTTATCTATAACAGTATAACTCCCCATTTCACGTAACTTTGATATGATTTTTTGGGCTTCATCTGGGCGCACAAAATTGTCTGCAAGTATATTTTTCACATTCTGTACGCCCTGTTCGATAACATCTTCATCTGTACTTGAACAATACATACCAAGAAGATACTCTAGCACATAAACTGGAACATTGGCGCCTTCTTTAATTTTTTTGGTAAGGTCTTTTCGCACTATTTTACCATCAAAATAGGTATGCAATTTTTCAAAAAGTTCATCTTTTCTAGTTCCAATTTCCTGTTCTGACTCACTCATGCTCTCGCCCCCTTATACGTTAAATCCAAAGCCGTTGGCAAAAGCAATATCCATTACCACGCCATGACGGAGGACTTCCAAATCATTCTTTTCATCATAAGCCACCAGATAATATCTCTTGGCCTTATCATACTGTTTATTCTTAAAGTTAAACCTTAAACGGAAGATTCTCTTTTGAGGATCAACATCCTTTTTATCTGCAACATAAATGCACTCATTTGATATCTTCTCATTGTCTTCAGAAATAAAGAAGACCTTGTAGCTGGTTGACTTAATCACATCGCTGACAGGTTCCGATTGAATGAAATCTAAGGAGGAAATCAGGTTTGTAATTTTTTGAACCATGCTGACCAGCATAATCTGTGCCGCACGCGTTTCCATATACCCTTTTTCAATTTTAACATCAATAACAGGCACAATCATCTCCTGAGGAGAAGACCCACCATGTACAAAGTTCTGTCCACCCCCAGCTACCTTAAACACATTTGAATTGACAGGGAAAGATACCACTTTATTGTCGGCATTATCAAGGATTTTACCCATAGATACAGATGCAATTCCATCATCCTGCATTGGCTGTTCTGAGACGATAAAACGACGATTGACAAAAGCACTCTTACCAGCAGCATTTGCAATCTTATCACTCTCTTGCAGTTTATCACGTTTATAGATAAATCCATGATCAGCTGTCACTATAAAATGATAGGTATTTGCACTAACAGATAAACGCTTAATCAAAGCAAAAATTTCTTCAATTGCTTCTTCACAGGCAGTAAATACCTCATTTTCTGTATTAGGCTTATCACCACGGGCATCAATCTGGTTGTGGTAAACATAAACTACATCCATGCCAGTTAACACATCACGCATCTGCGCTTGTTTCATAGTTTTCATATCATCAAACTGAATGCACCTGCTGTTAGGAGAATATTTTTTTAAGATTGCTTCACGCTGTTTCAAATCATCACAATGCATATCATCAACCAACACCTTGTAATCATCTGTCATTGTAAGTCTCTTATGAGGAAGCAGAACTGCCATTCCAAGCCTTGTATAAGACGGCAGTACGCTCAGCATAGCATCCAATTTAGCATTACATTTTTCATCATCCTGAAGTTTCAAGAAAAGCGAACGCCCAACTTCATAGCGCATTGCATCAGAAATAATAAGAACAACTCGGTCCTTACTAGAACGGATATATTGATTGTAGAAATTTCGCTGCAATGGAATGGTAGTCAACATCTCCTCACTAACCAGACAAGAATTCCACTCTGGAATCACTTTGGACAGATATTCATTGGTGTAAATATTTTCTACCAAATCACGCAGTTTCTCAAAGGATGTATTTTCACTTATCTTGTCATAGTAATAATAAAACTTTCTATAGTGGTTATCGATCAGGCAGTCGGAATCAAGATACTGATCCACAATATCTTTTAAGCTTTCCTTACAATGATATTTTGCTGCCAAAATCAAATAATATGCATTCTCCAAAAGGAGATACTGAACCTGACAGCCTTCTCCAAAATGCTTCTTGCGTCGATCCTGACAAATATCTGGAATAGTAAGGTCACCCAGCTTTGCACCGCTATCCTCATTTAAAAGTCTGTCATTCACCCAACTAATAATAAAAATGTCTATTACTGCAAATGTATCACAGTCAATTAGAGTCTCTGGACTATAGTCCTCAAAAGCAGCAGCTACATTTAGACCCTTGGCAACATAGGAAGAAATTTTATTATATTTCTCTCTATACAACACATTGTTCATAAGGTTATCTAGAAAAGCAATAATGTTACCAGATTTAAAGGACACAAAACTTTTCCAAGCCTGTGGTAGTTCTCCATGAAGATATCGTTCTGTATATGTAACAAACATAGTAACTGCAAGCTTTTCAAGTGTAGCTTTCACATCGTTATAGCCAAACTGTTCCTCGCATTGGCGCCAGAAGGCAGCAAGAAGATCATATTTTTCAAACTCCGCAAGGAACTTATTTTCTTCAAGGCGGTCATCCGTCAAGACAACACGAACAACCTCATCGAAAAAGGCAGTTCTGGTCTTACAGATAACGCTCATGAGAGCCACTTCAATAGTTTCTTTGGTGAAATTCTCAATCTCTAAATCATAAAATTTCTGAGTACGATCCTTAGCTGCAAAGAACTTAATATATTTCTGAATTACCGGTTTATATTTTTCATCAATTCCAAGATCAACCGTGAGCAATGATGCACGGTCTGCGAAAAATCGCTTAGAATATAGCATAGTATCTTCCAAATGATTATCCCCCACATTGGGACGTGGGAATGGAGCATAAATCAGATAGTTGGTCGTACAATCCAAACGCTCTAAAAAGTATTTTGTATAGAACTGATTGTCTATCTCTAAGTGATACACCTTGGCGTTGACCAACTCCAATATATCAATATCCTCAGCAAACTCCGCTTTGTCATCATACCAAAAGACAAGTTTTCTGGTTTCACCGGTGAATTCAGCATTTAGCTTATCTGTTATCTGTTTGAGGTTTAATTCAGCCATCTTATTCACCTGCCTTTGTTTTATCTGCATCCTCAAAAGGTCTGAGTAACTTAGCTACTTCTTGACACGCTATTTTTTCAGGCGTTCCTTTCCCCAGAATAAGGATAAACTCATTTTTAAATTGAATCACAAAATCAATAAAATCATACGGCTTCCCTTTCGTGTGCTCTTCATTATCAACGTCTATCTGTTGCTTGATGAATTTCCAGAATACTTCACTTTTAACTTTTGAAGAAAGGAAAGTAACGGCTTCTACTAAAGATAGTCCCGTAGTGCTTCCTGTAGGTGGCTTATAGAATCCAATTTCTGTTTGATAGTTTTCTGGGGATTTCAAGACGTCAATAAACTCACGATTTGATATCTGATAACAGGAGAACAACTCGCAAAAAAGTGTTCCAATTACTTGTTCTTCATCTGCATCAGGTGTTTCATTGATTTTGTCCATTGTCATCATTAGTGAGATATATTTGTCATTACTCAAACGACAAGCCCAATAGACAATAGAATATAAGTCGAGAATTATTTCATTTGCAATAGTTTGCAGTTCTTTTCCTAAGATAATGCCATTGTGTGCAACTTCGTTACGAAGATCTGGGACATCAAATGCAAAATAAGGATAAACAGCTAATTCCATAACTCTGTTCTCTCTAAATACTTTTTCGACTTTCTCTACCAATGTCCCAGCTTTATTTCCAAGTTCTTTTTTTGCCATTATAGAGCAACAATCATAGAACACTCCTTCCAATTGAATCACTGCAATGGCAACGAAAGCTTGATATTTCTTTTCATTAAACAGTTCAACAAGGGTATCAAAGATTTCAATTCTTCTGGAAAGGTAATGATTGCTTGATACCTTGTCTCGTACATATTCAATACAGTGGTTTTCAGTCACCATTCGTGCTATTTCCTCTTTGTAATTCTCAAAAGAGGAAACTTTCAGTTTAATATACTCATTTACAGTTTTTTCTACTTTAACAAGTTCAATACCCGGGATAAAACGTATCTTTGCTTCCGTGCTAAAGTCATGCTTAAAGTCAAAATACCTCTTGAAATGAGCATATTCATATCTTCCATCAAGGAATAGCATAGTTAGCTTATCATCTTTTCGTTCGACATACTTATATGACTTGTTTTCAACAACAAAATCAATAAGTTTATCACTATAAAAATCAATAATTTCTGTTTTAGCATTTTTATTTAATCCAGCAAAATACCGATATTTTTTGTGCTTATAATCTTCATCTGACAGGGTAGCAGCATCAAGTGATTTTAACTCAGCTAAACTTTTATCTATTTCCCTCAAATCATTACGAACACGCTCAGAAACAAAAATATAATTACTAATTATATTTTCGATCTCTATTTCACTTATTGTCTCTCCTTCAATCTGTATTACCCCTAAAAGTTCCTTGCAAAAGTCTTTCTTACTAAGTGATGGTAAATCTTCTTTGAATACCAAGTTTGGTAATACTGATTTTAGTTTATTGCTAGCCAAATTTTCATTGCACATCGGTTTTCCCCCTCAAATTTTCGCCAGCACTGCAAGTTTCTTGCCATCGGTATCAGTCTGAATTTTTTCGTAATTCACTTTCACACCGTCATCCAAATCAATGGCGATACGTGCAAGAGCCAAATGAGCAATTTTCTCATCATATTCTTTGGTTTCTTTAAGTTGTTTAACAAGCTTTTCTTTTCGTTTTGTAGCCGCTGTCATCTCACGTGCATCTTTGCTGTTTTCTATGATTTCCTGCATCCGTAAAATCTCACTTTCATAAATCCGTTGCATCCGATGAAGGTAATCAATACGTAAATTGCCAATGGTATCCTCATTATATCGGTGCATGTAGACAATAGCTTTAAACCCATCCGCTTTACCACTGTCAAACTGCCAATATATAGGACGCTTCTTATAAATCTTGCAGTGATCTTTGAAGAAATCTTTCAGAAAGTAACTGCGTATGATTTCACGTGAACTATTGCCCTTGTTACCCAGAGCTTTTGCAATAAAATCAAGGTTTTCTTCTAAGTTTTCTGTTCCAAATGTCTTTTTTAAAAAAGTGTATAGCAATCCTACAACATCATCTTCAAAGTACTCTTCGTCGGTTATTGGAAGAATATTATCTCGATCTGGAATAAAGGTGCTATATTTGTTGACATCCCATTCACCACCAGCATAAGCAAGACCATCGATATCAATGCTATAGCGGCCAAACATACAACCAACTACATATGAAATGAAAGAACGAATATCACGATTAATATCCGCCTTACGAACTGATACATCTTTATCATCCACTTCTGAGTTAAGTTCCTCCTGGAGCTCAAAAATACTAATAAAAACACGATTCACCTCTTCTTCATTAGCTTTAAGCTTCATAAATTGTGTTTCTTTATACTGAGACCACATTTTAAAAGCATTGTTGATTGTATCATCCGTGTTATAAAGTAAAAATGGATGTTTTAAAAAATCCCATGATGTTTCAAAAGAATTTGAATCATCTTTTGAAATGAAAATGTTGTCAACCACAATATCTACAATTTGCTTTCTAAATACATTCGAAGGGCAAATTGGAACAGCGGAAATTACTCCGGTACTACAGTTTATTGTTGGATTGATAATAGAAAGAATTTTACTAACAACTCCTGAGTTCAAATATCCTAATACATAATAATTGTCATCTTCTGAAAAACACATCGGACCTGCATCTCCCAAAACGAAACCTTCTGGCAAATATCTGCATGAATAAACTCCTGGAGTAATTAGGCCCCAAGTTAAACCATTCTTGAAAAAAAACTGTGTATTCTTACAGGTACGAGAATAACTTCCATATAACTGAGATGCCAACTCTTTAACCTCAAATCCATTATCATACCAGTTGATTAAATATTCAAAATTCCCATACCATTTTCTATAGCCACCACCCTTGCTATATGGAAACCATTTTTCAGAATACACTTGCTTATCACCATGCTTTCTTGAAAAATAAGTCTCTTTTAAATTAACCTCATACCAAAACCTAAGGAAACGATTATTATTATTAGTTGACATTCCAAGTTTTGTTTGATAAACATCTCCAATTTTTTCATAATTGGAGAACATTGATAAAATGCCTTTTTCAATCCAATACGCTACAGGTTTATTAGGGATTGTAAAAAACTGCTTTGCTTGTGCTATATAAATGTTATCTTTATTGAAAAATCCACGCTCTTTTTCGTCTTGACTGTTATACTTAACCAATCTTGAAAAGGAACTATTATAATTGTCCATCGCTGAATTGTTTAATACGAAGGCTACCGTCTGAACGACCTCTCCACCTATCTCATCAAAAGCTCGAGCGCCTAAATGAGCCATATTTGTGATTGTTGTTTGGCACAATATTTCTTCCCGCATTGTTGCAAAACTTGCTAAAAACATCCAAGAATGCTGCGTTATCATTGCTTGATATCTATTTTTTTTAGTTAACTGTATGCATCTTTGAATGAACACAGCAAACAAGTCCAACTTGCTATTAAAATACTCCTTTTGAACGAACTCAGTTAACTTCGCATCCATTCCCTTATTTCCCATGTAAGGTGGATTTGTTACTACTACATCATATTTTTGCGTCATTACAGCAACTATTTCAACCAGTTGAATCAATTGCTTCTGAGTATCATCCAACCCAATAGCATCGAGTGTTAACTGTTCATCCATGCCAACATTGCCTACAAATCTATAAAGTAAATTCAAATCTAACTGATTAATATTGAGAATAGAACCATATTCCTTTGCATCATGCATTGTGTCCAACAGATACTGCATCTGCGTTAGGGCAGAATTCTTCTCAATATCACTCAATCCTACTCCAAAATATTTCAGCTGCTCACGGTTAATCCCGTTGCTTTCCTGAATGGCATAAACATGGCTGGAAATCTTACCTTTCAAAATACGGCGATTATATTGTCTCGCCTTCATCGTTACAGCAAAATAAGCCAACTGATAAGCACGGTTATCAATATCAAGGCCATATATATTTTTCTCAATAATGTTCTTAGCCGCGTCCCGCTGACTATATCCATAACTTTCATAAATCTGCATCAGCACATCAAAAGCATACACCAACATGTGACCACTGCCCATGCAAGGGTCAATAACCTTAATATCCTCTGGCATTATCGCTTTATATTCTTCACGTATAGCAGCCAGCTGCACCTGAACATCCACTTCTTGATCAGCCTCATCCAGATAATATTTCCACTGAGATTTCAGGGTATCATTTGGATGACCTTCCACCCAAAGACGTCCAAGGCTGTTCTCTACCATGTAGCGAACAATCCAGTCAGGAGTAAATAGCTGCGTAGCCGCCGGAATACGCTGCTTGTTAATTTTCACATTCTTTTTAAGCAGTGCAAAGGTCTCACCCTTCGGTTCTGTATTGTAATACTGATACATCCAACCGATGATTTCAACCTGACCTTCTTTGGATACATTGAAGTCAGCCTCCGAGATATCATGAATCAGATGATAGACCACACCGTCCTGATCAGTGAAAGACACATTCATCAAAAGCTCAGTAAAATCATTGGTTTTTTCAAACAATGCAGGTAAAATGGAATTTAAAGCATTGCACTGCTTGATAAACAGCATACGGAAAAGTTCATCCAGCTGATTCTCATTTTTCAGCTGTACGATGCGGTCTTTTTCATAAGCAGTATAGTCCAAGTCGGCATTCATGGGATTAGTGACCAAATCCGGCTCAGACTTATTGCTACTTTCTGAGGAAAGTACTCTGATACTAGTTGGTAGATAATCATTCACTTCCATGAAGCGCACAGCAATTAGACGGTTAAACCAAGTGTAGGCAACTTCCTCCACCAAGCTCTGATAAGCGGTTTTGTAGTCAGACTTCTTGGCTTTTCTATGAATTTCTTCAGCCAATTTTTTGCGTTGTTCAATCTCAACACCAGCAATGGAGTAAGGCTCCTTTGTTCCAATATCAAAAAACTTAACAGTCTGCGTGGACTGCGGCAAAGGACTTTTAATCTCTTTTTCTGTAATTCCAAGTAATCCGGCTTTATATGTTATTTCAGCGATGAGCTTATTTCTTGCCCATATCGCAAAGTTTTTTATCGCTGTTTTATTCATTGCATATCCTCCTATGATCGACTAAAGATTGACTAAAGATTGGTTAAACATTGGTTAACTTAATCCTTTTAACCAATACCCAATTAGCTGTTTAAAAATTTTCTTAGTTAAAATCTTGGTTAAATCTTGGTTAAATCTTAGTTTAACCAATGTTTTTAATCAATTTTTAGTCAATATCCAGTATGATTTTTGTTGATTGTCAGTGTCTGTTGTGATAATTCCCTCACGTTTCATAGCCGTCAACAGGTTACGAACTTTGTTTTCCTTTTGTTTTTCATCCAACACATCTGGCAATTTACTGAAGAGCAGTTCCATGAAATCTTTTTTCTTTCCTTTTTTCCATTGTTTTAGATAATCCACAATTAGCTTTTTATAATACTCATCATCAAAACCTTTATTTTTAATATACTGTGCCTGCTCATCAATGGCTTTGGAAAGTGGTGCAGATAAGTAGAGATTTGGAGCTTTTCCCTCAACAACGCCAAGTTTCCGAATTCGCTTGGTATCTTCCTTACTAATTGGTTCATTTTTCTGTATGCGATCAATTATATAGACTGTATCCAAATCAAAGTCTGGATTTTCAAACAGAATACGAGTATAGTTTTCGTTTAGCACCTTGCCATAAACAGCAACTGATACTTCACCTTGCCTAGAAAAGTCATAATCTGGCATTGGAAAAAACTTTTCTTTTTGAATTTTATAGACCTTACGAATACCCATGCTAGCCGTATCAATCATGTAAAAGCTTGACATTGCCTGTGTCAATAACTGATTCCTGTAATACGGTGGGGAGTAGCTCGGTACTAACACAGGCTGGATTTCTCCGGGTAAAAAGCTGCCCGGGTTAGTGATTTTAACCTTATCTTCAAATTCATTTACATAGATTCTTCCACCAATTGTATAGTCCTGATGAGCGATACAGTTGTTCAAAAGTTCTCGAAACATCCAAGAATCGTACTGCTGAGTTTCCGTTGGAAACAGCGTCATTTGATTCGGCATATACCTGTAAGTCAGATTACGAATTTTAGTATAGACCTTATCTACAACAGTCAAAAAAGGGATGTTAAATATTTCATAGTCCTTATCATTACCCTTGGAATCGTATAGTCGCCACATAATGTGCGGCGAAAAATCCAGCAGATAATCAAAATCACTGTTTCCAAGAAGAACCATTGCAGCATTGGTTATCTGACCGTCAATAATAAGTTTTAGCTTTGTCAAAAATTCCATATCCGTCATAGCATTTACTTCTTCTTCAATATGCGGTTTATTTGCCCGCTTCTTATAATTTTCACGAGCCATTACAATTGCATCATGATCTAGATACTCTATCTTTGCGCCTTCTACAACCTGCTTTGACCAATCCCGTTTTTTTTGCCCTCGAATACGATCTATTTCCTCCTGTGACAAATTAGTTAATGATTCTCCATCACGTCCGTAATAACGATTTTTCCATCCGGTAGGTATTGCAGTCACCGCAGACGGAATCTTAAACATAACCACACGTTTCTGTTTACCATCAACTTCCGGGTATAACTCAAATATATCCATGAACGAAATGCCTCCGGTTGTGCTGGTGGCAATTTCATGTTTAAGTTTTTCTAAAGATTTCATATCTTTGTAGTTGGTTCCAATAATATGGTGATCTTTATCCTGCACTCCAAATATGAGCCACCCATATTGTTTGTTCTTTAAATTTGCTTCATTGCTGATTGCAGAAAAATATTGTCCAAGCTTATGGGTATCATAATTGCCCTTAGCTTCTTTAAACTCCACTAGTTCATTTTCACACCGGGAAATCAACATTGACAGCGTTTCTTCTAAAGTCTTTTGGTTTGAATCATTATCCATAAAATAATCAGCCATATGCTTCCTCCTTTACTTTAGAACTCAATATTTACAATTGTATCATCAGCCAGCTCGCTCAAAATACGTTTTTTCAGAGCATCTATATATTTTTCAACGTCTTCAGCAGTTTCAATACGCCAAGAAGAAGAGACAGTAATAGACTTGATGCTGATATTTTTCTTTTTCTTCACTTTTAGCTGAGGCCCAGGATCAACAGTTTTGTGACCATTATTTTCATATCTAGCCTGTTCTTCTGCAACATGATCAGCTTCAAGCAATTCGTCTTTTTTATCTATTTCATTTAGCAGACGGACTTTTAGAGCATCGGCTTCAACCTTTATATTCTGCAAGGTAGCAACATTGTTACAATGAGTGGCCTTATCATGAATTTCAGTAAAAAGTTTGAAATAACGATCACTTAGTTCTGACTTATATGACTTAGTATCAAGGATTTCGAATACCCTGGTTCTCGCATCATCAATAGCTGCAATTATCGGAGCTTCCATTTCTGAAAGAACACGCATATATGCATCAGTATAGTTATCTAGAAGCTCAGGAAGTTTCGGAATATCACCGTATGGTAAATCTTTTCTCAGAATAGCCTTAACAGAACTAACATATTCTTCAACCTTATCATCCACAATAAAAGTCTTACTTTCATCGTAAATCTTTATCAATCGCAAAGCACGTTCAAATATGCTCTTCTGATCACCGGCAAAAAACGCTTTAACAGGTTCATATTCCTCAGCAAAGTCAAAATAGTCCTCCCTGTCAGACTTAATCTTCATAAAAAACTCCATAGGAGATTGAATCTGAATGACCGCACGAAGCAAGCCCTTCCCAGTTGCAACGGTCTTTTGCCCCGGCAACTTCTGACTATTATACATGATTTCAAATTTCTCCAGCTCGTTGATCACATTTTGGCTATAGCTATTAAAGGAACGCATCATAGAATCATCGTCATCATTAACACTCGAAACGCCAAACAATTCTTTCATTACTTCACGCACAGCCTTTTTCTGTATATCATTAGGTTTTTCACGACGTTCTGTTAGAAGCTTTTCAACATATTCTTTCTTAGTAATATAACGGATAATTTCTTCCTCAGATTTATTTAGTATAGTAACACTGCTGCCATTTACAGCAAATGAAATATCCCCACTCTTAAACAGCTTTGCAACCAGCCATTCCACATCATCCTCCACGAAACCATAAGGAGCTTTCATGAAGCGATCCATCAAACTTTTCATGGAAGTCTTCGTATGCATGGATGAATTGCTAGCAATATAGCTAAGCATGTCATTTAATGCATTAACATTCGGTTCTGCTCCACCTACAAGCGTCAGTGTCTGCTGACTTGAAGTCTTAAATAATACCCTGATATTAGCTTCACCCATTACAGCATCAATATAAGGTAGCTTGTGGTAGACAGTGGACACAAGTCGGCTAAGAGCATCATTAATACGTGATGAAACTTCCTTGGAGCCAATCTGTGCTTTATCACCATTAACATATATATCCGCATTTTTCATTGATTCCAAAAGAAACAGCTTTGCATTGCCACTTCTTTCACGCATTTCCACACGTTTCGCTTCTTTAATTTGCTCAAACTTAGCCAATGCATTAGAAGTTGTAAGCCTCAGATATTTTTCAATTTTCAGTGCACTTCTCAGTTCATTCAAAAATGCAGAGTCGTTTGGCAATACTACAAGAACTTCCTTGCCCTGTCCAGACATCATGCGAAGTGTTGTCTCCTCATCACTATAGTCAGAGTTCGGGGTAAGTACCCGCACTCCGATATCATGGTTCTGATTTGTCTTATATTGACGGTCGTCTACAATCTGATTAAATGAAAAACTATACCGTCCACTAAAAGCAGGATAACGATATTTTTTATCTTTAAATATATCTTCAAAAATTAGTTCAGATACTTTGCTGATAACCTCATTCATTTCAATAGGCTGTCCTTCAATTTCACGATTGATCTCCTGTTCCTCATCAGTTAGAAAGACATAAATATCACCATTCTTCTGAACCAGCATCTGACGAACAAGAACTTTAATAGCTTCCTCAACATCCTTCTTCAATGCAATACGGTCGGTATCAATTTCAGAAATCATAAGGCTAGTAATATTATCAATATTGGCTTTAATCTCTTTGACGTATTTAACCATAAAGAGGGTTTTCAGTACGTTGACATTGAAACACTCAACTTCATGATCAGGATTGATATAATTATTGTCCATTGCTCTCGTAATTACACCCTTATGGCTATGATCTAAGAACTGATGCAGTGCATCATAAAAAACATTAAACGGAATCATCGCGCCGTGTTGCTCATTCATCAGTTTCATAGCCGATTCTTTAAACAAGGCAAGCATGGACCTCTCACCCTCAGATAAATGCTTGCCGGATGCTCCATGGGTTCTTATGGAAGTCAATACGCTTGCAAGCAGATTGAACTGATAAGGCACAAATGGGTAAACAGCAGCAAAATCATTTTCATCAGTATACAGCTTTTTCTCAACACCATCATTGAAAACGATGAGGTTTTTGATGATGGTTGCCTTTTGCTCATAGAGCAATTTCAGTGTCTGCTTAGCAGTAGTTGTTTTATCCAAAATTCTTTTCTTTATAACTTCATCCACGTTAGCTGAGGAAAGAGAAAGCCTAGTATCAAAACGCCCCTGAATTTTAGAGAAGTCATTTCCCTTTATCTTGGTTATGGAATCAATATCCTGCTGGCTAGTTACTACAATCCAGACCTTCCCCTGACATGCTGTTCCCAAATCTTCTGTCACAGTTTGCAGGTTAAGCATCAATTTAGAATCATCACCTATATACTGACCAATTTCATCCGATAAAAAGACTATGTGATGATTACGGCCTTTACTATCAAGGTATTCCTTAACCATTTTGGCAAAGTTCTCGATGCTGATATTATAAGGTTCCGTTGCTTTTTCACACCAGTTTCGAGCAGCCGCCTCACTCATAAATTTCATTTCATCCAGAACATCAACAATACTATCCTGAATAAAATCAAATTTATGTCTGGATTCTTCCCATTTTTTTCCAAGATCTTCTTCGAACAGTTTCTTAAATTCTTCATAACGGCCTTTTTCAGTAAGCTGTCTTTCTAGGTCAGCAAGAAATGGAATAGAGCCACAATAGCCCTGCATTTCATTAAATACTTTCAGAAAAACAGAGACAATAGCATCCTTGGATTGTTTACCTGTCATTTCACTCTTAGAGTCAATGTTAAACAAGACAACATCCGTGGGAATACTAGCAGCAAGCTTCATGTCTGCAAGCACCATTGGATTAACTATTTTATTATCCTCTACAAAATAGTCGATTGCTTTTTTACCATTAACTTCTTTGTCCTCAAGAATGTATGACAAAATCTTCAAGAAATGAGATTTACCACTTCCAAAAAAGCCTGAAATCCAAACTCCCATTTTATCGGTATGACCATTTATTCCTCTTTTGTAGCTTCCAAAAAAATCTGCAAAGTGTTTCTGCAGTTCTCGAGTAACAACATATTCTTCCAATTCCTGTCGAATATTTTCATCGTCAGCCTGACCAACTTTAATAACACCCTTGATATCTCTGTCAATCGACTTTGCGAACATATCTTTAATTAACATATCCTTTATCCCCCTTAATCCACGAGCTTGAATGCTCTGTAGTAATTGTCATCTTTTATTTCTGAAAATAGAACCAATTCCTGACCATCATATTTCCCTGGATAGAACATAACCACAGGCACACGATCTATCGCCTGGTTAAGGTTATTGAGAACCTTATGAGAACGAAGAATAGGATAGCATTTCCCAATACCCACTAAGAAAACAACAGCATCCTTTGGAGTATGTTCTTGAATATACTCCACGATCAAACTGGTTTCATCATTTACTTGAAGCAAATTTCCTACAGCTTTAACTATCCGTTCCATGCCTTTTTTCTTTTCAAACTTGAAACATTGTTCCATGAATCCTTCCTTTTCTAGAAGATCAATAACAATATCGTAAAGGTCATAAACAACAAGCTCAAATCCATCGGTTCCCTTGGAGCTCTTGCCCTTCATATATTTTATTCGTTCTCGGACAATCAGTTCTTTCTCTGCAGGGTAATCAAACACATAATAGCCTACTTCATTTCCAAGCCCCTTATTCTTGCGAAAACTTTCAGTTTTTATTATTCGTTCCGCAGCATCAAGTCTCTCTTCCAAGCTGTGCATTTATCTCACCCCCATCAATGCATGTAGCGTTATTTCCATACCATTTGCCATCAGACAATCTTCCAAAGATCTATCTATGATTGGCTTCAAGATTTTTCGCGTTCCTGTTG
The DNA here is from genome assembly GCF_036569345.1 of Clostridium sp. Taxonomy (GTDB): domain Bacteria; phylum Bacillota; class Clostridia; order Clostridiales; family Clostridiaceae; genus Clostridium_AD. The sequence goes on from NZ_DATCQT010000055.1 coordinate 40,105, forward strand.
TGCGCTCTATTAAACCTGCTTCCATTAGCATTGTTTTATAACAGTTACCCAAACGCTTCAAAGTGTAGTCCATCCATTTCGCAACTTTATCGCTTTGCAGTTGCTTATTCTTGAAAAAGATGCCAAAGTCGCTATCAGCCAATTCAACTACACCTATAATCAGTTTTTCACGATAGACCTCATGTACAAAATCAAAGAATAAACTGTCGCTTTGCATAACTGCTATAAGAGCAATTACTTTTTGATTTGAGATATCACTTTTCTCAAACAATGTATAAAAAGACTGATTCAAACATCTCACACGAGTAGACACAGTACTGAATATTTGGATTGCCCTTGCCTGTGTAGGGGCTGAGAATATATTTTCTTCTAAATTCATCATCTTGATTTCCAGCAAGTTTTTACCACTGCTCAACAGTTCAATCATCTTGCGAAATTCAGAAAACCAGAATGAAAGCTTAACCATCCCTGCGCTATATTCTTTGCGTTCCATATCCGTTTTTCCCTCCTATAATTATAATTCTCCTATATTACACTATAACATTTGCTGTCATATTATCAGGGCTCTTAATAACTTCAACAATATCTCCAACATCACAGTTTAGTGCGTGACAAATCTTTACCAATACCTCCATAGACACAAATTCATTATTAGACAATTTAGTCAAGGTGTTTGGGCTTATACCAGTGGCTTTACGCAATTCAGTTTTCTTCATTTCTTTGTCTATCAGAAGCTTAAATAGCTTGTTATAAGATATATTCATGATTAACACCTCAATTATATTTATTTATTTTTACATGATTTATTAGCTGAATTTATTGCTGAATTTATTATATCACAGCAATTCTCATATTAGCAGTAAAAATATATAGATTCTTGCGATTTTTTCTTAAATAAGTAAAATCTAACAAGCTTCTCCCTGACGGATATAAAAGTTATCATACTAAATCCCCAATCTCTCTTAGTGACTTTGAAATTTCACTGAAATTTTTATTTAAATCAACAGTTCTTATAAATACATTATTTCCACTCAATTTATAAGCTTGATTTAAATCATACGTCACCGTCGGATATAGTAACATGCCACTTACTTCGCCCATAAAGTCACTATTTTTTACATAAGTATAAATCTGATACAAATTTCCAGAAATAAATTTTTTATTCTCACTCAAATAGTTTTTTTGCATAGCTTCGGGATAAAACTTTGTATCAATAATAAGCCTATGATTGTTCTTAGTTAAAGAAATATCCGTGCTCATACTAGGTAATAAATCTATATAACCATCATCAGTCTTCCAGATGATTTTTTGTTGATAACTTACACATACATCTGGGCACTCTTTTTTATAAAATTCATATACGAATTTCTCATATAATTTTGCCATTTGTTTATCCTTAATAAAATCCATAAACTTATATTTTCCATTTTGCTCGTTAACAATAAGTCCTTCCCATACAAGATAACAAATATTAATTAACATTTTGTAAGTTAAATTATTTCTGTGATAATTCAACTTTTTCCAATCCACCGTCTTGATAGAAACTTCACTCACTTCTCCAAAATACATCATCAAGTTCTTCAATTTTTTCTTTTGCTGAATATTCACATTAGAATTTCTAATCAAAGCTAAACAAGTAGTTTTCAATATTTGATTTAAAATATTATTACTGCTAAATTCATCATAAATACAATGAAGTTTCGTGCTTGAGACTGCCTTTAACTTAATAGACTCTGTGATACCTATTTTCCCACGCACAACTGGTATTTCTTCTTCAATAAGATTATATTCTTTATAAATGCCACGTTTTAATTGCTCCCTTATACCCTTTATAAGAATTTCGCATAATAATTCGTAAATATTTTCAAATTTCTCACTGCTAAGCTGAGCGAACCCATCCTGCCTAAGCACACGAAAAGCATATGAAAGCATATAATAAATATTCTTAATGGGTATCTTTAATTGATAATTATTAACCTCACTCATTACTTACGGCCTCACGTAAGTTTTGAGAATAATTTTTAACCTTATCGTTACTTTCAATCCAATACTCTTCTAAAAGTGGCACAATTTCACAATCAATTATTTCTAGAAGTTCAGCATTATCAGCATTTTCTAAATTACAGAAGTAACTATGTCCAATCTTAAAACCTTTTCCAAGTGATTCATCAACTTCAATCTCATCATTTATTACTCTTATAATATTTAAAACCTTATCTAAATTTGTAAGTTTGAATTTATCTGTGTATTTTATAAAATTCTCACCAAAAGCTGGCTCAATATCGATGAAACTAAATCTACGACGAAGAGCATAGTCAATTAAAGCAAGACTTCTATCTGCAGTATTCATAAGTCCAATAATATACAAGTTATTGGGTATATAAAATGGTTTTTCAGAATAGACCGTAGACATAGCGAAACTGTCTCCACGTTTATCCGCTTCAATTAGCAGCATAAGTTCTCCAAAAATTTTGCTTAGATTTCCTCTATTAATTTCATCAATGATAAAGAAAAACTTATCATTGGGATTTGCAATAGCTTTATTACAAAATTTATAGAAAACGCCCTCTATAATGTCAAACCCACCCACTTTATTAGGACGGTAGCCCATAATAAAGTCTTCATAGGAGTAACTTTGATGAAATTGTATCATTTGCACCTTGCATTCATCAATTGTTCCTATTATTGAATAGGCTATTTTTTTAGCAAGATAACTTTTACCAACTCCTGGAGCCCCTTGTAAAATAATATTTTTCTTCTTTTCAAGGCGGCTTACAATTACCTTGTACTTATCATCTGATATATACGCATCCTCTAATAATTGTTCTTTTGAATATTTAATTGGTATACTTACTTCAATCTGTTCTTTATCTATTTCGATTAAGTTTTTCTCGAAAAATATTCTATCAATATGTTCCTGATTTGTAACCTCCGATAAGGTGTCCCAATGGCCTCCTACATTCTTCAAATCAATCTGTTCAACATTCTCCCATTTAACAGGAATTGTATGTTTCAAATTTTCATTATATAAATAGCCATTTTGGGCATCACTTTGAACCGTGCCAATTGCTTTAATTCTTAAAATGGAAGTCTTATCTTTAGCAAAAGTAGATTTTATTGCTATCTTGTCTCCTGCCTTTATTTGAAAAAATAAATTAAACATTTTTCGTGCATGATCCTTCAAATCATGAGTTCCAAAAATATTTTCTAATAATTTCTCATCACCTACAGCATGTTTTATATCTTCGCCTAGCCAACCGATTCCAAAAACATTTTGGGTGATAAATTCTTGTGATACATCTTTTTCGTCATACTTTGCCCCACCAAGCCAATACCTTATCTGAGCTGTTTCTTCTTCAACTATATCCATTACCCTATAATTTTGAAAGTTAAAAAATTTATCTCTGACACTTTTAATTGCTCTTGCATTTTGAATATAATTAACAGCTTTTTCAGCTTTAGTTAGTTTTATGCAAAGTGAGTCATAAACACTTGTTCCTTTACCTTGTCTCTCATTGATAATTGGAAATGTATATGGCTTTAGACAATGCAAAAATTTAGATATCTTACCTGTCTGCATTCCTTTAATGCCAGCTTTTAATACTGGTTCACATGTAGCAAATATTTCTTCATCGTCAGAAAGTTTACTAATACTAATGCACAACTTAATAAAGTCTTTTGCCCCAGTTATTTCATCGGTATCTTTATAGCTTGCACGTAAAGAACCCACAGCCTCACCAAACATACCAAAACCCCCAAGCCCTTCACTAACATGTGTGTAACCAGAGTCCTTTGACTTCCTGACAATTTCATCTATTAAATTTATAATTCTGTTTTTTTCAAATTCAGGTAAGTTGGATTTTCGAATAAATTGTTTTTTAATTTCAACACCTTGCTTAAATGTTCCGATACACATAAAGAACATAGCATTTAAATCATCTAAAGTTAAGTTATCATAGGAAACTTTTTCATATGCCTTTACAATTTCCCTAACTAACTCATAGCTGCCATCGTATACATCTGGAACTAGCTCCTCTGCATTTTTAAGTGAATTATAAATCTGGTTGGGCTTTTGCACTTTTGCATATAAATGACTTAATTTTTGAAGAATATCAATTAGTTTTTCTGATTCTGTATCAAGCTCTAAAACTAGCTCTACCGCAAAGAAAACCCCAATATTAATATTTATACCTTTTGTATTAGCAAACCAATTGATTTTTTCAGAACTATGAAAGTATTCATTCAAGGTACACTTGTTTGTTTTGACACAAATATAGAATAAGTCTAAATCAACATTATATTTATTGGCCCAATTCTCAAGATTTTCAAGAAGCAGTTTGTTGTATTCCTCTTTTGATAAACTGCTGCTTTCATTTTTAATTTCGAAACTAAGCTCAATTGTAAATCCATAATTAACTACATGCATAGAAACGCAAGATCCAGAATTTATAAAAGGAGTAAACTTTAGACGTGTCCAGAAATGCCTGGCCAACTGTCCACTATTTTGCCAACTCTGTATTATTGGAGATTCAAATTTCCCTTCTTTTTTGGTTAATTCATCACACCATAGCGTCCAATTCTCAATTCCTTCAACATATTCTTTTTTAATACCTTCATCACCCTTACGATATGTAAAATCATCTCTATTAAACAATGTGAAGATATTCTTGTTAAATTTCATATTGATTTCCTCCCCCAGAATTTCACTACCAAATGTCCAAACTATTTCTTAACTTATAATTATTTTTCTGCTTCCTTTCGTATCGTTCCAATTTTTTTATCACTTCTTGTGTCTCTACTGCCTTCATTTCTAATAGTCCCTGGTGGAAGTCCATTCTTTTTTTCAAATGTGCCAACCGTACAATCACTTCTAACCTATCTTACCATTTAATTGTCCTTCTTTAAATTTCAAATTATCATTTCCTAACATTAAAAATCTCCAATATCTCATTACCATACTTCTCAATTTTTTTCGGCCCAAATCCTTTAACCTGCTGTAGATCATCTTTTGTTTTTGGTTTACTCTTAATTAATGCATCTAATTCTTCATTATTAAATATAAGGTATGGTTTAATACCTTCTTCCCTAGAGGTGTTAAGTCTATATTTTTTAAGTAATTCATATGTCTTTGAATCATCATTTATAGGTTTCACAATAGTGATAATTTTTTCAGGTTGCTTTCTACTTTCCTTAACCTTCTTTGTATATACTTCAGTACTAACCTTATGTTCGTTTTTTATAAAATCCTCTTCAATTAATGAATATTTATCCCTATTGTTCATAGTTATAGGTTTGTTATTTTTAATAAGAAAATCTGATATTTCGTACATATATTTTTCAAGCATGTTTCTGGTATTCTTATCATCATTTAGTTCTTTTTTTAATAGATTTGTGATTTGGTCATATTTATATATATTATTTTGAATACTCTTTGGAGCCTTAGACTTATTCACAATTGTTTTTGGATTAGCTAGTATAACTGCAGATTTTATTGGCAAAGTTTTTATAATACCTTCCTTTATTAAAATTTTTCTAAGTATATTAACATGACGCTCATTCTGGGATATTGGACTATACATTCCTTCTTTCTTAAATGCCTTTCCAGAATTGCTTTTCAGACTTCTTATAAAATCGCCACCAGATGTAATTTCAATATCTCCATTAAGCTTTTTAGCTTCTAATACCATGATGAATTTGTTAGTAATTATAACAAAATCAATTTGAGCTACATAGTCATCATATTCAATTCTAATGTCATGAAGACATAACATTGGTATAAATGAGTTTTTAAGCTCATATTGCACGTTTTGTTCTCCATCTAGCCCTTGTTTTAGAAAAATAATATCCCTATCTATAAGTTTCTTTTTATCTGAACTAACTCTATTTGAAAGATCTATCAAATCTTTAAGTTGTTGGTTCTCTTTTTCAAACTCTTTTATAAAAATAGGAGCAGTAACTGTTCTTTTTCCATTAATCAATCTAAATGCAGCTTTCTCTAATAATGACATTTGTGTTCCCCCTCTGAATATCTATTACAATCAGTGTACCTTTATAATGTAGCTATATTATTCCCCATAATACTCCCCCAGCTTCTTCTCACACCATTCTCTTATCCACACTTTTTCTTCACCACTAAGTTTTTTCCAAACATTAATATTAAACTCTACATACTCAATATCCCTACATTTTTTCATGAACCTCATATCTTCAAATCTCTTAAAAGGATTAGAAAATATCGTTACAATTTATTACATTTTAATTTTGAAAATCTCATTTAAAACATATTACCACACTTTTTTTGCTAAATTGAGGGAATATTGTCACATTTGAAATTAAAAAAGGCCAAGTCAATTTTTCTCAAAATTTGCTTTCATTTTAGAAAGTTCAAAAAATTTTAACAGATAGGCAATAAATTACCGTCATATCCTAACCTATGCTATAATAAACCAATAAAATCAACCAAGGAGGCCACCCCATGAAGATCTACAACAAACTAGTCCGCGATAAAATTCCTGAAATCATTCAAGCTACAGGTAAAAGCTTTGATGTGCACTATGCTAAAAAAGAAGAACTACTACCTTTACTTGAAACCAAATTAGATGAGGAAGCATTTGAGTTTTTAGAAGCTAAAAACCTAGAAGAACTTGCTGATGTGATGGAAGTTTTATTTGCCCTTGCGAGTGTTCTTGGATACTCAGAGGAAGATTTAATTAACAAAAGAAATGCAAAAAGAGAAGAAAGAGGCGGCTTTGAAAAAGGCATTGTTCTTGAAAAAGTTTATGAATAGCCAAAACCCTCCATATAATCACTATGGAGGGTTTTGTCAGCGTATTTATTTTTCTAACTTTTCAAGTCTTTCTTTATAAAATCTTCTAGTCCTATAATCAATAATATCTTTAAAATGAGATATAAATAAAGGATTATCAATAAATTCACCTAAATCATCATTCAAACAAAAATATGATTTATCTCTATAAAAGAAATCTTTTGCCGAATTTAAAAACGCCTTTATTGGATTTTCAGCGACCCTTAAATAATCTTTTTTATTAAAATTCTTATAGTTTTTAGTTGAATCATGTCTCAAAAGATCCACTGCATTGGAAGGTTTAACATAAAAATCTCTAAAGCTTAAAAATATATTTTCTTCATCTATTTTCAACTTTATGTTACCACTATTATAAAAAGCTAGAAGTAATGGCATTTTATAAGTCTTAACCATTGAAGTTTTCTCAATATTTTTTAAAAATTCATAAGCTTTAGTGTTTAAAAGTAGTTTCTCTTCTTCTGAAATTTCATCTATTTTATTTAGAAATCCTAGATAATCATTGAAAATGTTTAATTCTCCTCTTGATCTTATTACATTGTATAGGTCATCTTCCATGTAAGTATACATTTGAAGCCTACTTGGTCTAGTTTTTAAATCTTCTTTTATTCTATTAAACTCATCTACTACTAAATCAAATATATTCTTTTGCTGCTGCAGCATCTTCTTGAATATATCAATTACTCCAAGGTCAAAATCTACAATACAATCATCAGGATATTCATCCTCTGTAGGTAATTTACCTTGTTTAACTTTTCCCTCAGGATCTTTTAAATTGCCACTTAAAAAGAAAGGAACCAATTGAGCTTTTTTATAATTACCTATAAAGTCTAAAATGTTCACATACTTCTTGTCCTTATATTTTCTAAGCCCTCGTCCTAATTGCTGAAGAAAAATTGTCGGGGATTCTGTTGGCCTTAAAAATAATATCATATCAATTTCAGGAATATCTAATCCTTCATTAAACATATCCACAGAGAATATAATATTTAACTCTGCTTTCTTTAACTTATCCACAGCTTTTTTTCTATCCATAGAATATTCTGTTTGCTCTCCACTTACTACGGTGCAAGCCTTAATTCCATTTTCATTGAAATATTTACTCATGTACTCTGCATGCCTTCTGCTGGCACAGAAGCCTAATGCTCTTTTACTATTATATTTTTTATAATGTTTTAAAATTAAGTCTGCCCGCTTGTTAATCATTAAAGCTTTTTCTAATTCTGCCTCATCGTATTTACCATTTCTAAAGGATATTTTTTCATAATCTGTATCATCAAAAACTCCATAAAACCTAAAAGGAACAAGCCATCCTTTGTCTATGGCACCTTTAAGTCTTACTTCATAAACAACGTTGTAATCACAAAGGGCAAATACATCTTTATTATCCATTCTCTCAGGAGTTGCAGTAAGTCCTAAAAGAAACTTCGGAGTGAAATATTCTAATATATTCCCATAATTACCTGCAGCTGCATGATGGAATTCATCAATTATAATATAATCAAATTCATCTCTTTTAAAATATTTTTCACACAGGTACTTCTTTTGTCCCATGGTTTGTACCGTAGCAAACACAATGTCACAATCAGTATCCTTATTCTTACCACTAAAAAATCCAGTTTTAATATTAGGCATAATGTTTTTAAAAGATGTCTCAGCTTGATTTAATATTTCTTCTCTATGGGCCACAAATAAAATTTTATTAAAATCTAATGAATCAAAAGCGGCTAAATAAGTTTTACCTATACCTGTTGCTGCCACAACTAATCCTTTATCTAAACCTTCTTCTCTACATTTTTTCAGTTCATATAAGGCCTCAATTTGTGCTCCTCTAGGTTCATACAGAAGGATTAACTTACCGAATTCTTCTTTGTTATCTTCTGTTTTTTCTAAAGCATTAAAGATTTTAGGTCTTTTCCATACTGAAGAATAACGCCGCATCTCAGCATCATCTATAATTATAGAATGATTTAAAAATAAGTCTTCAAAAACATTTTTAAAATGTGTAAAATCTTCTAGGTTTTTATTCTTATTTAGTCTATAATTCCATTCAATGCCACTAGTCAATGCAGAACTCGACATATTAGAAGATCCTATAAAAACATCTCCATTCCCTTCATATTCAAATATGTATGACTTAGGATGAAAGGATTTATTAGCAATATTATAGAACCTCAAATCTACTTTATCTCCCAGCGCATCCTTTACTAAATATAAAGCTTGAGGTTGAGTAATATTTAGATAGTTTCCTGTTAGAATCCTTATTCTAACACCTTTATCCGCCACCTGTTTTAAATCATTAATAAGTAATTTAACCCCTGATTCCATCAAAAATCCTACTATGATATCTATGGTCTTTGCCCTTTTTAATGAAGCTGTTAATTTAGGAAGTAAATAATCTTTATCTCCGGTAGAGCAGTTTGAATCATATTCTAGAGTTGCCTCTTTAAATGCGATGGAATCATTGGTGATTATTCCTTTATTGGTTATATCTGCTTCAATCATTATACTCCCCCAAACTCTTTTTTAAATTTGTTAACCCTACCACTTGGACCACTCACTCCCAATAATACTTTTATTGATTTTATTTACTATATCTTTAACGTTATTTTTATCAGCTTTTTGTTAATAAAAGATTATCTTATAAATTCAGTTCCACATTCTTTACAGATAACTTGATCTCCAAAATCCACATTAGGGACTTCCTTTATATATAATTTACAGTTACCGCACTTACTACATTTCCCTTCATATTCCCAATAGTCATTTTCCATTTCATAACAGCATTTTTGCCATAATATTATTTCTATAAGTTCTTCAGAGTAGCCTGTTCTTTTTGATATAAAATCAAATTCATCATCATTACTATAGTCCATACATCTAGCATCCATTATTGCTAGAAATACTTCATCTGCATCTACCATTTCACTTACAACCTCACCTAATACAATGTTTTTATCAAAACTAGGCAAATCCTTTCTTTTTTCAAGTCTTTCGAATATATATTCTTTTATATTTTTAACCTCTTCCTCATCAATATCAAGCTCACCTAAATTAAACCACTTTATCTGCCAATATATATCTCTAAGGTCATCGTTAAAACCCCATCCTATACCATTAGTGTCCTCTACAGCAGCTTTTAACCTATCTTTAAAGTTATTATAAATCTCCGAATTATCCTGTTTATTAATAGCACTTACAACTGCTTCATACATAACTTCAACACTATTGTAAAATGCTTCATTTATATCTCCGTAAGTATTCGTAAACTCAATACCCATCTCAACATAATAAAGCATTAACTCTATTGTAAATTTTTCATTAGAACATAGCTTTTTGAACTCGTTAACAGCTTTCTTTGCATCACCTATTTTAAATTGAGTTTTCATATTTTTAGGAAAAAACACATCATAAATCTTATTTTTGTAAGTTTCAAGAATTTTCTCTATGTTATCCTGGCTACCATATTTAACGATTATATATTCCTTTAAAAGTGGAATTTTTTTATAGCTTTCTATCATCAATTCCAATAGCTCTTCTCTACTTTTTTCTTTAAGTATATTTTTTACTTCTGTTATACTTAATAAATGTTCATCTTTTTTCATTTTCTTCATCTCCGTTACTGCATTTACTAATTATATTATAGTGTTGTTTTGTCTCTTTTTCTACTGCCACCCACGTGGCAAGTTATAAATTCTTTTAAAGCTCTTTTACTATTATATTTTTTATACTGTTGCAACACAAAATATTTATTTTATTATACCATTATTCCCTTATATTAAATGTTAAAATGTATAATTTTAACTACCCCTCATCAAAATCAAATAATTTCTCGTATGCGAATATATGTTCGCATTAAGGTAATAATATTAATATAACATATATTATTTCAGTGTTAAATTTGATATAATGAGGATCATTTGTATGAATTTAAAAATATTGCCGCAGCCATCTTTTTGTTAGATCAAAATATAAATGCCATTGAATATTTGGAAAGATTAAAGGATATAGTAATTGGTTTTAATAAATTAACTTCTGAGGAAAAATTATTATTAAAAGGATGGATTAAAAATACAACTAGTAACAATGAAATATATAATATGAATGAGCTAGTAGAAAATATATTTGACGAAAATAAAAAATGAGGAGGTTGAAATTATGGTTTCAAATGCATCAAACATCTTTGTTAAATTAAAAAGTGATGGAATAAAAGAAGGTTTAGATGAAGGAATCAAAGAAGGACTTAAAGAAGGTGTAAAAGAAGGGATGAAAAAGGGTATTGCAGAAGGTAAATCCGAACTCCTTATAAATCAGTTAATGAAAAAATTCAATGGACTTTCTGATTACTATATAGAAAAAATTAAATGTTTACCCGAAGAGATCATTCAGCAAATAGGAACGGATATTTTTGATTTAGAAAGTGTTGATGATATAAAAAAATACTTATAGGAAATGCTATTAAGTCAGGTTATCTGGGTCAAGGTAAGGTAATGGCAATTAAAATAAGATAAATAATAAAGAACTCTGGTAGCCACCAGAGTTCTTTATTATTTCAATATCTAGTTAAATTTAATTAGATTTAAATAGTGGAGATGTTTTGTATATGGTAAAATAGAAAATATCAGATTATATAAGGAGATAACTATGAAGAATTTAAGAACTCTCAATAAAAAAAGAATAGACATTGATGAATTACAACAATTTCTTAACATAATAGGGTATATAGATTTTGCAAATACAGTAACAAATTTAGTTATTGACAATGTAATACTCCCCATAAAAAGCAGTAAGCTAAATGGTAAGAATCCCTCTCTATATAATAGATATACCATAATAGCCTTGAAGGAAGATAATTCTAAATATACTCAGGAATTATCATATACTATGAATATTCATTTAGATAAAACTTATTATATTAAAAACATAGATAAATATAAAGATGACAGGGTATTCGTTCTTGCTTTAAGTAGATTTCTTGATGAGTCAATTAATTTACTTAATACACAAATATCAGCTAATGAAAGAAGTTTTCAAATTTGGCAAAGAGAAAAGTTTCTTAATCGTGAAGGTGGAAAAAGAATACTTAATAATCTTAATTTATCTTCCCAGTTTTTAAACATTTATGATACTACGCAGCCTCTTTCTTATTATTCCTATAGCAAAACCTCACCACAAAAAATATTAATACTTGAAAATAAAGATACATTTTATAGCATGAGAAAACACCTTATAAACGGAAGTAATAAAATTTTTGGCGACGAAATATCTACATTAATATATGGTGGAGGAAAAAATATATATAGAACCTTTGAAGATTTTGAGGTTTGTGCTGAACCCTATCTTATGGATAAGAAAAATGAAATTTTATATCTTGGAGATTTGGATTATGAAGGGATAATAATCTATGAGGGATTATATAAAATTTTCAAAGAGAATTTTAATATAAAACCCTTTGTTAAAGGCTACGCGTCTATGATAGATAAATTTATTAATGAAAATATAGGTTTACCAAATACAAAAGATGGTCAAAATAGAAATATAGGACAAGTATTTACAATGGAATTTACGCAGATATATAGAGATATCATAATAAATATACTTAGCTCAGATAAATATATTCCACAGGAAATATTGAATATTAGCGATTTTTAAAGAGTGCTTAGGTCTCTTTTAAAAAAATATAGGGGGATTACTAAAAATGCGGGTAGATTTTCTTAAAGATTTTAATATAAGAATGAAAAAAGTTGGATCATATGTTCTGCTTTGTAAAAATAGTATGTTTAAAAACACATGGAAGAATTATGGTTTTGAACAAACCCATGAATATATGAATTTGATTTTTGCAGTTATGCTCTACATAATGGAGGAGTCTTTAAAGGATGAATACTGCACTATGGATAGTATAGGTAGTTTCATTGATGATGTTAATATGAAGTATTTCAAAAAGTCTCTAAGTTATGAGCAGTGCAAGGACCTGGGTGAATTCATAGTAAACATAGTGTTGTGCGATGAAGGTAAAGCAATGTATTTTAAAGGTTTCGACTTTAAAGAAGGAGAATACACAAATATATACATAAGTTTTGTTTCTAATAAGATAGTTTATGTTGATGATGTAGTAAAGAGAACTTCTTATTATTTAACAGATGATGGGTATTCACTGTTATTATCTACTTTAGAAATTGAAAACAATATGAAGCTCACCATACATGAAATGATTTTTAAACTTCATCTAGAGAAAGCTAGTTATGATAAGGCTGTTGATGATGTAAAAAATATATTTAATCTCCTTCGAATACAGCTTCAAAAAATGCATGATGCTATAAGTAAGATTAGGCAAAATGCTCTTAATTATTCTGTAGAAGAATACAGGCAACTATTAGAAGGTAATATGGATTCTTTAAATACAACAAGAAAAAAATTTAATGAATATAGAGTTATGGTTAATCTTAAAATACAAGAAATAGAAAATCAGAATATAAATGTTAAAAAACTTAATGACAAAGAACTTGAAAATTTAAATTTTTTAGGAATAATTGGGCAATATCTTGGCAGGGCTATTGAAGAGCAACAAAAAATATTGAACACTCATTTTGATTTTAAAAGCGTTTATTCAAAAGAATTAGAAGAAATGGCTTCGATGTCTCTTATAAAAAGATTTAATATCGGGACAGATATCTACGACATAATTAGTAAAGATAGTTCTAAATTGGCTTGTATAGATTATATTTTTAGATCTTTATATAGATCACCTATTAATAAAATGTACAACCTTAATAAGTGTTTGCAGTATCAAAAACCTATAAAAGCAAAAGAACTTGAAGAGGATGAAGTTGTGTCTTTTGAAGAAGGCCACTGGATCCAGGAAAAAAGAGAAAAATCAAGAATAAAGCTTTTAAAATACAAAAGCTCCTTAAAAGTGATTTTAGAATCAGCAAACGTAAACGGAGAAGTATCTCTTAAAGAAATATCACAAAAGGTTAAAGATAATCCTAATAATAAAGATATATTAATACCTACCGTTGAAATATTTAGAGAAATAATAATAGAACTTTTAAAGTATAGCCATATTGATATATCAGAGCTTAAGAAGGAAAAAGCAGAAACTATATACGAAAAAGAAAAGTTTGAATTCGAATTAAATGAAACTATATTAGATTTAGTAGAAGAAAATATCGAACTTAGTGATGTCAAAAATATCTATGTATCCAAAATATTACATAGTGAAGAAAAAATTAAATTTTATGGACTTCCAAGTGACAACGGCACCGTTAAAACGGTTATATGCTCAAATGTGTCTTTTAAAGTAGAGAGGTAGTGAGGGATAGTTATGTACAATATAGAAGATATAAATACTAGCAACAAAATTTTTTATTACTTAATTCAAAATGGTGAACTTGCTGGCGACAAGGAAAAAGATCTTTTTAGAATGTATTCTGAGAGTGAACAGGTAATGAATTTAGTGAAAACGCAAGGAGAAAATTGTAACTGTAAGGTTGAAAAGTACAGTGGGGTTATATATCTTATACCAAGCGAGGACAATGACTTTTTTGGATACTCTAAAGGTGAGCTAAAAAAGGAACTCTGTAAGTCTAATTGCAATGATAAGGATTATTATCTATCACAGTTTGTAATACTTACTCTGCTAGTTGAGTTTTATGGTTCTCAAGGTAGATCAAGTAAATGCAAATATTTTCTAAAGGGTGGAGAGCTTTTAAACATAATAAGTAACAGGTTAAAAGAAAGCGTAGAAAAAGAGGATTTAGAAGAAACTCAAATCAAAACAGGTATTGCGTATACTAATATTCTAGAACGTTTTGAAGCTCTTAAAAGCTCTGATAAACAAACCACTTCTAGAACTACTAAGGAAGGGTTTATATATACTATACTAACATTTTTAGAAAATCAAGGACTTATAAATTATGTGCCAGTGGATGATATGATAACTACAACCTCGAAACTAGATAATTTTATGGATTGGAATATATTAAACAAAAATAACTACCTGCGAGTAGTTACTGCTTTTGGAGGTGAAATCAATGAGTAAAATCAATGCTCTTAGAATTGTAAACTTTAGTTATAATAACAATTCAATGAAAATAGATGATGAGACTTTTGAGCTAGGCGGCGAGAGCACCCTTTTAAGCCTACGAAATGGTGGGGGAAAGTCTGTAATGGTCCAGTTAATGATGGCCCCTTTTGTAAATAAGCGCTACAGGGATTTAAAAGATAGAAAATTTAATAGTTATTTTACAAAAATCTCTCCAAGCTACATTTTAACTGAATGGGTTTTGGATGGAGGTGTTGGTTATGTGCTTATTGGTATGATGATTAGAAAAAGGTCAATTTCCTCAGATGATGATTCCGGTGAGGATCTAGATATAATAACCTTTATACACGAATATAGAAACAACAGCAAGTATGACATTAATAATTTCCCAGCAGTTGAAATTGAAAAAAACATTAAAAAAATTAAAAGTTTTACGAACACTAAAGGGTTACTCGAGGAGCTTAAAAAAGATAAGGACATAAACTTTAATTACTATGATATTACAGTACCTTCACAGACTAAGAATTATTTTGATAATTTAAGGCAGTTTAATATAAATAACAAAGAATGGGAAAGTATAATTAAAAAAATCAACACGAGAGAATCAGGCTTATCAGAACTTTTTCAAGAATCGAAAAATGTATCAAGTCTTGTGGAGAAGTGGTTTATTAAAGTCGTAGAAGATAAAATTAATAAAGATGAAGACAAGATAAAGAATTTCAGTGAAATAGTTAAAAAGTATATATATCAGTATAGATATAATCAATCTAAAATACAAAAAAAAGATGCTATAGAAGAGTTTAAGGTTTGCGCAAAGGGTATATTAGCAGTAGCCGAAATATGCGTGGATCATAAAATTCAAAGTGAAGGTTTAAAAAATCAAATAGCTAATCTTATAAAATATTTAGAAGAGAGTTTAATATACTCGGAAATAGCGCAACAGGACCTCCTGTTTAAAATTTCAGAAATAGAAACCTATATTAAAGAAATTAGATATGAAGAAATATCCTCAGAGTTTTACTCATTTGAAGGTAAATCTAGAAAAATAAATACAGAAAGCGAACTAGCTACTCAGGAATTCTTAAATACTAATGAGAAAATAACTATTCTTAACAAAAATAAACAAGTACTCCAGTGCTCAAAGTTATATGAGGAATATGTTAAGGCATCAAAGGATGTCCAAAAATATGAGAACCAAATAGATATTGTTAAGGAAAAAAATAAGGATCTAAGGCCAGAAAGAGAAAATACAGGTTTTACTCTGAAGAAATATTATGAAGATAGAGAAAAGGAAACCTGGTCGTTTTTACAAAAAAGTGATGAAAATATAAAGTCTACAAAAATAAATATAGATGATGCTAAAAAAGAAATAGATGACTTTAATAAAGCTCTTCAACAAAAAAGTATCTCAATAGGTAGCCTCCAAAGTAACATAAAGTCATATTCGCTAAATGAAGAAATTTTCAACAATAGATATAAAAAAGTCTTTATACGAAACTTAATAGGATATTATAATAAAGATTTTATAAATAAAGAGACTTTAACATATAGTGAAAATTCCATTAAAAAAAATCAAATCATTATTAAAAACAAGAAAATACTTGAGGCGACATCTATTGAATTAAAGGTTAAGGAAAGAGAAAAAGATGATGTTTCAAACGTGATAAGTAATATAACTTTTGAACTAACCAATATGAAAAAAGAGAAAATTGTTTTGCTTACCGAGATAGAAAAAAGGAAAAATATTATAAAATACATAGATGTAGATGAGCGTAGACTTTTTGACAAAGATTATATCATAAATGTGTTTAGCACTAAAATCAAGATTTTAAAAGAAGAGGAAAATAAATTTATTGTTAAATTAAGTAAGCTGAAAAAAGAGGAGAAAAAACTTCAAACAGGAAGAACTATAGAAATTCCAAAAGACATTGAAGAAAAACTTCGCCAAAGAGATATAACCTTATTATATGGTATGGATTGGCTTAAGAAAAATAATTACAGTGAAAATGAAAATATAAAATTTATAGAAAACAATCCATTTCTGCCATACTCTCTAATTATGGAGCCAGAGGATTTAATAAAACTTCAAAACCAGGATCTAGGTGTGTTTACATCTTATCCTATTCCTATAGTGAAAAGAGAGAGTTTAACCAATGAATCTAGTGAAAAAGTTAATAACTTGTGTTATTTAAATGATATGACATTTTATGTATCCTTTAACACTAATCTTATAAATGAAGAAGAACTAAAAAAGTTATTAAGTCAAAAACAAAGCGAAATAACTTCATTAAATACAGTTTTAGATCAGAAACTAAGTGATGTTGAGTTTTATGAAAAAAACAGAAGTGAAGTTCAATTTTCTGTTTTAGATAAAGAAATTTACGAATCCTTAGAAAAAAACTTAGTTATAAATGAAGAGTTATTAATATCAAAAGAAACCACATTTAACAATATTAGTGAAACCTTAAATGATATAAATAATACTATAAACACTGCAACTACAACAATAGGAACACAAGAAAATGCATTACAAAATTTACAAAGGGAAATAGAAGATTTTAATTCATTAGTAAAAAGCTATGAAAAATATACTCTTGATAAGAAAAAGTTAGATGAACTTTATGAGACTATAGCTCAACTCACTACTGATAAAACGATTAAAGAAAAGAATAAAACCCTTTTAGACGATTCCCTGTCAAATCTTCAAGATGGATTTAGAGATCTAACAGAAAAACTAAAAAAAATTGTAGATAATTTTAATAAGTACAATCAATATAATCACGGTCTACTTCTGCAAAAGGATATTGAAGACTTAGAAGCTAGATATGACAGTTTAACTAAGGAGATCTCCACAGATATTCAGCTTTTAGAAGAAAATCTCCAAGGTGCAAATGAACGATTTAAAACAAAAGAAGAAGAAATAATTGCTAAAGCAAAAGAATATGATTTAAATGAAATTGAGTATAGAGAAGTAATCTATGATAGATTTAAAGAAGAAGAAATAAAGGTATCCTTAAAAACTCTCAAAGAATCCCTAGATAAAATCACTAATAACATAAATGCCTTAAAGATAGCTTCTGCTAAAATTGATACAAATATAGAAAATCTAATGCAAAAGATAAACTATGATTTTAATAAAGATACTCCTAAACCAAAAGAAGAAATTTGGGATATAGATTTTAGTAAAAGGACCTTTGATAAAAATCACGAATTAGAATCAATTAAAAGCGAAAAGTCATTATCGGAAAATGCTATAGAAAAGCTTAAAAATAATCTATCCAACCTTGAAGAGTTTAAAGATTTTCTTATAACTAAAGAGATTACACTAGATGTTAAAATTCAAGGTCTTGACAAATATAGCGGAGAACTTAAAAGGGATTATAGATATTCGCTTGTAGAAGAATCAAAGAAAAGTCTTGAATTAAGTACTGAAATAAATAAAGTATCAAGAAAACCACTATTTTTAAATGATGATTTCTTTAAAAAGTCCTTAGAAATTATTGAGGCAAGTATAGATAAACCAGATATGGTAATAGAAAATTTAAACATAACACTCGCTGCTCACAGTGCATTAATGGAAAAACTTCAGGCAGATATTGATTTAATAACAAGGGAAAAAGATAATGTAGCTCAAATCATTTACGAATACGTGTTAGAGGTACATACTAATTTAGGGAAAATTGATAATAACTCTTCAATAAAAATAAGAGATAAATATGTAAAGATGCTCAATATAAATCTACCCGAGTGGGAACCTAACATTGAACTTTATAGATTAAGAGTTAGTGATTTTTTAGAAGGCCTTACTATAAAAGCCCTCGAAAGACTTCAAAATAACGAGAATATAGAAGACTTAATATCTAAGAGCATTACTACCCGAGATCTTTACAATGAAGTTGTATCCATAAGTAATATAGAGGTTAAACTTTACAAAATAGAAGAGGATAGACAAATCCAGTTAGGCTGGGACGAGATCGCACTGAACTCAGGTGGAGAAGGATTCCTATCTGCTTTTGTAATATTATCTAGCTTGTTATCGTACATGAGGCGAGATGAAACAGATATATTTTCAAGGAATGAAGATGGAAAAGTTATCGTAATGGATAACCCTTTTGCCCAAACTAATGCAGAACACTTATTAAAACCTCTTATGGATATAGCTAAAAAAAGTAACACGCAGCTTATTTGTTTGTCTGGTTTAGGTGGGGAATCCGTATTAAATAGATTTGATAATATATATGTGCTGGATCTAATACCATCAAAGCTTAAAAGTGGGTTAAAGTATTTAAAATCTGAGCATATCAAAGGGGAAGAATACATAGAAACTATAGTTGCTTCAAGATTTAAATTAGAAGAAGTAGCTATTGATCAAATGGACCTTTTTTAATCTTATTTCAAAAGAATTCCTACAATATAAACCTCTGGTAGCTACCAGAGGTTTTTTATTGTAGGATACTAACAATCGCAATGCCAAGCGCAGTGCCACCCACATGGCAAGTGGCAAATTTTCTCTAATCGTATTATAACTTCTCTTTAAGCTTTAGAAGCCTTTCCTCAAGTCTTTTTATTATGTAAGGGCCTGTCCTACCTCTTCTATTATCCGGTAATTCAAAAAATATCTCAAGATAAAACTTTGAACTTTCATTCCTCCCTAAACGCGTATTTACTTTACACAATTCTTCAAGCCAAAACGTTATTTCAAACCATTCTGGTGCATGTAATTTTTCAAGGACTTCTAACCCTTTTGCTACAAAAATTTCTATATAGCTACCAGCTTTATTTAAATCGGTTTTTTTAAGTGTTCTTAGAGCTAACCATGCATTATCTTCATCCTTCTTTAATGGATTTAAAAATTCTTCATCTAATTTTGTTCTCTCCATCTTATCGTAATGTGTTATTAGATTATACGGCATATTTTTATTTACTACTTTTTCTATTTCATCAGCGTTTAGTGTAATAAATTCCATAAATCCAATTGTAATTGGAGTGTGTAGTATCTTACTTCCCCTAGTACAATACTTTTTTATAAGCATTATTCTCTTATTAAGCTCTATGTCATCTAAATTTAGTAGTATATTAAAACTTTCTAGTATCTTATTAGAATAAGACTGAACTGATTGATTTTCTTTATACAACTTAATAATTAGCATAAGTTCTTTAACTACATCAATACATAATTCTTTACTAAAATCTCCATATACAGAATTTATAAAACTATATAATCTTACAAATACATACTTTCTTATAAGCTTTAAATCTGTTTTTTCAGAAAAGGCTTTAAAATACTCCTGTTGCTGTGCCTTTGTAATTTCATATATATTGCATTCAAAATAATTAGTTTCAGGCACTAGCTTTTCAGTTTTTGGTTTTGTTAACTTTCCGAATAATTTCTTTTCATATATTAGAGGTACAATAAATGAGATACTAAGTAAAGAATTCTCTAATTCATTACTTAGTTGTTTTTCATTTATTTCAATTATATTAAATTTAGTTATATATTCATTATATTTACTATCTGTTATGATTCCTAACCTCTTAGCGTTCTCTGTCTGAGTCTTGTGTGATAATGTAACCCTATATTTTTTATTGCTATTTAAGCTGCCTCTTAGGGTATTAATCTCATTTGTATAGTAATCCATATTTCTACCCTTTATATTATTTACAAATGTCTCAGCATAATTTAGTATTTCTAATCCTTCATTATTAAATCCAATGTTAGGAAGTCTTTTACATACATTAAAACATGTGGAACACTCAAAAAAATTATATAAGTCTTTAGGTTTACTGCTAAATATAGATCTATCAATAGCTTCCTTTAAGTATTTATAAGCACCATCAACATTCCAACTATCAATTAATATATTAATTAAATCAATATATGCATAATAAACATAATCCATGGAAGATTTAATTCTTTCACTACCCTCTTTAAAATCAATACTAAGAGTAATTAGCTCATGAAACTGTGCGTAGGATTCATTTACTATCTGCATTTTACGGGTATCACCTCCTAAATCTGGGTGATACTCTTTTGCAGCAGCTACATATAACTTTTTTAAAGTATCAAAATCTAAAGGATCTTTAATTTTTAAAAGTTTATAGCCTTCACTATTTATTATTTTTACTTGATCTATCAATGTCTCATTTGAATTTAGGGTAATTTTATTTGTACTTTTTAAAATATATTCATCTAAAAACTTCAAATTCTGGTCATCCTTCGATATCTCTATAAAGTGTGAAACGCAAGAAATCATTTCTGGATAGAAGTTTCTTTTATTAGATACTGTCTTTAATGAGTGGAAGTAACAACTTTTTTCTTGAACATTAAAATAACTAGTAATTATAGGGTTTGACAAATAATTATAGAATTTATATATTGAAATCTTATTATTCATATTTGTAACCTCCTCTCTATACCTGCACCAACTACACTTATCACTTGTTACCTTCTCATAACCCGCTAGACCTACCGTGGTTGGGATTTTTTACTTTATTTCTAATAATATTATAGCATATACTAAAGTATAATTTTTTCCCTCTTACTTCAAATAAATTTAACTGTCCCACCTATTATGTATCTTAAAAGAGTAATTTTCCAATCATTCGAATAGTAAGTTCAGCAGCTTTTTTAACTAATTGTTTGTCATCAACTACTAGAAATGATATACCTTGACTATTGCTTACAGTAGGAGCTAGCAATATAAACAATATTAAAAATTGGATGTGTGTAAAAACATTCAAATTTTTTTCAAAAATATATTAACAGTAACCACACATTATGATACTATTATTATCGAAAGATTTTCTCGATTGAGAAGAAGTACAAAAAATCTCAAATACATTAGATTATAGCTGATTTATATAAGGAAGGTGATTATTTCATGAGAAATGTAACAGTAGCAACAACACAAATGAGCTGCAGTTGGAATATAGAAGAGAATATCAGTAAAGCAGAAAAATTAGTAAGGGAAGCAGCTTCCCAAGGAGCACAAATAATTCTTCTCCAGGAGCTCTTTGAAACTCCGTATTTTTGCCAAAAGGAAAAACCGGAATATTTACAACTAGCAACTGATACAGAAAACAACAAAGCTATTAATCATTTTAAAAAAATAGCAAAGGAGCTTGAAGTTGTTATTCCAATTAGCTTTTTTGAAAGACATAATAAAGCGAAATATAATTCTATTGCTGTTATAGATGCAGACGGTGAAGTGCTTGGAGTATATAGAAAAACCCATATTCCAGATGGTCCAGGCTATGAAGAGAAATATTATTTTAATCCCGGAGATACAGGTTTTAAGGTCTGGAAGACAAAATATGCAATAATAGGAATAGGTATATGTTGGGATCAATGGTTTCCAGAAGTAGCAAGAAGCCTTGCCTTAATGGGAGCAGAATTAATTTTTTATCCTACTGCCATTGGTTCAGAACCTCAAGACAGGAGCATTGATTCTCGTGACCATTGGCAAAGATGCATGCAAGGACATTCTGCTTCTAACCTGGTTCCTGTTATAGCATCCAATAGAGTTGGTGTTGAAGTTATTGATGATTCAAGTATAACATTCCACGGTTCCTCATTCATTACTGATATGACTGGCTGCAAGGTTAAAGAAGCTGACAGGACTGAAGAAACTGTATTAGTTCAGGAATTTGACCTGGATGATATAGAATTAAAACGGGCTTCTTGGGGACTATTTAGAGATAGAAGGCCTGAATTATATAAAACAATTTTAACTTTAGATGGCGAACAAATTATTAAATAATGTAAATAGTAAAGGAGGCTGTCTTTTCAAATGATTTTTTAACCATTTTGAGACAGCCCCTTCCTCTAGTTACCTTCTCTATTTTAGATCACTTATAAAATTTGGAAGATCAAAACATGATTTTACAATTTTCTTTGTTAAATAACGGGTATCTAAAGGTAGTCTATTTACATCCATATTACAGGGATCATAAACATCTGAAGCCATTGTAAAACTCCATAATCCTCCTGGATAAGTAGGAACAAAAGCTATATAAGTCCTTACAATTTTAAAGTTATTCTTTAATATCTTTCTTGTATTCTCGATTATATCACGATGGATCATTGGTGATTCACTTTGACATACCATTACTCCATCAGTATTTAATGATTTTTTTACATTTTTATAAAATTCCTCTCCAAACAAATCCTTAGCAGGACCTTCAGGATCTGGTGAATCAACCATGATTATGTCATACTTAATATCAGTATTCTTTACATATTCAACGCCATCCCCAAATTTAAAATTGACTCTTTTATCAAAATCAGAAACTCCAGTTATTTCTGGAAGAAATTTTATGCATTCTTTTGTTACTACTTCGTCGAGCTCTACCATATCAATTGTCTCAAGCTCTTTATACTTTGATAATTCTCTCACCGCTCCACAGTCTCCTCCACCAATTACTAACACCTTTTGTGGATTTTTATGAGTCAGTACTGGAATATGAGTAATCATTTCATTATATATGAAACCATCTGCAGAAGTCGTCTGCATTACACCATCAAGCACAAGGCACGGACCAAATGCAACACTATCTATTAAAGCAACCTCTTGATATATCGATTTGGAATAAGAAAAACATTTATTTATTTTATAAGTAATTTTCAGATTTTTTTTCTCAACTTCAACTTCTTCAAACCATAGTTCATTATCAACTTTTTTAAAATACTTTGGCAATTTATTCATTTCCATAATAATTCCTCCATTATATATCTGTTTGCTTGCTTATACACAGATTGATTTTACCTAATATTTATTAAATTTTAAATTTATTAATAATACTTTGTAGATCCTGTGCAATATCAGCTAAACCTTCACTAGCATTTGCTATTTCTTCCATACTAGCTGATTGCTGCTTTATTTCCGATGAAGCTACTTCAGTTCCCGCTGCGTTTTCTTCTGCTATGGCTGATAGATTCTGCATTATGTCTACAAGTTTATCTTTATTTTCATTCATTTTTTCTGATGATTCATTGATTTTTGCTATAACACTTTGAGTTACTTCTATAGAGATTGCTATTTTATCAAATTTTTCTTTTGTCTTGTTTACACTTTCTGATTGTAATTTTGATATTTCTTTAACTTGTTCCATTTTATTTACTGCATTTTGTGATTTTTCTTCTAATTCTTTTATAACTTTCTTTATTTCTTTTGTAAAGTTATTTGATTCTTCTGCTAGATTTCTAATTTCATCTGCTACTACTGCAAAACCTTTTCCATGCTCTCCTGCCCGAGCCGCTTCTATGGCTGCATTTAAAGCAAGTAGATTGGTTTGTTCTGCTATAGAATGAATCCTAGTACTTGCTTTTTCTATTTTTTCTGCACTTTGGTTGTTGCTTAATATAGTCTCATATATATCATTTGATGCTATATTATTTTGTTTTGTCTTTAGTACAAGGCCTTTTAATATAGTAAAACCTTCCTCTTTTTCTTTTTCTATATTTTTTACAACTTCATTTAATTCTTTTGTATATTTTTTATTTTCTTCTGATAAATCTCCCATCTCTTCTACATTAAAAGCTGCTGTTTCTGTATCCTGAGCTTGACTTATTGCCCCTGTAGCTATATTTTCTACAGTTTTTGCTATTTCCTTAGAAACTGTAACTGACTGTTCAGATGTTGCTGTCAGTTCTTCTGAAGTTGCTACTACTTGTTGTGCTGAATCTGAAGTTTTTACAATCAATTTTCGGATATTTTCCTCCATATCATTAAGTGAAACTGCCATTATTCCTATTTCATCTCTTTTATCTATATAGCTTAATAATTCTGATTTTTCATCAAATCGAAAATCTAAATTAGACTGTTTTTTTATAACTGATGTTAAAGTAATAATAGGCTTTACAAAAACACCACTAACAAATATTGCAAACATTATTCCAATAGATTTTAGAATTCTTAACCATTTCTGAAACTTTGTCTAATCCTATATCAATACCTGCTACACCTATGGTTTTACCATTTTCTTTTATAGGTGATACTATAGATATCACCATATTTCCTGTACCTTCATCTATGTATGGTTTTATAAAAAAGTCTTTTCCCTGATTTACTGCGTAGGTATACCAATCTTCTTTTCTATAATCATAACCATGCGGTGGTATCCATCCATCTGATGATATTAATGGATTTCCTTTTATTCCTACATAAAATAAATTGTTATACTTTTTATCAAGACCCTTTAAATAGGGTTGAACATAATTAAAACGATAATTTTTATTATGCTCAATTTCATAAACCAAATTATCTAATAAAATCACTTTTTCATTAAACAAATTATCTATACTTTGAGCTGAAGCTTTAGCCGAAATATCAACTGTCTTTTTTGAATAATCTAACACATTCTTTTTAGATAAATCATAACTAAAATACGAGCATATAAAAACACTTATTAAGCATAAGAAAATCATGGAAAATAACAATTTATATTTTATACTTTTAAACATTTTAACTCTCTTGTATTACAGTTCCGCTAAGACCTTGCATTGCCAATGGTGCATTTTCTAAAGATGCAATTATTGCCTTGCGATTTTTGCCGGACTTAGCAAATTGTATAGCTGCTTGTACTTTTGGTAACATACTGCCTGCAGCAAATTGACCTTCTATACAATACATTTCAGCCTGCTTAACTGTGAGTTTATCGAGATTTTGCTGGTTTGCTTTACCAAAGTTGATTGCAACTTTATCCACAGCAGTAAGAATGAACAGATATTCTGCACCAATTGCATCTGCAAGCTTTGCGGAAGCAAAGTCTTTATCAATTACTGCAGATACTCCATGATAAAAACCATTATCATCTTTAATAACTGGTATTCCACCACCACCACAGGCAATAACAATAAATTCATGATCAAGCAAATTCAAAATAGAATCTCGCTCAACGATTTCTACAGGTTTAGGTGATGCTACCATTTTTCTCCACCCTCTACCTGAATCCTCTGCATAAACTGCATCTGGATTTTCTTTTATTAATTGATTAACAGTAACCTCATCATAAAATGCACCGATAGGTTTGGTAGGGTTCAAAAATGCAGGATCATGTTCATCTACTTCAACCTGAGTAATAACCGTAGCTACATGCCACGGCATTCCTACTCTTGTCAATTCTTTTGCAATTCCCTTTTGTAAATGGTAGCCAATATAGCCTTGACTCATAGCAGTACATTCAGGTAATTGCATTTTTGCAATATTTTTTGTGTGTTGTGATGCAGAGTCAAATGCCAAATTAATCATACCAACCTGTGGTCCATTACCATGGCTTACAATGATTTCATTGCCCTGCTTAATTAATCCAATTAAAGATGGTACCGCATCATCAATCATGCGTTGTTGCTCTTCTGAGTTATTTCCTAAAGCATTACCACCCAATGCAATTACTATTCTAGACATATTGAATCCTCCTAAAAATATATTTTAATTCTTTTGAAATATATAGCGGGAATTCATGGTTTAATGTATCCCGCTACAATAAAAAAGCTCATTCTGAAGTTTTATTACTTTCCGCTAGGTTGTTGTTGAGTAATGCAGTGAATATTACCGCCGCCAAGAACAACCTCACGAGTTAACACGCCTACAACTTTACGATCAGGGAACATTCCCTGCAATTGTCCAAGCGCTATGGTGTCATTTTGATCGCCATACTGTGGTACAATAACGCCACCGTTAACAATAAGGAAATTCATGTAAGAACCAGGGCAAAGATCACCCTCTTCTCTTGGAAGAGTTCCTTCTACAACATCAACACCTTGAGTGTCTTCTAATGTAATGCGAACAGGGATTTGAGGTAGAATAAGTTTATAAACTTGAAGCTTTCTTCCCTTTGCATCAACGGTATTACATAGAAAGTCATAAGTATCATGTGCAATTTTGTAGAAAGGATCATTTTTATTATCAGTCCAAATGCAAGAAACTACACCTGGGCGTATATAACAGGCAACATCATCTATATGGCCATTAGTTTCATCTGGATCAATTCCTTCTTTTACCCAAATAATCTTTTCAACGTTCAAATACTCACGTAAATTTTCTTCAATTTGCTCTTTTGTCAACTCTGGGTTTCTTCCAGGGCTAAGCAGGCAAGACTCTGTAACAAGTAAAGTCCCTTCGCCATCTACATGAATGGACCCCCCCTCCATTACAAAATGATTAGGCTTATAGCGTATAGTCTTTTCAATTTCACATACCTTTGAAGCAACTAAGTCGTCTTGGTCCCATGGGAAGTACAGTCCATCATATAATCCGCCCCATGCGTTAAAGTTCCAATCAACAGCTCTCACGTCGCCTTTATCATTTACCACGAAAGTAGGACCACAGTCGCGAATCCATGCGTCATTGCTAGTCATTTCAACTACACGAATTTGCTCACAGTCAGCTAGCATAGCCGTAGCATTTTGAAATTGACATTGATTTGCACACATTGTAACTGGTTCAAACTGTGCAATCGCTCTAGCAACATTACTAAAAACCTGTTGAGCTGGTTTTGCTCCATTGCGCCAGTTATCTTGTCTATCTGGCCAAAGCATCCATATACCTGTATGCTTTTCATATTCTCCGGGCATTCTGTATCCATCTTTTTTAGGAGTAGAGATATCTTGATGTATAATTCTCATATTTTATCAACCCTTTCTTAATTTAAGTCTTTAGCTTCTTTTATTTTATCTATTGAACCTATTGTAGCTTTTTTTAATGACAAATGACATATAACTTCACCTACGAAAATTGCAATAATTACACCCACAGTAAGAGGTATTTTTGATGAAAGTTCATCTGCGGAAGTGTTTAACGGAACACATAACAGAATACTTGAAACAATGAGTAAAACCAATGGAGATATAGCAATTAGGCGTAATTTAAATTTTCCACCGGGAACCCTAAATGGTCTTTCTCTGTCTGGATCAATCTTACGTAGTTTCAAGAAAGCAGGAAAAACTGGAATATAGGACATCAAAAGGGTGACAACATTAAGTGCGAAGAAGCTCCAGAATAATTCCTCGCTTGGAAGAAATGGTGCGGCAACAATAAGAACAGTTGCAACAATACCATTCATAACGGCAGCACCAGTTGGCATACCAGTCTTTTTATTCTCATGTGCGAATACTTTTGGTAAGCTATTGTTTTTTGCTGCATAATCTGCTACATAGTTTACACCATAAGACCAAGATACCATGTTGCCAAACAAAGTAATCAAGAACAATATGCCTATGATAGCAACAAATATACCGCCACCTGGACCTACAAGAAGCTGAATACTGTCCATTAAACCATTGGAAGTGCTTATTTTATCGGCTGGAATTGCAACGCCGATACCAAAAGATGAAAAAATGTAAATAACTGCTATAGCAATCCCACCAGCAATGATAGCCTTTGGTATTTGTTTTTTCGGATTCTCCATGTCAGATGCGAAAGAAGTAATTACTTCAAATCCCATAAAATTAAAGAGAATAACGGAAATAAATGATAAACTCTTTAAGTCTAGTGAGGGAAGCATAGATTTAAGTGTGTACTCATTTGCCACTCCACGAGTTACAGCAACATAAATGCCTAAGCCACCCAGTACAAGGGCAATAAAGACTTTAATAAACGCTGACAGATTTAAGATCCATTTGCTGTCGCTAATACGAGAGAAACTTAATAAAACTACAATCCAGATAAATGCAAGTTCAATTAAAATACTCGGAAACACGCTCATTTTAGAACCGGTAATTAAGTCGATTGTGGATGGAAACATAACTGCTAGGGATGCCATCCAAAGAGGGAAGTTAACCCAATAGTACCATGCAACTCTTGAACCCCATTTTTCTCCATACGCTCTGCGAACCCAGTCATAAAGGCCCCCTTCGTCATCATAGGTTGTACCTAGTTCTGAAGCAATCAAACCGTAAGGGAGAAGAAACGCAATTATTAGAAAAATCCACCAGAAGAACTGTGAGTTACCGATTGAAGCCGCTGGTGCAGCAGCTTCTGCTACGAATACAACACATATAACAGACAAAATGGCATCAGACATTTTAAACTGTTTTTTTACCATAAAACACTCCTCCATTAATTAAATTTATTTAACCATACTATAATCTCGTCCTGTTCTTAGAGAATCCTTTCTGCCAAGAAGTTTTCAAGATTCAACTTTGCAGCGTTAGCTTTAAATTCATTAATAGGAGCTGGATTCAAGAAATAAACAAGTAAAGCTCTCATTGCTGTAAGTCTGTTTTCTGCTTCATCAAACACAATAGAAATATCAGAATCCATTACCTCACTTGTTACTTCCTCACCTCTTGAAGCAGGAAGACAATGCATGAACTTTGCACCTGGAGTTGCAAGAGCCATAAGCCCTTTATTTACTTGGTATTTTGGCATGAAAGCGTTTAATCTTTCTTCCTCTGAAAGTTCTGCCTCATATAAGCCATACCAAACATCTGCATAGACAAAATCAGCATTTTTTAAAGCTTCTTTTGGATCTTCTGTAATCAAGAAACTACCGCCCGACAATTTGCAGTTTGCATTTGCAATAGCAATATGTTTTTCATTTAACTGGAATCCCTTTGGCCCAAATTGTACAAAATTCATACCTAATTTAGTGCATAGGAAACATAGTGAAGCGCACACTTGTGTTGCATCGCCTACGAATACGACTGTGCAATCTTCAAGTTTTTTACCTATTGGAAGATGCTCGACCATAGTAATTGCATCGCCCATTTCTTGAGTTGGATGATTATAATCGGACATTCCATTGATAACTGGAATGGTTGCATTAGTTGCAAGATCAACAATTGTTTTGTGTCTTTCCACTCTAGCCATTAAAATATCAACTAATTTTGAAAGCACTCTAGCTGTATCTTCAATTGTTTCATGACCACCTAATTGAATTTGACCAGGAGCTAAATATTGTGCATGACCACCAAGTTGACCCATTGCAGTTTCAAAAGATACTCTAGTTCTAGTTGAAGACTGTTCAAAAATCATACCTAATGTTTTGTTTTTTAAAAGTTGAGGGTAGTACCCTTCTTTAATACATTTTTTAATTTTAAGACCTAAACTAATAATATCCAATAGTTCCTCTTTTGTGAAATCATTAGTGTCGACAAAGTTTTTAATTCTAGCCATCATAATCCCTCCAAGTAATATTTTTTACAAAAATAAAAAAAATTACAATTCATCTTTGTAAATTTATTGTAGTATTTTCATACAAAACTTACTATTACCCAAAGGCATTACATACAAAAGATAACCTTTACACTAATAATATCACCTAAATGGGTGATATTGGTACTAAAGATTATATTTTTGTTGAGTTTAAGAAACTGGGAATACTTCTACATATATAGTAATTGACAAATGGGTTGTATTTTAATAAAATATAGACATAGTTATTATTAGTTATTATTAGATATTTTTAGAAAGGATGAAGTATAATGACAGTATTAACACATAATGAATGGTGTCAGATCAACAGTATTATTACCAAAGTTTACAGCTGTAAGAATATTATAACGTTACGTGGGGATCTTCTAGCGGAAATCAGAAAGCTGGTTCCTTATCAAAAGGCTTTCTTTGATCTCGGTGATAACAAAGGAAGTAATAATATTTTTTTTGATCCTATTGCTGTGGATATGTCAGATACAAATTTAGATAACTACTACACTCACTTTGAGCCGTTAGATTATGCCTTATGGGTGCTTTCTCAAAACTCAGCAATTATCTACCGAGACACCGATTTGATACCGAATGGACTTCGTGAAAAATCATTATTTTGCAATGAGTGGCTAAAACCAATGGATGTTTTTTATTGTGGAGGCACAAGTATTGTTGAAAATGGTACTCTTTTTGGTTCGATTACCTTAATGAGAAGTAAAAATACAGGTGACTTCAGTGACCATGATCTAGAGGTATGTAGCATTTTAAACAGCCATCTTTGCAGGTGTTTTCGACAAACTTTTCCAAATGGAATTAGTTATAAATCATCTACATTAATTGAAAACGATATAATGAATAAATATAGATTGACACAACGTGAATATGAAATCCTACCGATGCTGAATGCTGGAATGCATAACAGCGAGATTAGTTCAAAGCTTTTCATCTCAGAAAATACAACAAAAAAACATGTGGCTCACATTTTTGAAAAGCTTAACGTTTCAAGCCGATCTCAATTGGTTAGGGTTGTATGCGAACAAAAAAATATTAAATAATACTTCAAGACAAGAGGCTTTTTTTGTTTTATCGTCCTTTCATTTTACAACTTACCTGATAAAATAAGGCAAAGGTCGTGAAGCAATGAAAAAGATAAACGGAATAATATATACTGTACTATCCTCAGCGGCTTTTGGAGTTATGCCGATTTTAGCAAAAGTAGCTTATCGTGGTGGTGCAAATGTATTAACAGTATTATTTCTTAGGTTCCTTTTAGCGGCTTTAATTATATTACCTTATATAATTATTAAAAAAAAGGATTTTAGAATAAACAAGAAAGGAATAATACATATTATTTTCTTGGCCATTATAGGATATATTGCTACAACTTATACACTATTCATATCCTATAATTATGTAACCGTGGGGTTAGCTACTACGCTTCATTTTGTTTACCCCGTAATAGTAACGGTCTTTGCAGTAATTTTGTACCAAGAAAAATTATATTTGAGTAAAATTTTAGCACTAGGTTTGTCTTTGCTGGGAATATATATGCTAGTTGGTAGTGGTGGTTCATTAAATTTTAAAGGGATATGTTTTGCTATTAGTTCAGGCTTTTTTTATGCATATTACATTATTGGAGTTTCACATAATAAAGTTAATAGTATTGATATTTTTGTTCTTAATTTTTATTTATCCTCTGCAGCTGCGCTAGGCGTTTTCATAATGGGAATGATTAGTGGAGGATTGGATTTTAATTTGAGACCTTATAGCTTTTTAGCTTCTGGTGGAATTGCTCTAGTATCTACAGTTTTAGCCCTTTCACTGTTTTTAAAGGGTATAAAAATTATAGGGCCATCGAATGCTGCTATACTAAGTACTTTAGAACCTATTGCGAGTATTGTACTTGGGGTTTTAATTTTAAGGGAACATCTATCCACTTCCATTGTAATTGGATGTGTTTTGATTTTGTTCTCAGTAATAATTCTTACATTGGGGCAAAAGGAGAAGTATAACATTTAGAAATAGATACACGAATTCCACTACGAAAAAACCAACTCCTTGATAATGGAGTTGGTTTTATATTTTTTACTTTTTTATAGAATGATTTTTATTTCATAATATTACTTGAATTCCTCTTCATCGTAAATTAAATCTTTTATAATATCGAGCAATTTCCCCTTATCTAGCGTTTCGATATTATTTATTTCTTTAATCTCCTTTATCAATTTGTTTCTTAGATTTTCATCAGCCTTATATACTTTATAATCTCTATTAGCACTATATGTCTTGTCAGTTTTATTAATTTTATTAACTTTTTCGTTTATATAGAATTCCTCTCCACTTTCAACAATTTTGGAGCTGTAGCCCTTAGAATCCAACAACTGTTTAAAACTATCCTGTGCCTCTTTATCTCCATGAACAAGCAGAATTTCCTTTGGTTTTTCCATAAATCCTTCTATCCAATTAAACAATCCGTTTCTATCAGCATGTCCTGATAATCCCTCAAGGTTATAAATATGAGCTTTTACAGCAATTGGTTCTCCAAATATCTTAACTATTTTTGCGCCTCCCACTATATTTCGCCCCAAGGTTCCTTCTGCTTGATATCCTACAAAAACAATTGATGATTCTTTTCTCCACAAATTGTACTTAAGATGATGTTTTATTCTACCTGCATCACACATACCACTTGCAGAAATAATTATTGCCTTGCTTTGAATTTTATTTATTTCCATTGAATCATTCGAAGTAACAGAGAATCTCAAACCATCGAATCTAAATGGATACTCTCCCCTCATTATAAGTTCCTTAGCTTCTTTGTCATAATCTTCATTATGGCTTTCAAAGATCTTTGTTGCTTGAATAGCTAAAGGACTATCAATATAAACTTGAATATCCTTCAAATCTTCATTTTCTACATATTTATTTAGTTCATATAAAATCTCCTGAGTCCTCCCCACTGCAAATGAAGGTATAATAACATTTCCCCCTCTCGCAAAGGTCTCCTTAATTATTTTTAATAACTCCTTTAAATCTTCCTTAATCTCAGGATGAACCCGGTTACCGTAAGTGGTCTCTATTATCAAGTAATCAGTATGATTAATAATGGTTGGATCTTTTATAATTGACTTGTTTATATTGCCTAAATCACCACTGTATACAAGTTTTACTTCTTCTTGATTTTTTTCAGTCATATATAATTCAACAATTGCCGAACCCAAAAGATGCCCTGCATCTCTAAATCTTATTTTTAACCCATCAAAAACATCTATCATCTCATCATAGGGAAATGCTCTAAAAAGTGAAAGAGACAGCTCAGCCAATTTAAATGTATATAATGGCTCTAAAGTTTTTAATCCTTGACGTTTTCTTTTTTTATTTTTCCACTCAACCTCAGATTCATGAATGTGACCACTGTCTGGAAGCATAATGCTGCATAAATCCATTGTTGCTTCAGTTGATAAAATCTCTCCCTTAAATCCCATCTTATAAAGTAGCGGTATTCTTCCACTATGATCTATATGGGCATGTGATAAAATCACATAATCTACCTCTTTAGGATTAAAATCAAATGTCTCATTTGCAAATACCTTTTCACCTTTACCCTGATACAAACCACAATCAAGCAAAACAGTCTTTCCGTTTATGTGTAAAATGTGACATGAACCTGTAACAGTTTTTGCTGCTCCATAGAATTGAATATTCATAATAATCCTCCTCTTCATCATGTGAATAGGTGCTTTATATACAGTTAAGGATCTTAGAACTACTTTCATTGGATAAGGGTGCTGCAGAATTACGCTAAATTTCGTCTAAATCTTTCAAAACATTCAGATATTTCTTTCTATTATAACAGAAATATGATAATATACATAGCTTGCCTTTAATTATTTTCTAAATACTTTCACAGCATTAAAAACCGACAAGACTTATAAAGTCCTATCGGTTTTTTATTTATTTTATAACTTAAATTTTTGAATTATATTATTTAGCTTCTCTGCTAATATTGCTTGATTTTCAGAAGCTTTTGATATTTCTTGGACTGCCATAACAGATTCATTAACACTTGCTAATATTTCCTCAGAGCTAGCAACTGATTCCTCAGCTGTAGCAGATATGTTTTCAATTGCATTTCTGATTTCTGATATAGTTTCATTTACTATACTCATTGAAGCTCCAATATCCGAGGATATCTTATTGGTTTCTACGGCATCTTCGCCGTATTGTTTACCTGTATCTACAAACAAATCATAATCAGGTTTAACCTTAGTATCAATAAAGTTCAATACCTCCTGAGCGTTTCTCGTAAGATTTTGGAATGCATTCTCAACTTTTTCAGTTACCTCCTTAATTTTTTTAACTGTAGCCTCTGACGCTTCAGCTAATTTTCTAACTTCATCAGCAACCACGGCAAAGCCTTTACCCTGTTCTCCTGCTCTTGCTGCTTCGATAGCTGCATTAAGTGCAAGAAGATTTGTCTGACTTGCTATATTTCCTATTTCCTCTGCCATTATCTTAACTTCACTAACAACCTTACCATCTTTAATTGCTTTTAATATACTTTCTTGCTTCTCCAAATATAATTTATTTGTGTTACTAGAGCTATTTTCAGCAGTTTTTCTAACTTGCTTGGCTTTTATTTCTATATTATTCGCAATCTCAGTTCCCTTATTTGCACGTCCAGTAACATTAGCCACATTCTCTGCAATACTTTCTGTAGTTGCATTTACTTCTTCTGTAGTTGCACTTAACTGTTCTGCACCTAAAGATACTTGCTTTACTGATTCATTAATAAGCTCCATTTTTGATGATATTTCTTCGGTTGTAGCAGAAATAGTATTTGAAGATTCTAATACCTCAGTTGAATTTTTTGTTAATTCTCCAACAATTTTTATTAATTCTTCCCTTAGTTTTATTAAACTGTTTCCCATAATACCTATTTCATCTTTGCTTGATATCATTTGGCTAATGTTAATGTCATTATAACTTAAATCTAGCTCAGCTAATTTACCAATAAAACCTGTTGCAACTTCTATTGGTCTAGATATTCTTCTGCCAATAATTAATGCAATAATTATAGAAAGTATAATTCCTAGGGTTATAATTAAAAGAATAATATATATTGAATCATTTAAGGCTTTAAATACTTCTGAACTAGGTACTTTAACACCCATAATTTGACCATTATTCAACGTATAAAAACCCATCATCTGCTTATGACCCTCAAAGTTTGTCTCGAGTACCATAGATTTTTTATTACTTAATTCATCTGTTATAAATTTATATTTTGCATTTTCTAAAGTGTCTAATTTATCCGTCGGTTTTTTGTCCGTAGAAACTACAAAACTGTAATCCTTATCTAGCAAAAATGCAGAACCTGTATCATATATCTTTGTATTTAAAATTATTTTTCTCAAACTTTCAAAGGAAATATCCATACCTGCAACTCCGACTAATTCATTATTAGCATACACAGGCATGGTATAAGAAATCATATTTACTTTACTAGCTGAGTCTATATAAGGTTTTGACCAAACCCCTTGTTTAGCTTTAATCGGGCTATAATACCAATCCATATCGGGATTACTTTCCTTAAAGTCGGCTAAATTTGCATTATCCCGAGTCATCCAACTTTGTTTTTTCTGCTCATCATATTTATAAGTTGCAGCATATGGTTTACCACTTCCTGTAAAGCTAGGTTCGAAATTTATATATAATCCTACAAGACCAGTATTGCTATCACCTAAACTCTTCATTAAAGGAATTAACTGACTTTCGTATGTACTCATATAACTGCTATCTTTAACCTTAGAAACTTTCATTGTCCCTAAAACTAGTCCAGATAACTCTTTTACAGTGTTTTCCACCTTTGTTGTCTGTACTGTGTATTCATTTCCTATACTAGAAGCTATGTTTAATAAGTTCTCTGTGGCTTCCTGCTTGATTATACTTGTGGATTTAACAATACTTGTAACTCCAACAAGTGCTGATACTAAAATTGAACAACTCACTATAGCAACTACTATTTTAGTGCTAATTTTCTTTTTCAAAAAAGTTACCTCCTTCATTTGTTTTTTGATATAATATGATAAAAAACAACAATCTATTATATATCGAGTTAATCTAAGAATTATTTATAGGTATCTCCAAAAAATTAATAAGAAGAAACTGTTTCCAGTTTCTTCTATGGTTAATTAATTGATCCTTTTATTTACTAATTAGAACCTAATATCAACTTTCTTATAACTTTCTTTCAGGAAATCTCTGTATAAATTTCTAAATAAAGCACCCCCAGTACCTCCTTTTTCCATCAACATTGCCGTTGTTTCAAAATCTCGTTCAATGTCCTTGCTATTTTTAAACCATTTTTTTATTTCTTCACTCGCTTTTAGCACTCCTTTATATCCGATATTTTTTATAGGTGGATTCAAATAATCTTTAGCATTATTTTTTATGGCAACAACTATTGATTTTTTTATGTCATAATTTTTATTAGTACTGTGTATTGTATAGCTTAGATTTTTCGAGGACATTGGACCTTTTTCTTTTCTTGCCAACTCAAGATTGTTAAGTTGAGTTTTAACTTTACTGCCCTGTTGTTTGGTATCCACTAAATAAGCAAAATTTTCATCATACCCATACATAGCCACATAATGTCCAGCGAAGTGTATTTTATTTGTGAAATAATCTAAATGATAACAATCAAGCTTGAGTCCAACAGGAATATTTTGTTGTTTCACAATGCTGACCTATAAATGGTTTGAAATTCTTAATTAAATTCATCGTAACATCTCCTTAATTATACCTAGTCTTTGCTTGAATTTATATATTGAAATATTATTATTCATTTTCATTCACAAATTCCAACTGAATATTAGGATTAGCCTTTAGTGTTGGCACTGATATTTCCGCAAAAACGCTATTTGGAATAATGTCATTTACAATTAATTTAACCACGCCTTGGGCTTGTTGGCAAACTTCTTTTCTAGTCCTTCCCAAATGACATGGGCTTGTTCATGTTTAATAACACCACCAGGTTTAAACAGATTTTCGTTTTCCATCTGTCTTCCACCAGTAGTAGCTTCAAGTGAGCCTGGAACAGCTGTATCTGAGTTCTCATTATAATCAGGTATAGAACATGTAGGTCTTATAATCCACTCAAGTTTTCTATTCCAATGAATTAATTTAATAAAATTGATTATTTCTGAATATCTGTCTTTTGCCCAATCCGGAGCATAGCTCTTCCAGGATTCTGCGTCCGGTAGATATACCAAATCAGGAACACCTACCATAGGTTCTATAACAAACATAATAGCTTTGTCTCCATATATATACTTAATAAATTTCCATCCCATAATTGCTTTTTTAACTTTAACTTTGAAAATTTTATTAAACAATTTCATATAATTCCCTCCAATCTACTCCCTATTCCCTACTGCCACCCACGTGGCAAGTGGCAAGTTATAAATTCTTTTAAAGCACTTTTACTATTATATTTTTTATACTTTGCTCGACAAAATATTTATTTTATTATACCATTATTACCTTATATTAAATGTAAAAATGTACAATTTTAACTAACCCTCATCAATATCAAATAATTTCTCGTATGCGAATATATGTTCCCATTACGGTAATAATATTAATATAACATATATTATTTCAGTGTTAAATTTGATATAATGAGGAGAGTTGAAATGGGTTTTAAAAAAGATTTAAATAACATTCATGACAAAAGTTATAAAGATTTGTTTTCTACAAAGGATGCTTTTTTATCCTTTGTTAACACCTTTATTGAAGAACAATGGGTAGATAAATTAGAAAAAGATAAATTAATACTCACTGATAAATCTTACATTTTATCTGATTATGAAGAATTAGAATCCGATATAGTATACAGTGCAACTATTGGAAAAGAGAATGTAATATTTTATGTTCTTCTAGAGCTACAATCCAGTGTAGATCACAGCATGCCTATACGATTGTTAATGTATATGGTAGAACTATGGAGAGAGACATTAAGAGATAGCAAAAAAAACGAAATTAAAAGAAAAACCTATAGACTTCCTGCAATCATTCCCATAGTTCTTTATAATGGCACAAAAAAATGGACCTGTGCTAGGAATTTTAAGGATATTGTAAATAAAAGTGGATTGTTTGGAGATAATATTTTAGACTTTAAATACATACTAGTAGACATAAACAGATATTCTAAAGAATATTTATATGGGTTTAAAAATATTGCCGCAGCCATCTTTTTGTTAGATCAAAATATAAATGCCATTGAATATTTGGAAAGATTAAAGGATATAGTAATTGGTTTTAATAAATTAACTTCTGAGGAGAAATTACTATTAAAAGGATGGATTAAAAATACAACTAGTAACAATCAAATATATAATATGAATGAGCTAGTAGAAAATATATTTGACGAAAATAAAAATGAGGAGGTTGAAATTATGGTTTCTAATGCATCAAACATCTTTGTTAAATTAAAAAGTGATGGGATAAAAGAAGGTTTAGATGAAGGCATCAAAGAAGGGATGAAAAAGGGTATTGCAGAAGGTAAAGCCGAACTCCTTATAAATCAGTTAATGAAAAAATTCAATGGACTTTCTGATTACTATATAGAAAAAATTAAATGTTTACCCGAAGATGTCATTCAGCAAATAGGAACGGATATCTTTGATTTAGAAAGTGTTGATGATATAAAAAAATACTTATAGAAAATACTATTAGGTCAGGTTATCTGGGTCAAGGTAATAGGAATTTAAATAAGATAAATAATAAATAACTCTGGTAGCCACCAGAGTTATTTATTATTTCAATACCTACTGCCACCCACATGGCAAGTGGCAAGTTATAAATTCTTTTAATTGATAATGGAGTTGGTTTTATATTTATTACTTTTTTATAAAAGATTTTTATTTCATAATATTACTTGAATTCCTCTTCATCGTAAATTAAATCTTTTATAATATCGAGTAATTTCCCCTTATCTATCGTTTCTATATTATTTATTTCTTTTATCTCCTTTATCAATTTGCTTCTTAAATTTTCATCAGCCTTATATACTTTATAATCTCTATTAGCACTATAAGTCTTGTCAGTTTTGTTAACTTTATTAACTTCATTTATATAGAATTCCTCTCCACTTTCAACAATTTTGGATCTGTAACCCTTAGAATCTAATAACTGTTTAAAGCTATCCTGTGCTTCTTTATCTCCATGAACAAGCAGAATTTCCTTTGGTTTGTCCATAAACCCTTCTATCCAGTTAAATAATCCATTTCTATCGGCGTGTCCTGATAATCCTTCTAGGTTATAGATATGAGCTTTAACAGCAATTTGTTCTCCAAATATCTTAACTGTTTTTGCACCACGCACTATATTTCGTCCCAAGGTTCCTTCTGCTTGATATCCTACAAAAACAATTGAAGATTCTTCTCTCCACAAATTATATTTAAGATGATGTTTTATTCTACCTGCATCACACATACCACTTGCAGAGATAACTATTGCCCTGCTTTGAATTTTATTTATTTCCATTGAATCATTCATCGTCACAGAAAATCTCAAACCATCAAATCTAAAAGGATATTCACCCTTCATTACAAGTTCTTTAGCTTCATTGTCATAATCCTCATTATGGCTCTCAAATATCTTTGTTGCTTGAATAGCTAAAGGACTATCGATGTAAACTTTAATATCCTTCAAATCTTCATTTTCTACATATTTATTTAATTCATATAAAATCTCCTGAGTCCTCCCTACTGCAAATGAAGGTATAATAACATTCCCTCCTCTTGCAAAGGTCTCCTTAATTATTTTTAATAACTGCTTTAAATCTTCCTGCATCTCAGGATGAACCCTATTGCCATATGTGGTCTCAATTATCAAGTAATCAGTATGATTAATAATGGTTGGATCTTTTATAATTGACTTGTTTAAATTGCCTAAATCACCACTGTATACAAGTTTTACTTCTTCTTGATTTTTTTCAGTCATATATAATTCAACAATTGCCGAACCCAAAAGATGCCCTGCATCTCTAAATCTTATTTTTAACCCATCAAAAACCTCTATCATCTCATCATAGGGAAATGCTCTAAAAAGCGAAAGAGACGCCTCAGCCAATTTAACTGTATATAACGGTTCTAAAGTTTTTAATCCCTGACGTTTTCTTTTTTTATTTTTCCACCCAACCTCAGATTCATGAATGTGCCCACTGTCTGGAAGCATAATGCTGCATAAATCCATTGTTGCTTCAGTTGATAAAATTTCTCCCTTAAATCCCATCTTATAAAGTAGCGGTATTCTTCCACTATGATCTATATGGGCATGTGATAAAATCACATAATCTACATCTTTAGGATTAAAATCAAATATCTCATTTGCAAATACCTTTTCCCCTTTACCCTGATATAAACCACAATCAAGCAAAACAGTCTTTCCGTTTATGTGTAAAATGTGGCATGAACCTGTAACAGTTTTTGCTGCTCCATAGAATTGAATATTCATAATAATCCTCCTCTTCATCATGTGAATAGATGCTTTCGAAATATTCAGATATTTCTTTCTATTATAACAGAAATATGCCACAGAGTATACTGCCACACACGTGATGAACCAAAATAGAATCCGACACTCTCTATATTATTGATTCCTCTAGATATCCACATAACCATTTGTTGTTATTTGATTCGTTTTACTACCTCCTAGAATTCTACAATTACTTTACTTTGAATTTTAACAATGCTTTATCGTTGCCGTAAAACATAAATGTTAAGCTGGTGCTTTCCTTTGGTACTTCAAAGGTAATCGTGCCACTAGCTTCTCCGCCTGATGCAAGCTGGCCTTCACCTAATACCTTTCCTATCTCGGTGTAGGAAGAATCAATTATCTGACCTTTATTGTTCTGCATCTTAAACTCATTTGCACCGTAAGACAGAACATCTTTACTTGTATTTGTCTTCTTTAATGTTACCACTGCAAATACATAACCATCTTTTGGTTTTTCATAGTCTTTCCCAACTGACAGTTCAAACTTAGTAACTGTAATTGCTGCTCTCCCAATTTTAGCTTGTTCATTAACAGAATAAATTTTAGGATCTGCCTTAACCTCAGGTGCCTGAGTAGTGCTCGGATTATTAGCCAAGGCTTTGTTCATATTTCCTGTAAGTGCATTCAGCAAATCATCGTTAGCTTCAATTAACCAACCGTTATCTCCTTTTATAAGCT
Organism: Clostridium sp.; assembly: GCF_036569345.1. Lineage (GTDB taxonomy): Bacteria > Bacillota > Clostridia > Clostridiales > Clostridiaceae > Clostridium_AD. The sequence continues at coordinate 81,362 of NZ_DATCQT010000055.1, forward strand.
TAATATCAACATCGGTAATAGTTTTGGGAGCACTCGGATCATTTATAGAGTTGCCCAAAGCCGTCATTAATTGAGCCTGCGAATCATCTTTCTGGCCTGACAACGCTTGTGCAAATAGCGTAGGCATCATATCAGTAATTAATTTACTATATATTTTCGGTAAGTCTAAAGATGTTACTTTAGTTTTTACTACAGCGTTCTTGCCAGTAACGCTGGAAGATACAATTACATAACTGACTTTAGAAAAAACAGATTTAACTATTTTCTCTTGATTGGCATCTGTATACTTAAAATTTTCTTTATTAGTAGCTTTGTTAATATAATTTGCCATAGATACTATATCTGATTTTTGAGCACTGGCGAAGAAGCTCTTAACAGTTGCTTCCGGCTTAGGTCCACATGCTACCAATGAGAATGAAAATAAAATTACCCCCATAATTTTTAAAACTTTGTTGTTTTTCATAGTTATTTCCCCCTTAAACGTTAACTTTTATGTAAGTATAGGCTCCAAAATAACTATTCCACCTAAACTTATTTATTATGCTCAATATGAAGTTTTTATTTATAACATATCTATTTCACTTCAAAATTTTATATTTTATTATTAAAACTTCCATTAAAGTTATTCTACCACAGTAACTTTGCTAAATTAGGGGAATGCTGTCATTTCGAATATAAAAACGATACTAGTCTATAAAAAGTTTAAAAATAGAATTAACCCTTCATATTATCGCTATGAAGGGTTAATTAATCATCTTTATTTATCTAACATTTCAAGTCTTCCTTAAATATATTAGTGAATTTACACTATCTTCTGTTATTATCAAATACTAATCAGGAATAACAATTACTGATATTTTAGCATTTCTTACAACTTTACTTGTTACAGAACCAATTAGTCTATGTAAACCATTTTTACTACACTTTGTCATTATTATTATGTCAAAGCTATCTTTTTCAGCTTTTCTTAATATTTCATCTCCAGCGTATCCCAAAGTTGAAAACTTTTCAACTTCATAGCCCTCTAGCTCCGTTATTGCTTTATTTAAAATCAAGGTACTGTCTTTTGTTATAAACTCATATTCCATTGGAATTGAAACTGGATCCATCATCTCGTTAGTTAAAATTGTCTGCATTACATTAATTAGTGTAATGGAAATAGTATCCTTACTAAAAATTTTTTTTAGCCAATTAAGAGAGTGCATGCTTCTTTCCGTACCATCTAATGGTACTAATATTTTTATTTTTTTCATATACAACGCCTCCTTAAATTACTTATATATATAGCATAACATGTAAACAAGTAAATGTCGTGAATTAAATTCAAGACTTTTGTGTAGTACAGCAGCAATCTATTGATAAAATATTTCACATATTATGTATCTTAAATGAGAACAAAAAAAACACCTACATTTCTGTAAGTGCCTTCCCTAAATCTTTTATGATTTTTTACATAAATACCATATTACCAATTCTTATGGAACCAGCTTTTATGACACCACTATTAAAAAACAATGCATTCTTTATTGGGTTAGTTCCATTAAGTGCTGCCTTTGCAGCCTTAATATCGCTTGCTGTTGCAGGTCTTTTAATATTACCATTTTGTACACATGTAAATTGATAACTACCGTTATACTTTTGGTTAATTACAGCACTAATTGTATTTGGGAACCTGCTGCTCTTAACCCTATTCATAACTACTGCTCCCACAGCAACCTTAGCATTATAAGACTCTCCGCCAGCCTCTGCATCTATTAATCTAGCTAACAAGCTTAAATCACTTGCAGTATATTTTTTTGCAATAGGTGCGATAGTCTTTGCACTAACTACGGTTTTTTTTACTGTAGCGCTAGATGTTACTGAAACCTTAAGAATTTGTCCTGGAAAAATAGAATTATTCCATTTGTTATTAACTTGCCTTAAAGTACTTAATGATTCCCCGTTCTTTAGCGCTATTGCAGATAAAGTGTCACCACTTTTTACAGTATAGTTTTTAGTTAATGTAGCTGCAAATATATTTTGTGATAAAATAATTGAAATGCCCATTGTTAATGCAGATGTTAAGATAATGGATTTGTGGTTTTTAAATTTAATCAATATTTTTCCTCCTAATGCCTCCCAGGTTAGTTGACGGGTTAGGGTTAGAGGTACCCCACTTCGTGAATTAAAGTTTCACCCCAAAAATAAATCCCCGGTACTTCTTTTAGAAGATTCGGCTACTTGATAAGTTTAATACAGCATGAATAAAATGTCAATTTACGCTGTTTTAAGAATTTACTCCAAGTTTAGGTACAAAAACTAAATAGTATTTTTTCTTCTATCCCACACACCGGAAGGGATTAAGCCTATTTAAAATAGTTACTGCATATAATGAGAGTCAAATATATGGACAAGCATTCAATAATTGTTAACATATTAAAATATAGTGAAAAATGCCATCTGTAATGTAATCGAATGGCATTTTTATTTAATTTATTTTAATCTTGTAATGTCTTTGTAAATACTAGTAATTCTAGATTAAGCCTTATTTAAAACATCTGAAATATCTTCCACTCAATTTGAAGTTGTAGTACTAAGTTTAATTTAATTTTTTTACAACTAATTGTTAATTGTAAACTTTTTGTAAACTGATTGAAAATCTATAATAAATCACTTTCATTTATAAATTTCAACTGAATATTAGGATTAGTTTTTAGTGTTGGCACGGATATTTCTGCAAAATCACTATTTGGAATACCATCCCGAATCCACTATAAAAAAACCAACCTCTTAATGAAGTTGGTTTATATTTATTAAATTTATTGCCTTAGAACATCATTATATTATAAATAAGTAACCTCTAATGGATTTCTATCCACTATCTTCTTGTAGCTATACTTAGGATACCCTACCATAACAGCTGCTGTTATAACTTTTCCTTCTGGAATATTAAATAGTTTAAGCATTGGTGAACCCTTAATTGATGCACAATACTCAAAAAATCCAGCCCAACAAGTACCAAGTCCTAGTGAAGGAGCAAATAATTCTAGATAAGTCAAACAAGAAATCGAATTAGCCCTACCGTTTGAAAATTCTTTTTTCGCAGTAGTTATGATTAAATTTGGAGCACCACGCAAAATTGAATCAACTCCATCTTCTCTGTAAATTCTGATTAATTCTTTTAATGAATCCTTTAGTGGGGATTTTTCAATCATTCGAATAGTAAGTTCAGCAGCTTTTCTAACTAATTGCGTGTCCTCAACTACTAGAAATGATATGCCTTGACTATTGCTTCCAGTAGGAGCTTGCCTTGCAATATCAACTAATTTTGTTAATTTTTCTCTTGATACAGATTGATCCTTATAATTTCTTATAGATCGACGTGACCTTATAAAATGCTCTGCCTGCTCTTCATTTAATTTAGGAAAATCTTTTGCATCAACTTGCTTCGCGAGTGGTGTTTTTTTGTTATCTATAGCTTCGGTGGGGCATACAGCAACACAATGTCCACAGGCAATGCAAGTGGTATTTTCTACTTCCTCAGGCCCCTTTTCTCCCATTTTTAATACAAATGATGGACATTCCTTTATGCATTGTCCACATTTAATACATTTTTCTTCATTTACAGTTATAAGATCCATTATGTCATCCCCTTGTTAAAATTAAGTTTTCAATATCCTTTAAGGTTTTTAATAATTCTTCAATTCTTTCTTTGCCAATACCATCCTCAATTTTACTTTGTGCACTCTTGAAAATAGGTAGAGCCTCTTCAAGTTTCTTTAATCCCTTATTAGTTATAGTTATACACTTTTTCCTAGAGTCCTGTTCTTCTTTCTTTATATCAATATATCCACTCTTTCTAAGTAACTCAACATTTCTTGTTACAGTACTTTGATCCATTAGTAAAATGCTACCAAGATTAGAAACAGAAACATTTTCATTTAAAGAAATATCCAATAATAACAAACATTGAGTACTACGAAGTCCTGTTGGTAGTAGCATTTTGTCATAAAACTGAGTAATTGTACGGGTGGTTTTTCTCAAGTTACCACAAGCACAACTCTGTGTATTTTCTTTATTTGGCGTTATTAAACTGCACATAAATTCAACTCCAGTACAATATATGTATATACATATAATATAGGGAAGATAAATTTATGTCAAGTTTATTGTTGTTTTTTTCTATCTTTGTTTATAATATTAATCGTTGAAAATTTGCTGTATAATATAGTTAATCATGCAATTTAAGGCATACATAAGTTAAATGTTGACCTTGTAACACTATAATAAAAATAAGATTGATTGTAGAGGTAAAAATGCGAAAGTACAAACAAATTACAAAAGGACAATTAATTCTATCACTGGTAACCTACTCAATATTTACATTAGTATAAAATAAAATCATTATAAAAAAGGAAGGTGTTTCTGTGATAAAGTATGAATATAAATGTGTGTTTATAGCTGGAAATGGTGAACAAACAACAAAAGTAATGAACGAGTATGGGCAACAAGGATGGGAATTTGTTAATTCTAATTGGTGTTGGCATTATTTTAAAAGAGCAATTGAAAATTAGTTTATTGGCTAATTATTATGTAGTTTATTGAACAAATAGCAACGGATATCTTTGATCTAGAAAGAGTTGAAGATTTATTTCTCATCCTTTCTTTTTCAATTTATCTTCCGCTTTTTTTATATTCTCGATAACTCTAAATTCAACTATCTTCCTTATTAATTCATAAGGAATTGGCTTATCTAAAGGAAACTGTATTGATCCTTTTCCACTTTTATATTCTGCTATTTCAAGTTTAAATGAATCCGTCCCACTAGGTGTTGGATAAAGTCCAATATGATTTTTAAAAGCAGCAAAATGCACCAGATTTCCATGTAATACAAAAGTAGGCATTTGATAACTTATCTTTTCCTGTGCATCTGGCGCCGACTCTTTTATAACTTTTCTTAACTTTTTAAGAATTCCCTGAATCTCAGGAGGAAAATTTAAAATATATTCATCTATTGATTTAGGTGTAATTTTATTGTCTTCCATAATTTCTCCTTCCTTAACTCTCTTTAAGTCTTTATGTAATACTACCTAGTATATAACTTTCCAATTTTCATTCACTGTTGCTTTAACAGTTTTTCTTTCAAGTATGTAATTTGCAATAAGTTCAGCCATATCTATGGGTATATCTTTAAGGACAGGTTTTCCCTTATACATTAAATAATTACCACCACCACCTGCTCTGTAATTATTCATTACAACAGCATAGTCCTCCTCCATTTTAAGAGGATGGTTTTTATAAGTAATTTTCGTAATTCTTGAGTTTATGGGTTTTGAAATATCTATAATGTAATCTATTCCCTCCCACATATCATAATTATAATGTTTAAGTTTAGAATAAATACCAGCCATGTTTACCTCTATTCCGCTATTAACTATACAAAAATATTCTGCAGTTTTTTCTAGAGCTGCTTTAATATCAGCACCCTTTAAGCTTATTACCTTTAGGGTGTTTGGGTATTTGTAATTTGATATAATATCTCTCATAGTAACATTATGCTCAAATCCCTTGCAGTGGTTATCAAAAATAGCTACATTGGATATATCAACCTTTGCTGCATCCATTTGAATTTTATTTATAAACTCAGTGTAAGCATTGTCTTTAAGCCTTGCCTTAAATGGATCTCTAATAATCATGTCACCTTCTATATTTCCAATAGGAGTATCAAGCCATGCTTGTGCCTTCGTTTCTATATTACTTATAGAATCCAAAACCTTTTTATCCACATCATTGGCATTAGCATTAATAGTTATGGACTTTTTGTTAGTTATAACCCATTTGCTAGAGCTTTTAGTAAGTTCGATGGTGACTTTTCCAAGACATTTGCCGTTATAACCTGGTTGCACAACTAAAACACCATTTAGCGATAAATTTTCTATTACTCTATGTTGATGCCCAGTTAAAAGTACATCCATATTTTTTACTTTCATGCATAACTCATAGCCTTGATTTTCTCCTGTAAGCGCTTCTGAGGGTTTGCCAGTTTCTAAATCTCTTTCAAATCCACCATGGTAGGACACTATATTTACATCCGTAGATTCTTGTTTTTTCATTATTTCAAGCCACTGGTTTGCACTCTCTACAGCGTCATTAAAATTTAAATCTTGAATTGTCTCAGGATTCTCCCAGTTAGGAATATATTTAGTTGTTAATCCTAAAATACCTACTTTTAAGCCATTATCAAAGGTTTTTATAATATATGGTTTATTAATAAAATTTTCCCCTGTAGTTTTATTTGTTATATTAGCACATAGCCATGGAAAATTTGAAGTTTTAATAGCATTATCTAAATATGCCCTACCGTAATTAAATTCATGATTGCCCATTACAGCAGCATCATATCCCATAAGATTCATAACTTCAATCATTGGATTTGGCATACTATTATTTATTTTAGCATGAAAATATGATAGTGCCGACCCTTGAAGCATATCCCCATTATCTATAAGTAAGGTATTCTGATTTATTTCTCTCTGTGCAGCAATTATAGTGGATAAAGCTGCAAGACCGCAGTTTGCAACGGAATTATCCGAATAATTTATAGGCAATATATTTCCATGAATATCACTGGTTTCTAAAATTGTTAGTAGAAAATCTTCGTTTATACACATATTAAGCTCTCCAATCAAAAGATAATTAATCCTATTAGTTAATTTTAGCATATATTCTTTCATAGAGTGCTATAAATCTATTAAAAGACTTATTGCATCCTATAAAAGCTCAAAAAATGCCACCCATATCGGGTGGCATTTTTTGTTTGAAATTATAAAACAGAAGGGTATAACCAATACGAACTAAGCTACTATTTCCTGAAGTAATTTTGAAAAATATGCTGCATGAGCCTTTTCCTCTTCAAGTATACTAGATAATATTTCTGTAACATCCTTTTCAGTTATACTCTCATACATTTTTGTATAAACGACTATTGTAAGCTCTTCCGTTTTGAGTGCATAAGCTAGTGTTGACTTTAAATCTGTGAACACGTTTTTTGGCTTTTCTTCTTTATTAAAAACTTGATTTTCTATTAAGTTACTCAAATATTTAGATACTTCTGGATCAAATAGATATTCAGAATCTGTTTCCTTATTGGTTCTTAATTCATCAAAAAGCTTTTGAAATTTCTCTCTATGAATAAATTCTTGACCAGCAGCGACTAATAAAAATTCCATAGCTTTTCCTTTTGTATTCTTAGCTGCATTCATATAAAAATTGTAACCTTCATCTTCCATTAGAATAGCGATTTTAAACATTTCAGGTCCACTAAAAGTATTGCTTGTCATAATATCTCTCCCTTTCTATTCTTATATCTAATTCAAACTTATATATCTCCCAAAATAAATTTCTTGGAAATATTCTACTTTAATTTTACACCGTTTTTATCTAAATATGCAAGAAAATAATGAATATTCATATATTTTCTACAAAACAAATACCATAAACGTTTAAATTATCATAAAACCTTTGTAAAACAAAATAATTTGTCTAAAAATATTGAATTTTTTTGGTGAAAATGATATATTGAAAAGAAAATATTCTAAATTTTAACGGAGGGTGATTTTATGTTAGAAAAAAAGATATTTATGTCTGAACAAGCTAAGGAAATTGGTGAAAACCTTGGAGTAAATTGGAGCAAATTTAATATAGAACAATTTAGAATGGGACTGAACGTTGAGCTGGAACATGGTAGCATATCTCTACATACAAATGTTACAGATAATGATCCATTAGTTACAGGCAAAATTGCACTTGCACATTTGAATGAATTTCCTGACTACTATACTAGACTTGAAGAAATGGAAACTGTAGCAGAAGAATATTGGGAAGGCAAATAAAATATACAGTCATATCAAATTATGATATGACTGTTTCTAGTTAAAGGAAGGGAATATTTAATTTAATAGAGTCATATTTTTTATTACTTTCTTTGTTTTTAAAATAGCTATTAATAGAATTTAGTTCACCCCCAATGAGAATTATTAAGGTGCTAATGTATAACCAACTTATTAAAGCTATAACTCCGCCTAAACTTCCATAAACCTTTTCATAATTTCCAAAATTATTTACATAAAAAGAAAATAACACAGATGCAGTTACCCACCCAACTGTTGTAAAAATAGTACCTAATATAACATTATTAAATTTTAATTTCCTATTAGGCACATACACATATATTAAAGAAAATGTAATAATCATTACGGTAAGTGGTATCGCATATCTTAAAAATGACCAGACAATACTAAACAAAGACTTTGCTCCTACTAACCCAAAGACATAAGTTCCTATAGTTTTTCCAAATACTATCATAATAAATGAAAGTATTATCATAATTGTTATCCCAATGGTTGAAATAATAGCTATTAAATTACGTTTAATAAAACTTCGGTTTTCCTCTATACCGTAGGCTTTATTAAGACCTTTTGTAATAGCTGCCATTCCTTGTGAAGCTGCCCAAAGACTTCCTATCATACCTAAAATTAAAAGAGTTGTACTTTTAACCTGCAAAGTCTGCACAATCACATTCTTCACTAAAATCCCTGTATCCTTAGGAAGAAACGAATTAAAGTTTGTAATCAATATTTCATTTGAAAGAGGCGTAAAGCTCAGCAAGTTAATTAAAAAAAGTAAAAAAGGAAAAAAGGATAATATTAAATAATATGTAATTTGTGCGCTCATTGAAGGCAAATCTTCATCTTTGTATCTAAATATTAATTGCTCGATATATTTAAATAAAATAGAAGTTCTCAATTTTTTAATCATACTCAACCATTGATTGTTTAAAATTTCTTATTCCACCCTTTGGATCATCCACATCACCAATATATCTAGGAATCAAATGCACATGTAAATGATTTATGGTTTGTCCAGCATAAGTCCCTACATTTATACCTATATTGTATCCGTTTGGCTCATATTGAATATCAAACATTTCTTTTACCTCGTGCATTAATTTATATATTGCTTTAATTTCTTCCTCGGTTGCCTCAAAAAAATCAGCAAAATGTCTTTTAGTTATAATTAAGCAATGACCATTATTTACTGGGAAATGATCAAGTATTGCAAAAGCGTACCTATTTTCAACTATTATTTCCGATTCTTTAACATTACAAAATATACATTCTGACATTGTTTTCATCCCCCTTTTGTAATTTGCTTTTCTATATTTATAATAAGTTATAACCTAGATACTTCATGATATCACGTTGTGCACAAATATGTATATTATTAAAAAGATTATTAAATTTAATTTGATTTGTCAGAATTTTAACTAAAACTTAACTCTACGCAAGCCAGTAATTTCAGTGGATTACTAAATGTTGTTATTAATGTGAATTAAATTCTTGTTAAATTTAATAAGAATTTAAGAGGTATCTTATAAATGCATAAGACACCTCTTTTTAAATTAGATCTCATTTGCTTTTATTCTTACAGGAATCCATACCTCACATTTATATTCAACGCAATTTTCATCATTCCAAAAGTTTTTTTCGAGACATGGACCTTCCACCTGTTCAAATCCTGATGAAGAAAACCATTCTGAATATATAGTTTTCCATATATCTTGTATAATTAAATTATCTGGCATAACTCCATGACCTTCAAAAACTGCCCATGTAAGTTTCGGTATCTGCAACGTTGTAAATTCATCTGGCACTTCAATTTCTGGTTTTTCATATCCCATCATATATTTTCTTGTTCCATCTTCATTAAAATCATAATGAAACCCATCTAATAATGTACCTATAGTATTTCCTAATAATTTATTAATCCTATCATGTGTTCCATCTTCGAATATTCTATTAACAAATTCAGGTATTTCCTTATAGATGACATTATTAACTGTACTTGTTACAAATCCAACACCAAAAACTTTAAAAGCTTCCTTTTCTACTATCCTATAACTCATTTCACATGCTCCTTTTATTGATATTTGAAAAGAGATTTTTGGGAAAGCTTTGATTTTTACATCAAGCTTTTTTAAAGCTGATGGTGTTATTCCATGAAGCCTTTTAAAAGCTTTAGTAAAGGCTTCGGGACTTTCGTACCCGTATTTTAATGCTACATCAATCACTTTTTTATTTGTTGCAGCCAGCTCTTCTGCAGCAAGACTAAGTCTACGATTTCTTATATACTCAGTTACAGTTAATTCCGTTAATGCATAAAAAAGACGTTGAAAATGATATCGTGATGAATATGCAACCTTTGATATCTCATCTATATCAAGTGTTGTATACAGATTACTTTCAATATAATCAATAACGTTATTTAGTAATTTAATAGTCCCCAAATTTCCCATCTCCTTTCAACATAATTATATAAAATTTAAAGCATGGTTTCCTGTGTTTATGTGCTTTGTTTTGTCCGATTTTATTTAGGTTGTTGCTTTTTTCACTTAATCTTTAATATACAACATTTACATTCTTCTATATTATCATATGACATCCATTTTTAAATTAGATTTTGGATAATTTAAAATCATTATCTTTAGGCATCCTAATGAGGTATTGAAATATTCAAGAAATATAACAATAAAATCGCACTAAAATATTAGTGCGATTTTATTGTTAAGACTACTTATTTTTAAACTTCAACGTAAAAATACAACTTAGCCTAACACTTAATGCTTGACATAATTGTTATAAAACTTTTCATCGCTTGCTGTTAGATAAATAACTCCTTCAATTACACCAAGTAAAGCTGGTATATAAGTCCAACAAAAAACTATATAGAGAATCCCCATTCCAATTCTTCCCATGTAGAATTTGTGTATTCCAAGACCTCCAAGTAAAATACCAAGTATTCCAGCGGTAGTTTTACTTTTATATTTGGCTGGAGCACCAGTGGGAGTATACATAGGTGATGCTTGTGGTTCTTGGAACTGGGGTGCCTGATATTGTGGTACTTGCCCCTGTGGCGACTGGACAGACGTTGCTTCCCCACAGTATTTACATTCTGTTGCATTTAGATCAATTGACGCACCACAAGATAAACATTTATTCTCACTCATTTAAATCTCTCCTTATTTTTAAGTTTGTTATATATCTATGATTTGATATATTTTTAAAGACTATTTAATATTTAAGGTTTCCCTATAAATAACAAGTCTTAGCGAATCTTCAATTAATTTTTGCAATTCAACTAAATTTTCATTAGTTAAATTTTCTTTAAGACTTATTTTCATAGATACTAGATTATTATTAATTTGATTTTCTGCTTTTAAAACAACACTATTACCAACAATTCTCCCAAAAGGTGTTGAAGCATGAATGCGTTCCTTCAAAGCTTTAAATAGATTAAGGCAATGCAGAAGGGCTTCTTGATCTTCTTTTGCGATAAATGCATCTTCAATTTCCATCAGTTGTAACATAATAGAAGTTTTATCAGCTTGTTCATTTTCAACTTTTACAATATCCTTGGCTGCAGCATTTATAAATGCTACAATTACTGCAAATATAAGAATGAAGACCGCAAAAATAATTAATTGCCAAACTATATACCAAATAATACTTCCTGGAATTAAAAAAATAGAAAGAATATTAGATACAATAACATACAATACAGCTAATGTTACAGTAACTGCTGAATATGGTATTCCTATACTTATAAATAACATATCTGAAAAAACAACTACAACATTAAGAATCAAAAGTCCTAGAAGTAAAACAATAAGTATTAAGACAGATTTACCCGGGGCAATAATAAGAAATAAACCAAATGTTTTTAAAAAGCCTAATATTAATGCAATATCAAAAGCAAAACATCCTAAAATTTTCAACATATTAATAGATGAAAGTTTATTACTATTCATTATTAACCCTCCAATTTATTACCGCATTCAGAGCAAAACTTAGTTCCTGGTAAATTCTCTGCATGACAGCTCGAACATATTTTTTTTAATATTGAACATCCGCAATTAGGGCAAAATTTCATATTATCATTGACTAAGGTTTTACAGGAATAACACTCAATTCTTGCAGTTACTAGTTTTTCTCCACAATTAGAACAGAATTTAACTCCCTGTGCATTCAATTCTCCACATTTAATGCAAGATAATGTTTTAGCTGGTGTATTAATAACACTACCCGCACTATTTGCAAAATTATTTCCCACGGCTATTCCGGCTGCAGCTCCCAGACCCATTCCAATACCTGCAGTAGCCAAATTCCCCCCGCCCTCATTACCAGCAGCAGTTTGCATAACATCAAAAGATCTTTTAACATTGTAACGATTATCACCAATAATATCAAAAGCAGCTTTTTCTCCAAGTATTTTATTTACAATAGCAAAATCTTCGTCCGGGAAATTTACTGAAGATATATAAAAATTAACAATATCTATTCCAAATCGATCAAATTCTGTTTCAAGACGCTCTTTTGTAACCATAGAAATCTCCTCTAACCTAGGGGTTATTTCTAACACAGAAATTTTCTGATTAATAATTATATCTGCAAGAATAGTTTTAACCTTTGTTACGATTACACCCTTGAAATATTTAAGTACTATATCAAATTTTACAATTTGATTATCCCCCAAAGCTCCTATTAGCTCTGTTAAAAAAACACGATAATCAGAAATTTTAATACCAAATTGGCCGAAAGCGCGCACTCTAAGTCTTACAGAATATTTAGGATCAATTAAACTAATGGGGTCTGTGGTTCCCCATAGAACATCTAACTTCGCAGTTTTATTTATGAAAATCACTTCTGCTGTAAAAGGAGTTCTTCCTCCAAAAGGAATATTAATTAAAGACTTTAGAATCGGAATATTCTGAGAACTAAGAGTATAAGTTCCTGCTGAAAAATAATCCAAGGCCTTTCCACCTTTGACAAAAACCGCAATTTGACCCTCACCCACAATAAGCTGTGTACCAAAGACAAAGCTATCCCCTGGATAGCGATAAACTAACCAATCTCGTTTTATTATGCCATTAAATTTTATGACATCTATAATAGCCAACTTTACCACTCCTCAATTTAAAACTATTCAACTATTATCATATTCTGTACTATTGCAATTAGTACTTTTATTATTTAACATTTATATCCATATCTATATTTGATTTCCAAAAATTTATATTTAAAAAAACTCCACTAAAGATGCTACTATAATATCTATAGTAGCATTTTTAATGGAGTTATTATTTTAGATGGTAACTCTCTTACTTATCAGAGAATTTTATTGAAATATGTGTTGCATCGCAAAAAGGCATATTTTTTGAGTTTCCACAACGACAAAGAGTTACTCTATTTCTTATTTCATATTTAGATCCATCTGTAGATTCAATGGGAATATTGCCTTTAACAAAAATTGGACCACTGGCTTCTTTTTCAAGATCCTGAAGAATTTCAATGGAAGGTTCATATTTAGGTTCAATCGCGTTTCCTGTTTTAGTATATGCAACTAATCTTCCTGATGGACACTCAGAGGCCGCCAAAATTGCCTCTTCTCTGGATTTTGGATTATCTGAGTTTTCTGTTAGCCCCCATGCATCTCCATCCCCTCTATGGCAGAAACCGGCAAGGGAGCAGCGATAATCATCAAAAAGATCAAGCTCAGGCCCCTCAATCAGTTTAGCTCGGTCTTCATACTTTGTTATTAATGCCTCTTCAATTCCATTAAAACTATGGGAAACATCACAAAATGGTGCATTTTTTGATTTACCACAACGACACAGTGCATATACTTCAGCCTGTGGTAATTTACGTCCTTCCCTAAATTTATTTAATTTACCTTTAGAAACTATTATCTTTTCGGACAAAGGGACATACCCAGTGACTATATATGGTCCATTTTTTAATATTTTGATGTTACATTGCTTTTTATCATTCATAATGTTGAGTATCCCCCTATATTCTTCCATTCTGTAAAAAATCAATATGAGAATCCTTAAAGTATGGACTAATTATTGGCATCAATTATTTCCTTAAGTTCAATATTTTCATTAATAAATCTTGCCTTACTTTTTTCCTTTTTATGCCTTATCGCCCTCTGTGGACAATTATGAATGCATGCCAAACACTGTTGACAATTATCCTTAAAAACAGGCTTCTTATCTACTTTTATATTATCTACAGGACAGACTTTTTCACACACCTTGCATCCATTACAATTGTTTTCTACGTAGAAATTCTTTTGAAAATGATAGTTGTATATTTTTTTTCCTATAAATCTTGATAATCCTAAAAAAACAGACTGTTTCATAATATATTTCCTACCATCTTCAATATCTTTAATTATGCTCGCCAAGTTTTCTTCTATGTTTTTCTTAGGTTGACTTTGTACTTGCTTCTTCATATCAAACCCAAGAAGGAAATTGTCAACCATAACTATTTCATCAATATAAGAAAAATCAATTCCATTTCTCTTACCAATTTCTAAAAGGTGTTTTGTTGTTGCCCCAGAAATAAATCCATAGGTTGTTACGCTGAAAATATATTCACTTTTTAATATCGCTTTATTTAAAAATTCTTCAACTATTTTAGGAACACCACCATAATAACATGGAAATACAATTCCAATTTTTTCATCTTCAAATTCATATCTGCCTTCTTTTATTAACTTAGGAATGGAGTAATATTCGCCTCCAAGTTTCTTTGCCACATACAAACTGTTTCCTGTCCCTGTAAAGTACAATACTTTCATAATTAAACTCTCCTTTTACTAGAAACATTAAATGACACCTTTGTATCGTATTCTATTATTTATATAATAGATAAAAATTTTAGGGATGTCAATACTTGTCCAAAAGGTGATATAATGCTTAACTAATATTTATTACAACATAGTTCAATCCGATTTTACTACTTTTTCAATAAATACATTTACCAATTCAGTATCAAATTGGCTCCCTGCATTCTTTTTTAATTCCCCTATTGCAATTTCATCTGATAGAGCACTTCTATAACTTCTATCACTTGTCATTGCATCATAGGCATCCACGATAGTTATTATCCTTGAAATAAATGGTATCTCATCCCCTTTTAAACCTTTTGGATATCCTTTCCCATCCCATCTTTCATGGTGATTCAACACGTAGTTCGCCATATCAGACATATCATCAACTGTATTAAGTATTCTAAAGCCTATTTCTGGATGACGCTTAATTTTTTCCCATTCATCATTTGCAAGTTTACCTGGTTTATTTAGTATATTTTCATCAATTGCTATTTTCCCTATGTCATGAAGTAACCCAACTGTTTTAAGTTCTTGAATATCTTTTTCTGCTAAGCCAAGGGCTTCTCCCATGCTTTTACACAGTTCTGAAACTCTATGGGAGTGTTGCTCTTCCCTTTTATTTTTTTCATGAAGAGTGCTTATTATAGCTTTGATTGTTTTTCCTCTCATACTTCTTTCAAATAGTTTTTTCTTATACATATTATCTTCAACTTTCTTTAATATCTCTTCAATTTTTTCTTCCGCATTATTCTTGGTTTCATACCCAAAGGATATAGAAATATCGATGAGACCTACTTTTTCACTTAATGTCAAATCAGTTATACGTTTAATGATTTGCTCTGCTTCTAAAGCATCAGTTTTAGGTAATATAGCAACAAATTCATCCCCACCTAGCCTTGCAATAACATCACCTGCTCGGCATCCCGCTCTTATAACTTCTGACACTTTCTTAAGAAGCTCATCACCCATAACATGCCCGAATGAATCATTGATAAGCTTTAACCCGTTTACATCACCCATAACAATAGTCAATGGTATGTTTTTTCCAATATTAAGTCTCTTTATCTCTTCTTCATAAAATCTGCGGTTATATAGACCTGTTAGCTGATCATGATAGCTTAAATATAAAATTTCCTTTTGTCTTTCTCTTTTATCTGTAACATCTTTGAATACTAATACTACGCCAACAATTTCTCCGTTTTCCTTCACAATAGGTGCGGCACTATTTTCAATAGCTCTTTCAATACCATCTTTAGAAATCAATATTGTATGGTTAGCAAATTCAAGTACCTTACCGCTTTCAAGTACTTTTCTCACTATATTTTCATCCTTCTCTCGTGTAAACTCATTAACAATATTAAATACTTCTTCAATGGATTTTCCTCTTGCTGATTCTTGCGTCCAACCAGTCAAGAGCTCCGTAACTCTATTCAAAAACATGATGTTACCCTTATTATCGGTAGAAATCACTCCATCTACCACTGATAGGAGTGTTATTTCTAAAAGCTTCTTCTCATTTGAAAGAGCCTTTTGTAAGTTTCTGCGTTCAGTTATGTCGTGGAATGTCCAAATCCTACCATAATATTTCCCTTTCTTGTCCAAAATAGGAGCGGAATATCTATCTAGAACCATCCCGTTCTTGAATTCAATCACGTCATGACTAGTATTATTAATGTCATTATAGAGACCTCTGACCCTTTCTAAGAATTTCTCAGGGTCTTTGGTCAAACTTATAACATGCTTAAACATCAAGGTATCATCTTCGTCATCTATAATATATTGAGGAACATTAAACATCTCAAACATTCTACGATTGGTAAGAATCCTTTTCTGATTCTCGTTTACTACCAGTATTCCATCGAATGATGCATTTGTAAGTGCGTTAAAGAAAGCTGTTTTTGATTGCCTCATCTCCTCTGCCTGCTTTTGATCGCTTATGTCAATAAAATGTGTTACAAAACGATTCTTTTCTGGAGAATATGCTTTTACCCTGTACCACTTATTTAACATTTGTGAAAAATGCTCAAATTCTTTTTTAACACCATTAATTGCAATATCTCCATAAAAATGAATCCAATCAAATTCAGAAGTTCTTATCCGTGGTAGAATTTCAGTAACCCTTCTGCCAACTATATTAGAATTCTTTAATCCGGTAAGTTCTTCAAAGATGGAATTGACTTCAATAAATTCATAATCACAAGCAATACCGTATTCATCACATATTATTTTGTAATATGCATATCCTGTTTGTGACTCTTCAATTAACTGTTTGTAAAAACTATCATTCATACGGTATTCCCCCCAATTCACTTTTTTTACTATGTAGATTCAATCTTTCCTACGTTTCTAAATTAAGTAAAACATTAGTAATATTAGTTATAATTTCCACAAATGTATCTATAATCCTTCAAAATTTTAATTTTTTCTAAAAAGAATATACTTCCCTCCCTAAATATAATATTGAGAAAAATAAAAAAGACACCTCTTTGGATGCCTTAATTTGTATTTAGGTTACTATTTAGTTTTTGTCATATCTTCTTGAATTTTTTGATTTATCATATTAGCTTGTTCTTGTGTAATTACTCCATTTGTTACTAATGGAGTTAATCCATTATCAGTAACTGGTGTTTCATTTACTGTTTCTGTTTGCTTTGTCGGAAATGTACGCGGTGTTGTTCCTGTGCCAGCATGTGTTTTAGCGGAACTTTGATTAGCTGTTCCAGCATTTTGTGATATATTATTTGTTAATGCTACAATTACTTTATCAGACTGTTTTTGTGTTATTTTCTTAGCAGTAACTAATGTCTTAAGCGTTTTAGAATAAAATGTTTCCATTGCTACCGTTGGGTCAATTTTGACAGTTTTTGAACTTGTGCTTTTTTCAATAATTTTATTTGTCGGTGATTTCACAGTAGTAGGTGATTTCATAGAATTACAAGCACTAACTACCAGAATAGATAAAATTCCAATAATTAATATTGAAGCAGTTTTTGCTTTTTTCATGTTTTCGCCACCCTTATTTTATTTATATTTTTTTGTTAATTTCTTTTATCATTTGGATAATTGGGTAGAAATATACCAACAAAATATTAATAAAAAAATATTCAAAAATTCTAATTAATTATTCCGTAATAAAATTTTCACTTCTTGGTCAATATATAAATATACACAAAACTTCACTCAATTGGTCTTTTATTAGTTACTTATCAATCGTTCTCTTCCCTGTTTCTTTGCTATAAACCACAACCTAATCAATATTACTACACCAAGTGCACCAACGGTTCCCTCTCCTATAAAAACAGCTCTTGCGTCACAAAATGAATAAAGCCTAGCATTTATGCTAAGCTTTCTACAATTCATTTTTAGTGGCACCTGCTAGTATAATTCATTCTTTTAAGTCCTCAATATCTACTAACATAAGTTTATCTGCTTTCAAATCTCTTACTTGTATTACTCCATCTTTATCAGTACTAATACTTTCAAGCCAAACAGGATTATTTTTATATGTAACATTTATAATACCATAAGACTCCAGTATTTCTCCAAGTCTTTTTTTGTCCAAACTTATCATCTCCTTATAACTATAGCATTAGAAATAATTAATATTTTATACTACAAAAATATATCATTTGCATAATGATACATGAATTGAGGCAAAAAACAGGAAAAATAATGGATAGACACTAAATGTCTATCCATTATACTCAACCCTATATTATCAATTACTGTTTAGAATATTTAGCTTTATAAGCTGCTAAATCATCACTTACAGATGTTTTTTCTAGAGCTTCAAATTCATCTTCTAAAGATTCAACTTTAAGTTCTCCTAACCCCTCTGCTAAACATTCTTTCTCTTCTATCTTACGTTCTAATCTATCTAAATCAATACTATTACCTTTTGTTCTAACATTAGCTGTAATTGCATTAACTTGTTGTGCTGCTTCAGCTGTTTTAAGTCTAGCTATTAAACCATCTCTCTTACCTCTTAAATCCTCTAAATCTTCACCTAATTCTATTAAGCTTTTCTTTAAGCTATCTGCAGTAATTTTGGCTGCTTGATACGATTTTGATAATGATACACTTGTAGCTTCACATTCTTTTTGTTTTGCTATAGCTTTACTAGCTAATTCATCATTACCTTTTTCTATAGCCATTTTTATTTTAGATTCCCAATTATTCATGTCTTCTTTAGATGAATTCATTTCTCTTTCAAGTCTTTTTACATTTCCAAAAACTACAGCTGATTTAGTCCTAGCTTCATTCAAAGATGCATCTTTATCTCTTATTGCTTGGTCTATTAGTGCCGCTGTATCCTCATTTGCATCCATAATCTTATTAACCCCAGCTTTTAAACTATTACCTAACCTATCAAATATTCCCATTGTTTGTATTCCTCCCTTTTATTTTTTATTGTATATTAGCTTTCCATGAATAATCCAGCAATTTTCTCAAGTTCTTCTTCGTTTTCTATATTTACATACTCCGTATCTTCTAGTCCATCAGTCATAATAAACATTTGTTTATTATCCTCATCATACTTTTCTTGTAGTAATATATATCTTTTATCATATATATTACTTTCTACTATTGCTAATATTTCAAATTCAACATCTCTTTGTTTTTGATCATTATATAATTTAAGCGTCTTACTACTTTCTATTATACAGTTATCTTTTTTATCACAATCCTTAACTCTGCATCCTGATAAACAATTACCACAAGAACTGAATTTACACTCATATGCGCAATCTATACATTCACAATTAGAACAATTTTGGACTTGATTCAATTGATTTCTATACTTATTATAATATTCGTTAACTTCCTTAGTATCATCTACTGCAAAGTGCATAAGTTTGTTAGATTCTTTAGTAGATTTCTCTATTATATTGATAAATTCTTCTGATATTTTCTCAAATTTTAATCCTTTAACTTTATTCTTTAATGTTTCATCTCTAAACTCATTGGAATATACTTTTAAAAATAAATCTCCATGAGCTTTTGAGTAGGTATCTCTCATTTTAGTTAAATACTCTTTTTCATTACCCATTAAAATTTTGACCCTCCTGTCCTTATATTAGCGTCTTCTTTTACGAGATTTGTACACAAAGTATATTATCAATATTATTACTACTAAACCTGCAAACCCTAATATTCCGCCTGAGGACGAATTTCCGAAAAACATCATTGGCATAAAACTTCTATTATTACCAAATAAACCTGTTGATGATCCACTACTATTTTTATTTACACCACTTGTACTATTAGTTGATGTTGAAGGTTTCGTATAGTTACTACTTGATTTAAAACCACTACTACTGCTACTGCTTGAACTCTTATAACTGCTACTCGATTTAAATCCACCAGATCTTCCTTTAGCATATACGTCAAAATTTATTGTTATTAATAATGATACCATCAATAATATAGATAATATCTTTGATAACTTCTTCAATTTTATCTCATCCCCCATTTTTCAAAAATTCTGTATTAGTAATATATTCATATTACAATATATTCATATAATAATAAAATGATTTCTAAAACCATAATTGCCCAATTAATATAATTATATAATAACATAAGTGGATAATTATTTATAGTATTGACTCAATCTATGAAGATACAAATATTTAAATTAATTAATAATGTCTTCAATATAACGTTCATCCATATACCCAATCTTATATGATTTACCTACAATATCTCCAGATATAGTTACTTTATATTTGGCAATAGCTTTTCTTTTTTGAAAAATGTTTTGTTTCTTCTCCATTGACTGAACACATTCCCTTTGAATTATAACCGTTACCCTTGAAAGATTTCTGCATCTCATCACAACTAGATCATCTCCGTTGTTGCGATAAATCCATCTATTGCCCACATTTTTTGTGAAAATGGTGAAATTCTCTTCATAATAGTCCCCCCGGATCAAAATAATACAATTAATTTATGTTTTTCTTAATTATATATATATATTACAGTATAAATTTTAATAAGAATCAAAATTCCATTAATCATTTTAAATGTTTACAATTACTACATATTTTCTTCATGATATCTACACAATTTTATGTTATCATTTTAATATAAAGTGATTAATCATTAAAGCGAAGTCCCCCTTTACTTTAATAATAAGAGCTGTGAAGTTAAACTTCACAGCTCTTTCTTTTATTTTGATTTCTATTTATCAAGATATTCATTAGAAAGTTTAGAAGAAGAAAAGATTCTATCTAAATCATCAAAACTACTAAAACCTTGTGACTTTATGGTTACTTCGCTACCTCCTACTGATATAATAGTAGGGAAGGATGTAGCGCCCATAGAGCTTGCCATATCAAAACACTTAAAAGTCTCTTGTCTTAAGTCATCAGAATTAAACTCTTTAACAAACTCATCTCTAGAAATATTAAAACTTTCAGCTATTTCGGTGTATACATCTATTTTATTCATATCTTTTCCATATACGAAAAAAGCTTCTTGAATTTTCTTAAGAAAACTAAAAGCCACTTCCTTTTTTATCTTTTGAATTATAACCACTGCTTTTGCGCCGGGAAAACTATCTAGAACAATAGAAGTTCCTTCTAATACATTTTTATTATAGTCTTGTCCAAAACTCTTACCGGTTAATTTCTCTATTTCAACATTGTGCACTTTCACGAAATCCCGTAAGCTGGGGCTCATTTTTTTAACATTATCACCAGTCCACATTCCTCCTGGCAAAAGATTGAAATCATAAATATTTTTATACTTTTCTTGTATCTTTGTTATCACATCGCTAGAACCATAACACCATCCACACATAGTATCCATAACGTAATATATTTTAGTTTTCATCGAACATTACCTCCTATTTAGATTAATATCCTTTAAGCAATCACCCCTGCTTATTTTATGTTTAACAAATATAACTCTATTCAATAAATTTATACTTCCCCATTAACCTTTGTATTAGCAATATAAATTGAAGTGTTTTCTGATTTTTATAAACATTTCAGAATATTTTTAAAAATTCTACAGTAATTTAATATAAGGCAGTAATTTAATATAAGGCACTAATTTAATATAATGTTATATTAAACATTAAAAAAGGGGAGGAAATATGAGAAAGTCCTTTAATAAAAGAAAACCATTAAATCTTTTACTGATAACCTTTATTCTTATAATAATATCACTAGTATATATGATTTATACTATTTTCTCAAATTTTAAAACTCCATTAAATAATGCTAAATATATATCAAATGGACAACAATACAATGTTTTAATAAATGGAAATGATGTTGTATCCTATGCAAATACATTTCTAGGAATGAATTACTTATGGAATGGCACAACACCCGTTATATCAGATGTTTCAGGCAAATATGTAAGTGGAGGTTTCGATTGTTCGGGATTTGTACAATATATCTATAAAAAATTCGGAATAAATTTGCCTAGAACAAGTATGAATCAGATAAATATAGGTACTTCTATTAACATAGATAAACTTAAAAATGGAGATTTAGTCTTTTTTAAAACTAACCCATCACTGCCCTCTGAAGTATCTCATGTTGGCATATATATTGGAAATAATAAATTTATACACTCTCCTAAATCTGGTGATGTTATAAAAATTTCTGAATTGATTGGATATTACAAAGAAAAATTTGTTATAGGTAAAAGGATAATAAAGTAAGAATCATGTTATTTTTTCTGTTCTAAGGCATTTTCAATAGCCTATAAAATAACCTTGCTGCTAAGGTATATATTAACTAAACGCCATAAAAATCTAATCATAAAATACTTAGATTTTTCGCTTGGTTACAAAATCTACATCTGGCAAATCTTTTATTATACTTATTATAGTCATCCTCGTCCAGGCTATATGTTGTTCCCAGAGCTTACGCATGGTGTTTCTTAAATCTACCTCGACTTTACTAATTTTCGTTGCAGCAAGACGGTACCTTTGAGTTAACAAATAAGATGTATCATATGGGCATATATACATTGTTATCACCACTTTCTAATTTTTATATTATAGTATGTTTGTATAATCAAGAAGTACACACTATTAATGCCACGCATAGCAATTTTCATTGACAGAATATTTTTTCTTGATATAATAAAAGTGAGTAGTCACTCATTTTATATAGAATGATAACCTGTAAGGAGTTGATATAGTGGCAGATGAAAAAGATTCGTATAGTTACTTATTTGATGAAAACATATCTGAAGAAGAAATATCAAAAAGGCAATGGGATATTTTAGATGCTGCAACAAAGATTTTTGCTGAAAAAGGGTATGAGGGTGGTAGAACTAGTGATATAGCGAAAGAGGCCAATATAGCTGAAGGAACAATATTCAGGTATTTTAAAACTAAAAAAGATTTGTTAGTTGGGCTATTAATGCCTCTGATTGTAAAGTTTTTTAGGCCACTTATGTTTAAATCAATGGAAAAAATTATGGATAATGAAAAAAATGATTCTATAAATGTAGTATTAAAAAATATAATGATGGATAGAGTAACTTTGATTAAGAAAAATGCACCTTTAGTAAAAACTGTTATGGTTGAGTCAATTTACCATCCAGAGTTACTAGAGCCATTACAAAAGGAAATTGCACCTAAAGTCATTCCTATAGTAGATAAGTTTTTTAAGGAAAATATAGAAAACGGAAATTTAAGGGATATTGATCCCAGGCTTATGACAAGGAGCTTAATTAGTTTAGTTGCAGGATTTTCTATTCTAAGCAATGCATTACCTGAGGTATTTACAAATGATGGAGATGAAACTGAAATAGACAAAATAGTTGATATTCTAATAAATGGAATAGGATCAAAAGGAGCGTGTAATAAATGAGTGTTGAAAATGTCATAAAAATAGATAATTTCAAAAAGCAGTTTGGAAAATTTGTAGTCCTCAAAAATATCAATCTTTCAGTAAAAAAAGGTGAGATACTTGGCCTCCTTGGACCCTCTGGTTCAGGTAAAACCACTTTAATAAAGGCTATTGTAGGAATGAGTGAACCTACAGAAGGCACAGTGTCTGTGCTTGGAACTAAAATGCCTTCGCTTGTTGCTGTTTCAAAAATCGGATATATGGCTCAAAGTGATGCTCTTTATGAAGACTTGAATGCATATGACAACATATTATTCTTTGCATCGTTATATGGTATGAAGGGAAAAGTCGCTAAAAAAAGAGCTGATGAGGTTTTAGAATTAGTTCTTCTAAAAGAAGAAGGCAAAAAACTTATTAAAGATTTTTCTGGTGGAATGAAAAGAAGATTGTCCCTTGCCATAGCCTTGGTCCATAAACCTGAAATACTTATTCTTGATGAACCTACTGTAGGTATTGATCCAGTTCTTAGAATTGAATTTTGGAAGGAATTTGAACGTGTAAGAAAAGAGGGCGTTACAATAATAATAACTACTCACGTTATGGATGAAGCTGATCATTGTGATAGGCTTGCACTAATTAGAAATGGAGGAATAATTGCCATAGGAACTCCACAGGAATTAAAGGAAAGGTCTGGAGAAAGTACTGTTGAAGGCGCATTTCTCTATTATGGTAAAGAAGGAGAGGTGAAAAGCATATGAGAGTATTATCAATTGCTAAAAGATTAATAAAGCAGCTTAGAGGAGATAAACGATCAATCGCTCTAATGTTTGTTGCTCCAGTTTTTGTAATGTACCTTTTAAGTGCTATTTTAACCTCAGCAACTACAACTCCAAATATTGATGTTATTTCAGCACCAAATGCCTATGTAAACAAGTTACAAAGCCTGGCTAACGTTACTAAAGTTGATAGTGAAGAGATTGCTTTGAACAATTTAAAAGATAAAAGTATAGATGCTTATATCATCTTTAATGGAAATAAACCAAAAATCACATTAGAAGGTGCTGACCCGTCTATCACAAGCCTTGTTATGAACACACTTAATAAGCTTTCAAATAGCAGTGTTATGTTAAAGCCAGAAATTTTTTTTTTACATGGATCTAAGGATATGGGAGCGTTCGATTCCATGGCTCCAATTCTTATGGGCTTCTTCATCTTCTTTTTCGTATTTTTAATCGCTGGAGTTGCATTTTTGAGAGAGAGAATAAGCGGAACACTAGATAGAATACTTGCAACACCTTTAAAAAGATGGGAGATTGTTTTAGGATATTTTTTAGGTTTTGGTTTATTTGTATGTATCCAAACTATAATACTTCAGGTCTTTAGTATTTATGGACTTAAGGTACCTATGGAAGGAAGCTTTTGGGCGGTACTTGTAATAAATTTGGCCCTTGCATCAGGATCCTTAGCCCTCGGAACTCTCTTATCTGCCTTTGCACGTAATGAATTTCAATTATTTCAGTTTATACCTATTATAATAGTTCCTCAAATTATGTTCAGTGGTATTTTTGATTTGAGAAATGCGCCTGCTTGGGCAAAGATATTATCAAAGATATTTCCTATGACTTATGGAGCAGAAGCACTAAGAGATGTAATGCTAAGAGGAAAGAGTTTAATAGATGTTAAAAATGATTTACTGATGCTCGTAGGATACGCATTATTATTTCTTATATTAAATACCCTGGCTCTTAAAAAATACAGAAAGGCATAAAAATAAAATAATTTACTCTATCTTGAAATGTGCAAGATTTGTGTTTAGACAAATCTTTGCACTATTTTTTTTATAATTTATAATAATCATTAAAACTGAGTCACTAACATTCACAACTGTATCCTTGACGTGAATGTTATAGTGGTGTAGAATACTTCATTGGGGGTGAATCATGGATACAAAATATTATAAAATCGAAGAAGTTGCTATTAAAACTGGACTTACAAAAAGAACTTTAAGATATTATGAAGAATTGGAACTTATAATCCCTAAAAGAACTGAAGCTTCTTATAGATTATACAGCGAAGAAGATATTGAAAAAATTAATAGAATAAAGGATTTACGAGAATGTCTAGGATTCTGCTTAAATGATGTTAAAGCAATTCTAGACTTAGAAAAAGACTTTAAACGAATTTTTAAAGAAGACTTAAAAGATGATATTATGGTAGATAATTCGATAAACCTTATTAAAAAACAAATAGCTTCAATCGAAGAAAAAGAACTTTCCCTTAGGAGATCTAGAGAAAAGTTTAAAATAGCTCTAACGAAGCTAGAAGAATTTCGTCGAACAAAACAGGAGGAATAAACTAATGAAAAAAATTGATTACAAATGGACGGCACTCTTATGTACCACATTAGGGGCCCTTTTTTCAGTTCTTAGCGGGAGTACTTTAATGATAGCACTTCCCGTTATTATGAAAGACTTAAAAACAAGTATGAGTATAGTTACTTAAAGCCTTAGGAATAAATAGTATGATAATATGTGTTGCTGCAGTTGCGGGGCCTATTCTTGGAGGTTTTCTTATCGGTATTGGTTGGAGAAGTATTTTTTATGTCAACATTCCAATAGGTGTTATAGGAACATTTTGGGCAGGTTTTAGTCTTAAAGAAACAAAATTAATTTCTGAAAAACAAAAATTTGATATTAGTGGTATGGTTACCTTTTCCGCAGGTATGCTTGCTCTACTAACGGCCTTAACTTTAGGTGGCTTTAGCGGATGGACAAACATATATGTAGTAACATTATTTATAGCTTCTATAGTTCTTTTAGGATTATTTATTAATATAGAAAATAAAATTGAGTATCCAATGCTTGATTTAAGATTACTTAAAACTAGAGTACTTGCCTTTGCCTTTTTAGCTAATTTTCTAAACGGCGTTGCTAGAGGCGCAGTAACTTTTTTACTGATATTCTACTTTCAAGGAGTAAAGGGGATTGATCCAATGCTTGCTGGAATACTTTTATCCCCATTTGCTTTAGCTATGATGATTGTATCACCATTTAGTGGTTGGTTATCCGATAGATATGGTGTAAGAATTCTAAGTTCAGTTGGGTTAGTTATTTCCGCTGTAGGCCTTGCAGGGCTTATGATGATAACGGCTGACACCTCAACAATTGAACTTGTTATTTGGATGTCAATTATGGGCCTGGGATCAGGGATGTTCTTCGCACCAAATACAAGCGCAATAATGGGTGCAGTACCTGCTGATAAAAGAGGTATCGCAGCTGGCCTTAGAACAATGCTTACTAATGCTGGTATGGTTTTAAGTATTGCTATCTGCATGGCAATTATATCAACTAGTATTTCTCCACAAGCTATGCAGGCACTTTTCATCGGAAGTCAAGTAGGTGGTAACGGAATCGCTACAGCGCAATTTATTTCAGGGCTTAGAACAGCATTTACAATCTGTTTTATATTTAGTCTCTTAGCTGCTTTTATATCCTACTTAAGAGGACCAAGTCCAGTATGGGAGGAAGAGGAAGAAGTTGTTATCTCTTAACTATAGTTACTTCTTAAAGTTATATTGGTGTTAGTTTCTTAATTTAATACTGAATACAAAAAAAGCAATCATTTCTGATGATTGCTTTTTTATATAATAATATCATATACTTACTTACCTTTTATACTCAAACCATACTCACTATGATTTTTTCTTAATGTTACATATCCATAAATAAATACACCAATGCCAAGTAACACTGGAATTATCGTTGAAAGTGTAGGATCAAGACCTATGTATTTTATTGTTATGTTATCCTCTAATATCATTTTAAAAGAGGTATGTGCCAATATTGCGCCACCTAAGTATATAACAATAGGGTGTTCTTTCATTAAATTTGAAACAAATTGACTTCCGAAGAAAATTATAGGTATATTTATCAAAACACCAACAATAATTAATAGGTCATTACCATCTGCTGTACTTGCTATAGCAAGCACGTTGTCAAGGCTCATACTAATGTCAGCAATAATAATAGTAGCTACAGCTCCCCAAAAATTATCTGCTTTCTTTACTACACAATCCTCTCCCTGGCACTCAGGCTTAATGAAACTCCATGTGATTTTTATCAGAATTAGTCCGCCAACTAATTTAATTGGTAACCACTGTATACTCATTATTTGAGTAATAATACATGCAAAAAACACATTTAGTCCTATAGCTCCTGATATTCCTATAAAACTAGCTTTTTTAGCGTATTCTGGCGATAATTTTTTTGTTGCAAGTGCAATAATACCAATATTATCACCGGATAACGTTAAATCAAGTATTGTAATTTTTAGTGCACCTAGCATAAATAGCATTATACCTTCCATATACATCCTCTTCTCTTGTTTTGCATCAAAATTTTCTTATATATTATAATCATTTTACTACAACCATTTCATTTGAACATGTTAAACACACCTTAAATACATAGCTATTATTGTACTTTATGTACAATCTTCTATATATTATTCTAACTATGTTTATCTATTATATCATAAATTTATATGGTACTTTAAATAAACTAATTAGAAAGAAAGACAAAGCCATTAAACATGTTTATGAATAAACATCTGATAATTCAACTCGAATATTTTGATCTCCACTCTTAACTTTGTTATTATATGACGTATTTGGATGTAGTGCCATTGCTGAACTTAGTTTAACTGTAAATGTGCTTCCTTTTCCAAATTCACTTTCAACATAAATACTGCCACCATGTAATTCTACAATAGACTTAACCAAACTTAATCCAATACCTGTACCTTCTGAATTTCTTGATAGTGATTTGTCTACCTGCTTAAATCTTTCAAATATCATATTTAGGTTTCTATCCTCAATGCCAATCCCATTGTCTGCGACTGATATTTCAACAAATTCGTTTTCAGCTTTAACGGATACAAGTATTTCATCGCCTTTATCTGTAAATTTTATTGCATTTGATATAAGATTTAAGACTATTCTCTCCATCTTTTCAGGGTCACAAGCAATAATTTTTTCTTCTATATTTGTATCAAATATAATATTTAACCCTTTACTATCAGTAAAATTAGTTACAGACATCACTATTTCTTCTACAAAATCGACTATATTAATATTTGACAAGTTAAGTTTAAAAAATCCTGCTTCAATTTTAGATAAATCAACTATGTTATTAATCATTTTAGATAATCGATAGCTATTTTGCTTGATTGAATCTATATATTTAACAATTGAATCCTTCTTCTTGTCTAGGGATCCACTAGTACAATACATGTTAAATAATTGAGCTGTTGCAAATATAACATTTAGTGGTGTTTTAAGCTCGTGGGATATATTAACAAGAAATTCTCCCTGCAATTTCAATGCTTTTTCCATGTCTATAGCCGACTTTATTTCAGCAGTAACATCTATTATTAAAATTAATATTTCCTCAATTTCTCCATCTACGAAAAAAACAGGTTCAAAGATAACATTCCAATACATCGCTTTGCCATTTACCAAATGGTTTTTTTTACTCAAACACTTAGTTTTCTTTTCTTTTAGCACTTTGCTAATACACTGGTAATATTCACTTTCTTTCAAGTTGCTAAATAACTCTTCAAATTTAGTATTTATAATTTTGTTTATTGATTTTGCATTTGGCATTACCAATTTAAGAAAATCAAATGCCTTTTTATTAATATCAACAATCAATAAATCTGGACATGATAATCTGGCAACAGGTAAATTAAAAGTATCTATAATTCTATCCAATATTTCAAATCTATTTCTTATAGCTTCTTCACGCTTATAGTAATCTGTCATATCCCTACTGCAAAGCACTCCTAAAATAACGTTTCCTTCACTATCATAAATAGGCGTTCCGCTAACTTCTATTTCTGAAGTTATATGAGGATGTTTTACTGTTACCCTCATATTTTCAAATTTTTCACCCCGAATAACTCTACTTTCCGGAATATTATGCGAGTCAATTTTCTTATGATCAATATCATAAAGCTCTCGTTTACAGCTAATACACCCATGACATACTTCCTGTGGATAATTATATTTTGGGGAATATATTTTTCTTGATGCTTTGTTACATAATATATATTTTCCTTTATTATCAATAATACAAATGCCATCAGCAATATTTTCTATAATAGCTTCTAATTGTTTTTTCTGTTCTTCAATTTTCCTAGATTTCTTTATTGATTCAGTAATATCATGAAAATACGAAACTACCATTGCTAAATCACCATTGTCATTATAAATTGGCATTGAACTAACTTCAACAAAATACTCTTTATCAGGATGGCTTACGAGCAATCTAACATTTTTTACACTTTCACCCCTTAACGCTCTAATCGAAGGGTAATTTTCGTATGGTATCCCATTGCCCATCAACTCAAATGATTTAATATTTTTAAAAACATCAGATAAAACAACTCCTTTGCTCGCCCTATAAAGTAGCCTCTTTGCTTCTGAATTCACCATTATATAATTACCTTTATTATCTACAAAAGCTACTCCCTCAGCTAAATTTTCTATTATATTTGTCAGCTGTATACTTTGCTGATCTAATTGATGCTTTAGATGCTCTATCTGTTTTTCTTGCTGCACTAACTGCTTTTCTTGATACTCTAACTGCTTCTTTTGCAACTGTATTATCCCCATTTGATTGTCTAAACTTTGACTTTTCTCAACAAAAGTATTCACAATTATATAACCCCCACTTTTTAATACATGCCCTATAAGTATTATGATTATAATCTTTTGTATAAATCTTATATTAAAACTATTTTTCTCTCATGATTTTACCATTACTTACTTATTATATATTATTTCCTAAATATATCAAACTAAAATTATTACAATTTTAGACAAATTACAATTAAAAGGGAAGCCAAATGGCTTCCCTTAATTAATACTTAAATAAAATTGTATTTACACACTTATTTAAAAACATAAACATTTTTTACATATTTGACTCTACAACAATTTTTTTATCATGTTTCAACCAATTTTTACCTTCTACAAGTCTAGTTACTAGCATAGAACATACTGTGTTTCCAGTAGAATTGAGCACTGTCGCTGGGGCATCTATAATTACACTAACAACTGCAATAATTGGAAGAACCTCTGGAGGAAATCCATATACACTTAATATTAACATTTCTCCAATCATTCCACCACTCGGAATAGCTCCCATGACTGCCCCTACGAGAAGTGAAACGCCAATAATACCAAGAATAGAACTCAGACTAGTTATATCTTTACCAAATAGGCCCATTAAGAGTGTAATTTTCATAACACCTCCAAATACAGACCCATCTTTATGCATATTTGCACCAAGCGGAATTACTGTTTCTGCAATATCATAAGGTACACCAATTTTCTTTACAGCATCTAGGTTAACTGGTATGCAAGCAGCACTTGAACAAGTTGCTAAAGCTGTAACTGAAGGTGTAACAACATTTTTCCAAAATGTTATTATACCGTTTTTCCCGGCTGCAATAAATGCATAAAGGCTAAAAAATCCAAAATAATAGATTACAGAAATAATTATATATAATATAAATATTTTTAAATATCCATTTAAAATTTGACCTCCTAGTTGACCAACAATGGAAGCAAAATAACATCCAAGGCCAATAGGTGCGTAATACATTATAATTTTAACAACTTTCATCATAGTAACGGAACCGGCCTCTAGTAAATTAGCAAGAGGTTTTCCTTTTTCACCAGAAAGAGAAACGGATATGCCAAAAATAATTGAAAATATAACAAGTTGTAGCATATTCTTTCTTGAAAGTAGGTTAACAAAATCTGAAACAGTGAATGTATTTACAAGCTGATTTAAAAATGAAACTTTTTCACTTGTTTGAGTTTCTACGGCACTCTTCATTAAATTTTTAAACATTTCTATATTAAGACCATTAGTTGGCTTCATAATAAGAGCGCCTACTGTTCCAATAATAGCAGCAATAAGTGCTGTAGATAAAAATACTAACATAATACTACCCATAATTTTGCCAAGTCTATTCATTCCACTTATGTTAGCCATTGCAGAGGCCACACTAAAAAATACTAATGGAACTAAAATCATAAACATTAAATTTATAAATAAGCTTCCAAAAGGTTCTAGAATCAAAGCCTTTGACCCCATAACACTGCCAATGATACCTCCAAGTAACACAGAACCCAAAAGTATAATTGTAGATTTATAGTTTTTAAATAATTTTTTCATTTTTATCTCCTTTATATTTTATTAAATATATTAATTCCCATTTTAATTATATTACATTTTTATTGAATATGTAAATAAATATCTATTTTATTCACAATCACATAATTTTAACATAAATATCTTAAAATGTTTTTATAATTATATGATAGAATATAAGATAATAGGTATTTTATGGGTCATATTTAAATTATTTTTATAAATTATAGAACTTAGTAATTAAAAAATCAGGGGTGATTTACTTGTCAATGAAAATATATCTTGTTGAGGATGAAATAAGTTTAAATCTTTTGCTTGAAAAATATCTACAACGTGAGGGTTATGAAGTAACTACTTTTTCTAATGGTAATTCTGCTATAGAGAAAATAAAGGATAAACCAGATCTTTGGATACTAGACATAATGCTTCCAGATACTGATGGTTATGAAATTATAAAAGCTATTAAAGCCTACAATAAAAATACACCTGTTATTTTTATGTCTGCGAGAAATGAGGAACTTGATCGCGTAGTTGGACTAGAGCTAGGCAGTGATGATTATTTGTCAAAACCATTTTTACCTAGAGAACTCATTATAAGGACCAATAAACTTTTAGAGAGAATTTATGGCGTAGCTAAAGAAGAAACCAATCAAATCGATGATAACTTAAATATGGGTGGATACCTTATTAGTAAGAAACAAAGAACAGTTTTTATGGGAAATATAGAAATTATTTTGACCAAAAAAGAATTTGAGATGCTCTGTTATTTTATTGATAATAAAAATAATTTAGTGTCTAGAGATCAAATATTAGATACTGTTTGGGGCGATGATTATTTCGGTTCAGATCGAGTAGTTGATGATGTTATACGTCGACTTAGAAAAAAAATAGATAAATTCACTATAGAAACTGTATATGGATATGGTTATAAATTGGTGTACAAATCATGAGTAAATTAAAATTTAAATTCAACTCACTAACCATGAGAATCTGGACAACTTTTACGATAATAATACTTATAATAATTTCTAGCATTTCATTTTTCTATCTTGTTGCTTTTAAAACCATAACTGAGAAGGCTAAAACGGAAGACTTAAAAGTAGCTCACGATTTTTTGCTAAAATCTAATAATTTTACACAACCTAATAGATTTGATGGGCTAGGAAACATCGGAAACTTAAAAGGAAGCGATTATTATATTTTTAATGTGGATAAAAATAATAAAACTGAGATTATAAGTATAAACAAAGCGCACGGATTACCACCGGCAGCTCAGAATGATCCTAATTCACCTATTAAAATAAATGATAATGCTGTTAAACTTTGGATGGCAAGTTTCATTACAAATGGTACTCTTTATGAAAAACAATTTAAAGGGACTTATAATAATATGAAGTTCATTTTTATTATAAGTTCAATCAAATACGAAAATTCTGGAAAGTCATATTTAATAACTTTTATGCCCGAAATGAAAGATAATGGCTTGCTTTACATGGTGCTTTGGGTAGGGCTCATATTTATAGCTATAGGTTTTTTAACTGCTAAATTAGTTGCAAATTATATTTCTAAACCACTTAAGGAGCTTGAAAATTATACTATTAGGATATCCCGTAAAGATTGGGACCAGCCGATAAATGTTAAAAATGATGACGAGATTGGGCGCCTTGCGAACTCGATGAATTTAATGCAGAAAGAATTAAAACGCACTGCTGAAGAAGAAAAAATGTTTTTACAGAGTATATCCCACGATTTGAAAACACCCATTATGGTAATTATGAGTCATGCAGAGGCTATTATTGATGGTGTATATGTAGAGTCTGTGGAGAAAAATGCTGAAATAATAAGGGATGAGGCCATAAGTCTCGAAAAGAAAGTTAAGCAGGTGTTATATTTGAATACACTTGATTATGTTTTAGAAAATAACTTTGAAAATAGTGAAATTAATATGCAACGCTTACTTTACCATATTATAAAGAGATTTGAAGTAATTAATAATAATATCCAATGGGATTTAAACATAGACGATGCTACTATAATTGGAAACGTGGACAAAATACAGGTTTCTATTGAAAATATATTAGATAATAGCCTTAGATATGCTAAAGATAAAATTTGCGTAAGCTTAAAAAAAGAAGGTGCTTTTGCAGTGGTTGAGATATATAATGATGGGCCTAATATTCCAGAGGAACATCTATCTCATATCTTTGATAATTTCTATAAAGATAAAACCGGGAAATTTGGTCTTGGGCTTGCTATTTGTATGAAAATTATTAATTATTATAATGGAGAAATAAAGGTTACGAATAGAGATATTGGTGTTAGTTTTTTAATTAAATATCCGCTATAAATAAAAGCAATCAGCAGAAATGTTGGTTGCTTTTTACGTGCTGCACACAATCACATAAAGCTCACATATTTATTTGATACTACTAATACAATTTATGATTATAATCTTCATTAAGAGATGTAATTAATATACCTGAGGGTAACTATGATAACATATTCAAGATTTAATGGAGGTGAAAAACATGAAGCCATTCCTTAACCTTACAAATGTGATCTTAAATGGAAAGCTTAAGCATCTAACCAGATTTTCACTAGTTGGGATAGCAAATACTTTAATAGACTTTTTAATATTTACATTATTTAATGGATTTATTGGGCTAAATTATATTGGTAGTCAGATAATTGGGTATAGCTTTGGAGTTGTTAACAGTTTTGTACTTAATAAAAAATGGACTTTTTCTACAACAAAATCTAATAAAAAAACTAAAAATGAACTTTTTCAATTTATTGTAGTTAACTTAATTTCACTTCTCATAACCCTTATAACAATGAATTTTTTAATAAAGAGCTTAAATATTAACGTTTATATATCCAAAATAATTGTTACCTTTGTAGCTCAAATATCAAATTTTCTATCATATAAGCTGTGGGTATTTCATCCAGCAGTAAATGGATATATAGACTAAAATAATAAAGGGTTTGAAACCTGTTTTATCAATAATCATTCTAAAAAGGAGAAAATTAAAATGAAAAAATTAAAACTTACAAAAGAAAAGCTATTATTATCCCTAATCTTATTATTGTCCGGAATATTAAATTTTACAAACTTAGGCATCGAGGGATATTCAAATCTATATTATGCAGCTGGTGTTAAAAGCATGACTATGAGCTGGAAAAACTTCTTTTTCGTATCTTTTGACCCTACCAGTTTTGTAAGCATCGACAAACCTCCTCTAGGTTTTTGGATTCAAGCAATCTCCGCTAAGATCTTTGGATTTAGTGGATGGAGTCTCCTTCTTCCAGAGGCACTAGCCGGAGTTATCTCTGTTTTAATAATATACATTATTGTTAAAAGATCATTTGGGCGCACAGCTGGTCTTCTCTCAGCACTATTCCTTGCAGTAACACCGATTTTCGTTGCGGTAAGTAGAAATAATACTTGTGATAACTTACTAGTTTTAACTCTTCTACTTGCATGTTGGGCTATTTCTATAGCCGCTGAGAAAGGCAAGCTTAAATATCTTCTAATTAGTTTAGCTATTGTTGGTGTTGGTTTTAACATAAAAATGCTTCAAGCTTATATGGTGATTCCAGCTATATATTTAACTTATCTTTTATCAAACGTTATTTCTGTTAAAAAGAGAATAATTCATCTTATCTGCGGAACTCTGGTTCTACTTGTTGTCTCTTTCTCCTGGGCTATTATAGTAGACTTAGTCCCTGCTGCAAACCGGCCATATGTGGGAAGTAGTACAAATAACTCAGAACTAGAACTTATAATAGGACATAATGGACTAGAACGGCTTGGAATTGGAAGCACTACCACTGGAACTGGAGGCATGGGTGGCTCTAAAACACAAGGTGCGAACATGGAAGGATTTAAGGGTGGCACCCCTCCTACTGGTACTAATATTGTCACCGCTGCTTCAAAAAACAATGCTGGTACATCCACTGAAGGAGGAATGCAAGGAGGTACTCCACCAACCGGTTATGGTCAAGGTGGCACGAGGCCAACAGGAGGACAAGGTGGTCAGGCTCAAGGCGGAAATGCTGGTGGCGGCGGTAACAGTAGCATGGGTGGTAGCGCGGTATCTAGCATTACAAGATTATTTGTCACTTCTGGTATGTCTGATCAAATAATTTGGCTATTTCCTATTGCTGTTTTCGGTTTTATAGCAGCAGCATTAAAGGAAAAACTCAAACCAAAATTTAGTAATAAGAAAAAATTAGCTTTAATATTATGGTCAATGTGGTTAATACCTGAATTTATATATTTCAGCTTCACAACTGGCTTATTTCATCCCTATTATTTAACAATGCTAGCTCCACCAATTGCTGCTCTGGCCGGAATTGGAATTGTGTCGATGTGGGAACTTTATAAAGAAGCTGGATTAACATCTTGGATTCTACCGGTAACTCTAATTGTAGATGGATTAGTTCAACTTTTAGTTTTATCCTATTTTTATAACACCTCAAGTATAACTAAAATTTTAATGATAACAATGTCTGTTTTATGTTTTGTTTCGTCACTTTTACTTGTTATCCTTAAGATAGGAAAAAAAGGAAATGTAATGTTTAAAAAATCATTAGTAGCTATTGCTTTAGTAGGTCTTTTGATAACCCCTATTGTTTGGTCAGGAACTACTATGTTTAACGCTATTTCTGGAACCTTCCCCTCTGCAGGACTTAGTTTAATTTCTAGTTCTCAAAAGGGTGGATTCGGCATGAATACTTCTAGTACTTCTAATACTTCAAAATTAATAAAATTCTTAATTAAAAATAAAACAACTGAGAAATATATTCTTGTTACATCCTCTACCAGCGGTAACGCAACAGATATAATACTTAACACTGATGAATCTGTAATGACTTGGGGCTTTTTCGGAACTGATAAAGTATTAACACTAACCCAGTTTAAGGCACTGGTTAAGAAAGGTGAAGTTAGATACGTAATGATAGGAGGTCAAGGCTCAAGTGACGAAATCATGACATGGGCTAAATCAGCTGGTAAATTGGTTGCAGAGAGTGAATGGAAGGATACAACTTCTACTCAGTCGACTACTAAAACACCAGCAACAAATACTGAAACATCAACTGAAACTACTGCCACTACGATTTCATCAAATTCAAAAGCTCAACAATCTGGTGGTGGAAGTTCAGAAGTTTTATATGATTTAAAAGGTGCCAATACTACAAAATAATAATAGGTACTAAACTTTTATATTAGCAGATTCTAAGAAAATAAATAGGATCTGCTTTTACTAGAAAATTTAAAGGAGTAGTAAAGATGGGGATAACCTTAAAAATAAAAAAATACATAATAAAGAGCGCGTTAACTGTGATGGTAACTCTTTCAATTATGATGTGTACAATTTTGTATGCATACCAATATACCACAAGCCATGAAGCTTCTAATAATTCATTTCAAAATGAAAATGGTGGAAATTCTCAAGGTCAATTTCAGAAAAATGATGATGGTAACCAGAATGGAGGTTCTTCAATTGGGGATTCTCAAAAAATCAAAAACTAGATTGGAGGATATTTATGGATAAGAATAAATTTTTTTTAAAGAAATTTCTTAAATTGGCTTCTATTATATGGTTTGCCCTAATTGTTAGAATTCCTGGTTTGCCATTTGCAAGCGCAGACTATAATGCCTTTTTAAGTAGGTGGTTTGATACTATAAAAAATAGTGGTGGTTTTAGCGCCTTAAAAAGTTCAATGGGCGATTACACCCAACCTTACCTATACTTATTAACAATAGGCACTTATACAAATATAAATAAATTATTTTATATAAAAATGATATCTTTTGTTTTTGAGATAATGGCTGCATTTTTTATTATGAAAATTGTTCAAATGAAATATAAAAACGAAAAATTTGGCTATATATCTTTTGGACTTCTACTTTTCATTCCAACAGTTATTTTTAACGGGTCTGTATGGTCCCAATGCGATATAATTTATACTTCCTTTGTCATTGGTTCTATTTATTATATTTTACAAAAAAAAACGATTATATCAATAATTTTCTATGGGATTGCATTATCCTTTAAGCTACAAGCAATATTTTCATTCCCATTATTCGGAATTTTATTGTTTAAAAATAGAGTTAAAATATATCAATTTGTTATTATACCTTTAACCTATCTGGTCTTAAGTATACCTAGTTTAATCATGGGTAGACCTTTTAAAGATATTTTACTTACTTATTTTAACCAATCTGGAGAGTATACAAATTTAACTTATAATGCACCCTCTATATATCAATGGTTTTCTAATAATTTCTTTAGCAATACAACACTTGTAGGTAATATTGGAATTTTATTTGCTTTTGTAGTTGTACTTATAATTATTTATGTAAGTGTAAGATATATAAAGGTTATAAAATATGAAAATATTATAGAATTATCATTAATATTTGCTGTTGTTGTGCCCTTTCTATTGCCAAGGATGCATGAGCGGTATTTCTTTATGGCAGATATAATCTCTCTCTTATATGCATTTTGTTTTCCAAAGAAATTTTATATAGCTATAATAATACCTCTAACATCATTATTG
Organism: Clostridium sp.; assembly: GCF_036569345.1. Taxonomy (GTDB): domain Bacteria; phylum Bacillota; class Clostridia; order Clostridiales; family Clostridiaceae; genus Clostridium_AD. Next base: position 119,682 of record NZ_DATCQT010000055.1, read on the forward strand.
TGCTATTTCCCATTTTTATATAACACATCAACAGATTATATAATTGATCTTTCTATAGTTTTATTTATAGTTATTATCGATTTATTATACTCATTTAGAAATCATTTAATTAACGAAATTTAGTTTTAGAAGCTAATATTATGTATTCTTAATAAAATTAAAATAAAAGGAGTCTAAAAATATGAGTATTTCATTAGTTCAATCAACATCTAATTTAACAACAGCAACTAGTAGTAGCAGTGATGTAAGTTCGCTTAAATCCCAACTATCGTCACTTAATTCACAATTAAATGGGGTTAATTCAAGTAATGATGATGCAAAAACAAAAAAGGCAAAAATTGATGTAATAAACGCTAAAATACAACAAATCCAATCACAAATTCAACAAACGGAATCTAGCAAAACAGATTCTAGTTCTAGGGTATCATCATCAAAAGGTATTGATAATAGCTTAAACATAGATAAAAATAATTCATCAAAATCAAGCAGTACCAGTAGCAGTACTGACAAACCTAATAATAACATAATTGATGTTTATGCTTAGGAATATTCATAAACGCTACAAAAGCAACCAACAATTTGTTGGTTGCTTTTGCTTTGTATTAGTATGTCACCCATAATTATTTATAATCATATACTGAAATGTATGATGACTATTAATTTAATTGGGGGTTTTTACGTGAGTAATAAATATAAAGTTTGTGTATATGCAATTTGTAAAAACGAGGAGAAATTTGTTGATCGTTGGATGGATCATGTTAGTGAAGCTGATATTGTTGTAGTTGCAGATACAGGTTCTACAGATAATACAATTAAAAAGCTAAAAGAAAGAGGAGCTATTGTTTATTCTATAGATGCTAATCCATTTCGATTTGATTATTCAAGAAATGAATGCTTAAAATTCATTCCAGATGATATAGATATTTGTGTATCCTCCGATCTTGATGATGTTATTGAGGATGGTTGGAGAGGTCATTTAGAAAAAGCATGGAAAAAAGAAACCACAAGAGGATTATATCTATATAATTGGAGCATTAATGCGGATGGTTCCCCATCAGTACAATATACTTGGCAAAGAATTCATGCAAGACATGGGTTTAAATGGATATATCCAACACATGAGATTTTAGAATATTTAGGAGATGGAGCTGAAAAAGAAGTTTATATTGAGGGTATGGTGCTTAATCACTATCCTGATGCAACAAAAAACAGAAGTTTAAATCTTCCATTATTAAAATTAGCAGTTGAAGAAAATCCTAATAGTAGTAGAAACATATATTATCTTGGACGTGAATATATGTTTGATAGTAACTGGGATGATTGTATTTTAACATTAAAAAATTATTTATCACTTCCTACATCAAATTATATAGAAGAAAGATCATCTGCTATGAGGTTTATTGCAAGGGCATATCTTGAAAAAGAGGAAATATTAAGCGCTAAAGAATGGTTCCATAAAGCAATAAGTGAAACTATTTCATTAAGAGAACCCTATATAGAGTTATCTTTATTAGCTTATAGGGAGAAGGATTGGCTCGGTGTTTATTATTATGCAAACGAAGCACTAAAAATCAAGGAAAAAACATTTAACTTTGCTAACGAAGCAAATGCTTGGGATTCTAATCCTTATGATTTAGCAGCTTTAGGCTGTTATAATTTAAAAATGATAGATAAGGCAATAGAATTCTCTAATGAAGCTATTAAACTTTCACCTAATGATGAAAGGCTATTATCAAATCATAAATTTTATTTAGATAGTTTATAAATGTAAAATTATTTCTCTTTATATAATATAGAAAATAATCAGCCAAATATTATTTTGGTTGATTATTTTTTGTGCTATATTTTTTTAAAATTTAATTAATATTTTTAATATATCTATATATCGTAAAACAAAGTATCTGCATACTATGTACGGACAGTCTTATATGTTATGTAAAGAAAGCATATGCATATTATATAAAAAACTATCAATATCTTATTCAAAGAATATCTGCAATTTATATAAAGAAAATATATATAAGGAAGGTGTATATTATGGGTAAATCCAATGATGATTCTTCTAAAAAGTATCATTGTACCGAGATAGATTCAACTTATGGAAGTCCTATTTTTAAAAAAGAACATTGTGAAGACAAAAGGAAATGTGATGATAAATGTAAATGTGATGAAAAAAAACATTGTGATGATAAATGTGATTGCGTCAATCATTGCTTTCCAGCATGTATAATTGGACCAACTGGTCCTACAGGTCCTACAGGTCCTACAGGTCCTACTGGTCCTAGAGGTTTTACTGGTCCTACAGGTCCAACTGGTCCTACAGGAAGAACTGGTCCTACAGGTGCAACTGGTCCTACAGGTCCTACTGGTAATACAGGTGCAGAAGGCCCTACAGGTCCTACTGGTCCAACTGGCCCTACTGGTCCAACTGGCCCTACAGGTCCTAGAGGTCTAACAGGTCCTACAGGTCCAACTGGCCCTATTGGTAATACAGGTTCTACAGGTCCTACTGGCCCTACTGGACCTACTGGTCCTACTGGCCCTACTGGTCCTACTGGCCCTACTGGCCCTACAGGCCCTATTGGTCCTACTGGTTCTACTGGTCCTACTGGCCCTATTGGTCCTACTGGTCCTACTGGTCCTACTGGTCCTATTGGCCCTACTGGTCCTATTGGCCCTACTGGTCCTATCGGTCCTACTGGCCCAACTGGTCCTATTGGTCCTACTGGTCCTACAGGTCCTACAGGTCCTACAGGTCCAAGTTTTAATTCCTATTTAAATGGTGTAATAACAACAAATAAACTATCAATTCCAGTTGGAGGCACTATTATTTATGATACTGTAAGTATTGTAGGCCCTGACTTAAGTTATAATCCAGCAACAGGTGTATTTACAGTTAATACAACAGGTGTTTATGTAATCGACTGGAAAATAGCTGTTACTCCAAATCCTGGGACAGTTTCTATAGAAATTGACTTGGTATCATCCCTTCGTGGAGTTATTGCCGGTATATCTATTACAGCAACAAATCCAATAATAAGCGGCTCTAATAGAATCTATGCCGCAACAGCAGGGGAAACTTTCAGATTTGTTAATAATTCAAGTGGTCCTATTAGTATAGTATTGGTAGGTTTAGTTGGACCTATTGGAACTGTATCTGTTTTCAGAATTGTTTAACAAAATTAAAAACAATAATAAACTATAAAATAATTTAATTATAAAAAGCTGCCTATAATAGGCAGCCTTTTATAATTAAATAAATTTATTTACTTTATTACTCTTTTACCTATTACAAAATTATCTTTATAATATGCAGTTAGTTCAGATATTTTTACAACATCACCAGGTTTAGGGCAATGTATAAATTTATTATTTCCAATATATATTCCAACATGTGATACTTCATAAGGTGAAGCTAAATTTGTTGTAAAAAAGACTAAATCACCGTAAGCAAGATTATTTATATTAACAGATGCGCCTATATTTATTTGGTCCATAGTTATTCTTGGCAAATTTATACCAAAGTGTTTATACACATATTGTACAAAACCTGAGCAATCGAATCCGCCACTTATATATTTACCATAAGAATCTAATTTTGCTGGCGTAGTGCCACCCCATAAGTATGGTGTCCCCAAAAAAGCATTTGAATATGATACTAAACTTTTTAAGTTTATATCCAAATCATATTGTTTCCCATTTTTAATATACTGAGTAGATTGTTCCACAGGCAAAGTACCCCTGCTTGGACTATTTGTAGCCGTTGTCTTAACTCCTGTAACTTTTACGTATAGTGAACTTATATAACCTGTTTTTCCTTTATAAATTATCTTATAAAACCCATTTAAACTTGAATACATTGTCACTTTACTTCCAAGTGTTATAACACCAGTCACCGGATAAGTTGATCCAGCTCCTGACCTTACGTTTAAAGAACTTGCTGTTATTTGTCCATATTTCTCAATGTACGTTGACGCTACACTTGTAGTCGTAGTAGTTTTTTTCACTATTTTTATGTATGAACTAGATACGTATCCAGTTTTTCCTTTATAGCTTATTTTGTAAAAATCGCCCTCTTTTGCAAGTGTATTTATTACTGTGTTTCTTGAAAGAGAACCTGTAATGGATGACAAAAGCGAAGGTTTTTGTCTAACATTTAATGAAGTGGCATTAACTGTTCCACTATCAGCAAATGCAATTTGGGAACTTGCCATAGTCATTAACATCACTATAAAAGCTACTCTTTTTTTCATTTGTTACCTCCAATATTTATTCGAAATATGATGATTTCGTACTTATTTATTATAGCACTGATATTATGTAAATTGTGGTTTTAAAATCTTTTTATACTATTATTAGGTAAAAATATAAGCTATATAAGCTAAATTTGTAATTATTTGATGCTTACTTGATTTTCACTTTTTACCCTCACATAAAGTTTACATATTGATTTGATACTGGTGCTACAATTTGCCCTTATAATTTTTATTATAGAGAGACATTAGGAAATTAAATTGGATTAAAAATCTAGAAATTAAATTGAAGGGAATGATAGAAATGAGTAATGGAATAATTTATTCTGTGGTAGTACCCTTGTATAATGAAGAACTTGTTATAGAGGAAAGTTACAAAAGATTAAAATCCGTAATGGATTCTACATTAGAAAATTATGAAATTTTATTTATTAACGATGGAAGTTATGACTCAACTAGAGACATGGTAGAAAATATATGTAGAAAAGACAAGACAATAAAACTTATAAATTTCTCAAGAAACTTTGGACATCAGGCTGCAATAACTGCTGGTATGAATAAAGCCTCTGGGAATGCTATTATTGTAATAGACGCAGATCTACAAGATCCCCCTGAAGCAATAATAGACATGATTAAAAAATGGAAAGAAGGTTACCAGGTCGTATATGGTAAACGAGTTAAAAGAGTGGGTGAAACCTTTTTCAAAAAATTCACTGCTAAAACTTTCTATAGATTACTAAAAAGCATGACGAGTATTGATATTCCAGTGGATGCTGGAGACTTTAGACTAATCGACAGAACAGTATGTGATTCTCTAAATTCATTACCAGAAAAAAATAGATATATAAGAGGTTTAGTTAGTTGGGTTGGATATAAACAAACCTTTGTAGAATTTGTACGCCAAGAAAGATTTGCTGGCCAAACGAAATATTCTCTAAAAAAAATGATGACATTAGCTTTTGATGGAATAACATCTTTTTCTTATAAACCATTAATGTTTGCTGGCTATTTTGGAGCATTTAGTGGTATCATTGGTACTGTTTTATTCATTAGTTGTATTATAACCTCGTTACTTAATCAAACTGCTATATTAAATTTAGGGCTTATTCTTTCCATAAGTCTAATTATGTTTGGCATTATGTTTTGCGTTTTAGCTATTATGGGGTTATATATTGGTAGAATTTCTGATGAGAGTAAAAACAGGCCTTTATATATAATTGCAAGTACAATGAGTTACAATGAACTTAAAAATAGTGTGATTTTTAAAGGAAATAGATCTTCTGAATTATATGATTTAAATCCTATTGCTAAAAACAAAGTAGTAAATAGTTGATCGTCACTACAATTATAAAAATCCTCCTAAATCTTATATTATAAAATACATTAATATAAGATTTAGGAGGATTTGTTTATATGTTCTTTATTCCAAATTTAATTAAATGATTCTATTCTTATTTTACTTTCTACCTTATTTACACTGTCCAGTTTTATTATCCTTTTAAGTGAATTTTCTATATTTTTCTCAGTACTTTTATGTGTAATAAATGCCAGTGTTGAATGATCCCTATGCTCCACATCTTGAGTAATGGATACAATACTAACATTATTGCTTGCAAATATTGCAGCTGTATCTCCTAGAACCCCTGCTTTATCTTTAAAATCAAGCCTAATATAAAATTCAGATTCATTATCTTCTGATTTTTTCACTTCTTTAAAATCCAATTCTGCAGCTACTTCATTTAGATCAGATGGTTTTACATTATTTCTTAAAATCGATATTATATCACCTACAACTGCACTACCAGTTGGCAAATCTCCCGCCCCTTTTCCGTATAACATTAGTTCTCCAACTGCATTTCCTTTTATTAGAATTGCATTAAAAGCATCATTTACATTTGCCATTGGGTGGTTTGCTGGTACTAAGGTTGGATGTACCCTCAGTTCTAATTTGTTGTTCTTTTCCTTAGCTATTGCTAAAAGTTTTATTGCATAACCAAATTGCTTCGCATATTCTATATCGATATCACTAATGTTTCTTATTCCTTCCCTATAAATACAATCATAATTAACTTCTGTTCCAAAGGATAGGGAAGCCATTATAGCAAGCTTATATACAGCATCGTAACCATCAACATCAGATGTTGGATCAGCCTCTGCATAACCCTTTTCTTGAGCCTCTTTAAGTGCCTCATTGAAGCTAACCCCGTCATTGGTCATTTTACTTAATATATAATTAGTTGTTCCATTTATAATTCCGATTATCTGTTCAATTCTATTACCTGTAAGGCTCTCCTTAATTTCACGTATTATTGGAATTCCACCGGCTACACTTGCTTCATAGTAAAATAATACATTTTCTTTCTCAGCTATTTTAAAAAGCTCTTTGCCATAGTTTGCAATAACTAATTTATTTGCAGTTACAATATGTTTTTTAGCCTTCATTGCCCGTATCATGTAATCCTTGGCCTCGCTTGGTCCCCCAATAAGTTCAACCACAATTTTTATACTGTCATCATTTATAATATCATCAATATTATCTGTTAAAATTCCACTCGGGACCGCAATATCTCTTTTCTTATTTATATCTTTTACTAATATTTTAGCTACTTCTATTTCATAATTAGATCGTTTTGTTATTTCTTTTTTGTTCTCTTTTAATATTTTCCACACGCCAGTTCCAATATTCCCAAAACCTAAAATTGCTATTCTTACCTTTTCCATACCAACCTCCCCTTCCCCACTTTTATATAAAAAGTATAATTTATAATTTAAGAATTTTTTCTATTTGTATTTGCATTTCATTTTTTTTACAGACAGTTTTGTGAAGCAAAGGTCTTGTTTCTAAATCCTTTATTCCCACTGGAATATCGACCTTTGTTATTAAACTAAGTTCCTTTATAAGTTCAAAATCATTTAATCCTATATATTTTTCATCTATTGACTTCATAACATCTGGTGTAAATTTATATGGGCTTGCAGTGGATACAATAACTGTCTTTGTAGCATCTTTTGTAGATTCTAAATATTTTTGATAAACAGAATAAGAAACTGCAGTGTGCGTGTCAATTACATAACTAGTAGTTTTATAAACCTCTGTTATCGCCTTTGCTGTATCTTCCTCGCTTGCATAACCCCCAAAGAAGTCCTTTAACTCTTTTTTCATATCATTATCAATCTCATATTTACCATGGCTCTTAAGCTCATCCATAAGTTTTTTTATCTTTAGTGAATCTTCCCCACTTATAGCATATAAAAGTCTCTCAAGATTACTTGAAATCAATATATCCATTGATGGAGACATGGTAATTACAAAATCCCTCACCCTGTCGTATGTGCCTGTATTTATAAAATCAAATAAAACTTTATTTTCATTAGAAGCACAAATTAACTTTTTAATAGGAAGTCCCATTTTTTTCGCATAATATCCAGCTAATATGTTTCCGAAATTTCCAGTAGGTACACAGAAATTTATCTCTTCACCTTTTTTGATTTCTCCACTATTACAAAGCTGAGTATATGCATAAAAATAATAAACAACCTGTGGTATTAACCTTCCAATATTAATTGAATTAGCAGATGAAAACATTTTATTGTTTTTCGCAAGTTTTTTCAGAAGATTCTCATCTGTAAGCATCTGTTTAACTCCATTTTGTGCGTCATCAAAGTTCCCTTCAATACCTATTACAAAGGTGTTATCCCCAGACTGAGTTAACATCTGCCTCTTTTGAATTTCGCTTACACCCTCCTGTGGAAAAAATACTATTATTTTTGTACCAGGTACATCTGAAAAACCTTCAAGTGCTGCCTTTCCTGTATCCCCAGATGTAGCAGTAAGAATAACCATTTCTTTATTAATGTTTAACTTTTTTACTGCTTTTTTTAATAAATAAGGTAATATTGATAAAGCCATATCCTTAAACGCTAAGGTTGGACCATGGTATAACTCTAAAAAATATGTTTGACCATGTTTTACAAGTGGTGCAATTTTTGTTGTATCAAATTTTTCATCATAGGCCTTATCTATACACTCTTTAATATCATTTTCCTCATAGTCAGTTAGAAATTCCTTCATTATAGTGAATGCTAATTCTTTATAATTCATTTTGTTTAATTCTTCAAGCCCTATAGTTAACATAGGAATCGACGTTGGCACAAAAAGCCCACCATCATCACTTAGTCCTCTTGCAATTGCTTCTGCTGAACTTATTTCATTTTCATTTCCACGGGTGCTCTTGTAATATATTTGTTTCATAATATTATCCTCCTTATCTGATCCTTTTATATACTCCCTTTTATAAAATAGATGCCCTTTATAAAATAATCCATTAACTTATATCCTTCTGGGAAATACAAACCTGCATCTTTTGATGTGAATTCATTATAAACGTCATTTAGGTTGTTCTTTTCATCATTGCTTTGGTATATTAAAAATGGTACAGGTTCACTTGTATGAGTTCGAAGAGATAATGGTGTGGGATGATCTGGAAGTATTATCATCCTATAATCTTCACCTATTCTCTGCATTTCATCTTTAATAACCTTAACTATTTGATTATCTATAAGCTCTATGGCTTTATATTTATTTTCTATTTCATATCTATGACCACATTCATCTGGAGCTTCAACATGAATATAAACAAAATCTTTACCCTTTGCCATTTCATCAAGAGCCGCCTTTGCTTTCCCTTTAAAATTAGTATGAATATTTCCAGTGGCGCCTTCTACATCAATTACATCCATTCCTGCGCACATTCCTATTCCCTTTATTAAATCAACCGCAGAAATTACTGAGCCTTTTAAATTATATTTTTCATAAAAGCTAGATAATAGAGGCTTCTTTCCTTCACCCCAAATCCATATTGAATTAGCTGGTTTAAGTCCCCTTGCCACTCTATTTTTATTTATTTCATGTTTAGATAAAAATTCATAACTTTTCTTTGTCATTTCTTCAATTATTTCACTACCAGGTCCCTTTGGCATATAATCCTTTACCTTTTTACCTAGAATATCATGTGGTGGTGTAAGTTCCCACGCATAAGGTCCATTATCCCAAATCATGAGATGCCTGTAGCTAATACCTGGATAAAATTTTATAACCTCGGTGCTTAAATACTCACTTACTGCTTTAATTAATTCCCTTGCTTCCTCAGTTGTTATTTCATCAGAACTATGATCAATCATAATTTTTTCTTCATAAGGCTTAGCGTCCGACACTGTTACCAAATTACATCTAAAGGTTATGTCTGTATCTAACATTGGGACTCCCATACTTGCTGCTTCAAAAGGTGACCGTCCACTGTAATACACAAATGGATCATAACCGAAAACAGCCATGTTTGCAGTATCACTCCCTGCTGGCATACCCTCTGGTACAGTTTTAACGGTACCTAACGTACCATGTTTCGCCATATAATCCATAGTTGGTGTATTAGCATATTGAAGCGGTGTTTTATTATCTAACTGCTCCACAGGATAATCTGCCATTCCATCACCTAGCACTACTATATATTTCATAATAACACTCCCTTTTGTAATCTTTTTCTTCCCAAACCCATTAATTTTGTTGGTTATTAAACTATTAATATGTATATAAAAAAAACTGCTTTCAGGTAAGAAAGCAGTTTTCTATATTACAATCCGTAAAAAACTGATTTTCTTATTACTCAGAACTATGTTCTGCAGGAATTGACACCTTTATATTCGAATATGAATATTGGTTGTCGGGTTTCATAGGGCCAGTCCCTCCGCCTCTCTAAATAAGAAATATATTAAATTATTGTTTTTTATTGTAACTCACATAGAATTAAATGTCAACACAAAATGAAATATTATAATGTTTTAATTGCAATTATTAGAATTATACTTTATTATATTATAAAACTGATAGGAGGCTCTTATGAAAATTGATAAAAAAGAAGTGTTAAGATATTTAGGTTATAAAAATCAAAATATTGATAATAATATGATGGATTTAATTGATATCTGCTGCAGCGAGATTATTGATATTTGTAAGGAGTCTTTTGTATATGAAATTTTTGATATTGAAAGAAAAAATGATATGATATTCCTCACGGGTAGCACTTTAGTTTTAAAAGATACTGACATAAAAAATCTACTGTTAAATTCAAAAAAATGTGTAGTTATGGCTGCCACGTTAGGTTCCGAAGTTGATAGCAAAATATCATACTACTCAAGATTTAATATTACAAAGGGTCTAATTATGGATGCCTGTGCAACAACAGCAATAGAATACTTATGTGATGAAGTCCAAAATGAAATTATGGAAAACGCATTAAAAGATAATTTATTTATTACAACAAGGTATAGTCCGGGATATGGAGATTTTTCAATTGATAATCAATCAGAGATATTAAATGTTTTGGAATCATATAAAAAAATAGGTTTATCTGTTACTGAAAATAATATTATGTTACCAAGAAAATCGGTAACTGCGTTTATAGGCCTAAGCGAATTTAGGAGTCCCCAAAAGGATAAAAGCTGTGGAAATTGTAAAAATATAAATTGTAATTTTAGAAAGGATGGGGGATATTGTGAGAAATAAAATAAATTTAAAAAACTTTTTATTATTTGATGGAGCTATGGGAACAATGCTTCAAAAATACGGAATTCAGAGGGGTGAACTCCCTGAAAGTTATAATATATTACATCCTGAAATAATTGAAAAAATACATAAAGAATATCTAAACGCAGGAAGCGATGTTATAACAACAAATACATTTGGTGCAAATAGATACAAACTTAAAAACACAAAGTATACAGTTGAACAAATTGTTACAAATGCTGTGAACATTGCAAGAAAAGCAGCTGGAGATAAATTTGTTGCCCTTGATATTGGACCTATTGGACAGCTAATGGAGCCACTTGGAATATTATCATTTGATAATGCATATGAGACTTTTTCAGAGCAGATAAATATTGGCGTACGAGAAGGAGCCGATATAATACTTATTGAGACCATGTCCGATATTTATGAAGCAAAGGCAGCTATCCTTGCAGCAAAGGAAAATAGTTCACTTCCAGTAATATGCACAATGTCATATCAAGGTGATGGGAGAACATTAACAGGAACAGACGCTATAACTATGGTTAATGTACTTCAAGGCCTTGGAGTGGATGCTATTGGGGTAAATTGTTCCCTAGGCCCAAATGAAATGCTTCCTATAATTACAGAGATACTTAAATACTCTAGTATTCCAGTTATAGTTCAGCCAAATGCAGGCCTTCCAAGGCTAGAGTACGGGGAAGCAGTATTTGATGTTCATGCACATGAATTTGCAGAGTATGCGAAAATCATGGCAGAAATGGGTGTAACTATACTTGGAGGTTGCTGTGGAACCACAAGTGATCATATAGGAGCTATAAAAAATATATTAGACAGTTTAAAACCTGTAAAACGTGATATTAAAAGATTTACAGCGGTAAGTTCCCCTTCATTAACAGTATCCCTTGGGGAAGAAATAAAAATAATTGGTGAGAGAATAAACCCTACCGGCAAGAAAAAGCTCAAAGAGGCTTTAAAAAATAATAATATGGACTATATACTTTATGAAGCTATTAATCAAAGAGATGCAGGAGCGGATATACTTGATGTAAATGTAGGCCTTCCTGAAATTGATGAGGAAAAAGTTATGATAAAAGTTATAAAAGAACTTCAAAGTGTTGTAAATCTTCCTCTTCAAATTGACAGTGTACGTGCAGACGTAATTGAGGCCGCATCTCGAATATATAATGGGAAACCACTTATAAATTCTGTTAATGGTAAAGATGAAATAATGGACTCAATATTTCCTATAGTTAAAAAGTACGGTGCATGTGTAATAGGACTCACCATAGATGAGGATGGCATTCCTCCAACGGCTTTAGGTAGACTTAAGGTAGCCGAGAAAATTGTACGTCGGGCCGCGGAGTATGGAATAGATAAATCAGATATTATAATTGACTGCCTTGTTTTAACTGCATCTGCTCAGCAATCTGAGGTAAAGGAAACTATTAAGGCTGTAGAGCTTGTAAAGACCACACTAGGCGTTAAAACTACCCTTGGTGTAAGCAATGTGTCCTTTGGCTTGCCACAAAGAGAGCTACTTAATAGAACTTTCCTTGCTGCTGCCTTAACAGCTGGACTTGATGCCCCAATACTCAATCCTCTATCCGAGGCTATGATGTCTACTGTTAATGCATTTAATGTTTTGTGGAATAAAGATATAAATTCGGAAAAATATATATCTGCTTATTCGTCCTTTGATGGAAAAGCGGTTACTATAGATGAATCTAAAACTAAGGATTTAAATAGAATTATTATTGATGGTATGAAGGAAGAATCCACAAAAGTAACAATGGAACTTTTAAAAACAATGCCAGCAATGGACGTTGTGAATACTTATTTAATTCCATCACTTGATATTGTAGGACGTAAATATGAAAGTGGAGAGATATTTTTACCTCAATTATTGCAATCTGCAGAAACAGTAAAAAAGTCTTTTGAGGTAATCAAAGAAAAAATGATGAAAAGCACAGATAAAAAAATAAGCAAAGGTACAATTGTGCTTGCAACTGTCAGAGGTGACATACATGATATCGGTAAAAATATAGTTAAAATACTGCTCGAAAATTATGGATTCGATGTTATAGACCTTGGTAAAGATGTACACGAAGATGTTGTAGTTAATGCAGTACGTGATGGTAATATTAAATTAGTTGGATTGAGTGCACTTATGACTACAACTGTAAGGAGCATGGGAGAAACAATAAAAGCACTTCGTGATAACAATTTGGATTGCACCGTTGTTGTCGGAGGTGCAGTTTTAAATGAGGAATATGCAAAAATGATAGGAGCCGACTTTTATGCAAAAGATGCAACTCAAACTGTAAAAATTGCCAGAAAATTATTTGACTGCGAATAAAATATTTATTTTATAATGATTTGTTTATAAAAAAAAGACCATAAAGGTCTTTTTTTAATCTCCTAAATATGCACTTCTTACAGAATCATTAGTTAATAATTCTTTCGCATTGCCTTCTAAAACTATTTTCCCCGTTTCTAAAACATAAGCTTTATTTGCAATTGAAAGTGCCATATGTGCGTTTTGTTCTACAAGTAAAATCGTAGTTCCCGTCTTGTTAATCTCTTGTATTATAGAAAATATATTTCTTACTACGAGTGGTGCAAGTCCCATAGATGGTTCATCTAGTAATAATATTCTAGGTCTTACCATAAGAGCTCTACCCATAGCTAGCATTTGCTGTTCTCCACCACTTAATGTTCCAGCCATTTGCTTTATTCTTTCTTTAAGTCTTGGAAATTTGTCAAAAACCATATCATAATCCTCTTGTATTTTACTCTTATCTTTTCTAATATAAGCTCCTAGTTCAAGATTTTCCTTAACTGTCATGTTTGCAAAAATTCTTCTTCCTTCTGGAACATGCGCTATGCCTAGCTTTGCAAGTTTATAAGAGGGTGTTTTATGAATTGGCTTATCCTCAAACATTACACTTCCTGACTTAATAGGAATGAGACCTGAAATAGCTCGTAGTATTGAAGTTTTTCCAGCACCATTGGCACCTATAAGTGTAACTATCTCTCCTACCTTTACATTTATACTAATATCATGCAAAGCATGTATTGCACCATAATTTACATTTAACCCTTCTATTTTAAGCATCAGTTACCTCCTCACCAAGGTATGCCTCTATTACCTTAGGGTTATTCTTTATTTCATCCGGTGTTCCTTCTGCAATTACTTTACCGTAATCAACAACTATTATTCTCTCACAAACTCCCATAACGAGTTTCATATCATGTTCAATTAATAAAATAGCTATCTTAAATTCATCTCTTACCCAATTTATAAGTCCCATTAATTCATGTGTTTCCTGTGGATTCATACCAGCTGCTGGTTCATCTAGCAGTAATAATTTAGGTTCTGCTGCTAGTGCCCTTGCTATTTCAAGTCTTCGCTGCTCTCCATAGGGAAGATTACACGCAAGCTCAGCCTTTTTACCCTCAAGATTGAACACTTTTAGAATTTTAAGCGCTTTCTCTTCAATTTCAGCTTCCTCTTTATTAAACTTTGGAAGTCTAAGTATTGAATGAAACAAATTATATTTAACTTTATAATCAAAGGATATTTTCACATTATCCAAAACTGTTAACTCTTTAAATAACCTTATATTCTGAAAAGTTCTGGCAATCCTTTTTTTAGTAATTTCATATGGTTTTATTCCTTGTATAAATTCCCCATTAAATTCTATAGTTCCAGACGTTGGAGAATAAACTCCTGTTAGCATGTTAAAAATTGTAGTTTTTCCTGCTCCATTTGGTCCAATTAGCCCTACAAGATCATGTTCTTCAAGGTTAAGTGAAAAATCAGAAACAGCCGTAAGCCCACCAAACTTTATTGTAAGATCCTTTGCCTTTAGTAGTGACATCATTTATCACTCCCTTTTGAAAATTTATCGAACACCTTCATAGATAATTCCTTTGTTCCTAGCAAACCTTGTGGTCTAAATCTCATAATAATTATAAGCGCTAATGGATAAATAATCATTCTATAATCATTTAAGAATCTTAAACCTTCTGGAAGAATTGTGAGTATACCTGTTGATAATATACTACCAGTTAAACTACCCATTCCTCCCATAACTACATAAGTAACAAAATCTACTGATTTCAAGAAATTAAATTGTTCTGGTTTGATATACATTAGATAATGAGCAAATAGTCCACCTGCGATTCCGGCAAAAAAGGAGCCAGTGACAAAAGCCATAATCTTATACTTTGTAGTATTAATGCCCATAGCTTCTGCTGCTATTTCATCTTCCCTAACAGACATCATAGCCCTTCCTTGAGATGACCGTGCTATGTTATAGATTATTAAAATGGTAAATACCATTATAAAAAATACCCAAGCAAAATTAGTTTTAGGAGGTATACCTGCTAGTCCACGTCCTCCTCCAAGTTGGTCAATATTTGTAATTACAACTCTTATTATTTCTCCAAATCCTAATGTTGTTATAGCAAGATAATCCCCTTTTAACCTTAAAGTAGGCATCCCAATTAGAAATCCAATTACTGCAGCAACTATTCCACCAAAAAGTAACGCTATAGGAAAAGGTAGATTCATTGCCATTGTAGCCATTGCAGCAGAGTAAGCCCCTATAGACATAAAGCCCGCATGTCCGAGCGTTAGTTGCCCTGTAACTCCAATAATGAGATTCAAACTTACTGCTAGAATTACATTAATACAAATTAATACTACTATTCTTGAATAATATATATTTAAAACTCCAGAGTCCATTAAAATAGTTAAAATAGCAAATAATAAAACTGAAGCACCAAGTAATATTAGAGTATTTCTAAATTCTTTTTTCATGCTTTTCACCTACACTTTCTCTCTGGTTTTCTTACCAAGCAAGCCAGAAGGTTTTACAATTAAAATAATAATAAGAATTGAAAATGCAATAGCATCCGAGTAACTAGAGGATATATAAACCTTACTAAAGGTCTCAACTAGTCCCATTATTAGTCCTCCCAATAAGGCACCTGGAATTATGCCAATTCCACCGAGCACTGCTGCAACGAAAGCTTTGAGACCTGGCATTATACCCATATAAGGGTCTATACTAGAATATAAAATTCCAAATAACACTCCTCCTGCTCCTGCAAGTGCTGAACCAATTGCAAATGTTATAGATATAATTGAGTTTACATTGATACCCATAAGTGCTGCTGCATCCTTATCAAAAGAAGCTGCTCTCATAGCTTTACCTGTTTTTGTTTTGAAAACTATAAATTGTAGTATTATTACAAGTAAAATGGATATTAATATAATAATAATTTGTCGATTATCAATACTTAATCCAGCAAAATGAATTATCTTTTGTGGTAAAAGAGTTTCTGGATATGTTTGCGGATCAGTAGTCATTTTTAACCTAACTAAATTTTCAAGAAGTACTGACATCGCAATAGCTGTAATTAATATAGATAGCTTTGGCGAGTTTCTTAAAGGTTTATATGCTATCTTTTCAACAATTACACCACATAGCGCAGCTCCTCCCATTGCTATTAATAGGGATGGGATAAATCCTAAATGTAAATTAGTTGAAGCGAAAAATCCAAAATATGCTCCAACCATGAAAACATCTCCATGAGCAAAATTTATAAGCCCTATAATTCCATAAACCATTGTATAACCTATTGCAATTATTGCATATACAAAACCAAGTGATAGACCATTAATTGCCTGTTGTAAAAAATCCATTTACCTTCCCCCATTTCTCACCTTTTTAATTATATATGCAGACACATTCCACCTGTTAGTACTAGTGAAATGTGCCTGCCTTTTCTTATATTAAGGAATAAGTTTCTTTACGAAATTAAACTTATCATTCTCAACTTTTAAAATTACAGCTCCTTTTATTGCATCTCTATTTTTATCAAAAGTTACATTACCAGATACTACATCAATATTAGTTTTAGCGAGTGCTGCTATAATGCTTGGTCCATCTGTTTTACCAGCAGTTCTTATTGCTTCCACCATTATTTTTGCAGCATCATAATTTAAGACTGCCATAGCATCTGCAGGTAAGTTATATTTTGCTGTATATTCTTTTCTAAATGCAACAGCGATTGCTGCTGTATCCTGTGCTGAATAATGATCAGATAAATAACATCCATTAACTGCAGTCCCTCCAACCTTAAACAAATCAGCTGAATCCCAACCATCTCCACCTAGTAATGGAACGGTTATATCAATAGCTCTTGCTTGTTTTGCGATATTACCAACTGTTGAATAGTAATCAGGAAGTAATATTACATCTGGTTTTGTTGGTTTTATTTTTGTAAGTTGTGCTTTAAAATCTTTATCGTTTGTAGCATACGTTTCTTTGGCAACAATCTTTCCACCTGCTGCTATAAAATTCTTTTCAAAGAACTCAGCCAATCCCTTAGAATAATCATTACCGTTATCATAAAGAATTGCAGCTGTTTTTGCCTTTAAATCTCCTGCTGCAAACTTTGCTAAAACTGTTCCTTGGAAAGGATCTATGAAACAGGCTCTATACACATATTCTCCACCTTTTATAGTAACATCAGGGTTCGTCCCTGTTCCCGTTATCATTGGAATCTTACTTTGAGTAGCTATAGGTCCTAGTGCTATAGCCGATCCACTTGTTAATGGTCCAACTATCGCTACAACATTGTCATTACTTATAAGTTTTGTACCAACTGTTGTTGCAACATCTGGTTTGCCTTCATCATCCTCAAAGAAAAACTTAATTTTTCGTCCATTAATTCCGCCTGCTTTGTTTACTTGATCTTCTAATAATTTTATACCATTTTGACCAGATTTACCGAAAGATGAAACTGCACCAGTTAGTGGCAATACAACTCCAATTTTAATATCCCCAGTAGTGTCAGCTGTTTTTGCGCCGCATCCTGCAAGTAGTCCTACAGTCATAGCCATTGATAGTAATAATGAAATTTTCTTTTTGAACATTTAATAACCCCCCTAATTTTGTTTACTTCAACCCTTTGTTAAAATATTATTTCTATCTTTCTTAACATATAGATGAATAATATTTCATGAATAGACTTTTTTAGATAATGTTTTTATGAATTTATAATTTATAAATTATTCATAATTCATAATTTTTATTAATAATATCATAAAAATTAAAGCATTTCAATACTATTTTATTAATAATTTTAAAAATTTAGAAGTTTTTAAAAAAAAATCCTTCAATTTTTCCATAATACTAGTTTTGTTAGGCTTAGATTGATTTAATCTAACTTTTTCTATAAAAACGACTCATAAGATGTTTTATTCTGCAATTAAACGAATTATATATGTCTATTTTGATAGTTATTATTCAATTGTTTGATTATTATGTATATTAAAAAAATTGCTTGAAAAGCTTTCAATTTACCCCATCAAAATTAACCATAAAAATCCTCTTAAAAATAATATAATGTAAAATACAAAAATATCAGATTTAAGAGGATTTATTAAATTATATATTTAAAATTAGTGACATTCTTGACCTAAATATCAAATTTGCTTTTAATTAAAGGATTCTATTCTAATTATGCTTTCTATCTCGTTAACATTTTCCAATTGTTTTATTTTCTCAAGTGAATTTCTTATATTCTTTTCCTCACTTTTATGTGTAATAAATGCAAGTAACACATACTCTTTATCCACTACATCTTGAGTTATTGATGTAATGCTAACGTTGTTGCTTCCAAATATTTTTGCTGTATCTCCTAAAACTCCTGCTTTATCTTTAACATTAAGCCTTATATAAAATTCCGATTCATTTTCTTCTGATTTTTTCACTTCTTTAAAATCAGAGTCCTCATTTAGTATCAAAAGGTCAGAAGGTCTTACATTATTTCTTAATATAGAAATTATATCTCCTACAACTGCACTCCCAGTTGGCAGATCTCCTGCTCCTTTTCCATATAACATTAGTTCTCCAACTGCATTTCCTTTTATTAAAATTGCATTAAAAGCATCATTTACATTTGCCATTGGATGACTTGAAGGTATTAGTGTTGGATGTACTCTTAGCTCTAACTTATTATTATCACGCTTTGCTATTGCTAAAAGTTTTATTGTGTAACCAAATTTTCTAGCATATTCTATATCAACAGCACTAATTTTTCTTATTCCTTCCCTATAAATACAATCATGATTAACCTTAGTTCCAAAAGATAGTGAAGCCATTATAGCAAGCTTATAAACAGCATCAAAACCATCAACATCAGAAGTTGGATCAGCCTCTGCATAACCCTTTGCTTGAGCTTCTTTTAATGCCTCATCAAAGCTAATTCCATCATTGGTCATTTTACTCAATATATAATTAGTTGTTCCATTTATAATTCCAATTATCTGCTCAATTCTATTTGCTGTAAGACTCTCATTAATTTCACGTATTATTGGAATTCCACCTGCTACACTTGCTTCATAATAAAATAATACGTTTTCCTCTTCAGCTATTTTAAATAATTCCTCGCCCCAATTTGCAATAACCAATTTATTAGCAGTTACAATATGTTTTTTAGCTCTCATTGCTCTTATCATATACTGCTTAGCCTCTTCCCGTCCCCCAACAAGTTCAACCACTATCTTTATGCTATCATCATTTATAATATCATTTATATTATCTGTTAATATTCCCGCAGGAAGCACTATATCTCTTTTTTTATTTATGTCATTTACTAATATTTTAGATACCTCTATTTCATAATTTGAGCGTTTCATTATCTCTTTTTTATTTTCTTGTAATATTCTCCACACACCGGTACCAATATTACCAAAACCTAAAATTGCTATTTTAACTTTTTCCATATTAATTTCTCCCCCTCTTAACCTACATTTATTATAACATTACCGCGTTTGATGAACATCTTTGATTATAATAATTAATTTTCAAATGCTTTATACACTGCCCTAATAGCATTTTCAAAATCATCATTTTCTACGCCAACAATTATGCTTAATTCACTTGACCCTTGATTTATCATTCTGATATTTATATCACATTTTGATAATGCGCCAAACACTTTAGCAGATATTCCCTTAGTTTTTATCATACCTTCTCCAACAACTGCTATGAGCGCCATATTAGGATGAGTTATTATTGAGTCTGGATTACAGGAATTTTCAATTTCTTCTAATATTTTATCAATTTTATTATCAAGTTCTAAGTCATCAATTACTAGTGAAATAGAATCTATGCCCGATGGAATGTGCTCGAAGGCTACATCATTGCTTTCAAGAACTGAAAGAATTCTGCGACAATATCCAACATCCCTATTCATAAGTGTCTTTTCAATTGCTATTACTGTAAAATCTTTTTTACCTGCTATTCCTGTAATATTTCCAGTGGCAACCTTTGATTTAACATTTAAAATAAATGTACCCTCACCTAGTGGATCATTTGTATTTTTTATATTTATTGGTATTCCATCATTTTTAACAGGAAAAATAGCCTCTTCATGAAAAACATTTGCCCCCATATATGCAAGTTCCCTAAGTTCCTTATATGTTACCTCTTTAATAGGTTTTGGATTGGCAACGATGTTTGGATCTGCCATTAAGAATCCTGACACATCTGTCCAGTTCTCATAAACCTTTGCCCCTGTGCCTTTAGCAATTATTGCCCCGGTAATGTCTGAGCCACCTCTAGAAAATGTCCTTATAACACCATCTTTGGTTGCGCCATAAAATCCTGGTATTACTGCTTTTTCTACCTTTGATAATCTACTTTTTATAGCCTTGTAGGTTTCAATCTCATCCAAACGGCCACTTTTCTTAAAAATAATAATCTCCGCGGCATCAATAAATTCATACCCTAAGTATTCAGCTAATATTAAACCATTTAAATATTCACCTCTACTTGCTACATAGTCTTTTGAAGCCCCATTGATTACTTTTTTCTTAACCTCACTTAAATATTTTGACATATCAATAGAAAGCTCCAATTCACTACATAAAAGAGTATATCTATCTTCAATTAATTTAAATAATTCATCAAATGGTAGTGATTTTTTAACATGTTCATGACATAAATATAAAAGATCTGTAATTTTATAATCACCTTTGTTTCTTTTACCTGGAGCTGATGGTACAACATAACGCCTACTTGCATCCGATAAAACAATATCTTTTACTTTTTTAAATTGGATGCTATCACATAATGAACTCCCACCAAATTTTGTAACTTTAACTTTCATAATTTTTCCCCCTAAATTTTTCCCTCCTACATATTACCTTTTGCCATTTCCCCAGGCTCTGCATTTGCTTCTCTTATAAGATTAGTATGTATATTTAGAGCTACACCTCTTCATAAAAAATAACAGCTATCCATACACATAATCTTATTACTTATCGTAAATTAGTGTTGGGTATATTATACTCGTTTTTTCCATAATGTCACTCAATATTTCATGTATTTTACTAAAGCTACCATTTTTTTTGTTTTTACCTTATTAAAACTGCTTAATATAAGGCATTTTTGTAATAATAATTAACAAACATGTAACCTTCCCTTCATTATCTCTTTACAATTTTATGTTATCATTTAAATATAGTTAATTAATTAAAGCAAAGGGCCCCCCCCTTACTTTAATAATAAAAGCTGTGAAGAATTCTTCACAGCTTTTAATTTATTAAATTGCATTTATAAAGTTATAAATTTCATATTTAAGTTATTTACATTTCAGGTTCTACATGAACTACTGCTTCTGTAATATCAAGCTCACTTCTCAATTTTTTTTCAATTTCTTCCGTGATATTGTGCCCTTCAACTACTGTTAAATCAGCACTAACTCTTACTATTACATCCAGAAGAACATTATTTCCATTTACGCGAGCGCGAATATCCTTAATACTTTTAACTCCTGCAACCTTTTTTATGCATTGAGTTATATTAACTAGTTGCTCAACATCAAAACCATCTGTAAGGTTATGTGTTGCTTCACTAAAAATATCCCAACCAGTCTTTACAATTAATATGCCCACCAAAACTGCTGCCAATGGATCTATCCAAGGCAAACCAAATTGCGACGCAACAATGCCCACAGATGTACCTATACTAACCCAAGCATCTGAAAGATTATCTTTAGCTGCAGCCATAAGTCCAGAACTATTTATTTGAATAGCAATTTTTTTATTATAACGGTAAACAAGATATATCGCTATAGCACAAATTATACCAACTATAGCTGCAGTTACGTCCGGAACCTCCGCTTTAAAGAAAATAATAGAGTGAGCTGCATTATATAAAACATCAATCCCTACACCTATCATAATCAAAGAAGCAATAAGCGATGCTATAGTCTCAGCTCTAAAATGACCATAAAGATGATCATCATCGGCTGGTTTTCTTGATATTTTTAATCCAATTAGAACAGCTATCGAGGCAACTATATCTGTTGTATTATTAAGTCCATCTGCTGTTAGAGCTTTTGAGCCAGATAAATGCCCAATTCCCAGCTTTAATGCAGCGAGCACTATATAAGCAATAATACTTGTGCGTGCACCTCGTTCTGCAATCTTTAGATCATTGTATTTCTTTTCCATTCTCTCCCACTCCTAAATTTATAGAACAATTTATTTAAATATTAAATTGTTTATGTCCGCTAAAGCATTTTCTTATAGTTTAAAAATCTTTAAGCTATAACTACTGTAAAAGCAAGACAACCTACATTATATCATAAATTCATCTATTTTCAAAACATTCTCTTAAATTACATAATAAAGTAGCCATCCTATTTAATAGGATGGTTACCAAATAAATTATTTATAACTATTTTTAGTTTTAACCTATTTGTATACTGGTCATAGACATGGAACCATGCTGTATACCCTTATATATAAATTTAACTTTATCTGTTTCTTCCTGCAAACCAGCTATATAAAGTAGTGGTAAATAATGCTCTTTTGTAGGTACAGATAATAAAGCACTTTTCCCTATTCTTTGATAGGATATAATATTATCGTGTTTTCTATTAACTATAGCTTCGCAAATATAATTATCGAATTCAGTGGCATAATCAAATGGAGTCGCATTCATATCATAATCCATTCTTCCTAAGTTATGCACTATATCTCCACTTCCTATTATTAAGATCCCTTTATCTCGAAGTTTTGATAATTTTTTTCCAAGGTTATAATGATACTGTTCATCGCCTAACCTATTTAAACTCATTTGAAATACTGGAATATCAGCTTTCGGATACATATGAGAAAGCACTGACCAAGCACCATGGTCTAGCCCCCATGTATCAGTGAGTTTAACATCCGAATCCTTTAGCTCCTCTTCAACCATTTCCGCATACTTTTTAGCACCTGTTGGATTATATTTGATATCATAAAGTTCCTGCGGAAAACCATAAAAATCATAGATTTGATTGGGTGAATCTGAAGCCGTAATAAATGTTCCATCGGTTTCCCAGTGAGCAGAAATCACTAAAATTGCTTCTGGTTTTGGTATATTTTCAGTAGATTTACGAATAGCTTCTGTATATGAATTATCGAGAATTGCATTCATAGGACTTCCGTGTCCAACAAATAATACTGGCATCTTTTTATACATTATTAATTACCCCCCTATTTTTACTAATATCCTATTATAAACCATTATACTCTATTTTAATACTTTCACATTTATTAAATATACAAAATCTCTTAAGACAATCATTAATTTCTTTTTCAAATCTATCTGGGTTATCAATATCATCTTCAAACCATAAGTTTCTTACTATAAGTTGTTTTAGTTTTCTATCATTTACTATTTCTATTCTACCAATAAATCTATCTCCAGATAAAACTGGCAAAACGTAATAACTATATTTTCGTTTTGCAATAGGAGTATATATCTCCCATTTATAGTCAAAGTTAAAAATTTTTTTTATAAGTTTTCTATCCCAAATCATATTATCAAGAGCAGCAATAAACTCCGTTCTGCCTTCATACTCTTTATTACATAATACCATATCAATTAAATATCTATCAGCAGACAAGCAGTAAAAAGAATCTGTTATATCTTCAATTTGAATTTCTATAATCTTTTCATCCTTTAATAATTGCTGGAATATAAGATTTCGTTTAGCAGATTTTAAACCATCAATTCCAAGCAAAACATCTGATGGTTTATTCCAAAGCATCCCCACTGCTCCAATACGTCTTAGAACCCTCCACGACATGTGTTCTTCCTCAGTTAAATTTGGTTCTAAGGCATTTAATAACTCTTTAGATATATGTTCACTAGAAAGAGCATAATGCTTAATTGATCCTTTTTTATGATGAATAATTAGCTCTCCTCGAAAATACATAGTTTCAAGTGTCGCTCGAGATAATCTAGTAGGATTCCAAGACCAGTCAACTTTTTCATTTAAATCTATATCCTTTGAAGCTGCATATCCCCTATCTTTTAAAATTGACTTTATCTTTACAGCTGCCTCATTTACTTTATCCATACTTCTGCCATTATTATAGTAATAAGTACGTATTCTCGCAAAGTATTTCCAATCATCAACACTGAATATAGACATATTCTTATCGAAATAATCTATAAGCTTTCTTTCTTTATACAAAAGCTTATCCAGCATCTCTTTAGAAAAGCCTTCTACCCTTGATTGCAATACCAATTCAGCATTTTTGCCACAGATATCAATGGGATCAAACTGAATACACCCTGCTTGCTTTATATAATCACAAACACCTTTTTCTTTTGAAAACTTATACTTTCCCATTAAACCTTGTTTTAATAAAATGAATTGGCGAGCTTGCTTATTTGTAAGTTTAACAGATTTCATCTTTTTATCACTTCCTAACTATCTTAAATTTTATTCTTTTAATTAAATACTTCTTACTTATTCCTTACGGTAAAAAGTCGATGAGATATTTTATCTCATCGACTTTTTATTTTTGTTTATACTTTATTTCTAATATATTTAAGACTTATACTTGGATTACTAGTTTTTGTTGATCTAATCTCAAAATGTTTTAAAGAGGCAACAAAAGGTGTAAGTTTTGTATAACCATAGTTTCTGGTATCAAAATCTGGATATCTCTTATTAAGAGTGCTACCTAATTCGCCTAAAAATGCCCAGCCGTCTTCATCTGAAATTTCAGTTATAATAGTTTTAATAGCCTCTACCAATTTATCGGGACTTATCATACCGCCTTTTGATTCTTCTTGTATTTGTGCCCCTTTATTACTAGTAGGCTCAATCTGTTTTGGTGCCATTGAAGCTAATACTTCAAGATATTTAAATTTTTCACAAGCTGAAATGAAAGGTGTAGGAGTTTTCTTTTCTCCCATACCAATAACATACATACCAGCTTCTCTTAGCCTGGCTGCTAGTTTAGTAAAATCACTATCACTAGATACAATACAAAATCCATCAACATTTTTTGAATAAAGTATATCCATAGCATCTATTATAAGTGCTGCATCCGTTGAATTTTTACCTGTTGTATAATTATATTGTTGTATCGGACTAATAGAATAATTAAGCAGTACATTTTTCCATGAAGCTAGTTGAGGTTTGGTCCAATCCCCATAAATTCTTTTATATGTAGGTGTTCCATGATTTGAAATTTCATCAATTATATATCTTATATACTTATCAGATACATTGTCAGCATCAATCAAGACTGCAATTTTCATATCTTTTTCCATTTTTTTCTCCTTTGCGCTTTAATCTATTTAAACTAATTTTGTTAATTAATTCCTGAAAATAAAATACTATAGTATAACATTCTACAAAATTTAAAAAATCCCTTCTTTGTTTATAATGTATCTTAAGAGCTCAGGTCATTTGTACGTTTTGTTACAATCTTTATTAAGAATAATTTTATTATACCAGCAATAGGTACCGATAAAAGCATCCCAATAATGCCAGCTATTGAACCACCTATTGTTATTGCCATGATTATAAATATTGGATGAAGTCCCATGCTATCTCCTACCACTTTCGGCGATATAACCGCACCATCAAGTTGTTGCACAGCAAGTAGTACAATCACTGCCCACAAAGCTATGATTGGATTCGGGCTAAGAAGACCAATAATTATTGCTGGAATACCTCCAATTAATGGACCAACATAGGGTATAATATTAGCAATACCTGCAGTAAATCCGATAAGAATAGCAAAATCGAGACCTATAATAGACAATCCAATACTGCTAATTAATCCAACTATTAAACCATCAAGCAATTGCCCTCTTATAAACCTAGATATAATATAATTAATTTCAAATATAGTTTTATTAAGGCTCTTAAATTTACTTTCCTTCATTATAAGACTCACTGAATTCAAATAGAGTTTTCTGAAAAACTCATAGTCCTTTAATAAATAGAAAGAAATAAACAATCCAATAAAACTATTTACAAGGATGTTGCCTATACCTGCAAATATGCCAATGATACTATTTATAGAAAATGATAAATAGGAGTATACTTGCTTTATAGCTTGCGATAAATAGCTCTTTATATCAATTGAAAGACCACTCTCAGTAATTTTTTTATTAATAAAATCAAAAAGTTCATTATATCGTTTTATATAATCACCAATAGTTGCAAACATAACTGATAACGTTTCATTACTACTAATTTGTCCACCAATCATTGCATAAATGCTATAAATAAGTATAATAAATAATAAAATTACTACTAAATATGTTAAAACAATACTAATTAAATGGGTTTTATATTTTAGTTTTAGACGTTTAATAAGAAACAAATCTATGATTTTTGATAATGGATATAATAGATAAGCAATTATACAACCAATAATAAGTGGAGAAATTATTGAAAATATAGATTTTACTGTATTAATAGTATTATTAAAAATTTCTCTGAAATTAAAGACTACATTATAACTTATAAAAATAAGTGTAGCTGTGAGGACAACATATAATATTTTTTTAAGATACTTTCTATCAAATCTGGTTTGCATAATTACACATCCTTAATATTAAAGCATTTTAGGGGAACATGGACATCTTTTACTATATTACACCTTTGGAGTTGCTCCCCTAAATACCTTTATAAAATCCGTTTCTATATCATCAATATTTTCGTATGTTAGTTCAAGCCCTAACAACTTTTTTAGAAATAATTGTTTTGATTTATTACACCTAAAAACTCTGGGATTCTTTTATCTACAAGTTTTGACAATATAACGGCTTCATATACGTTCTTTTCTGAATTCTTTTTGAAAATGCTCGGTTTAAATTTCTTTATAACAACCTTTTCTCCAATATCAGAACTTGCAATCTTCACACTTGTTCTAAAAATGGGTATAAAAAACCCGTAGAACAATAAACTGTCCCACAGGTGTATAATTCATCCTGTTGCCATTTAGGCCCAGCCCCACGAACTCTTTTGGAGTTCATCGCCTGCTCAGTTTGTACTGTAGATTTGTATGCAGTGCAAAGAGATCACCCTAATCCTATCATATATATTTTTATATGTCAATTTTTTCAAAATTATATAAAAATTTTTGGTATGCTTGGATTTCCACTCAAATACATAAGTGGTGGATAATACATTGAAAACTGGAGTATTTCTCCTAATTTTATTTCAATATCACAATCTTCAATATCTATAATTAAATGATCCGAACTACTTCCTACAATTTTGACACCTTGCCTTTGTGGAATTAGCTTATCGTGTGTCCCAAAATCCTGTTTTCCCACTGCTAGTAGCGCCCTTTTTCTTATTCCCTTATCCTCATAAGTTGCTTTATATCCAAAAGCATCTATAAATACTTCCCCAATAGGATATGTGGGTTTATATTTTATTTCAACTACCTGAGCTTTTAGGACAAAAGTATCCTTATGCATATGTTTCATATCATATCCCCAGAACTTCTCTAAGTCTTCTGCTAATAATATTCCCTCGCCTATCCTTAAGTTATTTACTCTTTTAGGCATCTTCTCATCTATTACTAAAGGCAGTGAACTTGTAGCTCCCCCGGAAATCATTTCTAATCTTCTATTTATTCTACTTTCTATTACTTCAGCAATGGTGCATAATCTCCCCAAATTCTCTACCGTCGGAATTATCGCTCCATAACAACCTAAATTCGTTCCTACTCCATATAACTCAACATTTCCAAGGTGATTTTCTACATATTCTGCTAAGCTAATAAATTCTTCCTCGTCAAAAACACCTTCTCTTAAATCCCCAAGGTCAAACATTAGAATTACCTTATGTGTTTTGCCTTGTAATTCACATTCCTTTTGGATTAAATTTAATGTTTCTATTTCAGAATTTAGACTAACATCAGCAAACTTAACCAATTCTTTTATTTCACTAAACATTGGAATTCTAAGCATCATAAAAGGTTTACCTAAGCCATATTCATTTAGTTTAATTATTTGATCCATTCTTGAGCTTGCTATATATGTGCACCCAGCATTTGCAAACTGCTCTGAAACTTCTGGTATCGCATTAAACCCCTTAACTACCCCTGTAATGCTTATCCCCTGAGAATTACACAAATCTACCATGAATTTTACATTTTCATATACCTTCTTTAAATCAATTTGAAGCATTGGATATGTAATATCTGAACAAGATTTTAGTTTCATACTTAATCTCCTTTAATAGATTTTTATTAATATTATCAGATAGTAACATATTAATATTACTATCTGATGAACATTAATTATTGTTACTAGTATACCATGTTAATATATACCATGAAATGGTATACTATTATTAAATTAAGACATATTAAAATATCATGTTTAAAGGGGTGTAAATATGAGCAAAGTAATAATTAAGGAGTGCGAAAGCTATAATATAGATGCTGTTATAGAAAAGCTAACCACTGGCATGGATTTTATAGGTGGATGGGGTTCCTTTGTAAAGCCTGGTATGAAAGTACTACTAAAAGTGAATTTAATTGGTCCAAAATCTTCAGAAACTGCTGCTGTTACTCACTCGGAATTTGTACGAGCCATAGCTATTATTCTAAAAAAAATGGACTGTACAGTTTGGATTGGAGACAGTTCAGGTGGTGCAATAGCTGGAATAGCACCTACAAAGCAAAGCTTTGAAGTATCCGGTTTAAATAAAGTAGCCTTAGAGACTGGAGCAGAAATTAAGAATTTTGACAGAGAAGGTGTTAAAGAATGTTTGATAAAATCTGATTACGCTACTAAGATGTATTTAGCAAAACCTATATTTGATGCAGATTTAGTTATTAGCCTTCCAAAATTCAAGACCCATACAGCAGCTATATACACAGGGGCAGTTAAAAATGTATTTGGTTTTATACCTGGGCTTAGAAAAGCAGAATATCATAAGCTACTACCAGATCCAAAGAATTTTGGAAGCATGCTGGCAGATATACATGAAAATTCTAAAATAGCACTACACATTATGGATGGAATTACTGCAATGCAGGGTGAAGGACCTACCGCAGGTGATGTTTACAATGCACATAAAATACTTATAAGTACAGATCCTCTAGCTCTTGATACTGTTGCAACAAAAATGATAGGACTAGATATAATTGATCTTCCCATACTAAATGCAGCTAGAGAGAGAAACATAGGAGAGTGGAAATTAGAGAACATTCATGTTTGTGGGGACTATAATTCTCCTCCAGAACTTAAAGGATTTAAATTACCTAAAAAATTCACTAGTAAAAAGAAACAAAACTATAAGGCACTTATAAAGGTTATTAATTTTCTAAAAACACGACCAACGATTAATCTCTCAATATGTAAAAGTTGTAATATGTGCGTAGAGAGTTGCCCTGTTCAAGCAATAGACAAGGAAACTAAGAAAATTGACTACTCTAAATGTATTGAATGTATGTGTTGCCACGAGTTATGCAGATATAAAGCTGTTGAACTAAAAAAAGACAATGTGATTGCTGGACTTATGACAAAACTCTATCGAGGTAAATATAAATAATAGATGAAACGATAAAAGAAGTTTTAAAAACATGGAATGGAAGACAAATATAGAGGAGTGACATAATGTATTTTGAGAAATGTGGAAATGTTAATACAAAAGAGGCAGTAAAACTTGCTGTTAAAACTGCAAAAGATAGAGGAATTAATTATATTGTGGTAGCCTCTAATGAAGGTGAAACTGCAAAAGTGCTTAAAGATTGTGGGATAAATATAGTTGTAGTTACTCATGCAAACGGCTATAAAGAGGCAGGTACTCAGGAAATGTCCTATAAAACAAGAACAGAATTAGAAAGCTATGGCTTTAAGGTTTATACTTCATCTCATGCCCTTTCAGGAGCAGAGAGAAGCCTTTCTAAAAAGTTTGGAGGAATATCTCCAATTGAGGTTATGGCTTATTCCTTAAGAATGTTTGGTCAAGGAATTAAAGTTTGCGTAGAAATATCTACAATGGCATTAGATGGTGGAATGATACCATATGACGAGGATATTATATCAATAGGTGGCACTGGACGTGGCGCTGATAGTGCTATAATACTTAGGCCAGCTCATAGCTCAGATATACTTCAAACTAAAATAAAAGAAATAATTTGTAAACCGGCGCAATGGTAGAATACATTTGGGAGATGATATTAAATCGTCTCCTTTTATCGTATACAATGATATAATAAATCTATTGAAAATAAATATTAAAAGTTAATACTGAATAATCATATATAAAATATAGATTTGAAAGGAATTAAAATGAAGGAATTTTTA
The DNA here is from genome assembly GCF_036569345.1 of Clostridium sp. GTDB lineage: Bacteria > Bacillota > Clostridia > Clostridiales > Clostridiaceae > Clostridium_AD. The sequence continues at coordinate 150,158 of NZ_DATCQT010000055.1, forward strand.
TTTAAAGCGAGTAATCTTATTTACAAGGACAATTTAATTTATAAAAACGTAAAAATTGAGCAAGGAAAAATTAATTTTATAGTAGGTGAAAGTGGATGTGGAAAAAGCACTTTTTTAAAGCTATTGAACCAGTCTATAAATGCAAGGTCTGGGGAATTATTATATAAAAATAAACCAGTAAGTTCATATGACCCTATAGTGCTAAGACGTGAAGTAAGTCTAGTTTCTCAGGAGGTATTTCTCTTTGATGAGAATATAACCGATAATTTTAAAACTTTTTACGCACTTAGAAAAAAACCTATGCCTGATAAAGAATATATCGAATACATCACAAATCTTTGCTGCGTAAATGTTCCACTTGACCAAAATGCCTCTACTTTGTCTGGTGGAGAACGCCAAAGGGTTTACATATCAATTTTTTTATCATTAAACCCAAGTGTTATATTACTTGACGAGCCAACTTCTGCATTAGATGAAAAAAATAGTCATGAAATGATGATAAATATAACGAATTTCTGCAAAACTAAAAACATTGAGCTTGTAATTGTAAGCCATAATAAAACTATTGTTGATGAATTTAGTGAAAATAAAATTGAAATAGTTAAGGGGGCTTAGATATGGCAGGCGTTGTTCAGCTAAGTATTTTCAAGTTTTCACTTATTTATTTACTTCTTATTGTAGTTCTCATAATCATGAAAAAATCTAAGGTTAATCAATCGAAGCTTCTTTTAGTTGCAAGTTTAAGGATGACTCTTCAGCTTGTCCTTGTGGGTTACATACTTCAATATGTTTTTAAAAATCCAAATCCACTATTTACTATAATTTTCTTAATACTTATGATATCATTTTCTATTCATAGAGTAATCGGAGGTAGAAAAGATTTAAACAACAATTTTAAGATTGCAATAGCATGTTCTTTAACGTTTTGTGGACTTTTTGTTTTAATATTTTTTGTATCCGTAGTTGTTGGAAAATCTATATTTAACCCTCAATACACTATTCCACTCGCTGGGATGATTATTGGTAATGCAATGACTGGAGTAAACATTGCAATAAAGACTTTTATGGATGATATAAGCAAAGAAAAAAATAAAATTAATACTTTACTTAACTTAGGAGTGGAACCTAAAGATATTCTAAAACCCTTTGCTAATAATGCTTTAGAAACTGCCTTAATTCCTACCATGAATTCCATGCTAGGGATGGGAATAATTTTTTTACCTGGAATGATGACAGGACAAATGTTATCAGGTACATTACCTACCACAGCCATTATGTACCAAATAGCTATTATGATTGCCATTTGCTGCTCAGTTTGTACAACAATTTTCTTATCTCTAAACTTGGGTTATAAATCTTTATATAATAGTCGAAAGCAGTTTTTATAAATAGAATATTGCTATCGTTTTAATTTTGAAAGCTGTGAACTAATGTCCACAGCTTCTATAATTAATTATTTTGATACTCTATTCGCAGTTAGGATCAATTTTCAAATTTTGCATCATATTTTCTGAGGATGGTACATATTTGCCAAATAAATTCTTTTATTCGATACAGTTCACTCTCTCGACTGACCGTTCTCCACTCTATGCAGTAATCCATTAGCCAGTATTCCAGCTTACTAGCCAGTTCATAGTTTGTATCTAAAGGATGCACATCCTGACCATATTCATATTTTTTAATGACTAAAGTCAATTTCTGCATCAGTGCTACACCGCGCGCAGCAAGATAATACTCTAACATTTCCTCTTGGTGGTCTACATAGGAACCAGTAGCATTCTGTTTAAGGCAATTACTAATTTCTGTGCATCTAAAAACTGCTGTTTTAAGTTGATCCTCAGAAACCAACATCATTTCAACTTTAGCTTTTTCATACATAGAAACTCCACACTCATTATAAGTCTGATTGTATACTTTATAATCTCTGAAAAATGCCAAATCATTAAAAGTGATTATATCTTGGTGAGAGAGTTCCCGCAGTAATCCCATTAAATTTTTTTCACGGTCTCCATATTCAACCAATGAAACAGCCTGGTCTATTGTACTGAAATTCCTGTCATCTTCAATGTTCCAGCCTTGTGCTGCACCGTAAATCATGCATGGAATAGCAAGCGCAGGCATATTAATATGTCCACAATCTCCCCAGTCGGTATTTAAAAATCCCACCGCATGATACTGATTTCCGAGCATCGCCATCTCCCTGATATTAGTAAAGCTCATGTCATATTCATTAACTAATCGGCTGTAACCAGATACGCTAGGACATACATATTGTTTTAAACCTTTATCAGAAAATATTTTAACAATTTCCTCCTTAGCTCCATAATTGTAATACCAGTTGAGGCAGGTAACCTGTGAATTCAGCTTACCCATCTGTTCGTGATGGTTCTGCACAATATCCCCCCAAATCATTACCTTTTTTCCCTTAACTTCAAGATATTCTACTAACTTGTTGACATAAGAAAGATACAACTCTCCATAAACCATTTGTTTAGCCATGGAAGCACTTTTACCCTTCCCCAAATCAAATGTTTCATCGCAACAAATGTTTATTTTATCGCTACGGAACAAAGGAATGTATTGATCGAGCATACTAGTTATAAGGGTAAAACTTTCTGGGTCAGAAACATTAATGATGTGGTATCTCATTCGGTTATACCAAGTAAATGCCTCTCCCATACTTGTGTCCATTTCTCTGTATTTACCAAAGCTCTCTGAGCGGAGTAAATCATACAAATGTCCAAAGGATGCAATGCATGGGACTAACTCAATGCCTCTTATATAGCAGTAATGATCTAGCTCCAAAATTTCTTCTGGGGTAAAAGGATCAGTTTGAGACCAAATTTCTTCAAAACCATCTAAACGCAGGCAGTTCTCCATATATAACTGAAGTTGATTGATTTTATAAAGAGATAATCTATCAACCATAGATTTTAGACTGTCCATAGTAGGTACTCTTCCGCGACTAACGTCGAGCATATATCCTCTGTTTGAATAGGATGGTTCATCCTCAATTTCTGTGCATTCAATTTCTGCACGTGATATCTTACATAACTGTATTAGTGTTGCTGTCCCATATAAAAAACCGCGACTAGAACAAGCTACAATGGTAATTTTATTACTTGTTACAATTAGCTTGTAAGCTTCCTCATTTATATCTTTATTTTTACATTCAAAGTGAATACTATTCTTTACAATATTTTCTGAACCTTGTAACACTTTTTTAATTGGTAACGTAATTGCGATGACTTTTTTAATTTCCAGTTGTAATAACTTTGCTGTTTCCAAATCATTGTCATTTTGCTCCGCCTCTAACACAATAGAAGTATTGTGTCCTATCAAAAACAACCCATCCTGCTTTGTTATCTTCCGTGGCAATGGGATTAAATACATACTTGTTCCTCCTTTACTTTTTCCATTTACAACATAATATTTTAATTAGATGTATTATAATAGTAAAGACACTATCAGCTTCAAACTGCTGATAGTGTCTTTACTAACTTTTTATTGTATTTTATAGGATAAAACCTATCTTGCATTCTTAATTTTGATATATATTCTTTATCATTATACTAAATTTCATTCAATAGCTAAGTTACACAATGGCCTAGGCGTTAATATTCTTTTTTATTATATTAAGCATCATTTAAGTTTTGTTCTAATATTAAATTAACAATCTAATATGTTTCATTATAACATACAAACCATTATATTAATAATTTTTTTGATGGTTATGGTATAATTACGTTACAGATCTGATTTGACATTTATTTTATAAAAGGAGGTGTGATTAAATGCAGGAGGTAAAAGATATCAAAGTAGGGATAGGTTTTGCTACTGGAAGAAAGAGTTTTCAAAAGGTGCTAAGAACCAATATAAACAACTGGAAGGAATCTGGTTTGGTTGAAAATAAAAAAATCAGTTTAAATCTTTTTGTTGCATATGATCTTCATTATAATAAAACCCAAATAACGGATTACACTAATGTACACCCAGATTTAGTTAAGCAGATAGATAGTAAAGTTTTTATTGGAAGCGTCTCTATAAAAGAAGAAATTGATTATTTAACTCGGGAAAATGTAATCACTATTGATGAATGTAACTTGATTTTTGGCAAAGGATACGCAGCCAAGCGTAATGCTGTGTTATATAATGCTATAAAGTGCAATATGGATTATTTGGTTTTTCTAGATGACGACGAGTACCCTATGGCAGTGACTAATACACTTAATTCTGCAATTTGGGGCGGGCAGTTTGTTTTGTCAGAACATCTTAAAAATATAACTAATGCAGACATAACTCATGGGCATCACTGTGGATATATATCTCCCATCCCGTATATGGAATTTAACGACACTATGAGTGAAGGAGATTTTCGATCATTTATTGAGGCCATAAGCAACGATATAATCAAATGGGACAAATTAAAATCTGTTATGAAAAATGGTGGAATCACATATGCTGACACAAAGATATTAACTAGTCAGGATGCTGTAGAGGTTGAGGAAATAAACCATTCAAAGTTTATATCTGGAGCAAATCTATGTATTAACCTTACGGATCCTAAACGTATTTTTCCTTTTTACAATCCACCAGGAGCTAGAGGAGAGGATACTTTTTTAGCTACGTGTCTAAGCGATAGAAAGGTCATGCGTGTTCCATGTTACACATTCCATGATGGATTCTCAACATACAATCACCTTTTAGAAGGTGTTCTACCAATTCGATTGAAATTCATTAAAGCTGATACTGATAAAATTATCACTCGCTTTTACAATGCATGTATAGGTTGGATTCGTTATAAGCCATTACTACTCTATATAACGCAGCCAGATTGTTATGATAAAAAGATTAAAGAAATGAGGGATAGGCTGACTGTTACATTGCCTAAAATTTGTGCTTATTTTGGAAAGCCTCAATTTATTAATGTCTTATCTGAACTCGAAAAGTACCATAAAAATGTGAAAAACCATTATGACGAATTCCTTGAAACGCAACGTATTTGGGCAAAGATCATGGAACACTTTTCGAATCGTACGTAAAGCATATAGCTTGTTCGCCCATTTCGGGCGCAAAATTAGACATCCTATGTTTTATATAGAGTGCCATTCCAAAGATAAATAAATTAAGTTCTCCATGTTATTTTAAAAGCTTTGTTCCAAAAAAGAATATGGGTAATTCACTTATAGCAAGAATAAACCATAATAATCCAAGCTGTGAGACATCTCCACCTGTCTTTTGAATAAGCAATGAAATATAACTATTATTACTTCCCATTGCAATATTTGCGAAATAGATAGAAACTATAAAAACAAAAAATCTTTTATCTTTATTAAACTTACAATATCAAATAAATCAGTCTTTTGGGGGGTAACTTTATCTTTGTAATTACGAATCTAACATTAGGTTTTTAAGATTAGCATCATTTTCATAAGCTTCGTTTATCTTGTTAAGAAATTGAGCTCTTATAATACACCCACCTCTGAATATTTAGGCAATTTTCCCATATTCAAGGTCCCAATTATACTCCATTGATGCAGCTTTCATAAGTGCAAATCCCTGTGCATATGAATTTAAAGCCCAAATCTTCAAGTTCTTTGCTTCTACGTATTGTATCCATAAAAAATGAATTACCACCATCTATTATGATATCACCCTTTGAAATATATGGTATTAAAGTTTCTATAGCTTCATCAACAGGTTTTACTCCTTATTAACAAACTAATACAGGAGAAGCATAGCTTCTCCTGTATTAAACTTTAATGTATAACTGTACTTAATAATAGAACCATAATTAAACCAACAACAGAAATTATAGTTTCTAATACTGACCATGATTTTAAAGTTTCTGGTATTGATAGATTGAAATATTCTTTAAACATCCAAAATCCAGGATCATTAACATGTGAGAATATTAAACTTCCTGCACCTGTAGCTAATACCATTAGTTCTGGACTAGCTCCTGTTGCTACAACTAATGGTCCTACAATACCTGCCGCTGTAAGGCCTGCTACTGTTGCAGATCCTAATGCTATTCTAAGTATTGCTGCAATTGACCATGCGAGTACAAGTGGTGAAATT